>NZ_LMJC01000001.1:0-2500 GCF_001429215.1 Acidovorax sp. Root267
CAATGAATGAAGCACTTTGGATGTCACCGCTCCAAAGGATTTCACGACCCCAAAGCAAAAAACCCCAGTCATTGCTGACTGGGGTTTTCTGGGCTGTAAGAGCCTGACGATGACCTACTTTCACACGGGAACCCGCACTATCATCGGCGCAAAGTCGTTTCACTGTCCTGTTCGGGATGGGAAGGAGTGGGACCAACTTGCTATGGTCATCAGGCATAACTTGGTGCTGGGCTGTTCATGGAACAGCCTGGCGAATTCATAGAGTTTGGAATCAGATTTTGTGTCTTTTGACTGCGTCAACTTGGCATAACAATCTTTGAGCTTTTCACACTTTCGTGTGTTGGCTATCAAAGTTATAGGGTCAAGCCGCACGAGCAATTAGTATCAGTTAGCTTAACGCATTACTGCGCTTCCACACCTGACCTATCAACGTCCTGGTCTTGAACGACTCTTTAGGGGGCTCAAGGCCCCGGCAGATCTCATCTTGAAACGAGTTTCCCGCTTAGATGCTTTCAGCGGTTATCTCTTCCACACTTAGCTACTCGGCAATGCCACTGGCGTGACAACCGATACACCAGAGGTGTGTCCACTCCGGTCCTCTCGTACTAGGAGCAGGCTTCCTCAAATCTGCAGCGCCCACGGAAGATAGGGACCAAACTGTCTCACGACGTTTTAAACCCAGCTCACGTACCTCTTTAAATGGCGAACAGCCATACCCTTGGGACCGGCTACAGCCCCAGGATGAGATGAGCCGACATCGAGGTGCCAAACACCGCCGTCGATATGAACTCTTGGGCGGTATCAGCCTGTTATCCCCAGAGTACCTTTTATCCGTTGAGCGATGGCCCTTCCATACAGAACCACCGGATCACTATGTCCTGCTTTCGCATCTGCTCGACTTGTCAGTCTCGCAGTTAAGCACGCTTATGCCATTGCACTATCGTCACGATGTCCGACCGTAACTAGCGTACCTTCGAACTCCTCCGTTACGCTTTGGGAGGAGACCGCCCCAGTCAAACTGCCTACCATGCACTGTCCCCGATCCAGATAATGGACCTAGGTTAGAACCTCAAACACACCAGGGTGGTATTTCAACGTTGGCTCCATGAGATCTAGCGACCTCACTTCAAAGCCTCCCACCTATCCTACACAGATCTGTTCAAAGTCCAATACAAAGCTACAGTAAAGGTTCATGGGGTCTTTCCGTCTTTCCGCGGGGAGATTGCATCATCACAAACATTTCAACTTCGCTGAGTCTCAGGAGGAGACAGTGTGGCCATCGTTACGCCATTCGTGCAGGTCGGAACTTACCCGACAAGGAATTTCGCTACCTTAGGACCGTTATAGTTACGGCCGCCGTTTACTGGGACTTCAATCAAGAGCTTGCACCCCATCATTTAATCTTCCAGCACCGGGCAGGCGTCACACCCTATACGTCCACTTTCGTGTTTGCAGAGTGCTGTGTTTTTATTAAACAGTCGCAGCCACCGATTTTTTGCAACCCCGTTGGGCTCGCCTTGTACAGGTTCACCTACTTGGGGCATACCTTCTCCCGAAGTTACGGTATCAATTTGCCGAGTTCCTTCTCCTGAGTTCTCTCAAGCGCCTTAGAATACTCATCTCGCGCACCAGTGTCGGTTTGCGGTACGGTCGTCAATAGCTGAAGCTTAGTGGCTTTTCCTGGAAGCAGGGTATCACTCACTTCGTCTGCAAGCAGACTCGTTATCACCCCTCATCTAAGCCCGGCGGATTTRCCTACCAGGCACGACTACAGGCTTGAACCAACATATCCAACAGTTGGCTGAGCTAACCTTCTCCGTCCCCACATCGCACTATTGATCGGTACAGGAATATTGACCTGTTTCCCATCAGCTACGCATCTCTGCCTCGCCTTAGGGGCCGACTCACTCTACGCCGATGAACGTTGCGTAGAAAACCTTGCGCTTACGGCGAGGGGGCTTTTCACCCCCTTTAACGCTACTCATGTCAGCATTCGCACTTCTGATACCTCCAGCATCCGTTACCAGACACCTTCACAGGCCTACAGAACGCTCTCCTACCACTTGCAATAAATTGCAAATCCGCAGCTTCGGTAACTGGCTTAGCCCCGTTACATCTTCCGCGCAGGACGACTCGATCAGTGAGCTATTACGCTTTCTTTAAATGATGGCTGCTTCTAAGCCAACATCCTGACTGTTTTAGCCTTCCCACTTCGTTTCCCACTTAGCCAATTTTAGGGACCTTAGCTGGCGGTCTGGGTTGTTTCCCTCTTGAGTCCGGACGTTAGCACCCGGTGCTCTGTCTCCCAAGCTGTACTCGTCGGTATTCGGAGTTTGCATAGGTTTGGTAAGTCGCCATGACCCCCTAGCCTAAACAGTGCTCTACCCCCGACGGTAATACTTGAGGCACTACCTAAATAGTTTTCGGAGAGAACCAGCTATTTCCAAGTTTGTTTAGCCTTTCACCCCTATCCACAGCTCATCCGCTAGTTTTGCAACAC
>NZ_LMJC01000001.1:7500-978820 GCF_001429215.1 Acidovorax sp. Root267
GAAGGAGCCAGAGCGCAGGTAGGTCGTAAGGATGTGGTTGTGGAGATCCAGCAATTCACGCAGCTTGGCTGCAAACCGCTCTGGGTACTTCAAGTCTTGGACGCGCAAGGCACGGCGGGCAATCTTGTCCTCGTACGCAGGGCCAATGCCTCGTCCGGTTGTTCCAATTTTCTCCGTACCGCCCTGTTCACGGGCAGCTTCGCGCGCCACATCAATGGCAGCATGGAATGGAAGGATCAAGGGGCAGGCCTCGCTGATGCGCAGGCGCGAGCGGACCTCAACACCTGCTTTCTCCAACCCTTCGATTTCCTCGAACAGCTTGGCAGCCGACAAAACTACGCCATTGCCGATATAGCACTTGACGCCAGGGCGCATGATGCCGCTGGGGATCAAATGCAGCGCCGTCTTGACCCCATTGATAACCAATGTGTGGCCCGCGTTGTGCCCGCCCTGAAAACGGACAACACCTTGTGCACTTTCAGTCAGCCAGTCAACCAGCTTGCCTTTGCCCTCGTCGCCCCACTGGGTTCCGACTACCACTACGTTGCGACCTTTGGTTGCTTTCATCTCAAACCCAATTCAATTGACAATTGCTCAAACAGCCTGCACGACCCATTGGCCCGCAACCTGCACCAGTTCCCTGTCGCAGTGAAACTCATCCACTTCGCTCCCATGTCCCGGCAGAACGCAAACCACCGTCTCACCGGCCTTGCGCAGCTCGGCGATTGCGGCATTCACGTCATCGGCCTCCCCCCAGGGGGCGCGGATGGCAGCCTTTAGCGCACGCGGCGAGACCACACCCACCACCTGCTTGATGTCCAGACTGAATCCCGCCGCTGGACGGGTCCGACCGAACACTGCTCCCACCTCGTCATAGCGACCGCCACGGACGAGCGCGTCGCTTGCACCCGGGGCATAGATCGCAAAACGCGCGCCACTGTAATACGCATAGCCACGCAGGTCAGCCAGATCGAAAGTAACAGCAGCCCCTTCTAAGCGGGAGGCAAGCCATTTCAAATTTGATAGCACTTGAGATATGCCAGGAAAGCGCTGGAGAGATTTTTGAGCCTCAACCAGTACGCCCTGATCTCCATAGAGCTGAAGCAGAGCCAACAAACCTTCACGAGATTCAGGGGGAAAATCGCGAGTCAAGGCCGCCAATTCAGCCGCATCCTTGGCCGCAAGTGCGGCATGGATACCACTCAGGATCTGGGAGTTCAACGGCACGCCCGCCAGAAGAATTCGGACGATGCGCACATCCGCCAGGTCAATTGTGGTGTTGTGCACATTGGCAATGCGCAAACATTCTCGGGCCAACTGCAATGCCTCAAGATCAGCCTCCAGCCCGGCATGCCCGTAGATCTCCGCGCCAAACTGAAGCGGTTCGCGGGTCGCATGGGGACGATCTGGCCGTGTGTGCAGCACCGGGCCGCAATAGCAAAGGCGGGTGACCCCTTTGCGATTGAGCAGATGCGCATCGATACGAGCCACTTGGGGGGTGGTGTCCGCTCTGAGCCCCATGGATCGCCCGGAGAGCTGGTCCACCAGCTTGAAGGTCTGGAGATCGAGCGCCTCGCCAGTGCCTGTCAGCAGAGATTCAAGATGCTCTAGCAAAGGAGGCATGACCAGCTCATAGCCGTAACAACGGGCTGTATCAAGCAGCCCGCGACGCAATTCTTCGATGTGCCGCGCTTCGGACGGCAAGACATCGGCAATGTGATCCGGAAGGACCCAAGCAGACATGGAGAAAAAGGGGGGCTGTTAAAACCGTGATTCTACCGGGAGCGGAGAGAAGTCCCGAGAGACTCCATCCACCATCGGCTCATGCGCTGGTCAAAGCCAGAGCATCAACACACCAGCGACGATTGCCAACAAGGCGAAAAATCGAACCTGGCCGTCCCGCAGCAGCAAAATCTGGGCAACCGCGCGTCGCCAACTCTGGGGTGAAAAGAAAGGCAATAGCCCCTCAATCACCAGAACCAGCGCCAGTGCTGTCCATAGGTTTTCAGAAGTCACTGCGGCCGGCCTTCGACGACGGGCCCAAGATCTACTTGCGAGGTGCGGCAGGTACAGCCACTGAATTACCACCTCGGAAGGTCTTGAAAAACTCCGACGAAGATGGGTCAAGGACCATCACATCGCTTTTCTTGTTGAAGCTGGACTTATAGGCTTCCAGACTCCGGTAGAACTGCGCAAACTGTGGGTCGCGGCCAAAAGCCTCTGCGTAAATGCGCGCAGCTTCAGCGTCGCCCTCACCTTTGATCTTCTGAGCATCTCGATAGGCATTGGCGATCGTGATTTCACGCTGGCGGTCCGCATCAGCACGGATTTTTTCACCCTCTGCCGCTCCCGTGGAGCGCAACTCATTGGCCACCCGTTTGCGTTCAGCTTCCATGCGCCGATACACCGATTCCGTAATCGCCTCCACGTAGTCGACGCGGGTAATGCGTACATCCACAACATCGACACCCCAAGGCTTGGCACCACGGACCGTCTCCAGCACCTCACGCTTCACATCCGCCATCAGTGCTTCCCGCTTGAGGGAAAGCAACTCCTTGACGGTGCGCTTGTTGATCTCTTCTTGGAATGCATTTCGGACCACTCGGTTCAATTGCATCGCGCCAGCACTTTCGTCCAGACCGACATTGCGGATGTACTCCGTAGGCTCAGAGATCCGCCAACGCACATACCAATCAATCACCACACGCTGCTTCTCCGCTGTCAGCATAGGTTCCGTATCGCTGCTGTCCAGCGTCAGAAGGCGTTTGTCAATGTATGACACATTCTGGAAGGGTGGTGGCAGCTTGAAATTCAAACCCGGCTCGGTGATCACTTCCTTGATCTGCCCCAGCGCATACAACACACCAAATTGGCGCTGATCCACCACAAAAAGCATGGAACTCATGAGGGCCAGCACCACCAGGAGGGTCGATGCAATAAATCCGACTCTGTTCACGAGCTGCTCCTAGCGAGATTCACGATCGCGTGTACGACTGCTGTCACGCGCTCGAGGGTCATTAGAGAAAGTAGACGAAGGCACCGCCGGTGCCGCCACAGGAGCCGTAGTGCTCGCGGCAGGGGCATCAGAAGCCCCTCCTCCGCTGGCGACACTTTGCATGATCTTGTCCAGTGGCAAATACAACAGGTTGGACCCCTGTCTCGATTCAACTAGCACCTTGGTCACGCTGCCATAAATCTGCTGCATGGTCTCCAGGTACATGCGGTCACGGGTCACCTGCGGCGACTTCTGGTACTCCGCAAGGATGGAAGAAAATCGCTGCGCATCACCTTGCGCCTGGGCAACAATCCGCGCCTTATAGGCTGCTGCCTCTTCGTTCAGGCGCGATGCAGAACCCACGGCCCGAGGGATAACGTCATTCGCGTACGCTTGGGCTTCATTCTTGGCCCGCTCGCGCTCCTGGCCCGCTTTGAGTACATCGTCAAAGGAGGCCTGCACCTGCTCTGGGGGGCGCACCCCACCTTGCTGCAGATTGATACCGACCACCTCCACGCCCACCTTGTAGCGATCCAGGATGGTTTGCATGAGAGTACGAACACGCGGTGCAATCTGATCACGCTCTTCGGCCAACGCCGTATCCATGCGCATCTTTCCAACCACTTCGCGAACTGCCGTCTCCGCCGCCTGAACCACGGCATCCGTCGGGTTCTTGCTTTCAAACAGCCAAGCGCGGGCGTCACTCAAGCGATACTGAACGGCAAATTTGATCTCTACGATATTCTCATCTTCCGTGAGCATGGCCGACTCCCGCAACCCCGTGCTCTTGATGATGCTGTCACGCCCAACATCTGCGGACCGTATCTGGGTCACAAAGACCAGTTCGTGGCGCTCAATGGGGTAAGGCAGGCGCCAGTTGAACCCTGCCCCCACCGTGCTTTTGTACTTGCCGAACTGAGTAATGACGGCCTGTTGGCCTTCCTGGACGATGAAAAAACCTGTCCCCATCCAGATGACGAAGACGATCCCTGCGATCAGCCCCACGCCCACGCCTGCGCTCTTCATATCCGGCTGAAATCCGCCACCAGAACTACCGCCGTTGCCTGGCCCTCGACCACCGCCGTTCTTGGAACCAAAGAAGCCTCCGAGCTTCTTGTTCAGGTCACGCCAAAGTTCATCCAGGTCCGGCGGTTGCCCATTGTTCGGCCGCTGGTCGTTGCCCCGATTGCCGGCCGATGGGGGTGTAGCAGGCCGCTCATCCGGTCGTCCGCCATCGTCAGTCTTGTTGTCCTCGCCGCGCCCCCAGCGAGGGTCATTCAGATTGAACATGCCCCGAATGCGTTCTGGCAACGATGCCCAGCGTAGGGTGCGATTTTGGAAATTCATGCGCAAAGTCTCTGGTTCTCTGTATGGCATTGGTAATGCTGGCATTGTGCCCAATCAGGGCACGGTCCCTGGCAATTCAATGGCGGCTTCAGGGGTCATGCGCTCCTGGACAGCAACGACTCGGGATGAGAGCGCTTGGCGCAGCGTACCCAATCCCTCGCCAGAACGTGCGCTCACAAACAGGCGCGGAAACAACTGACCATCGACGTCATACTGGTCCTCAAGAAGCGGCGGGCGCTGCTCGGCCTCCAGTGAGTCCAGCTTGTTGAACACTAGTATTTGGGGAATGTCAGCCGCCCCGATCTCGTGCAATACTTTTTGGACCTGAGCCATCTGCTCCGGAAAGCCCGGATTGGATGCATCCACGACATGAAGCAGTAGATCCGCATCAATGGCCTCTTGCAGCGTTGCCTGGAACGCATCCACCAAGCCGTGAGGCAAATCCCGGATAAATCCCACGGTATCGGACAGTGAGACTGATCGCCCGGCATCACCCAAATAGAGTTGCCGTGTCGTGGTATCCAGTGTCGCAAACAACTGGTCTGCAGCGTAGGCTCTCGCCTTCACCAGTGCATTGAAGAGTGTGGACTTACCTGCATTGGTGTAGCCCACCAATGAAATGTTGAAGGTATCACGTCGCTCGCGCTGCCTCCGCTGCGTGGACCGCTGACGCTTGACCTTCACCAGGCGGTCACGGGTACGCTTGACTGCATCACTAATCATCCGGCGATCCAGCTCAATCTGCTTCTCGCCGGGACCGCCACGCGCCCCAATCCCACCCGTTTGGCGCTCCAAATGCGACCAACGACGTACAAGACGGGTACTGAGATACTGCAATCTCGCAAGCTCCACCTGGAGCTTGCCTTCATGACTGCGGGCGCGCTGGGCAAAAATTTCCAGAATCAGCAACGTGCGGTCATTGACTGGAAGCTCTAAGTGACGCTCCAGATTTCGCTGCTGTGCCGGACTGAGGGACTGATCGAACAGAACTTCCACCGCACCGTGCATCTGCGCCAGAGTACGAATTTCATCCGCTTTGCCACTACCAACGAATAAGGCAGCATCCGGAGCTTTCCGCTTGCAAGTCAAGCGGCCAACAGGTTTCATGCCAGCTGTCTGCGCAAGCAACCCCAATTCCTCAAGATCACCATCGAAGTGCGGAAGACCAAAGTCAACCCCCACGAGCAATACCGGAGTACCGTCTACCGATGAAGAGGTCATCGAATGCAAAGGAGTTTGCCCTCTAGCCCGATCAGGACAAGAGGCGAAGACGGATTCAGGAACAACAACTTAAGCGTTGTTGCTATCTGCATCAGAAGTATCGGCAGTGGAAAAATTGACCGCGCGACCTGGCACGATTGTAGAAATGGCGTGCTTGTAGACCATCTGGGTCACCGTATTGCGCAGCAACACGACGTATTGGTCAAACGACTCGATCTGCCCCTGCAGCTTGATTCCGTTCACGAGATAGATAGAAACAGGAACATGCTCCCGACGCAAGGCGTTGAGGAAGGGGTCTTGCAAAAGTTGGCCTTTATTGCTCACGATATTCTCCGTGTTCAAAAATGTTGTTGTAAACCAGCACCTTACCACAGCCTGAGACACGCTCCAGACTCAGGACGCATGGCCCTTCAAGGATCGAGCCTTTGACCTTTGAATCAGTCGTCGTCCTTGTCTGCAAAGGGATTGTGCGAGGTCTTCATCTCTATTCGCAGCGGCGTACCCACCAAATCAAACTCTTTTCGGAAACGACCTTCCAGAAAACGCTTGTAAGCATCGGTGACATGCTCCAGCGAATTGCCATGGACAACGATGACCGGAGGATTCATGCCACCCTGGTGCGCGTATCGCAATTTCGGCCGGAACATGCCCGCCCGTTTGGGGCTCTGGAATTGCACCGCTTCCAACAGCAGACGTGTCAATATCGGGGTCGACATCTTGCAGGTCGCCGCTTTGTGCGCCTGCGCAATGGACGTCCAGAGCGGCCCCAGGCCCTGGCGTTTTTTGGCCGAAATGAAATGCAAGGATGCGAACTTCAGAAATGCGAGCCGGGTCTCGATAGACCGCTCCAGCAACTGGCGCTGGTAGTCATCGACCGCATCCCATTTGTTCACAGCAACAACCACCGCCCTGCCACTCTCAAGGATGTATCCCGCGATGTGCGCATCTTGGTCCGTGACGCCCTGGGTCGCGTCGAGCAATAGCAGAACCACATTGGCCGACTCAATAGCTTGAAGCGTCTTGACGACCGAGAACTTTTCGATCGCCTCAAAAACCTTCCCCTTGCGTCGCAACCCTGCCGTGTCCACCAGTTCAAAGCGTTGACCATTGCGCTCAAATGGTACGGTAATGGCGTCCCGGGTCGTGCCCGGCATGTCGAACGCAACCAAGCGCTCCTCGCCCAACCACGTGTTGATCAGGGTCGATTTACCAACATTCGGTCGCCCCGCAACAGCAAGCTTGATGATGCCCTTGTCAGGACCGCCATCGGAGTCATCGGGCTCAGGAAGCTGTAGGGGCTCAAGGGCAATATCCACCAAGCTCCGTATACCTTGTCCATGCGCCGCAGAAACCGGATAGACCTCACCCAGACCCAACTCATAGAACTCGGCGAGTTGCACGCCTTCAAGCATGCCTTCTGCCTTGTTGGCAACGAGAACACAAGGCTTGCCAAGACGGCGCAAATAATTCGCAATGTCATGATCTTGTGCTGACACGCCCGCACGGGCATCTACTACAAAAATGACCACATCGGCTTCGGCGACAGCCTGCTGAGTCTGCTTGGCCATTTCCTTGTAGATACCACTCGACGCATCAGGCTCAAAGCCTCCTGTATCGATAACGATGTATTCGTGCTTACCTTGCTTGCCATTACCGTAATGCCGGTCACGCGTAAGCCCTGCGAAATCCGCAACAATGGCGTCGCGGGACTTGGTCAGGCGGTTGAAGAGCGTGGACTTGCCGACATTCGGACGCCCCACGAGGGCGATAACTGGCTTCATTAAATAAAATCCATCAATCTGGACGGAATCCGTAGACACCACCATTGCGAGTAACCACTACCAACGTATCGGCGGCCACAGCGGGTGCTGCGGCAATACCTGAACCATCCGTGGCCATGCGGTTGAGCGGAGAACCATCCGTACGGGATAGCAGATGAACGAGGCCTGCGTCGTCCCCAATCACCACCGAGCGCCCTAGCAGCAGAGGCGCCGTCAGTTTGCGGTGCTTGAGCCTGTCAGTCGTCCATAGACGCGAACCATCGCTGCGGCGCCACCCAACCACCGTGCCATTGCTCTCTGCACCGAACAGGGCCTCCCCATCACCATGCACACCATCGGCACCATTGGCCGGCTGCGCCCAAGCCACCGAACCCCTGGCAGCATTGACACAACCCACAGCTGTCTGAAATGCACGCGCACAGATGGAATCGCCCACTCTGCTAGTACGCCCGACCAGCTCTACCAAACGCTCAACATCGTTGGTACCGCGCGAACTGGCCAACGGAGCTTCCCAGCGCACACTGCCATTGTCTGGATTCAAGCCCACGATACGGCCGGCAAAACCCGCCACCAACGTATCGCCAACCGCCAGAAGAACGCCTGCCTGACGCAAAATCAAGGGGTCTCCAGAGCGCTGCTGACTCCAGAGTTTGTGCCCCGTCGCAGCATCGAAGGCCGCCAAGGAACGATCGGCCGAGAGTACAAATACGCGTCCGCCAGCGACAAGGGGAGGAGTGAATACTTGCGCAGCCAGTGATTGGCGCCACCGCTCACGGCCAGCATCCAAAACGATCAGCGCATTGCTGCGGGAAACAACTGCGGCCGACTTGCCGTCACTCCCAACTCCCGCAGACAACGGCTCCGCCAGCGCCGCGCGCCATACATCCCCGCCGGTGCGGGCGTCGATCGCAGCCACAATCCCATCGGAAGATGCGACAGTAACGACATTGCCTGCCGTGTGGATATCAAGGGGCAAGCCAGCAACACTGCCAATCCGGTTGGTCCAGGCCTGCCGCACGCCAAGCACTGCGACATTGGCTCCCAGATCAACAGGCACAGGCTTGGCGGCGCCACTGCTCCATAGCGAGCATCCTGCCAATGTGGCCACCAAGACCCCCGAGACAATGCATCGCAACCCAAACAACCCGCACTTCGCCTCGTTTTCACGAATGAACGCCATGGTTATTTCACTCCGTCGATGGATCCAGCGGCAGCCATCGCAACACCTTGGGGAGAGACACCCAAAGCCCCAAGCTTGACCTCCACAAGGCGACGGTACTCAACACTGTCTTCAAGAGACTTATAGGCCTTGGCGTACTCAGCAATGGCTTCTGCACGTTTTTCCTGCAAAAGATAGATGTCGCCTCTACGATCTGCAAACACAGCATCAAACTCCAGCGGAGCACTGCCAGACAGCTGTTTGAGTGCTTCGTCGTAGTTTTTTTGATCCATTAGCAGGCTGGCCAAGCGCAATTTGGCCAAGGCCTTAAGGCCATCATCTCCCGACTGGGTCGCCACCCAACCGAGTGCCTCTTTGGCGCCATCGGCATTGCCTGTATCCACCATGGTCTTGGCCAACGCAAGCCCCGCCTGACTAGCCTGGGTCGTGCCTGCGTACTTGGCCTTCAGGTCAGCAAACGCCTGCGCCATCCGATTTTGGTCACCTGCCCGGGCTGCCACCTCCACAGCGTCATAGAGCGCTGCGGCCTGGCCCGCCTGTCGGTTCTGCCAATATTGATATCCGTTCCAAGCGACCAAAGAGCCCGCTACCAAAATCAGCACCGAACTGATCAGCGTGCCCCAGGTGTTCCAGAAATGCTTGAGCTGATCAAGCTGCTCTTGTTCTTCGAGATCGAGGTGATTTGCCATGGAATGTGTTCTGTTTAGCGGTTGGATTGTAGGGTGGACGCCCATTCGGCCAGGGAATCCAGAGTGTGGTCGGACTGTGCGCCCACACCATCACGCAATGACTTGACAACAACCATCCCACGGGACAGCTCATCTTCGCCGAAGACCAGCGCGTAAAGCGCGCCACTCGCATCTGCCTTCTTGAATTGGGATTTCATGCTGCCCATGCCCTCACCCCCAGCGGGCGCAGCGTGCATTTGTACACTGACACCAAGCTGCCGCAACCGCTCGATGGTGGTCACAGCCACTGGTAGAGCCACCACGGATGGAATCACGGCATACACGTCAGGCGACAGGGCTGGTAGCGTACTGGCTTGTTCCTTGAGAAGTTCAAGCACACGCTCAACCCCCAGCGCCCATCCCACCGCAGGCGCAGCCTTGCCACCGATCTGCTCGATCAGGTAGTCATAGCGACCGCCGCCGCAAATCGTGCCCTGCGAGCCCAACTGATCGGTGACGAATTCAAAAACCGTCAGGTTGTAGTAGTCCATACCCCGAACAAGCCGCGGATTGACAGTCCAGGAGACTCCGTTGGCGCTCAAGATGGACTTGACGGCATCGAAATGCGCGAGTGACTGAGGCCCCAAAAAATCGATCAAACGAGGCGCAGCTTCCACCATGGATTGCATAGCAGGATTCTTGGTATCCAGAATGCGCAACGGATTGCTGTGCAAACGTCGGCGCGCCTCTTCATCTAACACATCCATATGCTGCTCCAGGTATGAAATCAGAGCAGCACGGTGGGCCTTGCGTTCATGCGGCTCACCCAGGCTGTTTAGCTCCAGCCGCACGTTCTGCAAGCCCAGTTCACGCCACAGTGCCTGGGCGAGCAAGATCAATTCCGCGTCGACCTCGGCGCCAGGAAAGCCCAGCGCTTCAGCTCCAATCTGGTGGAACTGACGGTACCGCCCCCGCTGTGGACGCTCGTGACGGAACATGGGCCCCATGTAGTAGAGGCGCTTGCCTCCGTCATACAGCATGGAATGCTCTGCGACGGCTCGGACAACCCCGGCAGTCGCCTCAGGACGCAAAGTGAGATGCTCACCATTGAGACGATCCTCAAAAGAGTACATCTCTTTTTCCACAATATCGGTGACCTCCCCAAGCCCCCGCACAAAGAGCGGCGTAGGCTCAACGATTGGCGTACGGATATTGCGATAGGCATAGCGCGCCATGAGGTCGCGGACCTTTGACTCCAGCCACTCCCAGCGGGCAGATTCCGGAGGCAAGATATCGTTCATGCCTTTCACGGCGACCAATTTTTCCGGCTTGGGCGCCAAAGTGCTTTTTTCGTTACTCACAACTGTTCTTTTCTCTATCTGGCAGTTCTTGGAAAGGCATTGCTGCCGCCACAGCAGGCAGCTGAGCAGCAATCAAAGACAAAGCGAGCGAAACTCAGACCGCAGACACGACGGCAGCGCCAAAGCGCTTCTCAATGTACTGCTCGACAATTTGATGGAACTCATTGGCAATGTTGTCACCACGCAGCGTCATGGCCTTTTCGCCATCGATAAACACAGGCGCGGCAGGAGCCTCTCCCGTGCCAGGGAGGCTGATGCCGATGTCTGCGTGTTTGCTCTCTCCAGGGCCATTGACGATGCATCCCATCACTGCGACGCGTAAATTTTCGACGCCGGGATAGCGAACGCGCCACACAGGCATCTGGGCACGCAGAAAATCGTCGATCTGCTTGGCAAGGTCCTGAAATGTTGTGCTGGTGGTACGGCCACAACCTGGGCACGCGGTAACACTAGGGACAAACACGCGCAATCCCAATGCCTGCAATATCTCCGAGGCGACCACCACCTCTTGGGTGCGCGCTTCACCAGGCTGGGGGGTCAGAGATACACGGATGGTGTCGCCAATCCCCTCTTGCAACAGCACAGACAACGCGGTAGCCGACGCTACCGTGCCCTTTGTGCCCATGCCTGCTTCGGTGAGTCCCAGGTGCAACGCGTAGTCACAGCGACGCGCAAGTTCGCGGTACACGGAAATCAGGTCCTGCACACCACTGACCTTGCAGGACAAGATGATCTGATTGCCATCCAGGCCCATTTTTTCCGCCCGATGGGCGGACTCAATGGCTGACGTGATTAGCGCCTCGTACATGACCTGGCGCGCCTCCCAAGGCTTGGCGCGACGGCTGTTGGTGTCCATCAAATTGACCAGCAAATCCTGGTCAAGACTGCCCCAATTCACTCCGATCCGCACGGCCTTGTTCCAGCGCATGGCCGCATCAATCATCTGACCAAATTGTCGATCCCGCTTGTCGCCCTTGCCAACGTTGCCGGGATTGATGCGGTATTTGGAAAGAGCTTGCGCGCAGTCAGGAAATTCGGTGAGAAGCCGGTGTCCGTTGTAGTGGAAATCTCCCACCAACGGCACGCTTTCTCCCATCCGGTCCAACTGTTCACGGATGTAAGGCACTGCCGCCGCCGCCTCGGGGGTGTTCACGGTAATCCGCACAAACTCCGAGCCAGCCTGTGCCAACTCCTTCACCTGTATAGCCGTACCAATGGCATCCACGGTGTCGGTATTGGTCATAGACTGCACACGCACCGGCGCGTCCCCGCCCACGGTTACCACGCGCGAACCCCATACCACCCTGGCTTGGCGCGACCGCCGAGGCAAAGGGGACGCTATAGCAATGGGATCCATCTCACACGGTAGCTTTTCCACTATTTCACCTCGAAGCGAGCTACGTTTTCACGCGAAACCGTCGTCAAGTCAAAAGGTTTTCCACGCACGAACACCTCCGTTGCGTCTGCACGACCGATGACGACAGCAAAGGGCATCTGTCCAGCGACCGACACCGACTCACCTGCCGCCAGATTGCGCTGTAACGCCACAGCGCCTGCCGAGTCCCGTACCTGCACCCAGGATTCACTGCGCGCGCGCAACACCAACGCACCTGCCGGTGGGGTGGCCGCACTGGCGGCAACAACCGGGGCAGAGGCGACGTCGTTGGCAACCGGAGCAACGGCGGCAGGGCGTGTCAGTTCCGGGCGCCCCACTGCCGGCGATTGAGGACTTTCGGGCACACGCTCCGCAACCACGGATACTGCACCCGAAGCACCCATGACGGGGGGTATCGCCTGCTGCTCGACGACATTAACGGCAGGTTTGGCGGGCGCAGATGCCGCAGACGGACTCGTTGCACCGTCCTGTGGCCGAGGGAAAAAGACCAGGACCAGCGCACCCACCAGCAATGCCAAAACGACCACCGTCACAGACCGTGAGGTTGATCCCGACGAAAAGGACGCCGAGGAGGAAGACGACTTCCCAATACTCCCTTTTACCGGAGCATTCAGCCCTGCGCTGTCGGTCGCCAAGCGCGGGCTTTTACTTTGCGGCAACAGTGACAGAATCGGCGCGGGATCCAGCTTAAGCGTCCTGCACATGCTGGAAGCAAGCGCGCGCACAAACACCGTATCGGGCAAGGCTTCGTAGTTGTCCGCCTCCAGCGCCTCCAGCTTACTGACAGGTACCTTCAGCGCCACAGCCAGGGCAGCGATGTGCATACCAGATGCTTGCCGCGCCTCTCTCAGCAACCCACCCGCGGTGGCCCCGTCACTCTCCAAAACCTCACTCATTGAAAGCCCCACGCTCGAATGCACCCAATTCCCGCGAATCCGGGAAACGCTTGCGCAACTGGTCCGCCAGTTGCTTCATGGCCACGGAGTCGCCCAAAGTGCGCTCCACCTTGATTCCCAACCACAACGACTCGGAGTTGGCAAACTGGCTATTGTTGAGGCGCCGGATATAGAACTGCGCCCGGGTCAATTCATTGCGCCGCAACAAAAGCGCCGCCAAGTGGTAACCCACCACAGGATTCGCCGCATCCAGCTCATAGGCCTTCAGCATGGACTGCTCAGCGTCCGCGAACTGGCCAGCACCCGACTGGCAAAGTCCTCGGGCCATCAACGTCTTGCTGCGCGCCGTGTAAGACGGACTGGTGAGGGCCCGAGCAAAATGCTGATCCGCTTCCGCATATTTTTGCTGCTGGCACAACAACCATCCATAGTTGTGCAGCAGATTGGGATCTCCCCCGCGCAAAGCCAATGCTCTGCGAAAACTATCGTCAGCCTGGACAAGGTCGCCCAACCGCATGTAAATGAGACCGCGGAGATTGAAAGCATCGGCATACGTGGGATCGGCCGCCAACGCCTGTTTGACTTCGTCGAGCGCTACGGCCGTCTGGCCATTCTCGAAGTAGTTGGAAGCAAGCTCCAGGCGTATGCGGGCGCGGCGCCTCGTTTCTGGCTCGTCGGACGGAGTAATCAATCCGGCATTGGTATCGGCGGCGGGCATCCCATTATTGGTGGTAGCACACCCCTGAAGTGCCGCCACACAGGCCGCCACACTACATGCCGTGAGCGTCCAGCGGCCCCATTGCTGCCAGCGTCCAATCAATCCCACCATGTAGAGCCTCCTTGAAATATGCCGATTGCTTGCTGATCAAGTCACCGGTTTGAGCACGATTGTCCGCTGCTTTGCCATGCGCTCAGCAGCCCGCGTGCGGTCCTTGACATCCCCCGCGAGTTGGCCACACGCAGCGTCGATATCATCCCCGCGAGTCTTGCGCACGGTCGTGACAATACCCGCTTCGCTCAAGACTTTGGCAAAGGCCAACACCTGGCTCTGCGGCGAACGCAAAAGCCCCGATGCAGGAAAAGGATTAAAAGGGATGAGGTTGAATTTGCAGCGCACCCCTTCCCCTCGGGCCGGCTTGACCAATTCGATCAACTGCCGCGCATGCTCCACCTGATCATTGACCCCGTCGAGCATGCAGTACTCAAATGTGATGAAGTCACGCGGCGCATGCGCTAGATAGCGATTGCAGGCAGCCAACAATTCGTCAATAGGGTACTTGCGATTCAGCGGCACCAGGTTATCGCGCAGCGGATCGTTCGGTGCGTGCAGCGACACTGCCAGAGCCACAGGACAATCCTGGGAAAGGCGATCCATCATTGGAACCACGCCCGACGTGGACACGGTCACCCGCCGACGCGACAAACCATACCCGTGGTCATCCAACATGGCGCGCAAGGCAGGCACGAGAGCCGAGTAGTTTTGCAGAGGCTCGCCCATCCCCATCATCACCACGTTCGATATGACGCGGTCCTCGGACTTGAGGCGTTGACGCAAGGAATGTTCAGCAAACCAAAGCTGGGCGATGATCTCACCCGTGGTCAGATTCCTGCTGAAACCCTGGTGCCCCGTGGAGCAAAAACGACACCCCACAGCGCAGCCGGCCTGCGAGGAAATGCACAGGGTTCCCCGGTCATCCTCAGGAATGAAAACAGCCTCGACCGCATTCCCATCTCCCACGTCAAACAGCCACTTCACCGTGCCGTCCGAGGAAACATGTTCGGAGACGACGGGTAGGGCTTCGACACGAGCGCAGCCTTTGAGCTTGTCGCGCAAGGCCTTGGCCAGGTCGCTCATGGCGTCAAAGTCACTGGCGCCGCGCTGATGGATCCAGCGGAACAGCTGGGTGGCGCGAAACCGCTTTTCACCCAACTGCTGGCAGAAGGCCGCCAGACCGTCGAGGTCAAATTCCAATAGGTTGGTGGTCGTCACTGCGCTCCCCCCTGGGTGGGCCGAACGCAGTCGTCCCCATGGCGCAGGTCTCCCACGTTTGCGGGAACAGGCATGGGGACACCCATATCAGCGCGAGTAGATGTTCAGGCCTGGGAAGAAGAAAGCCACTTCTGCCTGGGCCGTTTCAGCCGCGTCGGAGCCATGCACTGCGTTGGCATCGATGCTGTCAGCGAAGTCAGCGCGGATGGTGCCAGCTTCTGCCTTCTTGGGGTCCGTAGCACCCATGAGTTCGCGATTCTTCAGAATCGCGTTTTCGCCTTCCAGGGCCTGGATCATCACAGGGCCGGAGATCATGAAGTCCACCAGGTCCTTGAAGAAAGGACGCGCTTTATGCACTGCGTAGAACTGCTCGGCTTCCAGGCGCGACAGGTGGGCCATGCGCGCTGCTACAACCTTGAGGCCAGCCGCTTCAAAGCGTGCATAGATCTGACCGATAACATTCTTGGCCACTGCGTCGGGCTTGATGATGGAGAGAGTGCGTTCGATTGCCATAGTAATTTCCTGAATTGATGTTGCTGTATTTTCGTTTGCCCACCGGACAAAGCCCTCGATTCTAACCGGGGAGACCTGCGCTACGCGCGCTTAGCGCCCGCCTCCGCGACGAGGGCCTCCCCCACCGGGGCGTCGCTTGTCCTGGCGGTGCCGCGAGAGACTGTCCATGCCGATATAGCCTACCGATGTTTTCATCGGGTCGGGTTGTGCGGCTCCGCGCTGGCGGTCACCACCACCGCTACCACGGTCGGAACCCTGCCCTCCGTCGCGGCGCGGTTTCTGACCACGGGGACCACCCGATGCCCCCTGCGACATGTCGCGGCGCGGACCATCACCCACACGAGGGCCACTGCGCCCACGGTTGCGCTTGTTGCCACCTCCCCGCCCGCCGGCAGCATCCGAACCTTCGTCCGGACGGCCTTCAACAGCCTCCGGGCGCCCCGCACCAGCCGCCTGTACTAGGGCACGGATATCACCCTCGTCAAGCTCCAGCCAGGCGCCACGCTTGAGTCCACGCGGCAGAACCATGGCACCGTAACGGATACGGATCAGTCGGCTGACCGCGTGACCCACAGATTCGAGCATGCGACGCACCTCACGATTGCGCCCTTCGGAAATGGTGACCCTGTACCAGCAGTTGGACCCTTCGCCGCCACCGTCCTCGATAGAACCAAACGACGCCATGCCATCGTCCAGCCGCACACCATCCAGCAACTTCTGCTTCTCCTCGTTGCTGAGGGCGCCGAGCACACGCACGGCGTATTCGCGCTCCAGCCCGAAACGGGGATGCATCAGCTTGTTGGCCAGCTCGCCCGAGCTGGTAAACAGCAGCAGGCCTTCGGTATTCAGATCCAGACGTCCAACCGACTGCCACTTGCCCTGCATGAGCCGGGGAAGCTTGCGAAAGACGGTGGGCCGGTTCTGCGGATCGTCGTGGGTCACCACTTCGCCCACAGGCTTGTGGTACGCAATCACGCGCGCAGGAGGAGGGTCGATGCGGTAGCGGATGGGTTTGCCATTGACCTTGACCTGGTCGCCGAACTGGATACGCTGCCCGATATGGGCAGGCTCATTGTTCACCGAGATGCGACCTTCCAGAATGAGCTGCTCCATCTCCAGACGCGAGCCCAACCCCGCCTGGGCCAGCACCTTGTGGAGCTTCGGAGTTTCCACCTGGGGCAACAGCACGCGCTTGGCGGGAACCGTCTCTGCAGAGGCATCGTCCTCGTCAAAGCGGCCCGACACCACATCTTCAAACTCATAACCCTGCACAGCGGGCACAACGGCTTTGCGCCTGTCCCGAGCAACCCCTTCGGCGCGTGGTTGCCGCCCCCTGGCGTCCCCACGGTGCTGGCGCTCGCCTTGGCCTGGCGCGTTCATCGCGTCAGGAACACCTGCCTGAACCGTTGCAGGCTCGGCCACAACCAGTGCATCCACAGGCACATTCTGCTGAAGAGACCGGGACAGCAACTCGACGGCCGGGGCTGGTGCCGTGGCAGCATCCCGCCCATCCGCAACAGCGCCGCCCTCGGCTTCCACGTTGTCCACTGGCTCGGCCTTCTTCTTGCGCGGAGCACGTTTGGCAGCGACCTTTTTGGGCGCTGCGGCAGCCGCTGAAGGATCAGCCTCCGGCAGATCAGCCGGAATTTCGGGGGTCGAGTCGTTCATCAAGTATTTCCCTGGATACCACCCGGGGTATCGGCATCGTCATCGCGGAGATCCGTCTCCACATTCTGAAAAAAATCGTCCACCTGTGGCCACTGCCCACTGGCAGCAACAGTCTCTGAAGACTCCAGCGACTGGGCATCTGAGCCCATCGCCACCAGCTCAGCCTCTGGCTCTATCACTCCCTGCGCAGCAGCAGCCATTGCCTCCAACACGTTCGCATTGCCTGAGGGGTCGTCGAGCACCGGCAATTGATCCAGCGACTGCAATCCCATGTCATCCAGGAACTGCCGGGTGGTTGCAAACAGCGCCGGGCGCCCCACCGTTTCCCGGTGACCGATGACCTCGACCCAGCCACGGTCTTCCAACTGCTTGACGATCAGGCTATTGACCGTCACCCCCCGGATGTCCTCAATGTCGCCCCGTGTTACGGGCTGGCGATACGCAATGATCGCCAGTGTCTCCATGGTGGCCCTCGAATAGCGCGGAGGCTTTTCGGGGTGCAACCGGTCAAGGTATTCACGCATTTCGGGACGGCTCTGGAAGCGCCACCCTGTGGCCACCTGAACCAGCTCTACACCCCGCTGCGCCCATTCCAGCTGCAACTCCTGCAGCAGCACCTTGAGCGTGTCCGACCCCAATGCATCATTAAAAAGCACTCGCAGCTCGCGCAGGGGCACAGGCTGCTGCGCGCAGATCAGCGCAGTTTCGAGGACCCGTTTGGCATCCACCGTGTTCATGGTTCAGCGATTCCTGGAAAAGTGCCACGCGTTGCAACGGGTGGCACATCAACAGCAGGGGGCAATCAATGGCGCGCTGTGCAAGGGCGCTGGCGCGACGCAAGAGCCCGGCGGGATTCCGTCTACGGGCTAGGGCCAGTCTGGCCGTCAGGGCGCATTGTAGCCCAGCCCCCACAAGGAGAGGGCCTGGCGCATGTCTTCGGGCACGGGCGCATGGAATTCCAGCGCCTCGCCCGTAACTGGATGCACAAAAGCCAGGCGGTAGGCGTGAAGTGCCTGCCGCTGCATCGCGCCAACCGGCGCGCCCCCATAGAGGCTGTCCCCCACCAGCGGGTGCTTCAGGGATGCCATGTGCACCCGTATCTGGTGGGTACGCCCGGTGTGCAGCGTGCATTGCACCCAACAGCCTTCGTCCGAACCAGCCAACCAGCGCACGTCGGTCCGCGCCAGCTTGCCCGCATGGAGTGCCAGATCCACCACAGCCATGCGCAGGCGGTTGCGTGGATCTCGGCCGATGGGAGCATCCACCGTGCGGCTCTTGGGACCTGACCATGCGCCGTGGGCCAGGGCCAGGTACTGGCGCTGCACCTTGCGCTCCGCGATCAGTGCGACCAGCGCGTCCATGGTGGAGCGATCCCGTGCCACCACCATCAAGCCGCTCGTGTCCTTGTCGAGCCGGTGGACGATGCCGGCACGCGGCACGGTCAGTGCTTTTTCGTCGCGGGCGAGCAGGCCGTTGAGCAAGGTGCCACTCCAGTTCCCGGGCGCTGGATGGACCACCAGGCCCGCTGGTTTGTTCACTACCAGCAGATGCGCGTCCTCATGGACGACCTCAATCTCCATGGGCTCGGGCCGGAAAGCCTGGCTTTGCAGGGTGGGCCGCATTTCCAGCACCACCTGATCGCCCACCTTCACGCGGGTAGCGACCTTGGTGACCGGCTTGCCGTTGAGGCTCACCAGGCCCTGCGCCAGCAACTGCTGCAGATAGCTGCGCGAGAACTCGGGAACCAGATCGGCGAGCGCCCGGTCCAGCCGGGCAGCATGTTGCCCGGCACCGATCTGCGCGGAGCGAAGCTCGCTCCCCGATTCTTCCGCAAGCCCCTCCGACTCTTCGTTCAGCAGGTCATCCACGGTTCCGGCCGGGCCCTGCACATCACCGGTTGCACCCACGGGCGGTAGAGCCACAGCGGGATTCAACGGGGAGGCAGGTAACGCGACGGATCGACAGGCTTGCCCTGGCGACGAATCTCGAAGTGCAGCTTGACCCGGTCGGCGTCAGTGCTACCCATCTCGGCAATTTTTTGCCCCTTGCGCACAGCCTGATCCTCCTTGACAAGCAGGGTCTGGTTGTGGGCATACGCCGTCAAAAACGTGTTGTTGTGCTTGAGGATGACAAGATTGCCATATCCGCGCAGCCCCGCCCCTGAATACACCACGCGGCCATCGGCAGCTGCCAGGACCGGATCCCCCGCCTTGCCAGCAATGTCATACCCCTTGTTGCGCGCCTCGTCAAAACCGGCAATCAACGAACCTGGGGCTGGCCAGATAAACGCCATGTCATCTTCTGCTGCAGCCTGGGGAGCCGCAGGCGTGGCGGGTGCCACTGCCACCACGGGGCCAGAGGCCGCCGAAGTGGCAGGCTTGGCCGCGCTGGCAGCGGGCGCTGGTGTGCTGGCAGGTGCTGCAGGCGTCACGGTGGAGGACGTGACAGGCCGCGTTACCACGCCACTGTCCGAGGCGACTGCCTGCGAAGCAGCTACCGGCGGCGCCACGCGCAGCACCTGGCCGACTTCGATCAGATTTGCATTGTCGAGGCTGTTCCAGCGCGCAATGTCTTTCCAGCTCTGGCCAGATTCCAGCCCGATGCGGATAAGGGTATCTCCTGGCTTGACCGTGTAATAGCCTGGTTTGCCAGCGTTCTCGGCGCCAGGCAGCGGCTTGACGGGGGCGCCAACCACCACACCGGGTTGTGCGGAAGAAGAAGGTGTGGAGGAGGATGTGCCTCGGTCTTCCACTGGAGCCTTGTTCAGCCGGGTACCGCAGCCGGTGAGCGCAAAACCCGCCAGTGCCACAGTCAACCCAACCACAAGACCACGCGATACGAACATAAGCAATTCCCTTCAGGCAATCCCCGATTTTAGAGGGACAAAATGCACAGGCTCCAGCACGCTTTGTTTCAATCCGTGCGGAGTTTTGTCGATCACAAGCAACATCTGCTGCCCACCCGCCAGTGCCATGGGTGCAACCAGCCTGCCGCCAACGGCCAATTGATCGCACCAAGCCTGGGGCACGGCATCGCCACCAGCTGCGGCAATGATGGCTGCATAGGGTGCGCCCTTGGCGTAGCCCAACATGCCGTCACCAAACAGCAAATGAACATTGGCCAGGCGAAACGGGCGCAGATTGTGGCGCGCCTTGTCATGCAGGCCACGCAGGCGCTCCAGCGTGTAGACCTCGCGTGCCAGGTGGCTCAGCACGGCGGCCTGGTAGCCGCAGCCCGTGCCGATCTCCAGCACGCGCCCCAACCCACCGGTGCGCGCACCTTCAGCCCCCAAAAGCAATTCACACATGCGGGCAACGACATTGGGTTTGGAGATGGTCTGCCCGAGGCCAATCGGCAGGCTTGTGTCCTCGTACGCCTGATTGACCAGGGCACTGTCCACAAAACGATGGCGCTCCACAGTGCCCATGGCCTGCAACACCGCCGCCGACGTGATACCACCAGCCGCCAGTTTCTGCACCATGCGCGCGCGGACCGCCGCAGAGTCCAACCCGACGCCTACCGGGGCTGCCGCCACTGGGTTGCGGGCGGGCGTCGCCACCGGCGCGGTCCGGGCTGGAGCATGTCCTGACCCCGGCAACCGGGCTGGGAATCCTGGGCGGCGCTGCATCAGAGCTCAGGGGCGCCAGCCGCCCCCGCCGCAAGCCGGGACGCCGTTTGCGCCCAGTAGCCAAGGTTGTCGTGGTCGGTCAGATCCACCTTCAGCGGCGTGATGGACACATGGCCCTGCGCCGTGGCATGGAAATCCGTGCCGTCCGCGTCATCCTTGGCCGCTCCTGCGCCACCGATCCAGTACATCGCCTCGCCCCGGGGGCTTTCCTGCACGATCACACGCTCGGCCGCGTGGCGGCGCCCCAGGCGACACAGCTTGAGGGGCTTCAGCGCGTCGAGGGGCATGTTGGGAATGTTCACGTTCAGCAGCCACGGGGTTTCGTTCACGAGCTTCTGCGCCAGCATCTGCGCAACGATTTCGCGCGCCTTGGCCGCAGCGGCCTCGATCTCGCCCCACCCCTTGTCCACCTGGGAGAAGGCAATGGCTGGAATGCCAAACAGATAGCCCTCCATGGCCGCGCCCACCGTGCCCGAATAGATGGTGTCATCGCCCATGTTGGCGCCATTGTTGATGCCCGACACCACCAGATCGGGCCGGTAGCCCAGCAGCCCCGTCAGGGCGATGTGCACGCAGTCGGCTGGCGTTCCGTTCACATAGCGAAAACCGTTGAAGGCCTTGTGCACATACAGCGGCGAGTGCAGCGTCAACGCATTGGACTTGGCGCTGTTGTTGTGCTCGGGCGCGACCACTTCCACCTCCACCCCATCAAGGGTTTTCAAGGCATCGTGCAGCGCAACGATGCCCGGAGCCTGGTAGCCGTCGTCGTTGGAAATCAGAATTTTCATGGGTTGCGGTGGAGCTTGCAACGGATTGTAGGTGGGGCGTCCGGCCTTGGCCCCACGGCCAGCCCCCGTCGCTCGTGGGACATCGCGCGCCCGGTTGCCCCGCCTATCATGCAGCCCACATTGACAGGAGACTTTTCCATGCACGCTTGGCTTTGCACCAACCCCACCGGCGTTGACGCCCTGGCCTGGACCGAACTGCCCACGCCCTCGCCCAAGGCGGGCGAGGTGCTCATCGAGATCAAGGCCGCCAGCCTGAACTTCCCGGACCTGCTGATCGTGCAGAACAAGTACCAGATGAAACCGCCGCTGCCCTTCGTGCCCGGCTCTGAATACGCAGGCGTGGTCGCGGCGGTAGGCGATGGGGTCACCCACCTCAAGGTCGGCCAAAACGTGGCCTGCCTGTCGGGCACCGGTGGTTTTGGCACCCACACCCTTGCCCCCGCGGCCCTGTGCATGCCACTGCCCGACGGTTTTTCGCATGTGGACGCCGCCGCGTTCATCATGATCTACGCCACATCCCACCATGCGCTGGTAGACCGCGCACAGCTCAAGGCCGGCGAAACCGTGCTGGTGCTGGGCGCTGCCGGGGGCGTGGGCACAGCAGCCATCCAGATTGCCAAGGCGATGGGCGCGCGTGTGATTGCAGCAGCCTCCAGCGACGAAAAGTGTGCGCTGTGCACCTCCATCGGCGCGGACGCCACCATCAACTACAGCAAAGACAACCTGCGCGACGCCATCAAAACGCTCACCGACGGCAAGGGCCCCGACGTGATTTATGACCCTGTGGGCGGCGACTTTGCCGAGCCCGCCTTCCGCTCCATCGCCTGGCGCGGCCGCTACCTGGTGGTGGGTTTTGCGTCCGGCCCCATCCCGGCCCTGCCCTTCAACCTGGCACTGCTCAAGGGTGCCTCCATCGTGGGTGTGTTCTGGGGCGACTTCGCCAAGCGTGAGCCCAAGGCCAATGCCGCCATGATGGGCGAGCTGGCGCAGTGGTACGCCCAGGGCAAGATCAAGCCCGTGATCGACCGCACCATGCCCATGGCCGAGCTGCCCGCCGCCTACGCCCACATGGGTTCGCGGGGGGTGATGGGCAAGCTCGTGATGGTGAACTAGGAATCCCCTGCAGCGGCTGCGGCGTCATCCCCGGGGGACGCCAGTAGCCAGGCCAGGCCCATTCCACGGCGCCTGCAGGTCTGCCGCCGCGCCAGTGCGATCCACAGCGCCCCCCAATAGGTGGGGCAATGTGCGAGCCGCTGTGTCACACTCGTGCCTCCTGATTTCCCCTGACACTGGTGTCCGTACATGGCCGACCGACCACCTTCCGAAATTGCGCGCGAGACGCTCAAGCAGCTGACCGCCCGCCGTCTGCCCCCGACGCCCGACAACTACCTGGCGCTGTACGACGAGATCTCAGGAACCCGCAGCCCCCAGCCGTTCCCGGAAGGCCCGCTGCACCACATCCTGAGGGTGTTGCCAGGCCAAACCCCCGCACAAAAGCGACTGCTGGGGCAATTTGAGCGCGCCGTCAACAACAAAGACTGGACTTCGCTACAAAGTGTGCTGGTCGGCTACGCCAACCTGGGGCTGAACCCGGCGGCGGCGGCGGCCACCCCAGTAGAGACAGCGGCAGATGCCCCGGGCACCGCCAACCCTGGCGTCCTGCCGGACGAGTTTGCGCAGATGCTGGCCCGCCTCATCGACAACACGATGCCCGCGCTGGGCGAGGACGATGCCCGCGTGATCGAGATGGCGGAAAAGCTCATCGCCTTTCTGAAAGAACCCGCACCGCCCATCTCCACCGTCCAGCTCATGCTGGGCAACTTCACCTACCGGCTGTCGTTTGCCACCGAAGACCAGGCCGCCATCCGCTCCAGCCTGCTGGAGTTGCTGCACATGGTGTTCGAGAACATCGCTGTGCTCAGCGTGGAAGACCGCTGGCTGCACGGCCAGGCCGAGGCATTGATGGCCGCCTCCACCCCGCCGCTCACGCTGCGCCGCCTGGACGATGTGCAGCGCCGGCTCAAGGACGTGATCTTCAAGCAGACCGAGGCCAAGGCCCGCACGGTCGAGGCGCAGGAGCAGATGAAGGACATGCTGGCCACGTTCATCGAACGCCTGGCCAAGATCACCGCATCCAGCACCACCTACCAGGGCACGATGGCCCGCTGCGCCGACCTGATCGGCAAGGCCAACACCCTCGAAGAAATCGCCCCCGTGCTGCAGGAAGTGATGACCGCCACCCGCTCGATGGCACTGGACAGCCGCGTGGCGCACGACGAACTGCACGACCTGCGCGAACGCACCGAAGCCAAGCGCGCCGAGGTCGCCAGGCTGCAAGAAGAGCTGGACCGCGCCAGCGCCCAGGCCCGGCACGACCCGCTCACGGGCTCGCTCAACCGCAAGGGCCTGGACGAGGCCATGGAGCGCGAAATTGCCCGCGCACGCCGCCTGGGCTCGCCGCTGTGCCTAGCGCTGCTGGACGTGGACAATTTCAAGACCATCAACGACCGCCTGGGCCACTCGGGCGGGGACGCCGCGCTGGTGCACCTGGCCCAGGTCACGCGCGAGGTCATGCGGCCACAGGATCTGCTGGCGCGCTATGGCGGCGAGGAATTCGTGCTGGTGCTACCCGACACCCCGGCGGAAAGCGGCGTGGCCGCCATGACGCGGCTGCAACGCGAGCTGACCACACGCTTTTTTCTGCAGGGCAGCGAGAAGGTGCTCATCACCTTCAGCGCCGGGGTCGCCCAGCTGCACGACAGCGAAGACAGCGCCGATGCCATCCGCCGTGCCGACCAGGCGATGTACCTGGCCAAACGATCGGGCAAAAACCGCGTCATGGCCGCATGAAAGGAAGACCCCCTGTGTCGCCTTCGGCGCCTTCCCCCGGAGGGGGACGCCGCCAGCGCACGCAAGCGAAGCGCCGCATCCGCAGCTTGGCGGGCCTTGCGCGGCGGCCGCTGGCCTGGGCTGCGCCAGTTTTGAGCGCAGCGCACTGAGGCGCACCCTGCAGTGCCCCCAGAGCAAAGACGGTCCTTTCTGCGGCACGCAGCCATGGCTGCCGCTGCCACCAGCCTGCCCCATTGGGCTTGGAGCAACCCGCCGTCGCTACACGCCAACCCGTTCGCGTTGGGCGTGGCCAGTGGAGACCCGGCGCCCGACGGTGTGGTGCTGTGGACGCGGCTGGTGCTGGCCGACCCGGCGCAGATGCAGGCCACCCACACCGTGCGGTGGGAGGTGGCGCACGATGTGCGTTTTGCGCAGATCGTGCAAAAAGGCGAAGCCACCGCCCTGCCCACGCTCGGCCACAGCGTGCATGTGGAGCTGCAGGGCCTGGCACCAGGCCGCTGGTACCACTACCGCTTCATGCTGGGCGATGCCATCAGCACGGTGGGCCGCACGCGCACGGCCCCGGCACCCGGTGACCTGCCAGACGCGCTGCGCCTGGCGTTTGCATCCTGCCAGCGCTGGGAACACGGCCACTACGCCGCGTGGCGCCATCTGGTGGCCGACCAGCCCGACCTGGTGCTGTTCCTGGGCGACTACATCTACGAGTACGCCACGCCCAAGAACACCACCGACCTGGCCCGCACCCACGCCCTGCGCCTGGCCAGCACGCTGGCCGATTTCCGTGACCGCTACGCCCTGCACAAAAGCGACCCCGCCCTGCAGGCCGCCCACGCCGCCTGCCCCTGGGCCGTGACCTGGGACGACCACGAGGTGCAAAACGACTACGCCGCCAGCACAGGGCATGCGGGCCGGGGCGACGACGCCAGCTTCCTGGCGCTGCGCGGTGCCGCCTGGCAGGCCTTTTACGAAAACATGCCGCTGCGCGCCGCCAGCCTGAACCGGCCATCCCCCGACACCCGCTGGGATGCCCTGCAGGTGTACCGCCGACTGCGCTGGGGGCGTCTGGCCCACATCCACCTGCTGGACAGCCGCCAGTACCGCAGCTGGCAGGCCTGCCGCTCGCCCCAATCCGCCAGCGCCGGTGCCGTGCGCGCCGCCGACTGCGCCGACCTGGCCAGCCCCGCCCGGACACTGCTGGGCACGGCGCAAGAGCAGTGGCTGCACGCGGGCCTGGCCACAGACGCCCGCGACCAGAACACCACGCGCTGGAGCGTGCTGGCGCAGCAAACCCTGTTTTCGCCACGCCACTACCCCTCGGGCGTCACGTCCACCGACAGCTGGGACGGCTACCCCGCCGCCCGCGCACGCCTGCTGCAGGCCGTGGGCCAGCATGCTCCGCGCAACACCGTGCTGCTGGGCGGCGACATCCACCAGAACTATGTGTGCCGCGTGCACGCCGATCCCGACCGCCCCGATTCGCCCGTCATCGCCAGCGAGTTCTGCGGCACCTCCATCAGCTCGCGCTCGGGCACCACGCAGGACAGGGTGGATGCCATCGTCCGGCACAACCCGCACGTACTGCTGGCTCGCTGCGACCAGCGCGGCTATGGGCTGGCCGACATCACGCCCGCGCGCTGGACCACCACCCTGCGCGTGCTGGATGACCCGCTGCGCGTGGACAGCACCGCCACCACGCTCGCCCAGTTTGTGGTGGAAGACAAGCGGCCTGGCCCTGTACGTGCCTGAGCGCACGCCCGCAGCGCAATTGCTCCTGTTTTGATAGCTTCCAGCGCTTTTCCATAAAGCGCCAGAGGCCAAAAACATTCATATTTTCAAAGCCTGTAGCGTGATGTAACGCTGCGGCGCCCCGCCGCGAAGGCGACTTACCATGGCCGCTTCTTGCACCGAAGGAGCCGCCATGTCAAAAGCACCCACGCCCAGAACGCCCGCCACGCCCTCTCCACGCGCATTCAACAGAACACTGCTCGCCACTGCGGCCTTCACCACCCTGGTCGCCATCGCAGGCTGCGCCAGCGCCCCCTCACAGTTCGCCTACACCGTGCCGGCCCAGCCCGAAGGCTCATCGGGCTACACCGAAAAGCCCGGCTGGGCCACCGAGAAGTTCGCCGTGGCGGCCGCCAACCCGCTGGCGACCGATGCGGGCTACCAGATCCTCAAGGCCGGGGGCTCGGCCATCGATGCCGCCATCGCGGTGCAGATGGTGCTGACGCTGGTGGAGCCCCAGTCAAGCGGCATCGGTGGCGGCGCCTTCCTGCTGCACAGCACCGGCAAAACGGTGGAGGCCTATGACGGCCGCGAGACCGCGCCCGCTGCCGCAGACGAAAAACTCTTCCTCGGCGCCGACGGCAAGCCCGTGCCGTTCTATGACGGCGTGGTGGGCGGCCGCTCGGTCGGCGTGCCCGGCACCGTGCGCATGCTGGAGCTGGCGCACAAGCAGCACGGCAAGCTGCCCTGGGCCACGCTGTTCCAGCCCGCCATCACCCTGGCCGAGGGCGGATTCAAGATCAGCGCGCGGCTCAACACCCTGGTGGCGGCGGACCCGCACCTCAAAAAGGACCCGGTGGCCGCCGCCTACTTCTACAAGGCCGATGGCGATGCCCGCGACGTGGGCGTGAACCTGCGCAACCCCGAGCTGGCCGCCGTGCTGCGCAAGATCGCAGCCGAAGGCAGCAAGGCCCTGCACGAAGGCGAGATCGCCCAGGCCATCGTCGACAAGGTGCAAAAACATCCCACCAACCCCGGCAAGCTCAGCATGGCCGACCTGGCTGGCTACCAGCCCAAGAAGCGCGAAGCGCTGTGCCACGACTACCAGGTGGCCAGCAAAGACTTCCGCGTGTGCGGCTTTCCGCCGCCCAGCTCGGGTGCCATTGCCATCGGACAGATCCTGGGCATCCTCAAGAACACCGACGCCGCCGCCAAGCCGCTGCAGGACGGCCTCCCCTCGGCCGACTGGCTGCACCTGTACACCGAAGCCGCCCGCCTGGCCTTTGCCGACCGCGCGCAGTACGTGGGCGACCCCGACTTCGTACAGCCGCCTGCCGGCAGCTGGAGCAGCCTGCTCGCCCCGGCCTACCTGGCCGAGCGTGCCAAGCTCATCGGCGCGCAGAGCATGAAGGTGGCGCAGCCCGGCAACCCCGGCGCTGTGAAAACCAGCTATGCGCCCATGCCCGACCAGCCCGAGTACGGCACCAGCCACATCAGCATCGTCGACGCGTTCGGCAATGCCGTGGCCATGACGACCACCATCGAAGACCAGTTCGGCGCGCGGCAGATGGTCAAAGGGTTTTTGCTCAACAACGAGCTCACCGACTTCAGCTTTGCCCCCGCCGACGCCCAAGGCCAGCCAATCGCCAACCGCGTGCAGCCCGGCAAGCGCCCGCGCTCGTCCATGGCGCCCACGCTGGTGTTCGACAAGGCCACGGGCGAGTTGCTGATGAGCGGCGGCAGCCCCGGCGGCGCGGCCATCATCCACTACACCGCCAAGACGCTGTATGGCGTCTTCAACTGGGGCCTGATGCCGCAGCAGGCCATCAACCTGCCCAACTTCGGCTCCATGAACGGGCCCACGCTGCTGGAGGAAAAGCGCTTTCCGCCCGCCACGGTCGAGGCCCTGCGCGCCCGCGGCGCCGAGGTGCGTGAGATGAACATGACCAGCGGCCTGCAGGCCATCACGCTGGGCAACGCCCATGGCAAGAAGCTATGGATGGGCGGCGCCGACCCGCGGCGTGAGGGTGTGGTGATGGGCGACTGAGACAACCTATTTTTGCAGCAAAGAGGCCGACAACGCTCTTCCATAAAGCGCAAATAGCTATCAAAAAAAAGCGTTCTGCGGGCACGGCCGCAGAACGCCTTTGTGGCCTTCGGACTCAACGCCGCCGCGGGATCCCGCAGGCGTCGCTCACTGCTCGGCGATCACATCCACGAACACCAGCGGCTCCGTGCCGGTGTTCACGAGCCCATGCGACTCGCCCTTGCGCACGATGGTCACGTCGCCCGGCTTCACGGCCACGTCCTTGCCATCCTTGTCGCGGAAAGTGCCCCGACCCGAGACGATGATGTAGGTGTCTTCGTTGGTCGTGTGCTTGTGGTAGCCGATGGAGTCGCCCGGCTGCAGCGTGAGCCAGCTGATCTCCTTGATGGCGTGGTCCTTGAGCGCCTTGTCGCGGGTGAAGGCGTACTCACCGATCAGCGTGCCCTTGCCTCCGCCGGCCGCTTCCTTGTTGGCCTTGATCAGCTCTTCCTTGGTGAACACCTCGGCCAGCGCCGGCGCGGCGGCCAACGCCAGGGCCATGGCGGCGCCCGCAGTGCGGACCAGGGTCTTGTTATGTGTTGTTGTCATGAAGTCTCCTCGGTGGATGAAGCCGCAGCTGCGCCGTGCAGCCTGGTGCGGCAGCCACGCCCGCGTGCAACAGGGCGTGTGCCGGGGAGCATGTTAGGGCTTCGGGCGGCGTCGCGCGCCACCGCCTGCGCTCCTCGCGGCGGCGTACCCGCAAATGTGCCCGCAGCTGCTGCAAAGAAAGGACGCGCGACGAAGGCGCAACATGTACAGCCACGAAACGCCAGAGGGAACAATGATGGCCCAAGCCACACATAGAACCACGACAGCGTCCGCAACAAGGCCGACGATGGCCCCAAGGCTCACAACAAGCCAGGCGAGGGGTTCTCCGCACAAGAAGACTCCCAGGCTTTGCGCCGGTGTCAGATCTTCCCGCATCTGGCGGAGCCGATGTCCGCAATGTTCGCAGCGGAGCTTCGGCCAGACCACCGGATCGGTAACGTATTCCATCTGCATGTAGCGCCTCGCGTGAATGAGAGCAGGAATCCATGAACAGGGCCGGCACAAAAGCGGACGGCCCATTGTGGACTTATGTCAGCCGCGCCAGCACCCGGGGCACGCTCGCCACCAGCATCGCCACGCCCGACAGCGTGAGCATGCCCAGCACGATCTGCCGGAACCGCGCGTCGCTGATGCCGTGGTACAGCCGGGCGCCCAGCAGCGTGGGCACCAGCATGGCGGGGACCACGATGGCCAGCAGGGGCAGGGCCTCGCGGGTGATGAGGCCCGTGGCCGTGTAGGTGCCGAAGGTCACCAGCAGCATCGCCAGGTTGAAGTTCTGGATGATGGCGCGCTGCACGTCCTTGTCCATGCCGCGCAGGGTGCACCACAGCGTGGGCAGCACCCCCGTGAAGCCGCCCAGGCCCCCCATCACCCCGCCGGCCATCCCGACCACCGCATCGGCCACGCGGCCGCCGCGGGTGATGCGCGGCAGTTGCTTGGCCATGAGCATCGCCGGGCACCACAGCACCAGCAGTGTGCCCAGCACCAGCTTGAAGGCGTCCATGTCCAGACGCGGCAGCACGGCCACCCCCAGCGGAATGCCCGCCAGCCCGCCCAGCACGAAGGGCAGCAGCCGCGCCTTGTCAAAACCCCGGCGCACCGAGAACGCCGCCACCAGCTGGCCGGTGAGCGCGCCGCACACCGTCAGCACCGCGCCCAGGCGCGGCTCCAGCGTCCAGGCCCAGAACGACATGGCCACCATGCCAAAGCCAAAGCCCGACAGGCCCTGCACAAAGCCCGCCGCCACCGCCCCGAGGGCTACCACCCACAGCACTGATGAGTCCATCGCCTTCCCCTCCTTTGTTGCCGTGCATTGTGGAGACTTCCCATAAGCAAAGCATCAGCAATTAATATCAAGCCATATTGATTTTGTAATGCCTTGAAACTGCCATGGCTGCGCATCTGCCCCTCGATCCCGACGCCATTCACTCCCGCCTGGCCTCGCGCCTGAAGATGCGCCACCTGGTGCTGCTGCAGCAGATCGAGGCGCATGGCACGCTCACCCGCGTGGCGCACCACATGGCCACGAGCCAGCCGGCCATCACGCATGCGCTGGCCGAGCTGGAGGCGATTTTCGGCGCGCCGCTGTTCGAGCGGTCCACGCGCGGCATGGTGCCCACGGCGCTGGGCACCGTGGCGCTGGCCCGTGCGCGCACCCTGCTGCAGGACCTGGGCCACTGGGCACGCGACATGGAAGCCGCCAGCGCAGGCCGCGCGGCCCACCTGCAGGTGGGGGTGATCCCGTTCGTGCCGGGGCGCCTGCTGGCTGCGGCCATCGGCCAGACGCGGCCCCGCGGCCTGCGTGCCACGGTCAGCATCCACGAAGGCACCAGCGACCACCTGCTGCAGCGCCTGCGCGGGCACGAGCTCGACTGCGTGATCGGCCGCACCTCCGCCGTGCTCGACATGGACGGGCTGGTGCACGAGGTGCTTTACCACCAGGAGCCACGCCTCATCGCCCACCGCCGCCTGTCGGCGCGCCTGGCCCGCAAGCCCCTGGCCTGGGCCGAACTGGCGGACCTGGACTGGGTGCTGGGCGCGCGGCAGACGCCCATGCGCGAGCAGATCACCGACTTCTTCCTGCGCGCGGGCGTGGTGCCGCCGCAGCCGTATGTGGAAAGCCTGTCGTCCAAGGTGATCGGCGAACTGGTGGCGGCCAGTGAACGGGCCGTGTCCATCGTGCCGGCCGACATTGCCCAGGAGCTCGTGCGCATCGCCGGCGTGGCCATCGTGCCGCACCGCTTTGGCTGGACGCTGCCGCCCATCACGCTGTTCCAGCGCCAGCGCGACGCGCAGCATGCCGAGGTGGCGCAGTTTGCACAGGCGCTGCGCGAGGCGGCCGCGGCGTTCACGGCCGAGCAGGCCTGAGGGTTCGAGCCCCTCCGGCCGATCCTCTCTGAACCTGTTCAAAATCTTTTCGAGGATCGCATTGGAGTGCAATCGGGACGAGTGGATGCTTCGGATGCGCCGCATGGGCTCATGCCCATGCAAGCAGCCGGGGCGTCCAATCGCCCGATTTCACTCCAACCCTTCGGGCAAGTGCCTTGCCGGGCGGTCTGCGGCGTTGCGGCGCTGTGGATAGCTGAGCTATCCACAGCGCACCGCACCTTGCACCCCATCCCGGCAAGGTACTTGTGCGACCCCGAAAAGATTTTGAACAGGCTCTCAATACAACGTCGCCTGCTGCCGCGCTGGCAGCTCCTTGTCATACGCCGCGCCATCGAATGCACCGTGCGTGATGGACGCAAGGATGGCGCCGGGCGTCGGCACCGGGCGCGGGGTGCCAGGCGGCACGGCATCCCACAGGCGCGAGCGCTGGATGGCGCGGGCGCACTGAAAGAACACCGTCTCCACATCGACCACGACCACGCACTTGGGCGGCTGCCCGTTCACGACGAAGCGCGCGAGCAGATCGGGCGCCACGCTGATGCGGGCGCGGCCGTTCACGCGCAGGGTTTCACCCACGCCGGGGATGAGAAAGAGCAGCGCCACGCGCGGATCGGCCACGATGTTGCGCAGGCTGTCGGCGCGGTTGTTGCCCCGACGCTCGGGCAGCAGCAGGGTTTTATCGTCCCGCAGCTGGACGAAGCCCGGAGGGTCGCCACGCGGCGATGCATCGAGCCCACCCGGGCCGGTGGTGGCCAGCACCGCGAACGGCGAGGCCTCGATCATGGCGCGGTAGGCCGGGTGCACGTGGGGTACCTCCTTGTGCAGGGAGGCATCGCTGAGGACCCCCAGCAGTGCATCCAGGCGCGCAAGGGTGTCAATGGCGTACTCGTCGCGGGGCGTGGTCATGGCGGTTTCTCTTTCGGGGGAGGACAAGGGACAGGCCATGGTGCGGCACGGCTGCCGCACTGACAAACGACATTCCCGCCTGGCATGCGTGACAAAACCGCACGCATGCAGCCCTGCAAGCCCCAGAATCTGCCCCACTCCCTGTCCCAGGGGTTTTCGCGGCAGTTGCGGCGGATGCAGGCCACGTCGCGGGGCCGGCGGTACCTTGAACTGCGCGCAGCCCCGCAGGTCAGCGCGCGGGGCGCAGCTTGACGTCGGGGAAATCCACCGGCACCGCGAGCGCCACGTTCACGTAGTTGGTGAACAGGTTGAGCGCCACATGGGCGACGATCTCGACGATGTGCTCGTCGCTCAAGCCGTGGCCTCGCAGCGCCTGCACGTCGGCGGCATCGACCTGGCCGCGTTCGTTGACCAGTTGGAGCGCAAAGCGCAGCACGGCAGCGGTGCGCGGGTCGGCCGATTCGCCCGACTGTGCGGCCGCCAGGTCATCGCCGCTCACGCCCGCCTTGCGGCCCAGCGCCGTGTGGGCGGCCAGGCAGTAGTCGCAGGCATTGCGGTTGGCCACGGCCACGGCGATCTGCTCGCCCAGCGCAGCGCCAATCACGCCGCCACCCAGCGCGCCAAAGGCGGACCACATGCTTTGCAGCGCGGCGGGCGAGTTGGCCACCGCGCGGAACATGTGGGGCGTGGCGCCGAAGGCGCCGTGGATCTGGTCGAGCACCGTGCGCACCGGGCCGGTGGCGGTGGTGCGGTCCACAAGGGCAACGCGGGCAGTGGAGAGGGCGGTAGCGGACATGGTGTTTTCCTTGAAAGTGTTGGCAGATTGGGTGACCGGCGCCGTTGTGAAGGCCGGGTGCTGAAACACAGCACCTCTGCAGTGTCTTGGGTGGCGCAGCACAATTTGGCATGAATAATCCATAATTCATACCAAATCATCCAAACACCATGAATACCCTAGACAACTGCACCACGCCCTTGCCAACACCGGTGCCAGCACCCGTGCCGTTTGACCGGCTGTCGTCGCTGCTGGAGCGCTTTCGGGTGCGCGCCCATCTGTTCCACAGTGGGCCGCTGTGCGGCGTCACGCACTTTGCGGCGGCGCCCGGGCGTGGCTTTCTGCATGTGCTGCGGCACGGGGAAATGGTGGTCACCCACCAGCCCCAGGCGGGCCCACCGGAGCGGCTGGAGGTGCGCGAGCCCAGCCTGCTCTTCTATGCCCGGCCGCTGGAGCACTTCTTCCACAACGCGCCCACCGAGGGCTCGGACTTCGCCTGCGCCGCACTGGACTTTGACGGCGGCGCCAGCCACCCGCTGGCCCGCGCCCTGCCCCCGCTGGTGCTGCTGCCCCTGGGCAAGGTGGACGGGCTGCAGCAGTCCCTGGACTTGCTGTTTGCCGAAACCGACCGCCTGCGCTGCGGGCACCGTGTGCTGGCCGACCGGCTCTTTGAAGTGGTGCTGCTGCAGCTGTTGCGCTGGCTGCTGGACCACCCCCAGGAGGCAGCCATGCCACCGGGCCTGCTCACGGGCCTGGCCGACCCGCCCCTGGCCCGCGCCCTCACCGCCCTGCACGATGCCCCGGGCCAGCCCTGGAGCCTGGCGCAGATGGCGGCGCAGGCGGGCATGTCGCGCAGCGCGTTTGCGGCGCGCTTCAAGGCGGTGGTGGGCGACACCCCCGCCGACTACCTGGCGCACTGGCGGCTGACGCTGGCGCAGGCCCATCTGCGCAACGGCCGGTCGTTGAAGTCGATTGCCAACGAGCTGGGTTATGCCAACCCCTCGGCGCTGTCGCGCGTGTTTGCGCAGAAGCTGGGCATGTCGCCCCGGGTCTGGCTGGAAGGCCTTGCCGCATAGCCAGCGGGCAAAGCCGATCCCCCTGCCCACCTCGACGCGGAGACCACGGGCCGCCACAATGTCCTGCGCCTGCCGCAAAGCACTTTTTTAGGTTAAAACAGGCCCTGGCGCTTGTACTGATTGCGCAAGCAGCTATTTAATTGATAGCAAAAATCCGCAAATGGATCAGCTGCCGGAAAGGATGCACGCCATGAACGCCGCTCTCACCCAACTGGCTGCCGACTGTGGGCTGGCCAGCGACGCCCAGACCCCGCTGCGCCTCGCGTTTGGCCTGGCCTGTGTGCAGCGCGTGCTCCACCTGCTGGAAGACCCGGAGGCCATCGCGGGCCTGGACACCCTGGCCGCGTTCACGGCAGGCACGGTGGATGTCGCCACGTTGGCCAACGCAGCCGCCCGGCTCAAGGAAGTGGCCTCGCACCACCGGGGCTCGCAGTCGCTGGACGGATCGGCCCATGCCGCCGTGTCTGCCACCTACGCCGTGGCCAACGCGCTGGCGGGCCGGGCGCTGGAGGCCGCCAGCTACGCGGCCTATGCCACGGTGTATGCGTATGGCGGGTATGCGGTGCAAGACCTCTCGGCCTTCGAGCCGGAGCACCGGTGGCAGGTGCTAGCCCTGCAGCGGCTGCTGGGCGATGCACCGCCCGAACAGCCGCCAAAGCCCGTTGCCGCCAGCCAGCCCTGCGCATGAGCCGCCAGCAGATTCCCGCCGCGCTGGCCGCCCCGCTGCGCGTGATCCTGGAGGCCGAGCTGGCGCGGGGCAACACCATCGACGAGGTGGCGGACTGGCCGCCCCAGTGCGAGCTGCTCGTCATCCTGCGCCGCCCGTTCGCAGCAGCCTACCCGACCGGGCCTGGCGTGGAATTCACCGCCATCGAAGACCGGCACTACTGGAAGTCCGAATACAACCTGGATGGCGGCCGGCAGACGCTGGCGTGCGGTTTTGGCTGAGCCGGATGATCAGACGTCGATGGCCGCCGCCGACCCCGCCAGCTTGCGCAGCTCGAACTTCTGGATCTTGCCCGTGCTGGTCTTGGGCAGCTCGCCAAACACCACGGCGCGGGGCACCTTGAAGCCCGCCAGGTGCTTCTTGCAGTGCACCACGATGTCTTCGGGCGTGGTCTGGGCACCGGCCTTCAGCTCGACAAACGCACACGGCGTTTCGCCCCACTTGGCATCGGGCTTGGCCACCACGGCGGCGGCCAGCACGTCGGGGTGGCGGTAGAGCACGTCTTCGACCTCGATGGACGAGATGTTCTCGCCGCCCGAGATGATGATGTCTTTGCTACGGTCCTTGATCTTGATGTAGCCGTCGGGGTACTGCACGGCCAGATCGCCGCTGTGGAACCAACCGCCCGCAAAGGCTTCGTCGGTGGCCTTGGGGTTCTTGAGGTAGCCCTTCATGGCGATGTTGCCCTTGAACATGATCTCGCCCATGGTTTCGCCGTCCTGCGGCACGGGCAGCATCGTCTCCGGGTCCAGCACGCGCACGTCGCGCTCCAGGTGGTAGCGCACGCCCTGGCGGGCATTGAGGCGGGCGCGTTCGCCGATGTCGAGCGCGTCCCAGGCCTCGTGTTTGGAGCACACGGTGGCGGGGCCGTAGACCTCGGTCAGGCCGTACACGTGGGTCAGGTCGAACCCCATCTTCTCCATGCCCTCGATCATCGAGGCCGGGGGCGCAGCGCCCGCCACCATGGCCTTGACGCCCCCTTGTGCGAGGTTCTGCACACCGGCCTTCATTGCATCCGGCGCATTGACCAGCAGGCCGTGCACGATAGGCGCGCCGCAGTAGTGCGTCACGCCATGCTGGCGGATCGCGTCGAAGATGGCCTGGGCGTCCACACGCCGCAGGCAGACGTTGACGCCCGCGCGGGCCGCGATGGTCCAGGGAAAGCACCAGCCGTTGCAGTGGAACATGGGCAAGGTCCACAGGTACACGGCGTGCTTGGGCATGTCCCACTCCAGCACGTTGCTGATGGCGTTGCTGGCCGCGCCCCGGTGGTGGTAGACCACGCCCTTGGGGTTGCCGGTGGTGCCACTGGTGTAGTTGAGCGCAATCGCGTCCCACTCGTCGTCGGGCAGGCTCCAGGCAAAAGTCGGGTCACCCGTGGCGACAAAGGCTTCGTAGTCCGTGCCGCCCAGGCTCTGCGCGGCAGGGCCGTACAGCACGTCCTGCACCTCGATCACGCGGATGGGCGTGGTGCCAGTGCGCAGGGCCAGCGCCTTGGCCACGGTGCCGGTGAACTCGGGGTCCACGATGACGGCCTTGGCCTCGCCGTGGTCGAGCATGAAGGCAATGGCCTCCGGGTCCAGCCGGGTGTTGAGCGCATTGAGCACGGCGCCTGCCATGGGCACGCCAAAGTGTGCCTCCACCATGGGTGGGGTGTTGGGCAGCATGACGGCCACCGTGTCGTTCTTGCCGATGCCTGCCTGCACCAGGGCACTGGCCAGCTGGCGGCAGCGCGCGTAGGTTGCCCCCCAGGTCTGGCGCAGCGGGCCATGCACGATGGCCAGGCGGTCGGGGTAGACCTCGGCCGTGCGCTCGATGAACGACAGGGGGGACAAGGCAGCGAAGTTGGCTTCGGTGCGAGGCAGGTGCTGGTCAAAGATAGAGGTCATGGGTGGCGGATGTGGGTGAACAGATCACAGACTACCTCCCCAGGCTGACTCAAACCCTTCGGCGGCGACTCTGCTTGACACGGTACATCGCCGCGTCGGCGCTGGCCAGCAGCGTGTGCGCATCCTGGGCATCGCGCGGGAACAGGCTCACGCCAATGCTGGCACGCATGGGCAGCGGCTGGCCTTCGATCTGCAGCGGGGTCTCGAAAGCAAGCTCCAGCTTGGCGGCGATCTGCAAAGCGGCGCCCTCGGAATCCACGTTTTCGCACAGCACGGTGAACTCGTCGCCCGCGAGCCGGGCCACGGTGTCGGCCTGGCGCACGGCACCCACGATGGTGTGGGCCACGGCCTGCAGCACCAGATCGCCCACGGCATGGCCCCATGCGTCGTTGACGGCCTTGAAATCGTCCAGATCCACAAACAGCAGGGCACAGTCCCGTCCGCTGCGGCGCGACAGCTCCAGCGCCTGCGCCAGGCGCTGCTCGAACATGCGGCGATTGGGCAGGCCGGTGAGCGCATCGTGGTGCGCCAGATGGGCCATGGCATCCCGGCTGGCGTTGAGCTCCGTCATCTGGCGGCTGATCTGCTGCTCCATGTCCTGAAAGCTGCGCGCCAGCTCGCCCACCTCATCCTCGCGCTGCACGGGCAGCACATCGTGCGAGCGGCCCTGCGTCAGAGCCTGCGTGGCCCGCACCATGGTCTTGAGCGGCTGCGTGACCACGCGCGACACCCACCCCGCCAGTACCACGCCTACAGCGCTCAACACGAGCAGCATCTTGAGGATGCTGTTGCCCAGATTCACCACCTCCCCCTGCACCGCAGCCAGCGGCTGCGAGAGCCCCACCACCATGAACCGCTCTTCTCCCTGGCGCCCGAAAGGCATGCGCACGAACGAGAAGACACGGGCCTCGTCGTCGTCAGTGCCGGGCTGGCTGAGGACCACCTCTTCCTGGCGGCCCTCGACCAGTGCAGCCACGGGCGCAAAGCTGTCCTGGATCAGGATCCGTTGGCCCCGGTCGAACCCGAAGGCCTGGCTGGCGTCCGGGTGCACCAGAAAGTCGCCCCAGCGGTTGCTGAGGAAGAAGCCATAGGGCGCGGGCAATGCCGTGTTGAAATTGCGCAAAAACTGCTGCGCCGCCACACGCACCACCACCACGCCACGCACCTGCCCCCCCCGCACCACGGGCGAGGCCATGCTGAACACGGGCAGCGGTTCGGCATCGGCAGCGCCTTCGTGGTTGATGCCGAACTCCGACACGTAGACCTCGCCCGGCGCCAGCGCCAGGGTTTCAAACACAAAGGGGAAGTGGGCCTTCTCCTGCAGTTCTTCCTCGCTGGCACGTATCCAGGCATCGCCCCTGCGGTCAATACGCACCAGCTCCAGGCCAAAGTCCTGCACACCGATGAAGCGGATCTGCTGGTAGCTCGGGTGGGTGATCAGGCTGGCCCGGAACACATCGGCCAGCACATTCTTGTCCTGCTCGATGGCCGCCACACTGGCCAGAAAGGCCGTATCGCGCGACACGGTGCCGAAACCGGCCTGCATGTGGCGCGCCAGCACCTGCGTGGTGGCCAGCAGCGACTGTTCGGCCCGCCCCTGCAGGCGTACCCGGCTGGAATCAAAGGTGTAGTAGCCCGCCAGAACGGCCGCAAAGACACTGAAGGACGCGAGCAGCACCCCCAGCCGCAGCGCAATGCCCCATTTCATGCGGGTTTTCATGGTTCAGAACCGGTTCGGTCGGTCGCCCGACAGGATGCGCTGCCACAGTTGTGCACGGCGAGCCTCATCTTCCACGGGCTCCAGCCACACGATGGCGCCCGCAGGGGCATCGTCCGACAGCGCGGGCGGTTCGTCGAGGGTGTTGGCCAGCCCCTGGCGCCGGGTCAACTCGCGGCTGACGGAAGGATCGAGCATGTAGTTGATCCACTCGGTGGCCAGCGCCACCTGGGTGGACCGGCGGGTGATGGCCCAGCAGTCCAGCCAGGCCAGCGCGCCTTCGCGCGGCACCACATAACCCACATCCAGTCCCGCATCCCGCAATTGCTTGAGCTGCTGCTGGCCGTAGTTGGCATGCATGACCGCGATGCGGTGTTTGCGAAACAGCTCCAGCGACTCTTCGGGCAGGCTGTAAAACGAGCGCACGTTGCGGCGCAAGGCCACCAGGTCCTTCGCCAGAGGTCCAAACTGCGCAGCGGGGATCTGGAACGGCGGGAGCCCCCGGTGCATCGCCGCCAGGGAAAAGCCGTGGCTGCTGCCATCAAACGCCAGCACGCGGCCCCGCCAGCGGGGGTCCCACAGCACGGCGATGGAGTTGGGGGGCGTGCTGATCTGCTGGCGGTCGTAGATGAGCCCCATCTCGGAATAGGTGTAGGGCATCGCGTACACGTCCGTGCCCTGGGCAATGCCCGCGATGGCATGCAGTTGCCGAAAGCGTGGCAGCTGGCGCCCGGTGTTTGGAATGTTGTGTATGGGCAACGGTGCAAGCAGGCGGCGGGCCACCAGCCGCGAAATTTCGGCCGTGTTGGCGGCCACCAGGTCAAAACCGGCCCCCTGTGGGTTGGCCAGCTTGGCACGCAACACGTCGTCAGAAGCGACAGTGGTGATCTCCACCTTGGCGCCATGGCGCTTCTCGAACACCGCCACGATATCGGGGTCGGCATACCCAGGCCAGGACAGCACACGCAGCACCGGCGCCGCCTGCGCGGCCGTTGGCCACAGGCCTGCCGCCGCCAGCGGCAGCAGCACAGCCACATCCCGGCGCCGCAGCATGTGCTGCGCCGAAGTGCCCGTCCCACCCACCGCCTGCTGCCGCCACGTGACTGCCATGCCGAAAGCCCCGCTTCTGCAATATCTGGTAACAAATAGTTTACGCGGACAATAGACGGTGTGACGATCCCACAGTCTTTCATTCAGGAACTGCTCGCCCGCGTCGACGTGGTCGACATCGTGGGCCGCTACGTGCAGCTGAAGAAAGGCGGCGCCAATTTCATGGGGCTATGCCCCTTCCACGGCGAAAAATCTCCATCCTTCAGCGTCAGCCCCGCCAAGCAGTTCTATCACTGCTTTGGCTGCGGCAAGAACGGCAACGCCATCAGCTTCTTGATGGAGCACGCGGGCATGGGCTTCGTCGAGGCGGTGCAGGACCTGGCCCAGCAAGTGGGCCTGCAGGTGCCCGACGACGACATCTCTCCCCAGGAGAAAGAGCGCGCCGCCGCCGCGCGCCAGAAGCAGGCCACGCTGACCGATGTGCTGGAGAAGGCGGGCGATGCCTACCGCCGCCAGTTGCGCGAATCGCAGCGCGCCATCGCGTACTTCAAGGGCCGTGGCGTCTCGGGTGCCGTGGCCAAGCGCTACGGCCTGGGCTATGCCCCCGAAGGCTGGCGCAGCCTGGCCAGCGTGTTCCCGCACTACGACGACCCGCTGCTGGAAGAAAGCGGCCTGGTCATCGTGGGCGAAGACGGGCAGGACAAGCGCTATGACCGATTCCGCGACCGGGTGATGTTCCCCATCCGCAACGTCAAGGGCGAATGCATCGGCTTTGGCGGCCGCGTGCTGGGCGACGACAAGCCCAAATACCTGAACTCTCCCGAAACCCCGGTGTTCCACAAGGGGCGCGAGCTGTACGGCCTGTTCGAGGCCCGCACCCCCATCCGCGAACACGGCTACGCGCTGGTCACCGAAGGCTACATGGATGTGGTGGCGCTGGCGCAGCTGGGCTTTCCGAACGCGGTGGCCACGCTGGGCACGGCCTGCACGCCCGAGCATGTACAAAAACTGCTGCGCTTTACCGAATCGGTGGTGTTCAGCTTCGACGGAGACGCCGCCGGCCGGCGCGCCGCGCGCAAGGCGCTGGACGGCGCCCTGCCCCACGCCACCGACACGCGCAGCATCAAGTTTCTGTTTCTGCCGGCCGAGCACGACCCGGACAGCTTCATCCGCGAGCACGGCACCGACGCCTTTGCCCGGCACGTGAGCGAGGCTGTGCCGCTCAGCCGCTTCCTGGTCGAATCGGCAAGCGACGGCTGCGACCTGGCCACGGCCGAGGGCCGCGCCCACATGGCCAGCAACGCGCGCCCGTTGTGGTCAGCCCTGCCCGACGGCATCTTGAAGCGCCAGGTGCTGGGCGAACTGGCGGACCTGACCCAGCTCAAGGCCCAAGACCTGGCAGACCTGTGGGGCCAGGCCACGGCGCGCGAGGCACCGCGGTCCTCCTACTCCGGCCACACCAGCGCAGGTAGTGCGCCAGCCCGGCAGGCCCCCGCTGCCTATGATCACGAGCCGCCGTCCTGGGACGCCCCGCCCGACGCCGGCACATGGCCGCCGCAGGGGGAACCGGGCGGAGGATATGACGGCGGATACCAAGGCGGCTACGGCGGCGGTGGCAACGGGAGCGGTGGCCATGGCAGCAGCTACGGCAACAAGCCCCCGTTCCGCAAGGGCGGCGACTGGAAGAGCAACTGGAAAAAAAGGGACAAGGACGCCCCCTGGCCACCCCAGCCCCGCTTGCCACGCACGCCCACCGCCAGTCGCACCGACCATGCCGCGCGCCTGCTGCTGTCGCATATGGCCTTTCTGGAAGAGCTGACCCACGACGACCACGCCACCCTGTGTGCGCTGCAGCCGCCCCATGGCCCGCTTTTTGGCTGGCTGGAGGCGCAGTTTCACGAACACGGCCCCCTAGCCTGGGCCGTGCTGCGCGAGAGCCTGCGCGAGCACGAGTGCGAGGCGCTGGCCGTGAAGGTGATGACGGGCTCGCACGCCCAAACCGAAGGCGACCTGCAGGAGCTGCGCACGGAACTGCGGGACCTGCTCAGCCGCATGCAGATCGAAGACATCGAGGAGCAGCAAAAACTGCTGATGCTGCAAGCCGCCACGGACCCGACCGCCCTGGAGCGCTACCGTGCGCTGGAACAAAAACGCAGGGTTTTGCTGGGAGTGGCTGTCAAGGCCGCTTGAAATCCCGCCAAGCGGTATAATGTAGGGTTAGTTAGCGGCAAGAGCGACAGCAGCACCTCCGAACCGGGCCACCGTGACAAACGCGCACAACCAGCCCAACCATCGCAAGGACTGCACACCAAATGATCGCCCAGACATCTTGCCCCTGAGGGCCTCCCCTCAAAGCGCGAAGCCCTTGTAGCTTTGCGTTGCCACCCGCGCCGGGACCTGAGGCGCTTGCGTTTTCTTTGTGTCCGTTTTTGATCCTGAGGTTGTTCCATGCCCGCTCAAAAGTCCGCGAAGCCATCCAAGTCTGCTCCAGGCCCTGCCGCAAAGGCTGTCTCCAAAACCGCTGCCAAAGCCCCGGCCAAGGCTGCTCCGAAAAAAGCCGCCGCCGCGCCCGCCCCGGTTGCCAAGAAAGTGAAAACTGTGCCTGTGAAAAGTTCTGCCGAGCTGACAAAAGCTGCTGATGAATTGCTGAAGAAGAAGCCCGCAACCGCCAAGGCGGCCGCATCGGACGACGACGAGACCCCCAAGAAGCGCCCCGGCCGTCCTGCCAAGGCCGCAGGTGCCGCAGACGCCAAGGCTGCCCCCGCCAAACGTGGCCGCAAGCCCAAGGCTGCGGCTGCTGGTGGTGACGAAGGCGGCGACGATACCGACCTGTCGGACATCGAAGCCGACCTGGAAGGTGAAGTCGAAGAGACCACCGAAACTGCAGCCACGGTCGAGAAGGTCAAGCCCCTGCGCATGAAGATCAGCAAGGCGAAGGAACGCGCCTTGATGAAGGAATTCGGCCTGGACGAGACCGTCCTGTCCGAAGAAGACATGGCCAAGCGCCGTGCGCGCCTGAAGGCACTGATCAAGCTGGGCAAGACCCGCGGCTACCTCACGCACGTTGAAATCAACGACCACTTGCCCGACAAGCTGGTCGACGCCGAAACCCTCGAAGCCGTCATCACCACGCTGAACGACCTGGGTGTGGCGGTGTACGAGCAGACGCCCGACGCCGAAGCGCTGATCATCACGGACAACGCCCCCGCCGGCGCCACCGAAGAAGAAGCCGAAGAAGCCGCCGAAGCCGCCCTGTCCACCGTGGACTCGGAATTCGGCCGTACCACCGACCCGGTTCGCATGTACATGCGTGAAATGGGCACCGTGGAGCTGCTGACCCGCGAAGGCGAAATCGAGATCGCCAAGCGCATCGAAGGCGGGCTGATGGCCATGATGGAGGCGATCAGCGCATCGCCCGCCACCATCGCCGAGATCCTGAACATGGGCGAAGACATCCGCGAGGGAAAGGTCGTCATCTCGACCATCGTGGACGGCTTCTCCAACCCCAACGAGGCCGACGACTATGTGGCCGAAGAAGACTTCGACGAATTCGACGAAGCCGATGACGACGACGGCAAGGGCGGCTCCAAGGCGCTGACCAAGAAGCTCGAAGAACTCAAGAAGCAGGCGCTGGAGCGCTTTGACAAGCTGCGCGAGCTGTTCGAAAAAGTGCACAAGGTGTACGACAAGGAAGGCTACGGCACGCCCGCCTACGTCAAGGCGCAAGCCGCTTTGTCGGCCGAGCTGATGACCATCCGCTTCACCGCCAAGACCATCGAGAAGCTGTGCGACATGGTGCGCGGCCAGGTGGACGACGTGCGCAAGAAGGAGCGCGAGCTGCGCCGCATCATCGTGGACAAGTGCGGCATGCCGCAGGAAACCTTCATCAAGGACTTCCCGCCCAACCTCTTGAACCTGCAGTGGGTCGAGAAGCAGGCCAACGCCGGCAAGCCCTGGTCGTCCATCATTGCGCGCAACATCCCGCCCATCCAGGACCTGCAGCAAAAGCTGATGGACCTGCAGTCGCGCGTGGTGGTGCCGCTGACCGAGCTCAAGGGCATCAACAAGCGCATGAACGAAGGTGAAGCCACCTCGCGCGATGCCAAGAAGGAAATGATCGAGGCCAACCTGCGCCTCGTGATCTCCATCGCCAAGAAGTACACGAACCGCGGCCTGCAGTTCCTCGATCTGATCCAGGAAGGCAACATCGGCCTGATGAAGGCCGTGGACAAGTTCGAATACCGCCGCGGCTACAAGTTCTCGACCTACGCCACCTGGTGGATCCGCCAGGCCATCACCCGCTCGATCGCCGACCAGGCGCGCACCATCCGTATCCCGGTGCACATGATCGAGACGATCAACAAGATGAACCGCATCAGCCGCCAGCACTTGCAAGAGTTCGGCTTCGAGCCCGATGCGTCCATCCTGGCGGCCAAAATGGAGATCCCGGAAGACAAGATCCGCAAGATCATGAAGATCGCCAAGGAGCCGATCTCCATGGAAACGCCGATCGGCGACGACGACGACAGCCACCTGGGCGACTTCATCGAGGACGGTGCCAATACCGCCCCCATCGAAGCCGCGATGCAGGCCGGCCTGCGCGACGTGGTCAAGGACATCCTGGATGGCCTCACGCCCCGCGAAGCCAAGGTGCTGCGCATGCGCTTCGGTATCGAGATGACCAGCGACCACACGCTGGAAGAAGTGGGCAAGCAGTTTGACGTGACCCGCGAACGCATCCGCCAGATTGAAGCCAAGGCGCTGCGCAAATTGAAGCACCCCTCGCGCTCGGACAAGCTGCGCAGCTTCATCGACTCGCTGTAATTCCGGCGCTGCCCACGACACGCTGAATCCATACAGCCGTTCAGCCCGACGCCCTGCCCCGCCATTGCGGAGCAGGGCGTTTTTCATGGCGGGCCACGCGGGCCGGGCGTGTTTACCCTGATACTCTCGACAGCAGACTGACAGCTTGGATGGTGACCATTGCCATCACATTCCATCAAGAATGGGGAGACTTCCATGCAGCAGTATCCACCGCCCCTTCTGGGAGTCTGTCGGACTTGGAGTGTCGAACGCGAAAACCGTAGGTTTCACCAAAATTGGCCCCAGCGAGGACAGTTTTTGCCGGATTTGCAGCCCCATAGCCCGGCTATGGGGCAAAAAGACGGTGGAAAAATGGACCGCTGCGGTCAATTTTCAGCCGACGATTTCCAAGTCCGACAGGCTCCTGAAAACGGTTGCGCAACGAAGTCGGCCGTGCTGTCCGGTTGCGTGAAGGACATGCTTCCCATCCCTGTGTTTTCACGAGGTACACCATGACCCCCATTGACCGCCGCAAGGCACTCGCCCACGCTGTGCTCGCAGCAACGGCGTGGACCACATTCACCCCAGCCGCCTGGTCACAAGCCAACACCACGGCAGGCCGTGCCGCACCAGCCAAGCCCCCCAAACTGGCGGGCACCCTGCGCATCGTGATCCCCGCCAACCCGGGCGGTGGCTGGGACCAGACGGGCCGGGCGCTGGGCGCAGCCCTCGCCGCCGTGGGTGCGGCGGACCAGATTGAGTACGAAAACATCGGCGGCAAGGGCGGAACCATTGGCCTGGCCAAGTACGCCGAGAAATACGGCAACGATGCCAACACCCTGCTGATGGGCGGCATGGTGATGGTGGGCGCAGTGGCACTGCAAAAGCCCGCTGTGGACATGACCCACATACAACCCCTGGCACGGCTCACCAGTGACTACCTGGTGGCAGCCGTGGCAGCCAAGTCCCCCATCAAGAACACCAAGGATCTGGCCGACGCCATGCGCGCCGACCTGCGCGCCCTGCCGGTGGCCGGCGGCTCGGCTGGCGGGGTGGACCACATCTTCGCCGGGGTGCTGGCCCGAGCATCAAAGGCCAAGCCAGAAGACCTGGTCTACAAGCCTTTCCCCGGCGGCTCCGAAGTGGTGGATGCCCTGGTGTCTGGCAGTGCGGCCATGGGGCTGTCGGGCTACAGCGAATTCAGCGATGCGATTGCGGCGGGCAAGCTGCGCGCCATCGGGGTGTCGTCCCGCCGCAGCGCCTTCGGCCTGCCCTCCTTTCGCGAGCAGGGGCTGGACGCCACCATGGCCAACTGGCGAGGCGTGTTCACCGGCAAGGGGGTGCCAGCCTCCCGCATGGCCGAGATGCTGGCCGCCGTGGAGGCAGCCACCGCCCATGAATCCTGGCTGCGCACGCTCAAAAGCAATCGTTGGGAACCCTCTTGGCTGACGGGCAAGGATTTGGCAGAGTTCATGGAACTGGACCTCACCACGGCGCGCGTCATGGTGTACCTGCTCAAGCTGAAGGCTTGAACCACTCCCTGAGTCGCTTCGCGCTGCTGCGCTTGTTCACTCCAGGGGAATTCCGCCTCTAAGGAGCCGCTGATGAAAATGTCCAACCACTCCATCGGCGCACGCATGGCGACCGCGCTGGGCCTGGTGCTTGCGCTGCTGCTGGGCGCCGCGCTGTTCGGCATCGCGGCCCTGTACCGCAGCCTGGGCACCTACGAGACCACGGTGCAGGAGCGCGTAGCCCAGGAACGCGCGCTGAGCCGCATGGAAAATGAGTTCAAGACCCAGGTGCAGGAGTGGAAAAACACCCTGCTGCGGGGTGAGGATTCGCGCAAGCGCGAGCTGCACTGGGCGGCGTTCCAGGCCAGTGAGAAGCGCGTGGCCGACGCCGCCAAGGCGCTGGAACCCCAACTGACCGACGCCCAGGAAAAGGCGGCGCTGCAGAAATTCACCCAGGCCCACGCCCAGATGGCGCAGGGCTACCGCAAGGGTTTTGAAGTGTTCCAGTCGCTCGGCTTCGTGCCCTCTGCGGGTGACGCGGACGTGGCCGACATCGACCAGGGCCCTGCCAAGCTGCTCACCGCACTGAGCGAGCAGGTGGCCGCCAGCAGTGCAGCCATTGCCGAACAGGCGGCGCTGAATGCGCGGCGTGCACTCATCAGCAGCCTAGTGGCACTGGCACTGGTCACCGCCCTGGGCGGCTGCGCGGGCTGGCTGCTCACGCGGTCGGTGGTGCGCCCGCTGCGGGTAGCGGTCTCGGTGGCCAACAAGGTGGCGGCGGGCGATCTGACCACGACCATTCTGGTCGACGGCAAGGACGAACCCGCGCGGCTGCTGGAAGCCCTGCGCACCATGCAGGAGAACCTGGAAAACGTGGTGTCGGGCGTGCGCAGCAACGCCGAGGGCGTGGCCAGTGCCAGCGCCGAAATTGCCCAAGGGAACGTGGACCTGAGCATGCGCACAGAAGAGCAGGCATCGTCGCTGGACGAAACCACGTCTTCAATGCAGCAACTGCAGGCCACCGTGCAGCAGAACGCCTCCAACGCCCAACGCGCCAGCGAGCTGGCCCGCAATGGCGCATCGGTGGCCCAGCGCGGGGGCGATGTGGTGACGCAGATGGTGACGGTGGTCCAGGGCATCCAGGACAGCTCACGCCGCATTTCCGACATCATTGGCGTCATCGACAGCATCGCGTTTCAGACCAACATCCTGGCGCTCAACGCCGCCGTAGAGGCTGCGCGCGCAGGCGAGCAGGGGCGCGGCTTTGCCGTGGTGGCCAGCGAGGTGCGCAACCTGGCCACCCGCAGCGCCAGCGCAGCGCGCGAGATCAAGGCGCTGATCCAGACCAGCGTGGAGCGCGTGCAGGCTGGCTCCGACCTCGCCCGCAATGCGGGCAGCACCATGGGTGAAGTCGTTTCCTCAATCCAGGGCGTGAGCACGCTCATGGACGAGATCAGCCAGGCCAGTGCTGCCCAGACCTCCGACATGCTGCGCGTCACCCAGGCCATTGTGCGCATGGACGAAACCACCCAGCAAAACGCCGCGCTGGTGGAAGAAAGTGCTGCCGCAGCCGGCAGCCTGAGCGGCCAGGCCCGCCAGTTGGTGGAGGCCGTGGAGGTGTTCCGCCTGCGTGGCAGCCACCGCACCCTGGCACTGCCACCTGCGGCACATTGAATGCGTACCAGGGATGTACAAACCTGGTTGCTACATTTTATATAGCAACAAAACGATTCCTAATAAGCGCTAGGCACCAATTTTTTTAGTTTTCCAGTGCTGAAACGGCGGATCTCTCCCATCCAAGGACCTGGGCACCGCCGACGAAACTGGCGCAGCCCAGGCGCAGGACGCCCTGCCAGGGCCCCCGCAGCGAAGCGAGCGCGGGGGAAGGCGCGCAGCGCCCCAGACGGGGATGTTCTCTAATCTATCTTGAGCCCGGACTGCTTGACCAGCTTGGCCATGCGCGCCACTTCGGTCCGAAAGAAGGCCGTGGTCGCCTCCGGGGTGGTGCCTTGCAGTTGGTAGCCCTGCGCCAGCAAGGCGTCTCGTGCCTCCGGCACCGCCAGGGTGGCCCGCACCGCCTGGTACACCCGTTCCGTTTCCGCCTTGGGCAAGCCCGCCGGCCCCACCACGGCCACCCAGCCGTCCAATGCGTACTGCGCCAGCCCCTGTTCGGCGATGGTGGGCAGGTCGGGCAACAGCGCTGAGCGCGTGGTGGACGACAGCCCGATGGCCTTGAGCGTGCCAGCCTTCACATGTGGCACGGCCACGGCCACCGCGATGAACGCCAGCTGGATCTGCCCGCCCAGCACATCGGCCGTCAGCGGCCCCATGCCCCGGTAGGGAATGTGCTTGATGTCCACCTGCGCTTCATGCACGAACATTTCCGCAGCAAGGTGCAGGATGGTCCCGTTGCCGGACGAGCCATAGTTGAGCGCCCCGGGCTGCGCCTTGGCCAGCGCGATGAGTTCGCGCACGTTCCTCGCGGCCACCGAGGGATGTGCCACCAGCACGAAGGGCGTGGCGCCGATCACCGTGATGGGCGTGATGTCGTCCACCGCGTCGTAGGGAATGTTCTTGAACACGCTGGGGTTGACCACGTGGTTGTTGGACACCATGCCCAGCGCCGACCCGTCCTTGGTGCCCTTGACGATCATCGACGTACCAGTGATGCCCCCCGCGCCGGGAAAGTTCTCCACCACCACCGGGCGCCCCAGCGCCTTGCCCAGGCTGGGCCCCAAGGCGCGGGCCACGCCGTCCACCCCCGAGCCTGCGCTCACGGGCAGGATCATGCGGACCGGGCGGTCGGCTGCCTGGGCCCAGGCAGCCGAGGGCACTGTTGCACTACCGGCGAGGCTGGCCAGGGCAGCCAGCAGCGCGCTGCGCCGCCGCAGACCCGGGGGTTGCAACGGGCTTGCAGGGAGGAAGGCAGGGAGTGGGCTGTCGTGGTGCATGGCGTTTGTCTCCGTCGTTGTATTCATTCATCGAATGCCAGGCGCAGATCTCCACAGGGAGATGCCGGGTCCTTCAACCCGCTCAGGCCACGGCATGCTTTTTTTGCAGGGCCCGCACCTCTTCGGGTGTGTAGCCCAGCTCTTCCATCAGCGCTGCGGTGTGCTGCCCCAGCACCGGCGGCTGCAGGCGCACGCCCAGCCGCTTGCCGTCCATGCGCAGCGGGAACAGCGTGGTGCGTGCGGTCTGCCCAGCCCGTTCGCCATCGGGCAGGGTGATGTCGGCCAGGCCTCCCGTGGCGTTCAGGTGCGGGTCGTCAAACAGCTGCTCGGGCCGCGAAATGGGAGCAAAGGGCAGGCCGTGTTTTTCAAAAACCGCCGCCAGCTCGGCAGCGCTGTAGGCGGCCAGACGCTGGCGCAGGTCGGGCATCAGCGTGGCACGGGCGCGCACGCGGTCGTTGTTGGTGGCCAGTTGCGGGTTCGCCTTGAGGTCGGAAAACCCCATGGCGTCGCAAAAGGTGGTCCATTGCGCATCGCTCACCGCAGCCAGGAAAATCTGCTCGCCATCCTTCACGCTGAACACGTCGTACAGCGCCCACGACGAAATGCGGTCGGGCATGGGGGCCGCCGGTTTGCCGGTGACGGCGTACTGCATCATGTGCTGGCCGACCAGAAACACGTTGTTCTCGAACAGGGCGGAGTCCACCTCCTGCCCCCGCCCGGTGATGCCACGCTGCATCAGGGCCGCCATGGCACCAATGGCACCGAACATGCCGCCCATGATGTCGTTCACGCTGCTGCCGGCGCGCAGCGGATCACCCGGCCGCCCCGTCATGTAGGCCAGGCCGCCCATCATCTGCACCACCTCGTCGAGCGCAGTGCGGTGCTCGTACGGGCCGGGCAGAAAACCGGTGTGGTTCACATAGATGAGGCGCGGGTTCAGCGGGCTCAGGGCCGCGTAGTCCAGCCCGTACTTGGTCATCACGCCGGGCTTGAAGTTCTGCGCCACCACGTCGGCCGAGGCGGCCAGCTTGCGTGCCACCTCCAGGCCCTCGGGGCTGCGCAGGTCGAGCGCGATGCTCTTCTTATTGCGGTTGAACATGGGAAAGAAGCCCGCGCCCGCACCCAGCAGATGGCGCGTGCGGTCGCCGTCCACGGGCTCGACCTTGATGACCTCGGCGCCCAGGTCGGCCAGCACCATGCCGCAGGTGGGGCCCATGACCATGTGGGTGAACTCCACCACACGCAGGCCTTCGAGCGGCAGGCGGGGGGACGAGGGTGCGGGTGGTGTGTCGTTCATGTTCGGAGAATGGATAAGAAGATCAGGCCGTTGCTGCCTCTCGCAGCACGGTGCGTGCGGCATTCTGCGGCAGCCCGGCCTGCCACAGCGTTCCGTGCAGGGTCTCGCCTTCCAGCCAGCCGGCCACGCGCTGGCGCAGCGCCAGCAGCGCGGCCACGTCGATGCCGGTGGCAACGCCCATGCGCTCCAGCATGAACACCAAGTCTTCGGTGGTGACATTGCCGCTGGCGCCCGGCGCATGCGGGCAGCCGCCAATGCCGGCCAGGCAGGCGTCAAAACGCGTGATGCCCACCTGCCACGCGGCGTAGGCGTTGGCCAGCCCCATGCCACGGGTGTCGTGGAAATGCGCGCACCACAGGCGGTCGCCCACCAGCGCGCGGGCCTTCTCGAACAGGCGGGCCACCCAGGCCGGGTCGGCATAGCCCACGGTGTCGGCCAGGCTCACGCGGTCGGCCCCGGCATCCAGCAGGGCCTGCATCAGGCGCAGCACCTCACTCTCGGGCACCTCGCCCTGCAGCGTGCAGCCAAAGGCCGTGCCCACGCCCCCCTCGATCAGGCAGCGGCTGCCGCTGGCGTCGCGCAGCGCACGGATGCGGGCCACCTCGGCCACCACCGCATCGGGTGTCTTGCGCAGGTTGGCCAGGCTGTGGGCATGGCTGGCAGACAAGGGCACCACCATCAGGCCAGCACCACATTCGAGCGCGCGCTCGGCGCCTTTGTAGTTGGGCACCAGCACTGAGGCCAGCAGGCCCGGCAGGGTTTTGGCATGCGCCAGCACTTCGGCGGTGTCCGCCAGCTGGGGCAACAGGCGGGCGGGCACGAAGGAGCCCACTTCGATCTCGCGCTGGCCTGCAGCGTAGGCAGCGTTGATCCATTCGATCTTGTGCGCGGTGGACACCAGGGTGGCGATGCTCTGCAGGCCATCGCGCAAGCCCACTTCGCGCACCACGGCCCGAGCGGAGGCGCCATCGGGCGCGGCGTGGGTCGCGGGAAAAACAGAGTGTGTGCTCACGGGTTGTCTCCGGCTGGGTGTGTTCTTGCGGTCATTCTAGAAATTCCAGAAAGAATCAGAAAATACATCTCGGAAGCCATATGATTCCCAAACGGAATATCACACCCATTCCGTCGAAAGGGATGTCATGCGCGATCTCGACCTGCAAACCCTGCGGCTCTTTGCCGCCGTGTGCGAGCAGCGCAGCATTGCGCGCGTGGCCGAGCAGGAGTCCATCGTGGGCTCGGCCATCAGCAAGCGGCTGGCCCAGCTGGAGGACACGGTGGGCACAGCGCTGCTGGTGCGCAAACGGCGCGGCGTGGTTCCGACCCCGGCGGGGGAAACGCTCCTGGAGCACGCGCGCACCATGCTGGCCAGCGTGGGCCAGATCGAGCGCGACATGGCCGCCTATGCCACCGGCACCCGGGGCCATGTGCGCATGCTGGTCACCGCGTCGGTCATGGCCGAATCGCTGGCCGACGATGTGGCTGCCTTTCTGCAAGACCCGGCGCACCGCGACATCCAGGTGAGCCTGGAGGAGCGCGTGAGCCCGGACGTGGTGCAGGGCATCCGCGACGGCAGCGCCTCCATCGGCATCTGCTGGGACGCGGCCGACCTCACGGGCCTGGAAACCTGCGCCTACCGCACCGACCACCTGGCCGTGGTGGCCCATGCGCTGCACCCGGTGGCCCAGCACCAGAGCGTGCGTTTTGCCGACGTGCTGGACCATGAATTCGTCAGCATGCCCGCGCTGAGCGCGGTGCAGGTGCTGCTGGCGCGCGCTGCAGCCGTGGAGGGAAAAATGCTGGCGCACCGGGTGCTGGTGTCCAACTTCGACGCTGCCTTGCGGGTGGTGCGCGCCAACCTGGCCATCAGCGTCGTGCCGCGCGAAGTGGCCCTGCCCTTTGCGCAAACCGCCCCCGTTCGGGTGATTCCGCTGAGCGATCCATGGGCCCAGCGGCGTTTTGCCATCTGCTACCGCAGCGCCCAGATGCTGGCCCCCGCCGCACAGTTGCTGGTCAGCCACCTGGCGGGGCTGGGCCGCCAGGAATGACTGACTCCAACCGTGGCCCTGCTGCAACAGTTTGACTTGTAACACGGGTTTTTCGGGGCGTAGCGCATGTGTGGTGTGCGTTCTGAGCTACTAAACTTGTAGCAAAATGGGTTCCGCGCTATAGTCTCAGCGCATCAGCGGGCCCGGCATTCGCCCACCCGAATGAAAATTTGATCCAACACTTGCGCGAGGAGAAGCGTCCATGAGCTCCAAAGAAAATGCCGCCATCAACCAGTTGTTCGAGCGGCTCGAATGCCGTTACGCACTGCGCGTGCTGTGGGCCCTGAAGGACGGCCACCCCCAGACGTTCCGCCTGCTGCAGGACAGCGTGGGGGGCATCACCCCCAACACGCTCAACACCCGCATCAAGGAACTGCGCGAAGCCGGTTTTGTAGACCACGGCAGCGACGGTTACACCGTCACCCCTTCGGGCGCCGACCTGCTCAAGCGCCTCTCGGACGTGCAAGCCTTCGCCACCCGCTGGGTCGCTGGCCGCGCCAAAAAGGCCTGAAGCCACACCCCTGCTCCACCCTGGGAAAAGCCCCGCCGGACCTCCGAGCGGGGCTTTCGTTAAAATAGGGGTCAAAAATGCTTTTGACGCTTGTCTATCAAGCGCAGATAGCTATATTTTTAATAGCAAACAAGGAATTTCATCCATGGCATTGACCACCACCGCATCCGGCCTGCAATACGAAGACACCACCGTGGGCGAAGGAGCCGAAGCCACCAAGGGCCAGAACGTGTCGGTGCACTACACCGGCTGGCTGTACAACAACGGCGAGCAAGGTGCCAAGTTCGACTCCAGCCGCGACCGCAACGACCCCTTCGAGTTCTCGCTGGGCGGTGGCATGGTCATCAAGGGCTGGGACGAAGGCGTGCAGGGCATGAAGATCGGTGGCCAGCGCACCTTGATCATTCCTGCCGCCCTGGGCTACGGCGCACGCGGCGCGGGCGGCGTGATTCCACCGAACGCCACGCTCAAGTTCGATGTGGAACTCCTGAAGGTCGGCCGCTAAGGCCTGCAGCTCCGGCCAGTTTTGGCCAGGGGATCAAAAAAGGCGGCTACCAAGCCGCCTTTTTCATTGCTGTGCGGCGGTGGGAAGCCTCCTCCTCGCCAGCAATCGGCTCCCACGCATCAATCAAAAAGCGCCTTGTCGAGCCGTGCGAACTTCGCATCCCCCACGGCCTCCCGGATCTTCGGGGCCAGCGTCGCCAGGTCCTCGAAACTACCCGCCCCTTCCACGGCCAGATTCAACCGGAATCCCCGCAAGCCCATGCCCGCCGTCAATTCAGTGGCAATCGGATAGGCCGCTTCATAACGCTCTTTCGGTGTGCGCCCGGAACCCTCCACGGGAGATGCCACCGTGCCCAGATCCATGGCAGCCGCTGCCGATGCATCTGCCTCTGAAACGGGCTGGCTGGCCGCAGACGCAGGCAAGGAATGCCCCGACAGTGGCGCCAGCAACCCCTGGGCAATCATGGCCTGAACATCGTCCTGCGTGATGCCCATGGCGGCCGTGGCCGCCAGAATCTCGCCCGTGGAACGTTTTCCGTCAAAAAGAATGAAAGCCGAGCGCTGGCGCGAGCTGAGGCTGCCGCGCCGATCCTTGAGCGCTTCTTGCCCTGCCGGCGTTTTGACGAGAACCATGAATCTCCTTGAACTGAAACGGAACAACAGGGGAATGCCGCAGGACAACCCTACGGCCGGCGAGCCCCTGGAAGCCCAGATTCTCACGTTTGTACACCATTGGTCATCAGGGTTTACGCACAACCACGGCGACCCCGCGCGCAAGGCGCACGTTTATCACGCGATCTTGTGCCCGCTACATCTCGGACCGGATGCGCGGCAGATCCGGTGCGGGCCGCGTCAACCAGCTCACCACCACCGCCACCGCCAGCCCGGTCGGCACGCCAAACACGCCGGCCGAGATGGGCTGGATGCCAAGCCAGAGCCCGTCCGCCAGCATCCAGCTGGGCAGCGCGCGCATGGCGGACACATGCGAAAGCATGTAATACACGGCCACGCCAAGCCCTGCCACCATGCCGGCCACCGCGCCCTGCCGCGTGGTGCCGCGCCAGAAGATGCCCAGCACCATCACCGGCACAAAAGCCGATGCGGCCAGCGAGAACGACGCCGACACCATGGGCAGAATCTCGGAGGGTTTGAGCGCCGCGACAAAAGCCGCCGACAAGGCCACCGCCAGCAAGGCGAACTTGCTCAGAATCACACGCTGCTCGGGCGACGCCTCGCGTTTGGCATCCTGAAAATACAGATCGCGGACCAGGGCATTGCTGATGGTGAGCAAAAGCCCATCGGCGGTAGACAGCGCCGCCGCCAACCCTCCCGCCGCCACGAGGCCGGAGACCACATAGGGCAGCCCCCCCAGTTCTGGCGTGGCCAGCATGATGAGGTCGGCCCCCAGCCGGATCTCGCCAAACTGCACGATTCCGTCGCCATTCACATCTTCTACCGACAGCAGCGAGGCATCGACACGCGCCCACTGGGCCATCCAGTTGGGCAAGGCCTCGAAACTGCTGCCCACGAGGTTCTGCATGACCTCGAACTTCACCAGCACCGCCAGCGCCGGCGCGCTCAGGTACAACAAGGCGATGAAGAACAGCGACCATGCCACCGACGCGCGCGCCGCCGACACCGTGGGCGATGTGTAGTAGCGGGTGAGCAGGTGCGGCAGGCCCGCCGTGCCCACCATCAGACAGAACATGAGCGCCAGGAAATTGCGGCGCGTCAGCTCGTATTCGCGCTGTTCCTCGGGCGTGCCTTGCGGGTCGCCCACATACGCCTGGCTGTGCAAGGGCAAGCCGCCCAGGGGACGGGCGCGTTCGTAGTTCTCGCGCATCTCGCGGGTCCAGCGTTCGCGGGCCGCAGCAGCATCACGCGGCAGGGCCGCCAGCTCGCGGCTGGCCGAGACGATCAGGCCCACATCGGCGTTCTGGGTGCGCAGCGCACGAATGCGCTCGCGCCCTTTCTCGCGCTCACGCTCCAGGGCGCCCTCCACATCACGCAGCCGGGCCTCGAAATCCTGGGCGCGACGCAGGTAGGTCTGCACCACCTGGTGCTCTGCAGGGGAGTCGAGCAACTGCGCCTCCAGATCAGCGATCTTGCTGATCTGCTCGCCATAAACCAGTGGTGCCAGCGGGTTGCCAAGCTGCTTGTAGGCCAGCCAGGACACCGGGATCAGGAAGGCCAGCAGCAGCACCACATACTGCGCCACCTGTGTCCAGGTGATGGCGCGCATGCCCCCCAGAAACGAGCACAGCAGGACCCCGCCCAGGCCGAGCATGATGCCGATCTCGAACTGCACGCCAGTCAGGCGCGAGGCAATCAGCCCAACGCCATAGATCTGCGCCACCACATACGTGAAAGAACACAGCACGGCGGCCAGCGCAGCAATCATGCGCGGCCACCGGCCGCCAAAGCGCACATGGAAAAAATCGGGCACGGTGTACAGGCCCATGGCGCGCAAGTGCGGTGCAATCAGCATCGCCACCAGGCAGAAACCACCCGTCCACCCCAGCAGATAGGCCAGCCCTCCGGCCTGCCCCGGCGTGCCCGAAAAGCCCTGCAGGTAGAGCGCCCCCGACAGGCTGATGAACGACGCGGCACTCATCCAGTCTGCCGCCGCCGCCATACCGTTGTACATGGGCGGAATGCGCCGGCCAGCCACGTAGTATTCCTCCGGGTCGGTGGTGCGGCCATAAACGCCGATACCCGCGTAGACCATCACCGTGAGGAACAGGAAAATAGGGCCGATCCAGTGCCGCGAGAGCCCCTGGTGCTCCGCCCAGGTCATCAGTGCCAGGAAGGCCAGCACCCCCGCTACGTACAGCGCAAAGATGCGGTGCAGCCGCCACAGATAGGCCCGGTCTGCGCCAGAAGAAATGTGGTCAGCCATGGGAGCGAGACGCATCGCCCGGGACCACTTCAGCAGCGGCCGTGGCTGCACGGTGCTCTGCGTCCTGGCGCTCGAACCGGTTCATGGCCCAGCCATAAGCCACCACGATACCGATGAACACCAGCACTGCCCCCTGGGCCGCGATCCAGTAGCCCAAAGGCCAGCCCCCAAAAACCAGCACCTGCAGGTCTCTGGCGAAATAGGTGGCACCAAACGATACCAGCGCCCACAGCAGCAGCAAGCCGGCCTTGAGCTTCAGGTGCCGCACATCGTGCAGATCGGGCGGGAACGGGCCCGCCATTTCGGCATCTGCAGAACGTGGGGGCTGCTGCGTCGGCGCTTGCATCACGGGCACGGCATCACGGACGCTGTGGGAAGTGGTGCGGATGGCGCATGGCAGCCCCCGAGGGCATCAACCTGCCAGTTGCTGCCAGGTCGCGATCACGCTGTCCGGGTTGAGCGAGATCGAAGAGATCCCCTCCTTGGCCAGCCACTGTGCAAAGTCAGGGTGGTCGCTGGGGCCCTGGCCGCAGATGCCGATGTACTTGCCCTGGGCCAGGCAGGCCTTGATGGCCTGGTGGATCAGCGCCTGCACGGCGGGGTCGCGCTCGTCGAAGTCCTGCGCCAGCAGCTCCAGGCCCGAATCGCGATCCAGGCCCAGGGTGAGCTGGGTCAGGTCGTTGGAGCCGATGGAGAAGCCATCGAAGAACTCCAGAAAGCGATCCGCCAGGATGGCGTTGCTCGGCACCTCGCACATCATGATGACCTTGAGGTCGTCCTTGCCACGCGAGAGGCCGTGGGTGGCCAGCAGCTTGGTCACGCGCTCGGCCTGGCCCAGCGTGCGCACGAAGGGCACCATCACCTGCACGTTGGTCAGGCCCATGTCGTTGCGCACGCGCTTCAAGGCCTCGCATTCCATCGCAAAGGCTTCGCCGAAGTCTTCGCTGATGTAGCGCGCCGCGCCGCGGAAGCCCAGCATCGGGTTCTCTTCCTCGGGCTCGTAGCGGCTGCCGCCAATCAGCTTGCGGTACTCGTTGGACTTGAAGTCCGAGAGGCGCACGATAACCGGCTTGGGCCAGAAGGCGGCGGCAATGGTGGCCACACCTTCGGCCACCTTGTCCACGTAAAAAGCGCGGGGGCTGGCATGGCCACGGGCCACGGATTCGACGGCCTTTTTCAGATCGGCGTCGATCTGGGGATAGTCGAGGATGGCTTTGGGGTGCACACCAATGTTGTTGTTGATGATGAACTCCAGCCGCGCCAGGCCCACGCCTTCGTTGGGCAGCTGGCAGAAGTCGAAGGCCAGCTGCGGGTTGCCCACGTTCATCATGATCTTGGTCTTGATGGGGGGCATGGCGCCGCGCTGCACTTCCGTCACTTCGGTCTCGAGCAGGCCGTCATAGATACGACCCGTGTCGCCCTCGGAGCAGCTCACAGTGACCAGCGTGCCGTCCTTGAGCAGCTCGGTCGCGTCACCACAGCCCACCACGGCCGGAATGCCCAGTTCGCGCGCAATGATGGCGGCGTGGCAGGTGCGGCCGCCGCGGTTGGTGACGATGGCGCTGGCGCGCTTCATCACGGGTTCCCAGTTGGGGTCGGTCATGTCGGTCACCAGCACATCGCCGGGCTGGACCTTGTCCATCTCGGAAATGTTGTGCACCAGGCGCACCGGGCCGGTGCCAATCTTCTGGCCAATGGCGCGGCCTTCGGCCAGCACGGCGCCCTGGCCCTTGAGCTTGTAGCGCAGCTCGGCCTGGCCCTTGGCCTGGCTCTTCACGGTTTCAGGGCGGGCCTGCAGGATGTAGAGCTGGCCGTCGGTGCCGTCCTTGCCCCACTCGATGTCCATGGGGCGGGCGTAGTGCTGCTCGATCACCAGGGCATAGCGCGCCAGCTGCTCCACGTCGGCATCGGTCAGCGAGTAGCGGTTGCGCTGTTCAGTGGGCACGTCCACCGTCTTGACGAGCTTGCCGCTGGCGGCCTTTTCTTCGGGCGTGGAGAACACCATCTGGATCAGCTTGCTACCCAGATTCCGGCGGATCAACGCCTTCTTGCCCGCCTGGAGCATGGGCTTGTGCACATAGAACTCGTCGGGGTTCACGGCGCCCTGCACCACCGTCTCGCCCAGGCCATAGCTGCTGGTGATGAAGACGACGTCTTCGAAGCCGGACTCGGTGTCGATGGTGAACATCACGCCCGCAGCGCCCAGGTCAGAGCGCACCATGCGCTGTACGCCGGCCGACAGGGCCACCACATCGTGTTCAAAACCCTTGTGCACGCGGTAGGAAATGGCGCGGTCGTTGTACAGCGACGCGAACACTTCCTTCATCTTGTGCATGACTTCGTCGATGCCCACCACGTTCAGGAAAGTCTCCTGCTGGCCAGCGAACGATGCGTCAGGCAAATCCTCGGCCGTGGCGGACGAGCGCACGGCAAACGAGGCAGCGGGGTTGCCAGCGCTCAACTTGGCAAATTCGTCGGCAATGGCTTTTTGCAGGTCGGCCGGGAAAGGCTGGGCCTCGACCATGGCGCGGATTTCTGCGCCCACGGCGGCAAGCGCACGCACGTCTTCGGTGTCCAGGCTCTTGAGCTTGGCGCTGATCTTGTCAGCCAGGCCGTCGTAGGCCAGGAACTCGCGGAACGCGTGGGCGGTGGTGGCAAAGCCCGTAGGCACCCGAACGCCCTGCGGCAGTTGGGAGATCATCTCGCCGAGGCTGGCGTTTTTACCGCCTACGGCCTCGACATCGGTCATTCTCAGGTTTTCAAACGGTACGACCAGGGCGGTCGGGCTGAAAAGTGCAGACATGGGAAAGCTCCAGAAGTTGAAACCGGGTCTGCGCGCCCGCCCCCTTGGAGCGATGGGCGAGCGGCCATGCACAGGCTGCAGCTTTGTCGTTGTGGTTGTAGGCCGACGGTGTGCATGGTGAGAATTGGATAATTGTGACAATTGTAGGCCCGCGCATCTGGCAACGGGCTGACGCTTTCACGCGACTTACGCAAATGGGGCCATCACCACTTCTTTGTGGTGGCAACCCTGCTGGCGCAAGCCGCATCCAAAAAAAGGGGCTCCATGCACTCGCGCACCGTATTTTTTGTCTCTGACGGCACCGGCATCACTGCCGAAACCTTCGGCAACGCCATCCTGGCCCAGTTCGAAATGAAGCCGCGCCATGTGCGCCTGCCCTTCATCGACACCGTGGACAAGGCCCACCAGGCCGTCCGGCAGATCAACCACACCGGCGAGGTCGAGGGCAAAAAGCCCGTGGTCTTCACCACCCTGGTCAATATGGAGGTGCTCAAGGTCATCCAGGAAGGCTGCAAGGGCATGCTGCTGGACATGTTCGGCACCTTCGTCCACCCGCTGGAAGAAGAACTGGGCATCAAGTCCCACCACCGCGTGGGTCGCTTCAGCGACGTGAGCCGCAGCAAGGAATACACCGACCGCATCGAGGCCATCAACTTCAGCCTGGCCCACGACGACGGCCAGAGCAACCGCGACCTGGCCGGTGCCGACGTGATCCTGGTGGGGGTGAGCCGCAGCGGCAAGACGCCTACCAGCCTGTACCTGGCCATGCAATGTGGCCTGAAAGCCGCCAACTACCCGCTGATCCCCGAGGATTTCGAGCGCCGCCAGTTGCCGCCTGCGCTGGTGCCGTTCCGCAGCAAGATCTTTGGCCTGACCATCAGCCCCGACCGCCTGGCCGAAATCCGCGCCGAGCGCCGACCCAACTCCCGCTACGCCAGCCTGGAGAACTGCCGCATGGAAGTCTCCGAAGCAGAGGCCATGATGCGGCGGGCGGGCATCCGGTGGTTGTCCACCACCACCAAGTCCATCGAAGAGATCGCCACGACCATCCTCCAGGAGATCCGGCCGGAGCGGCTGGTGTATTGAGGGCGGTGACGGTCGGTGCCTGCAGCAAGGTGACCGGTATTTTCAGGGAAAATGGCACCTTGCGCTCTATCCACGAGCATTTATAGCTATCAATAGCAGAGCAAAATCACTCCGTATTCGCTGCGTCCAAGATGACTGATGAAGGGCGGAGGCTGACCGCCCGCAGTTCGTCATCATGGCCCCGAGCACAAGCCAAGGAAGCGCATGTGTGCTGCGTGGGCCGATTCGACACGCAGGTGGTCACCCCCAGGGGAACCATCGCCGGTGGCGCTCGCGACCTGCGGCCCGCGGCCCGCGGCGGGCGCCACAGCCGCCTGCCGGCGTTCCCCCATCGCCAGCCCTGGAAGCGTGGCAACCCCCAACACGTGCGACACTGCGGGCCCCGCAGGACCATGGACGTTTCTGGCCCATGGGGCTTTTCGCGGCCGAGCGAGTCTTTGAACAGGCTCCACCTCAGGCTCCCACCCGCACCTCGGCCGCGCCACATGGCGGCACGGCACACCCCCCTCTTTCATCGGGCCACCGCCCATCGCTCATCCCACCCGGAGTTTTCTTTTGAAAAAATCGCCAGCCCTCAAAGTTGTTTTAGTGACCTTGATAGCCGCCACGGTAGTGACCCTGTATGTCGGCAAGCGCTGGTATGACTATGTGAGCAAAGCGAAGTCGCCCTACGACGAGGTGGGCATCGAACTCAACTCCAGAGCACCGGAACCACTCAACCGCTGGGGCTGCGCCCAGTTGCAAGAACGCTTTGCCAACGCGGTACCGCCCTACGGGTGCGCTACCGGCAACGGCCGCCAGTGGAAATAGGGCAAAGTCGCAGCACGCACAGGCAGGTAAAAAAAGCCTGATCCAAAGACATTGAACCCCATCCGTGGCATGCCCGCGTATGGCCTCACCAAGACTTGCTTGGTGCGGCCCAGCGGGCCACAGCCTGCCCGCAGATCACCAGCGCAGCGGCGCGGCTTCGGCGTCCCAGAAGATCCAGCGGCGCAGCTCCACATAAGGCGAGTTGCCGATGGAATACCGATCCATCTCCGTCTCTGACCGCTGCAACAGCACCAGGTAGCCGCCGTAACTTCCCACGAGCAGCAGGCTGCCATCCGGCGATACCTCTACCGCGCTGATCGTGCTGCCGATGTGGTGGCGCCACAGCGCCTTGCCGGCGTCGTCGCGGGCATGCAGGTAGCCATGGGCATCGCCCACGATCACCATGCCCGGCAGGGTGGCCGATGCGTAGACGCGCCATTCTGAGTCGATCAGCGTGCCCTCGCTGTCCTGCGCATCGTCCACGCGGCTCGCCACGGTGCAGCCGTTGTAGAAATGGCAGGAGTTGGCCCACAGCAGCGCGCTGTCGTGCGAGAAGCGGGTGTGGTGCGGGTAGTCGTCGGTGAACAGCGCACGCAGCACCTTGCCCTGGGCGTCGAGCAGGATGTGCCTGCTGTCCTGGTCGCCCAGGGCAATGTGCCGTTCGTCGGGCGAGAGCGCCATGTGCAGCATGCACAGCGCCAGCTGGCGGGGGCCGGTGTTCTCCCTTTCGTCCTCGCCGCCGTCCCCATCGTCGTCTCCGTCCCCGTTCTCATCTTCGTTGTCGTCATCGTCGTCGCTCTCCCCCACCTCCTGCATCTGGTTCTTGGGCCAGCTGTAAGGGCCGTCCTCGTCGAACTCCTGCGGGTGGATGCGCTGCACGCCGGCGGGCGTGAGCAGGTACACCCCCGTGGGGTTGCGCAGCAGAGCGCGCTGGCCGTCGTTGAAGGGGATGACTTCATCGCAGCGCTGGCCCAGCTCGCCTGCGGCGAGGCCCAGCGATGCGGGCAGCCCTTCGTTGCCTTGCGGCAGCGGCAATTGCGCGATCTGTGGCCCGCCAAAGCCCTGGTGCGTGGTGATATGGGTGCCGTCGCTCAGCGCAAAACAGCGCCCGTCGTGCGAGCGGCCCAGGCCCTTGAGCGCGGGCAGCGGCGTGAGCGCCGGGCCCTGCAACCGCACCCAGCGCGCGTCATCGCTGTGTTCCGCTCCGATGCGCGCCACCACACCATCGCCATCGGGCAGCCAGAACACCGGGCCGATGGACGGCCCCTGGTCGGCCGCCAGGTGCACATAGGCATCGGGGGCAAAGGCAAAGCGCTGGCGAAACCGTTCGGTAAGGGCCTCGTCCGCATGGCGGTTCACCACCCGGGCCAGCTGCAGCACGGTGGCGGCGCTGGCCTTGCGCGGGTCGTCGGGCAGTGTGTCGTTCGGGCCGTTCCGCCCGGCGCCTTCATCGTTGTCCCAACCTGGTGCCTGGTAGCCAGCCGCTTCGGCTGCAGCGGCGGCTGCCTGCTCCGCGAGCTGGTAGGCGCGGATGGCCGCCACATAGGCTTGGCCGCCGGCCTGCCACTCCTCGGACAGTGCCAGCAATTCGGGCGGGAACACGGCCTCATCCGGCAAGCCATGGGCCAGTGGCTGCGTAGCCAGCAGGTGCACCGCAGCCTCTATGCGCCGGGCCTCGGCTTGCGCGGCGCGCTCCTGGGCCTGCTCGGCCAGTTGTTCGGCATACGCCTGCAGCAAGGGCGCCTCCACCATGCCATACAGGCGCAGCAATCGCGCAATGTGGTCGGCAGCGCCACACGGCAACGGCGGGCGGTTTTCGCTTTGCCGCTGGCTGTAGGTGAACTCCACCGGCTCCCGGCCCTCGCCCGGCCTGTCAATATCAATCTGGTAAGCGCCATGGGCGTCGTGCTCCGCGTCGCCGGGGGCATCCTCGCCGTTCTCCCAGCTCACATCGAGCGCGCGGCACCAGAACTCACCTTCATGCATGCCAGGCTGGCGCGCGCCCACCCACACGTCGTCAAACCAGGTGCCGCGCTTGTCGGCATCCCACCAGTCGTTGTACTCCTCCGTGAATACGGGCAGCTGGGTGAAGCGCTCAATGCGCTTTGTTGTGATCTCTGCCTTCAATCGCCGGTACAGCGGGTAGCCCGCGCGCGACTGGCCCACGGCCCGGCGCACATAGTCGATCACGCCGCGCCAGGCCTGGGTGCAGGCCTCGTGCGCCTCTGGATCGGCGGCTTCGTCCAGCCCCCTCCAGTCGCCGGCCACGCCATCGTCGTAGGGGCGGTACAGCACAGACAGTCGCTCGGCCACTGGCACCGCTGGCACCACTGGCGCGGGGCGCTGCAGCTTGCCAGCCACCCGCCCTGGCCGCCGGGTTGGGGGCGCAGGTTCTTGAACGACCCCCATGTAGAAGTCCCAGGTCTTCCACACCGTCATGTACACCCTGTCGTCGTGCGGGTTTCCATCCCCGTCCACGTGGCGGCGGCACAGTGAAAAATGGGTCTGCCCAAACCAATCGCGGACATGGTGTTCCTCGGGCGCCAGCGCGTCAGAGTTCACCGCAGCCAGGATGTTGGCCACGCTGATGGCCTCGTCCGCAAACAGATCGGAAGCCAGGGGCAGGTCGTTGTGGATGTCACTGCTGCTGCGCACAGGGCTCTCGCCGCTGCGCACGGCGGCCACCACACGATCACGATCGAACAGCTCGGCCAAGCCGCCCTCTCCATCGTCGATGCCGTTGAAGAACCCTGGCGCAAACACCAGGCCCGCAGCCTCGCTCGAAAACTCCACGAGGCTGGGCACACCCCGCACCTCATCGAGCAAAAACTCCACGTCTTCCCCGCCAGCAAGGTGCAAGGCATAGGCTTCGGTGAAAAGCGCCACACGCGCCGACAACCCACCGTTCACCCGCAACTCCCCCGGCTCGCCATCGCCCCATAGCAACCCGTGGACCTGCAACGCACCCTGCACGTGCAACAGCTGTCCCCCCACCACGGCGTGCGCCACCTGCACGCTGCCAAGCACGACGAGGTGGCTGGACCCGTGGGTGTCGCTGGAGGTCAGCGCACCATCGATCTGCAGGTTGCCCTCGATGAGGATCAGGCGCACCCCACCGGGGGGTGGTCCTTTTGCGCCGGAGGTGGCCTGCGCCAGGGCCCGCATGGCACCGCCGGCTTGCAAGGGGGTGTCCAGCGAAAGCTCGGACCAGTGCACGTCGCCCGTCACCCAGGCCACGGTGGCATCGGCCCAGGCATCTGGCTCCGAACTCAGGAGCTCGGCCATCGGACCGTCAACGGGAAGCAGATGGGCCACATCGGCCAAAGTGACAAAACGCAGGATGGGCATGGTGCAGAGAAGGCGTTGTGCGCCGAACAAACGTTGAACAGGCCTTCACGGGAGGAAGGCCTTCGTTGGCGCCAGGCGCTGATGAATGGATGGAGCCCACAGAGTTTTTGTCACCCGCAACCGCCCGCACAGGCCCGCGGACGGTTGTGTGGTCTCTGGGGCGAATGACCTGGCTTGGCTTAGCCTAACAGCGACCGTGTGTCTCACCTGTTGTTATTTCAGCGACCGATGCACACGGGGAGACTGCTCTCAGTCCGCCGTCCAGCGCTGGATCGTCCGGCGGTTGCTCCGACTGCGCACATCGACCGCCGAAGCCGCGTGGTAAAGCCCTGCAAGACGGTTGCCCTGCAGGCTCCTCTCAAAATAGCATTTGCTTCTATTTTGATAGCTATCAGCGCATTCCTGATAAGCGCTATGGCCGTATTTTTTCTAAAAATTCGAGGACTACGGTGCGAGGCGCCCAGCGCAGCAGCGAAAACAGACACACACCGCTGCTGGCAGGCCCCTTTTCATCCGTTCCGCTTACTTCACCACAAACCGCACGTTGGCCGCCTTCTTGCCCGGCAGCGCGACCAGCGCCACCACCTTCGTGCCCGCCGCCACCTTGAACGCGCCCTTGCCTTCCAGTTTTCCCTCGCCTGTGGACACCAGCATGGCTTCGGATTTTTCGATGCCGTTGAGCAAGGTGAGCTTGGCACTCACGCCTTCGGTCTTGGCCGGCTTTCCGTGGTCGCGCAGGTGCAGCGTGATCACGTCCGGCTTGGCCACCAGTTCGTAGTCCATGTCATTGGCTTCGACCACGATGCCGCCGTGCAGCGGCTTGTGTTCGTGGCCATGGGCGTGGTCGCCTGCGGCGAAGGCGGTGCTGGAAAGAGAAACCGTGAGCGCCAGGGCGGCGCAAAGACGGGTTGTGGTCTGCATGGTGAACCTTTCAAAGGGTGGATGGAAAACATGGAGGAATCGAAACATCAGAACGCCTCGGCGTTCTTCTCGTCGAGCAGTCGCTCGGCATCGCGGCGGCCGAACAGCCAGAACAGGGCCGGGGTCAGGAAGGTATCGAGCAGGGTCGAGCTGATCAGGCCCGAGAAGATCACCACCGCCACCGGGTGCAATATCTCGGTGCCGGGGCGCTCGGCCTCCAGCAGCAGCGGGGCCAGGGCGAAGGCCGTGACCAGGGCCGTCATGAGCACGGGGGAGAGGCGTTCGAGCGAGCCGCGCACGATCATGGCGTGGTCGAAGTTTTCGCCTTCCACGCGCATCAGGTTCAGGTAGTGGCTCACCTTCAGAATACCGTTGCGCACCGAGATGCCCGCCAGCGTGATGAAGCCGATCAGCGCCGCCACCGACAGCGGCTGGCCCGAGATCCACAGCCCCAGCACGGCCCCCACCAGCGCCAGCGGGATGTTGGCCATGATCAGCGCCGACAGCGTGGCAGAGCGGTAGCGCGTGTAGAGCACCACGAACATCAGCACCAGCGAGACGATGGCCAGCATGCCCACCAGGCGGCTGGCCTCCTCCTGCGCCTGGAACTGGCCGCCCAGGGTGATGAAGTAGCCGTCCGGCAGGCGCGTCTCGCCCACCACCTTGCGGATGTCGGCCACCACGTCGGACAGCGCCCTGCCCTGCGCGTTGGCAGACAGCACGATGCGGCGCTTGCCATCGTCGCGGCTGATCTGGTTGGGCCCGTCGCCGTCCTCGATGGTCGCCAGGCGCGACAGCGGCACCCGCCCGCGCGGGGTCTCGATCATGATCTGCGCCAGGCCCTCGATGGAGCGCGCGCTCTCGGGCAGGCGCACCACCAGCGCAAAGCGGCGGCTGCCCTCCACGATCTGCGTGACTTTCTCGCCCTCCACCAGGCCCTGCAGCGTGGCCAGCACCTGCGCGGCCGGCACGCCGTACTGGGCGGCTGCGGCATGGTCCACGCGCACGGTGATCTGCGGCGCCAGCACCTGCTTTTCGACCTCCAGGTCGGCCAGGCCGTCGATGCTGGCCAGGCGCGCGCGCAGCGCATCGGCCTGGCCGCGCAGGGTGTCGAGGTCTTCGCCGAAAAGCTTGATCGCGATCTGCGAGCGCACGCCCGACAGCATGTGGTCGATGCGGTGCGAGATGGGCTGGCCGATGGCAATGGCCGCCGGCATCTGCGCCAGCCGGCTGCGGATGTCGGCCTGCACCTCGGCCATGCTGCGTTTGAGCTCAGCCGCGGGCAGCAGGCCCACGTCGAGCTCGCTCACGTGCACGCCCTCGGCATGCTCGTCGAGCTCGGCGCGCCCGCTGCGCCGGCCCACGTGCGTGACCTCGGGCACCTGGCGCACCAGCACCTCGGCCTGGCTGGCCAGCGCGGCCGACTCGGCCAGCGTCACGCCCGGGTTCAGGCGCATGCCGATGAGCAGCGTGCCCTCGTTGAAGGGCGGCAAAAAGGTGGTTGGGAAAAACGGCACCGCCGCCACCGACAGCACCACCGCCACTGCGCTCACGGCCATGGCGATGCGCGGGTGTGCGAGCACGCCGGTGAGCCCGCTGCGGTAGCGCGCCTTGAGCCAGGCCACCACGCGTGTGTCGCCATGATCGAGGTTCTTCATCCGCGGCAGCAGGTAGAAGGCCAGCACCGGCGTGACCGTGACCGACACCAGCAGCGAGGCCACGGTGGAGACGATGAAGGCGATGCCCAGCGGCACGAACAGCCGCCCCTCGATGCCCGGCAGCGCAAACAGCGGCAGGAACACCAGCACGATGATGGCCGTGGCGTAGAGGATGCCCGAGCGCACCTCCATCGACGCGAGCTTGACCACCTCGATGGGGTGCAGCCGGTGGTTCGGGTGCTTGGCGCGGTCCATCTTCAGGCGGCGCAGCACGTTCTCCACGTCCACCACCGCGTCGTCCACCAAGCCGCCGATGGCGATCGCCAGGCCGCCCAGCGTCATGGTGTTGATGGACAGGCCGAAGTACTTGAACACCAGCGCCGTGATGAAGATCGACACCGGGATGGCCGTGAGCGCGATCACCGTGGGCCTGAGCGTGCCCAGGAACACGAACAAAATCACCGCCACGAACACCGAAGCGCCCATGAGCTTGCCCTGCAGCGTGGTGACCGAGGCCTCGATGAAGCTCGCCTGGCGGAAGGTGACGCGCGGCGCCTCCATGCCTTCGGGCAGCGACTTCTTCAAATCACCCAGCGCCGACTCAATGCTGCGTGTGAGCGCGATGGTGTCCGCCGTGGGCTGCTTCTGAATGCCCAGGATCACGGCCGGCTTGCCCTCGAAGCCCGCGTCCCCGCGCTTGAGTGCTGCGGCGAAGGTCACCTCGGCCACCTGCCGCAGCAGCACGGGCTGGCCGTTCTTCGCGGTGAGCGCCAGGTTCTGCAGGTCTTCCAGGCGCGAGGTGCGGCCCAGGTGGCGGATAAGGTACTCCCGCCCGTTGAGCTCCAGAAAACCGCCCGAAGTGTTGCTGGAGAAGCCCTTGAGCGCCCCCGTGAGCTGGTCGTGCGTGATGCCCAACTCCGCCATGCGCGCCGTGTGGGGCTGCACCTGGAACTGGCGCACCTCGCCGCCGATGGGGATCACCTGGGCCACGCCGGCAATCGCCAGCAGGCGCGGGCGCAGCACCCAGTCGGCGTACTCGCGCACAGCCATGGGCGTGGTGCGCTGCACGTCGATGGGGATCGCCACCTGCATGATCTCGCCCATGATGGAGCTGATGGGCCCCATGCGCGGCGTCACGCCCACGGGCAACCCTTCTTCCATGGACGACAGGCGCTCGGACACCATCTGGCGCGCGCGGAAGATGTCCGTGCTCCAGTCGAAGGTGACGTAGATGAAGGACAGGCCCGCGCTGGAGGTGGAACGCACGCTCTCCACGCCGGGCAGGCCGTTCATGGTCGTCTCCAGCGGGAAGGTGATGAGCTGCTCCACCTCCTCGGCGGCCATGCCGCCGGCCTCGGTCATCAGCGTGACCGTGGGCTTGTTGAGGTCGGGGAACACGTCCACCGGCGTGCGCGAGAGCGTGAAGGCGCCATAGGCCATGAGCACGCCGGCCGCGATGAGCACCAGCAGCCGGTTGGCCAGGCTGTTTTCGAGGAGCCACTTGAACATTGCGGCTCCCTCAGCGGACCTGGTTGATCAGCGTGGCGCCCTGCGTGGCCACGCGGTCACCGGCCTTCAGGCCCGAGGTCACGGCCACCGAGGCACCGTCGAGCGGCACATACGTGACCACGCGCGGCACAAAGCGCTCGGGCGACTCCTTGACCCAGACGATGGTCTGGTTGGCGGGGTTGCGCAGCAGCGAGGCCACCGGCACCTGCACGCCCGCGGCCTGCTCGGTGGATTGCACGAACACGCGCACCGGCTGGCCCAGGGCCAGGGTGCCAAGCACCGCCGAATCGCCGGCAAACTGCAGCGGCAGCGCCTGCTCGCGCAGGCTGCGCGCTGCCCCGAGGAAGCGCAGCGGCACGCGCTGCCCGCCCACGGCCAGCGCGGCACCGGCCACGCTGTGGGCCTGGGCCGTGTCGTAGGCCAGGGCCTCCACGCGCAGGCGCGCCGGGTCGACCACCTCGAACAGCAGCTCGCGCGCATCCACCACCTGGCCCGCCACGGCATTGGCCGAGGCGATCACACCCGAGACCGGTGCCACCAGCGCATCGCGCGTGGACAGGCCGGCACCCACCGCGCCCAGGCGCTGGGTGAAGCTATGCAGCTCGCTCTCGGCCGCCTCGATGTCCTTGCGCGGCACGGTGTCGGCCAGGTCCTTCAAACGCGCCACGCGCCGTGCCGCCAGGTCGCGCCCCGCGCGCAGCTCGGCCTGCTGGGCCAGTTGGTTGGAGCGCTCGATGGCACCCGCCGTCGGCACCACATAGGCCAGAACCTCGCCCTTGCGCACGGCCTGGCCCACGCCGGGCAGGCCTTTGGGGCCCGCCTCCAGCCGGCCGGCCAGCGCGGCCTGCACCTTGCCGCCGGCGTTGGGGTCCATCACCACCGTGCCAGCCAGCTCGAAGGCCTTGGGGTGCTGGCCTTCGGCGGCCACCAGCGTGCGCACGCCCAGCTGGCGCTGCGCGGGCTTGGGCAGGAACACGCTGCCATCGGGCTGGCGCTTGGGACCATTGCCGTCGGCAGCAGGTGGGGCATCGCCATGGTCATGGCCTTCGCCAGCGCGCGCCAGCAACGGGGCGCACAGCACAGCGGCCACCAACAGGGCTGCGACGGAATGGAGAGCGGTCAGCCGCTTCATGCTGCACCTCCCAGGCGCTGAGTGCGCGCGGTGCGGCCACGCCGCAAGCCCCATACCGCTGCCAGGGCCAGCAACACGACAGCCACGGCGCCGGCTACCAGCGCATTGCGCCGGCCCGTGGGCTCGGCGTGGGCATGCGCCGCAGCATGCACGTCGATCTCGCCGGCCAGCAGGTCGGTGTCGGTGCCGGCCACCACGGTGGCGGTGACGGGGCTTGCGCCCTCGGCCAGCGGAGCGGCCAACGCAGCCTGGAACTCGCCGTCCGCCACGCGGGTCACGGGCACGCGCGTGCCGGCAATGTCGAGCTCGAGCTGCGCCTCCTTCACCGGGCTGTTGTCGCCCGCATGGTCGAGGTAGAGCGCCAGCTTTTGCCCATCGAGCACTCCCACCAGCTCGAACAGGTCGGAGGTGGCGGCAAAGCGCGGCATCGCAGGGCCGGCTGCAGTGGCGGGGGCTTCGCCATGGTCATGCCCCGCATCGGCCAAGGCTGCCGGCGGCACGAGGCCCAGCACCAGGGCCAGGCCCAGTGTGGAAAAGAGAGAGAGGAGTTGCATGGTGATTACAAAAATGGGGGGGGGTGAATGGAGGCTTTGCGCTCACTGCGGCAACAGGCCCAGGGCCTGGCGCAGGGTGGAGACGGCGGCGGCGGCATCGATGCGGGCGCGTGCCCACTGGCGCTCGGCCTGCACGGCTTCGAGCTCCACGCGCAGGCGCGTGGGCCAGTCTGCCTCGCCCAGGCGGAAGGCCTTGTCGATGAAGTCGCGCGTGTCGCGCGCCAGGGCTGCATGGCGGGCCATGGCCTCGCGCTGGGCCTGGGTAGCCTTCACACGCGCCGCAGCGGCGGCCACGTCGGCCGCGAGGCGGTCCTGCTCGGCGCGGGCGCGCACCTCGGCATCGAGTGCGTCGGCTCGGGCCGCTGTCTCTTTGGTGCGCGCACGGTCGCCACCGCCCAGGGGCACGCGCACGCCGACGGTGAAGCTTTGCAGATAGCGGTCGCCGGCCTGCTCGCGCCCGCGCGTGGCGGCCACCGTCAGCTCGGGGTTGGCGCGCGTCTGCACGGCGGCCAGGTCGGCGGCGCGGCGCGCCACTGCGGCCTGGTCCTGCCAGTCGGCCACCGCCGGGTGGTCGGCGGGCAGGCCGGGCGCTGGCAGGGCTTCGGCCTCGGGGTCTGCGCCGTCGGCCAGCACCACGTTGCCGCCCCAGGCCGCCAGGGCTGCCTGCGCCACATCGCGCGCGCCCATGGCTTCGGCCACAGCGGCCTCGGCCTGGGCCACGGCGCCGTCGGCCTGGGTCTGGTCGGCACGGGACATGTCGCCCGCCTTGAAGCGGCGTGCCACATCGGCCGCCAGGCGCTGTGCGTTCTGCAGCCGGTCCTGCGCCAGGCCCAGTTCTGCCTGCGCGCGCTGCAAGGCCCACCAGGCTTCGCGCACAGTGGCGGCAAGCTGCAGCTGCGCGGCCAGGCGGCGGCTTTCCACGGCCTTGATCTCGGCGTCGCCCAGTGCGGCCTTGCGCGCTCGCTCTCCGGGCAGCCACAGCGGCAGGGCCACGCCCACCTCGTACTCGCGGCTGCCCTGGTTGCTGCCGGGGCGGTCGCTCTTGCGCGACAGTTCCAGCGCGGCGGGCTCGGCCGTCCAGGTGTCGGCACCGCTGCGTGCAGCCTGTGCGGACTCGCGTCGCAGGGCGGCCGACTGCGCCTCGGGCTGGCGCTCCCAGGCCCTGTCGAACAAGGCTTTGAGCGTGAGCGGCGGCGGCGGCGACCGGGCCAGCGCGGCACTGCCGGCCAGCGCCCATGCCAGGGCTATAGCGGCCATGCGCAGCCGCGGTGTGTGCTTGGTTCTTCTCTTTCGTTGCATCCGATTCCTCTGCAGTGGCCGGAGGCCACGGGGTTGAAATCGGCAAGGCACGACACCCGGCACGCATGCACGCGCGCACCGCTGCTGCCCGCCAGGGCAGCGTGGAATCGTCAGGAAGGGGCTACCCGCAGCCCGCCTCGCCGCTCAGGCGAGGACGGACCAGTTGGGGCGTTCGGGGCGGGAAAGCGGGGGATGCACCCAGGCCGGAGCCATTTGGGGCGCAGGACGGCTCACCGAGACCACGATGGCCTGGGCGCTCGCGCTCAAGGCCATGCCGCTGCCCACGCCGTGGCAGGCATGGCAGTCCATGTCCGCCGTGCCGGAGGTGGCGAGGCCCATGTGGTCCGGTGTCTCGCTCGCCAGGGAAGGCGCCGCATGCGCACCATCGGCCTGGTGCTCGTGCACGTGGTGGCCGAAGTGCGATGCCTGCGGCGCTGCCTCGTGCCCGCAGTACGGCGATGCCGCGGCCCAGATGGACTGGAGCGGCATGAACAGCAGCAGGAAGACGAGAAGCAGGCGGCGCATGGTGTGCGCGCATTCTAGTGACAAGATGGCGCGGCGCAGCATGCGCCACTGCGCATATCCCCATGCGCCCAAGGGCAAGGCTCCGGCAGATGACCGAATCGTCATCTGCGCTTCATCCAGCCGCCACCAGGAACTGCGGCGTGCCGTCGTTGGCGCACACCTCGGAGCATTGCACGCCCCATACGCGCGCGATGGCGGCAGCGTCCAGCGTCTGCCCCACAGGCCCCACGTCGCAGCGCCCTGCACCCATCAGCACCACGTCGTGCGCATAGCGCAGCGCCAGATTCAAATCGTGCAGCACGGCCACCACGCCAATGCCCTGCTCCACCGCCCAGCGGCGCACCAGGGCCATGGACTGGTGCTGGTGGGCCAGGTCGAGCGCGGCAGTCGGCTCATCGAGCAGCAGCCAGCGCGTGGCGCCGCCGGGCCGGGGTTCCCAGATCTGCGCCAACGCGCGCGCCAGGTGGGCGCGTGCGCGCTCGCCGCCCGACAAGGTGTTGACGCCGCGCCCCGCCAGGTGGGCCACGCCCGTGGCCTCCATGGCCTCGTGGGCAATGCGCGCCTCGTGCTGGCTGGGCGACTGGCGGTGGGGAAAACGCCCCATCTCCACCACCTCCTGCACGGTGAAATCGAAGGCCACCGCCGTCTCCTGCGGCAGCATGGCGCGCAGGCGCGCCAGTTCCGGCGCGGCAATGGCCGAGAGCGCCCTGCCCCCCAGGCTCACCACACCCGAGCGTGGCGCGCGCTGGCCCGAGAGCATGGACAGCAGCGTCGACTTGCCTGCGCCATTGGGCCCAAGGATGGCAGTGAAACGGCTAGGTGCCAGGCGTGTATGCACGGTGGCCAGCAAGGGGCGGCCCGGCAGTCCCACGCCCAATTGATCGCAGACGAGTTGGTCGCCGCGGGGACTGTCGAGCCCGCTCATACCTTGCTCCTGAATTGCCGCAGCATGGCCAGGAACAAGGGCACGCCGATAAAGGCCGTGAGCACGCCGAGCGGCAGTTCCGCCGGCTTGACGATGGTGCGCGCCACCACGTCGGCCGCCAGCACCAGCGCAGCGCCCAGCAGGGCCGAGCCAGGCAGCACCACGCGATGGTCCGGCCCGGCCACCAGGCGCACCCAGTGCGGCGCCACTAGGCCGATGAAGCCGATGATTCCCGTGGCCGCAGTCACAGAGCCCACGGCCAGCGCGGTGACCAGCACCGCCAGGCGCTTGGTGCGCTCCACCGGCACGCCCAGCAGCGCGGCCTGCGCCTCGCCTAGGGCAATGGCGTTGAGCGGGCGCGCCAGCGCCAGGCCCAGCCCGCAGGCCACGGCCACGATGGAGCCCACCAGCGCCACGGCGCTCCAGCGCGCACCGCCCAGGCTGCCCAGCAGCCACATCTGGATGTTGCGCAGCTGCTCGTCGGTGGAGATGAAGTTGAGGTAACCCAGCCCCGCCAGCGCCAGTGCATTGACGGCCACACCGGCCAGCAGCATCAGCCCCATGCGTGTGCCGCCATCGGCCTGTGCCAGCCCGTAGATGAGCGCCGTGACCAGCAGGCCGCCGCCAAACGCCATGCCCACCAGCGTCCAGCTGCCCAGCGTGCGCGGCAGGTCGGGCAGCCAATGGCTGCCCAGCACGATGGTGAGCGCAGCCGCCAGCGCGGCCCCGCTGCTGACCCCGATCAGGCCCGGGTCGGCCAGCGGATTGCGAAACAGCCCCTGCATCAGCGCACCGGCCAGGCCCAGGCCCGCCCCGGCGGCCACGCCCATCAGCAGGCGCGGCAGGCGGATGTTGATGAACACTAGGTATTCCGGCGCCTGGTCGGCCGACGGCGTCAGCCCCACGGCCTGCAGCAGCACCTGCCACAGCTGGGCGGGTTCGATGGCATACGCGCCCTGCGTGCTGGCCCAGACAAAGCTCAGCCCCACCAGCGCCGCACCGATGGCCAGCGCGGTGCGGGGCGACAGGCGCCCAACGTTCCAGCGCGGGCCGGGCTGCGCCAACGACATATCTGTCACGCCGTGATCGCCTGCGTGCGGGTGTGCAGCTCGCGCACGGCGCCGGGCAGTCGCGGGCCAAAGCCCAGCAGGTGGCTGGCCTCCATGGCGACCAGCGCCTTGCGGCGGAACGCGGGCGTGAGTGCAAGTTCAGGCCGCTGCCAGAAGGCTGCCTCACCACCCAGCGCTTCGATGCCCTGCGTGCTGTTGAGCAGCACGTCCGGCGCGGCGCTGGCCATGGCCTCGGCCGTCACGGGCCGGTAACCTGCAAACTGCGTGATGGCGTTGGTGGCGCCCGCAAAGCGGATCAGCGCATCCGCCGCCGTGCCAGTGCCGGCCACCATGGGGCTGCCGCTGTGCGACAGGATGAAGATGGCGCGCGGGCGCCGCGTGGTGGCTGCCACCAGCTTTTGCACCGCTGCCCACTGCGCATCCAGGTCCGCCTGCAGGGCCTGCGCCTCGCGTTCGCGGCCTGCCACGCGGCCCACGGTGGCCACCTTGCGCTGCACCTCGTCCCAGGTGTGGTCGGCTTTGACCAGCTCCACGCGCACACCGGCGCTGCGCACCTGGTCCAGCACCACGGGTGGGCCGGCCTCCGTCGTGCCCACCACGGCGTCGGGCTTGAGGGACAACAGCCCCTCGGCCGAGAGCTGGCGCATGTAGCCGACCTTGGCGGTCTTGAGCGCGGCCTCGGGGAACAGGCTGGTGGTGTCGGTGCCCACCAGTTGGCCCTGTGCGCCCAGCAAGTAGACCACCTCGGTCAATGCACCGCCCAGCGAGACGATGCGCGCCGGGCCGGCTGCCAGTGCGCGCTCGGCGCCCAGGGCAGACAGCAGCGGCAGTGCGGCCAGGCCGCGCAGCAGCTGCCTGCGCGCGGTGTCGGTCAGACCATCACGCAGCATGGGCCACCTCGTTCTGCTGCGCCTGCGGCAGCCGCGCCACCAGGTCGCGCCAGCCTTGCAGCTCGGGCTTGCCGGGCTTGCGCGCACCGAAGAACATGGCCATCAGCTCGCCTGCATGGTCGAAAGCCTCGACCGAGGTGACCACGCCATCGGCCGTGGGTTTTTCGACTACCCACACACTGGCGATCATGTCGGTGCGCAGGTGCAGGTTGAAGCCTTCATCCAGCACGTTGATCCACTGCGCGTGCGGCGTATCGAGCGGCTGGATGTTGCGCACCGGACCGGTGTGGATCTGGATGCACCCGCCGCTGCCCACGAACACCATGATGGGCAGGCCATCCACCGCAGCCTCGTCCAGCAGGCGCGGCACGGCCTGCGGCGTGGCACGCCAGGCGAACTGGCCTTCGACCAGGCGAAAGCTCTGCTGGCGCTCCACGCCGAACTTCTTGGTGATGCCGAAGAACTCGTGCGTGTCTTTCATGGCGCCCCAGGCCTCGCGCAGGCCGACGGCGTCGATGTCGGCATCGGGCCGCACTGCCTCCGGCGCGGGCGCCTTGCCGAACACGTAGCCCGCACTCGGCTGCGCAAAGCGGCTCACCACCGCGTCGAACGCGGCCAGGTCGGTGGCATCGCGCGTGAAGATCTTGTGCACCGCGCGGCCCTGCGCGTTGTAGAACTGCAGGCTGCGCGATGGCGGCTTGGCGGGGTCGTTGGCCAGCTCCGTCACCGCAAAGCCCGCATGCCACTGCGCAAAGAACAGGCGCAAGTCGATGTCTTCGCCCAGCGCAATGCCCACCGACCCGGTGGCCGACACGTGCGTGTAGACCCCGGTCTTCTCGTGCACCGTGCCTTCGTTGCGCGTCAGCGCCATCAGCGGGCCGCAGGCTGCGAGCGCCTGCAGAAGGTGCAGCCACGAGCCCTGCAGCGGTACCACCTTGAGCGGGTGCCCGTGCTCGCCCGCGTGGGCAGCCACCGCGGCGCCTTCCAAGAGCCCGATGCTCTCGGCCGCATCCTTGGAGCGCTTGCCCGTGGCACGTGCTGCGGCGAATTGCGCGCGGATGTCCGGCGCGGCGATCGGCGCAGCAGCAGCAGCAGCAGCCGCAGCGCCTTGTGCAGTCTTCACGGTGGCGGTCATTGCATGGCCTCCGGCGCGGTGTGCCACAGCACGCGGCGCTGCTCGGCAGCCACCATGGCGGCGCTGGCAGCGGTGTCCTGGCGGGCCTTGCACTGCTCTTCCCAACGGCCTTGCAGGCTCCAGACCACCGTGCGGAAGTGGGCGGTGAAGCCGTCGGCGTCGGCCAGCAGCTGCAGGTTGGCCGATATCTTGCGGCCCATGGCGTCGCGGTGGCTGTCGCAACAGGCCTGCACGTAGCCCGTCATCAGGGCGAGCGTGCCGGCCAGCAGCGCCTCGGCGCAGGGCAGGCTGTATTCCTCATCGGTGTGGCTGCCGGCATCGGGCCGGTCGGGAGCGTGGCTCATGGTGGTCTCCTGGGGTGGGTGCCTGGGGATGAAAGCGGAACTCAGAAATCGGCCACCAGCGACACCCGCACGGAGCGGCCGGGCTGGCTGTAGGCGTCGATGAAGTTGGCGTTGGCGGCCAGGCCGCGCACGTCGGCCCAGCGCCAGTGCTTCTTGTCGGTCAGGTTGTAGATGCCGAGGTTCAGGCGCAGGTCCTTGCGGATGCGCCACTGGCCCGACAGGTCGAGCACCGTGTACGACGGCGTGAGGTACTGCGTGCTGCCCGTGGCCAAAGCCACGTCGCTGGGCTTCTTGGCGGCAGCGTGGGTGGCATCCAGGCGCGCCATCCAGCTGCCGGTGTCGTAGCGCAGGCCGGCCGACAGGCGCGATGGGTCCACCGTGTTCACCGGCCTGCCGGTGGCGGTGTCGCGGCCGCGCGTCTGGCCGTAGCTGAACGGCGATGTCCATTGCCCACCAGCCCACTGGCCCCATCGCATGTCGCCCTTGACCTCGAAGCCGTTGAGCTTGACGCGGCCGATGTTGACCGACTGGAACACCAGCGGGTTGCCCGGCGCACCGGTGCCGCCGACCTGGCGCAGGTCTTCGATGAAGTCCTTGTAGCGGCCTGTGAACGCTGCAGCTTCGACCGACAGCGCATCCAGCCGGCCGCGCACGCCCAGCTCGAAGTTCTGGCTCTTTTCGGGCTTGAGGTTGGCGTTGGGCACGGTGCGGTAGTTGCTGACCGGGTTCTCGAAGAAGGCGTTGACCTGGCCCGCGTTGGGCGCACGAAAGCCCGCCGCGTAGTTGCCGAACACGCTCCACTGCTCGCTGGCGCGGTACAGCACGCCCAGCTTGGGCGAGGTGGCATTGCCCGACAGGGACACGGCCTGCGCACCGAAGCCCGCCTGGTCGGCCTTGATGCGGAAGGTTTCGAAGCGCACGCCGGGCGTGATGCTCCAGGGGCCGGTCACGAACTCGTCCTGCACGTACAGGGCGGCGCTGGTTTCGGTGGTGTCCGGAAAGCGCTTGAGCGGAAAGGTCTCTCCCACCGGCGGGGTCACGCCGGTCTGCAGGTTCTCGACCTTGGCGGACGTGTAGTCAAAACCGTAGGTGATCTTCTGAACCAAGCCACCAGGGCCTGCGCGCAGCACCTTGCTGCCCTGCAGGTTGGCCTGCCAGGTGCGCTCGTCGTAGGTCACGTCGCGCACGCGGTCGGCGGCGGTATTGCGGTCTTCGGTGACGTACTCGCGCGAATGCGAGTCCTGAAAGCTCAGCGTCGCCTTCACGTCGTCGGCCAACGCCGAGTTCACGCGCCACGAGCCCTCCCACGTCGCGCGGCTGCGCTGCATGTCGGTGAACGAGGTGGAGCCCAGCACGGACGTGGCGGCCAGCGGCGGCTTGGAGCGCGCAGTGAGCAACTCGTAGTCGGAGGTCTTGTCCACATGCTCCAGCGTGAACACATGGCGCTGGCCGCCGCCGGGCGTGAGGATGACCTTGCCCAGCAGCGCGCCGCTTTTATCCTTTTGCGGATTGGGACGGGTGCGGTCGGCATTGGCCGCGCTGTTGGTGCCCATGTTGTCGAGCTCGCTGGCGCGCGTGACGTTGCCGCCCAGCAGCCACTGCACCGTGTTGCCCGCCTTGCCCGCCACCGTGGCGCCCACGCGCTTGCCGTGGTCGTCGCCGTCATAGCCCAGGCTCACACGCCCGCCGATGCGCTTGTCGCCGTCGAGGAAGGCCGATGGCTCGGCAGTGATGAAGTTGACCAGGCCCGCCATGCCGTCCGACCCGTACAGCGCCGACGTGGCACCGCGCACGACCTCGATGCGCTGCAGCAGGCCGATGTCCAAGTAGTCGCGACCGAAGGCATTGGCGCTGAAGACATAGCTGCGCGGCATGCGGATGCCGTCCACCATCATCAGCACGCGGTTGCCGTCCAGGCCGCGGATGTTGAAGCCGGCGTTCTGCTCGCGGCCGGTGGAGCCGCTGGCCAGCGTGAAGCGTGCGGGCGAGCGCGTGACCGACACGTTGGGCAACTCGCGCGCCACATCGCGGATGTCGCGCACCTGGCCTTCTTCGATGGCCTGCGCGTTGATCACGTCGATGCTCATGGGCAGCTCGTCGCGGTCCTGCTCGCTGCGCGAGCCGCTGATGACGACCTCCTTGAGCGCCGGGCCTGCGGCCACGAGCTGAGCCACATCCTGAGCATGCCCCTGCGCATGCGCGCTGCCGATGGCAGCACATGCACAGGCCACCAGCCAGGCCAGCGGCCGCAGGTGGCTTTGCAGGGAAGGATTGGATGGCTGCGCCAGGGCGCGCCGGGAGGAAAACGGAGGGGAATGAAATGGCTGCGCCACGGACGGAGATCCTTCTCTGAAACGACAACGAATACAGAGCTGGCTCCATGCAAACGGCCCAGGCTTCTGCGGGGCAGAAGAACGGGCCGTTGTGGCTGGCTGATGCGCAAATTATATGAGAATAATTCTCAATACATAAACTGATGTACCAGGATCCAGGGAGTACTGGCCCATCGCCATACTTTCCATCAGAGCATTTCGAGCGCCAGCGCGATGCCCTGACCGCCGCCGATGCACAAGGTCACGATGCCTCGCCTCAGGCCGTCGCGCCGCATCGAATGCAGCAAGCGCGTGGTCAGCACGGCACCCGTTGCGCCGATGGCGTGGCCGTGGGCGATGGAGCCGCCCTCGACGTTGACGATGTCTTCCGGCAGGTCCATCTCACGCAGGCAGGCCAGCGTGATCGCGGCGAATGCCTCGTTGATCTCGATGCGCTGGATGTCCGTGTGCTTCCAGCCGGCGCGTTCCAGGGCCAGCTTGACCGCCGGCACCGGCCCGATGCCGAACATGCCCGGCTCCACCGCCGCGACGCCGTGCGAGACCAGGCGCGCCCAGGGCTGCAGCCCATGCTTCTCGGCAACACCTCGCTCTGCAACGATCATTGCCGCTGCGCCGCTGTTAAGCCCTGGCGCGTTACCGGCAGTGATGGTTCCGTCTTTTCGAAACGCCGGCTTGAGCTTGGCCAGTGATTCGACCGTGGTGTCGGGACGGTTGACTTCATCTCTGGAGAAACTCATCGGCCCCTTGCGGCTGGAGAGTTCGATGGCGACGATCTCTTGCGCGAACTTGCCGGCAGCCTGAGCCGCGCTGAACCGTTGCTGTGAACGCGCGGCCCAGCGATCCTGGTCCTCGCGCGTGATGCCGTACCGAGCGACGAGATCCTCGGTATGCCAGCCAGAGTGTTGACCGCTGAAAGCATCATGCAGACCGTCTCGCAGCATGCTGTCCAGCATCTGGGCGTCCCCCATGCGTTGCCCCCAGCGCGCGCCGGGCACCAGATAGGGGGCTTGGTCCATGTTCTCCATGCCGCCGGCAATCGCCGCCGAGGCATAACCCGCCGCGATCTCGAGTGCCGCCGTTGCAATGGCTTGTGCACCCGATCCGCACACCCGATTCACCGTCATTGCGGGCACCTGTACAGGCAGTCCGCCGCCGATGGAGGCTTGTCGTGCGGGATTCATCCGGGTGCCGGCCTGGATCACGTTTCCCATCACCACAGTGTCGACGGCTTGCGCGGCCAGACCGGAGCGATGAAGGGTCTCGCGAATCACCGCGGCACCCAGTGCGGACGCGGGCGTTTCCTTCAGTGTGCCGCCATAGCTTCCGATGGGGGTTCGGACCGGCGCGCAGAGAACGATGTCAGGGTTGGGCATGAGAGCACCTCGGGTTGTGGCGGACTAATCGAAAGATCACGCTATGGACTCACAGCGCGTTGTTCAGCACCTTGGCAGCCACGTCCGGCCGTTCAAGAACGATGAAGTGACCGGCGCCAGGCACCTGGACAAACTCGGCCGCGGGGAGGAGCTGCTTGTTGGCTTGCCGGTCCGAGGGCCGTGACCAATCCGTCTCTCCGTAGATGAGGTGGATTGGGGCCTTGACCTCGGGGTAGCGGGCGCGGGCCGCGATGAGGCTGGGCAGGTTGCCGTGCACCGCGCGGGCGACCACCGGATAGCCGGGGCGGCGTCCTACCTTCAACAGTTCATCGAGGTAGTCATCGCGCAGGGCGGACTTGTCGCCGAGGCCCCCTCGGAGCACGGCACCCACGATCGGCTTGGGTTGAACGCTCGCGATGGTCTCGCCGACAACCGGTGCAAGCGCGCCGGTCACGACGAACCGGGCCAGCAGGCTGGACCGCTTGATGCCGCCCGCGTAGTCATACGCATTGATCGCCACGACACGCCGCACTCTCTCGGGCAGATCGGCCGCGGTGGTGAGGGCGAGCGTAGCGCCCATTGACTCGCCAAGCAGCGTGACGTCGCGCAAGTCGAGTCGGGTGATGAGGCTCTTGACCGCCTCGCGCATGGCCGGCTCCTCGTAGGAAGCGCCCGGCACGATCTCCGAGTAACCCATTCCAGGGAGATCAAGGGCATACACCGTATACCGATCCTGAACCAGCGGGATGAGGTGGCGGAAGTGCTCGGCCTGGGTGCGCACGGTGTGCAGCAGGACCAACGCTGGCCCCGTTCCGCCCGAGAGATAGCGCAGTCGCCCCAAGCCGCCCTTCTTTGAGCTGAGCGGATCGAGAAAGTGTTCTTTGGTCCCGGGGATTTTGATGTCGGAGAGCGAATCTTTGTGGGTTGCTGGCACGGTGTGTTTCCTTGAATATTGAGGGGGTCGTGGCCCGGAGGCCATGGTGGATGGATGCTTGCTGGCGCACGCAATGCGGCTTCAGGCTGATGTCAGAGCGGGCGCAGGTCGGATGCGATGCAGCCGCTCAGTGCAAGGGCTGGTAGCGCGATGCCACTTCGTTGCTCGAAAGGTGGGGCGCCAGTGCCTTGCGCGCGCCCTCAAAGGCATCCCACAGGGCGCCGTCCTGCAGCGCAGGAAGGGTCACCAACTCGCCGCGCTCGAAGCCCTGCAAGGCGGCATCCACGAGGTCTTCGGCACGCATCACGATCTGCGCCGGCAGGTGCTCCACGGGAAGGCCACCGCGTGCCCAGAAATCGGTGGCCGTCGCACCCGGCAGCACGGCTTGCACCCGCACGCCTTTGCCGGCCAGCTCGTGCTGCAGCGATTGGCTGAAGGCCAACACGAAGGCCTTGCTGCCGCCATACACGCCATTCAAGGCTTCTGGCGAGACGGCCGCGACGGAGGCGATGTTGATCAACGCACCGTTGCCGCGTGCCACGAAGCCGGGCACCGCCGCGTAGCTCAACCGCGTGAGCGCCACGACGTTGAGGTCGATCATGCGCGCCATCTGGTCCACGTCGCTCTCCAGAAGCGGCGTGTGCGTGCCGATGCCGGCGTTGTTGACCAGCAGGGTGATGCTGGCATCGCGCTTGAGCTTGTTCTCCACGCTGCGCAGCGCCACCGGATCGTTCAGGTCGGCGGGGAAGACCTCCACTGCGCGTCCGTGGCGGCTGGTGATCTCCGCGGCCAACGGGTTCAAACGCTCGCGGTTGCGGGCAACGAGGATGAGGTCGTAGCCGCGCTGCGCCAGGCGGTCGGCGTAGAGGGCCCCGATGCCGGAGGATGCTCCGGTGATGAGGGCGGTGCCCAGGTTCGTCTGCGTCATGGGGTCATCCGTTTGTGGTTGCGATGGAGCGAATTTTGTGCCGTCTGACGCATGGCGTAAATGACGCTTATAGTCACGTTTTATGCCATCAGCTTCGGAGACAAAATGCACAAAATCGGCTACGTCCTGCCGGGCGGATTTCAGGTGATGGCGCTGGCCACCCAGGCGGTGTTCGAGTTCGCCAACGTTGTGGCCGGCGAACCCTTCTACGAGGTGGCTTGTCACTCGATGCCCGGCGGCAGCGTGAAGGCATCGCTGGGCATGGCCCTGCAGACGCGTCCCTTTACCGCACGCAGCACGGCCGACACCTGGATGGTGGTCGGCGTGCTCGACCCGTTGGCCACGCCCTCGCCGTCCGACCTGCTGCATGCGCTGCGAAAGTGCGGCGCGCGGGCGCGTCGGACCGTGGGGCTGTGCACCGGAGCCTTTGTGCTGGCCGAGGCGGGATTGCTAACAGGGCGACGCGCCACGACACACTGGGCTTATGCAGACGCACTGCAGCAGCGCCATCCCGATATCCAGGTCGAGCCGGACCGCATCTTCATCGCCGATGACCCGATCTGGACCTCGGCCGGCATGACGGCGGAGCTGGATCTGGCGCTCGGCCTCGTCGAGAAGGACCTGGGCGACGACGTGGCGCGGGCGGTGGCGCACCGGCTGGTCATGCACCAGCGCCGCTCGGGCGGCCAGTCGCAGCATTCGGAGATACTGAATCTCGCGCCACGCTCGGACCGCATCGCGCGGGCGCTGGAGCATGCCCGCAGCCATCTGGCGCAGTCGCTGAACGTGGAAGAACTCGCTGCGGCCGCAAACCTCAGCCCGCGCCAGTTCAGCCGTGTGTTCACGGCCGAGACCGGCCAGTCGCCAGCCAGGGCGGTAGAGCGTCTGCGCGTGGAGGCAGCGCGCTTGATGATCGAGCGCAGCCGCCATCCGCTGGAGGTGGTTGCACGCGAAACGGGCTTTCGCGATCGGCGCCATCTTCGCGAGGCGTTCATGCGGGGCTTCGGCAAGCCGCCTCAGTCACTCCGGCGCGACGCCCGCCCGGGGTCCTGAAGCGTGCCGAGATGACAGTGACAGTCTTGCCACGCGACGTCTGGATTGGCGTTGGACATGTGCGTTCTAGGAAGCGCGACACCTCAAGCGGTCGCGCGTTGGCCACGGGCCAAGGGCGACGGCTTCTCGCACGAATGAAGGACTGCGGAGTGCCCAGAACGGAGTCTCAACCGTCGAGCAAATCGCAATAGAGCACAAGCTCGGTGGCGCCCTACAGTCCAAACAAAAGCGACTGGCTGCACAAGACAACCAGTCGCTCTTATTTTGATAGCTACCAGCGCTTTACCATCAAGCGCCAGCAGTCATTTTTACCTAAAAATCAAGCAATTTCTGCCACAGGCTCGGCGGCCGGAGCCCCTGCCGGCGCAGCCACCACCACGGGCATGCGGATCAGATGGTCAAACGCGCTCAGCGCGGCCTTCGATCCGTCGCCCGCCGCGATCACGATCTGCTTGAACGGCACGGTAGTGCAGTCGCCCGCCGCGAACACGCCGGGGATGTTGGTGCGGCCGTGCGAGTCGACGATGACCTCGCCAAACTTGGACAGCTCCACCGTGCCCTTGAGCCATTCGGTGTTGGGCACGAGCCCGATCTGCACAAACACGCCTTCAAGCGGCACGAGGTGCTCCACGTTGGTGGCGCGGTCCTTGTACTTGAGGCCATTGACCTTGCCGTCGGCACCGGTGATCTCGGTGGTCTGGGCGTTGGTGTGGATGGTCACGTTGGGCAGGCTCTTGAGCTTGTTGACCAGCACGGCGTCGGCCTTGAGTTGGTCCGCAAACTCGACCAGCGTGACATGGGCCACCAGGCCAGCCAAGTCGATGGCCGCCTCGACACCCGAGTTGCCGCCGCCGATGACGGACACGCGCTTGCCCTTGAACAGCGGGCCGTCGCAGTGCGGGCAGTAGGCCACGCCCTTGTTCTTGTACTCGGCTTCGCCGGGCACGTTGACGTTGCGCCAGCGCGCGCCGGTGGACAGGATGACGGTCTTGGACTGCAGCGTGGCGCCGTTGGCCAGTTGCACCCCGATCAGGCCGCCGGGCTGGGCCGCGGGGATCAGCCGGTCGGCGCGCTGCAGGTTCATGATGTCCACGTCGTAGGCGCGGGTGTGGGCTTCGAGCGCGGCGGCGAACTTGGGGCCGTCGGTTTCGAGCACGGAGATGTAGTTCTCGATGGCCAGCGTGTCGTTGACCTGGCCGCCAAAGCGTTCGGCGGCCACGCCGGTGCGGATGCCCTTGCGGGCGGCGTACACGGCGGCTGCGGCGCCGGCAGGGCCACCGCCGACGATGAGCACGTCGTAAGGTGCCTTGGCCGACAGCTTGGCCGCGTCACGGGCGGCGGCGCCGGTATCGAGCTTGGCCACGATTTCTTCGATGGTCATGCGGCCCGAGCCGAAGACCTGCCCGTTCATGAACACCATGGGCACGGCCATGATTTCCCGGTCGGTCACCTCCTGCTGGAAGGCGCCACCTTCGATCACAGTGGTCTTGATGTGGGGGTTGACGATGGCCATGAGCGACAGCGCCTGCACCACGTCCGGGCAGTTGTGGCAGGTCAGGCTCATGTAGACCTCGAAGTTGAAGTCTCCGTCCAGCGCCTTGATCGAATCGATCACGTCCTGCTCGACCTTGGGCGGGTGGCCGCCGGTCCACAGCAGGGCCAGCACCAGCGAGGTGAACTCGTGGCCCAGGGGCAGGCCGGCAAAACGCAAGGAGTTGGTAGCGCCGACGCGCTGCAGGCTGAACGAAGGCTTGCGCGCATCGTTGCCATCGGTGCGCAGGGTGATCTTGTCGCTGCGCAGCGATTGAATGGTCGTCAGCAGCTCGCGCATGTCGCGCGCCGTCTCGCTGTCGTCCAGGGAAGCCACCAGCTCAAACGGCTGCTGCACGCGCTCCAGGTAGGCGGCGAGTTGGGTCTTGAGTTGTTCGTCGAGCATGGTGGTGTCCTTTGAATTTGGAGTTGTATGTGGGGAGCGTGATGGCAAGCGTGGTTTGGATCAAGCCTGCGAGTCAAACTCCGGGCGTAAAAAAGCCGGACGGCATGGCGCACAGGCGCCATGACGCTGTCCGGCTTTGGGGGAGCCGTCGATTAGATCTTGCCGACCAGGTCCAGCGAAGGCGTCAGCGTCTTGGCGCCTTCCTTCCACTTGGCGGGGCAGACTTGGCCAGGGTTGGCGGCGGTGAACTGGGCAGCCTTGAGCTTGCGCAGGGTTTCCGACACGTCGCGGGCGATTTCGTTGGAGTGGATTTCCAGGGTCTTGATCACGCCATCGGGGTTGATCACGAACGTGCCGCGCAGTGCCAGGCCTTCTTCAGCAATGTGCACGCCGAAAGCATTGGTCAGCTGGTGTGTTGGGTCGCCGACCAGGGGGAATTTGGCCTTGCCCACGGCGTCCGAGGTTTCGTGCCAGACCTTGTGCGAGAAGTGCGTGTCGGTGGTCACGATGTAGACCTCTGCACCGGCAGCCTGGAAAGCAGCGTAGTTGTCGGCAGCGTCTTCGATTTCGGTGGGGCAGTTGAAGGTGAAAGCTGCGGGCATGAAGATCAGCACGGACCACTTGCCCTTGAGGGACTGTTCGGTCACTTCGATGAATTCACCCTTGCCAGCGCGGTTGACGAAAGCGGTGGTCTTGAAGGGCTGAACTTGCGTATTGATCAGGGACATTGCTGTTTCCTTAGTGGTTGGTTGACTGAACAGGACTGAAGTCTAGGCCGTTCACGGCCATCAATCCAATTAATTGATTTGATTGAATCAATTGCCTGTGACTATACATTGACACCCTGCCCTCGGTCCGGGGATCGGCATTTTGCCCCTTTCAACCCCAGAAACCAGCGTTGGCAGCCTGCAAGGCAAGCACGCCGATACAGCCAACCCTTGTGGCATGTCAAACATTCAAATACAACTGATTCGTATTTAGTAATATCATCTGCCGCACTGCAGCAAAGCCGCTCGGGCGGCGCATTGCAGCGGGAAGGCCGTGCACTTACGCCATTCTCAAAATATTGGTCAAAAAGGCCTGTAGCGCTTTACAAATAAGCGCAAGCAGCTCATTAATTTATAGCAAGACCTGACTTCACCATGTTCCAAACACTGCTGATCTGTTTCCGCGAAGGGCTGGAAGCCCTGCTGGTGGTGGCGATTGCCACCCTGTACCTGCGCAAGACCGGGCGCTTGCACCTGCTGCTGCCGCTGCGCGCAGGCGTGGGCGTGGCCGCCCTGCTCTCGCTGGTGCTGGGCTGGGTGCTGTCGCAGGTGGGCGCGTTGTCGCCCGCAGCCGAGGGCGGCATGGCGCTGGTGGCGGCTGCCACCGTGGCCTGGTGTGTGGTGCACATGCGCAGCGCGGGAAAAGGCATGGGCCAGGAGATCGCCCAGCGCATGGACCACGCCAGCGTGCTGGAGGGCCCGCGCGCCTGGATGGCCGTGTTCTTGTTTGCCCTGTTCATGGTGGGCCGCGAAGGCGTGGAAACCGCCACCATGCTCGCCGCCCTGGCCCGCAGCGCGGAGCTGGCTTACATGGCCTGGGGCGGCCTGGCAGGCCTGGCGCTGGCCATTGCCATTGCCTGGGCCTGGACGCGCTACGGCCGCGCAGTGAACCTCTCGCGGTTCTTCCGCGTCACCTCATGGTTCATGGCGGTGTTTGCCGTGCAGCTGGTGGTCTACGCGTTCCATGAGTTCACGGAAGGCGGCGTACTGCCCGGCATCGACAACGCCTACTGGCATGCGGCCACGGAAGACCTGGCCGAAGGAACCATTGCCCAGGCCATCTCGCTGGCCCTGGTGCTGGTGCCCACCGTATGGCTGGGCGTGGCGCACTGGCGTGACCAGCAAACCATGACTGCCCACGCCGCCCAGCCAGGGGCATCGGCCAAGGCGCTGTAAAACCGAAATCCGCCGTGCGGCGCAGGCCGCAGTTTTTCCAGGCCCTGGGTAGCAATACCCAGGGCTTTCTTTTTTGTCGCCCGCTTTGTGCCCAGGGTGGGGCACCGCCAGCGGCCACGACCCCCCGCCAATCCACCATTGTGTTTCTGATTGAAACCAAATGAGCCGTGGGTGCCGCCCTTTCCGCTTTTTACAGAACCATGCCGGTAACCTGACCCACAGGCGTCGCCATGGCTGCAGATGTCATCAACTGAACGAGAGGGTAGTTTCCATGAGCACCAGATCTTTAACCCATGCGGTTGCCAGCGGGATGGCCGTACTGGCACTGACCGCCTGCGGGGGCGGAGGCAGTGAAACGGCGACCACAGCCGCCAGCAAAGAATCCACCAATACAAGCAAGGCCGACGCCGCGAACCTGGTGGTGCGTGCCCGCGCCAGCCTGTTGGCCAATGCGGGCGCGCTCATGCAGTTGCGCGTCAACGGCATTGCCGTGGCAGACACCGAGGTGCGCGAGACCAGCTACCAGAACTACAGTTTCTCGGTGCCTTCGATTGCGGGCGGCGACAAGGTGGACGTGGTGTTCACCAATGACGCCAACGCCAACGGCGAAGACCGCAACCTGTACGTGGAGTCCATCACCGTCAACGGTACCACCGTCGCCGCCACCGCCGAGGGCGTGACCCTGGACCGTGGCATCGGCGACAAGGCGTTTGACGGGCTGGACGTGATCCCCGGCCAGCGCTCCGTGCTGTGGAACGGCGCACTGCGCTTTACCGCCCCTGGCAGCACCGTGATCGCGTCCACCCTGAGCCCCGGTTGCAAGGCCTTTTACGAAGCGCGCCCCGGCTTTGCATTGAGCACCGCACGCACCCTGGTGACCGCGGCCACACTGGCCAAGCCTGCCAAGGGCGCCGTGCTGGCAGAACCCGACTACGGGACCTGCTTTACGCGCGCCACCAACCACGCGGCCGATGGCGTGGCGACCTTTGCGCGCAACGACTACGCGCGCCGCCAGGCCTTCAACGCAGACAGCACCCGCCACCTGATCTATGCGCTCGACGGCCACTGGCATCTGTACGACGCACACACGCACGCGCGGCTGAAGGTGCTGCCCTACCTGGCAGCCGATGCCGAGCCACAGTGGCACGCGAGCAACCCCGATCTGCTGTACTACCTGCCCACCAACGGTGTAGGCATGCAGATTCACGAGCTCAACACCGCCACCGGTGCCACGCGCGTGGTCACCAACCTGTCTGCGCGCCTGAAAACCCGCTGGCCCGGCGCCAACGCGGCATGGACCCGCTCTGAAGGCTCACCGTCCAAGGACGGCCGCTACTGGTGCCTGATGGTGGACGACGCCAACTGGAACAGCCTGGGCGTGATCACCTGGGACCGCGACACCGACACCATCGTCGGCACCAAGAACACCAACGGCGTGCGCCCCGACCACGTGAGCATGAGCCCGAGCGGCAACTACTGCGTGGTCTCGGGTGACGATGCCAGCGGCACCGTGGCGTACTCGCGCGACTTCAGCCAGTCCAAGAAGCTGCTGCACAAGTCCGAGCACTCGGACCTGGCGATCGATGCCAATGGCGACGATGTGTATGTGTCGGTGGACTACCAGGCCAACGTGGGCGACATCTTCCTGGTCAACCTGCGCACCGGCGTGCGCACCTTCCTGCTGCCCAGCTACCTGAACGGCTCGACCACGGCGCTGCACCTGTCGGGCAAGGGCTTCAACAAGCCGGGGTGGGTGCTGTTGAGCACCTACGCCGACACCGTGAACCGCCAGTGGTTCCACCGCAAGCTCATGGCCGTGGAGCTCAAGGCCAACCCGCAGGTCCACACCCTGGCGTTCACGCGCGTGACCTCCAACGAGTACTGGTCGGAACCACACGCATCCGTCAACCGCGACTTCACCAAGGTGCTGTTCAACTCCAACTGGAACACGGGCAGCGCGACCGACGTGGATGCGTACATGGTGCAGATCCCGGCAGGCGCGCTCAAGTCCACCGGCCTGCCCGGCACCCCGGGCACGCCCCCACCCGCCGAGCCCCTGACGGTTGCCGTGGGTTCGGTCACCCACGCCGGCTACAACGCCAGCTACGTGCTGACGACCAACCAGGCAGCGGCCTGCCGGGCATCGTGGAGCACGGGCAACAGCTACGGCGCGCTGTATGACGACATTGCGGCCAGCGCCAACGGCCTCACCCACACCAAATCGCTGTCGCTGGGCAGCACCGGTGCGCAGACGGTATATGCCGTGTGCAAGGCCACCGCCACCGGGGCCGAGAAGGAAGTCGCGATCCAGCTTCCCTGACGCGCGCTGACCGCGCACCAAAAAAGGGGCTGGCAGCCAATGGGCGGCCAGCCCCTTTTTTTGCAGGTCCAGATGCGAACACAACTCAGGATCACACGCAGACAGAGCGACTCAACAGGGGTTTGGCTTGCGGTGATTGATCGAGGTCACGACAATCGGGCCCGAATCCACAGAACAAACAAGGAGTCCCCATGAAAGGCGACGCACAAGTCATTGGCCATCTGCAGGCCCAGCTCAAGAACGAACTCACGGCCATCAACCAGTACTTCCTGCACTACCGCATGCTCAAGCACTGGGGCTTCGACAAGCTGGCCAAGAAGGAGTATTCGGAATCCATCGGCGAGATGAAGCATGCCGACTGGCTCATGGACCGCATCTTCACGCTCGACGGCCTGCCCAACCTGCAGGACCTGGCCAAGCTCCAGGTCGGCGAAGACGTGCCAGAGATCCTGGCCTGCGACCTGAGCTCCGAACAAGGTGCCCAGGCGACCATCAAGGAAGGCATTGCCCACTGCGAAACGGTGCGCGACTATGTCTCGCGAGATCTGCTGCAAAAGATCCTGGACGACACCGAAGAGCACATCGACTTCCTCGAAACCCAGATCGACCTGATCGACAAGGTCGGCCTGCAGAACTACCTGCAATCCCAGATGGGCGAGGCAGAGTGAACCCGCATTGATTTCTCAGAGCGCTCCACGAAAAAACCAAAGAAGAAAATCAGAAAAACGGGCTTCGGCCCGTTTTTTTGTGCCCGCGACGCCCCGCGCTGCTCGTCACAAGCTGTTGCAAATGCACATCAAAACAGCTCAAGTTGCACACCAATGAATGCGAATGCTTCTCAACAAAAGTAGAATGCATTCTTACGACCGGTGCCAACCCCTTTGCAGCCCTATTGGCGTTGCGCCCGATCCCGTGATTTTCTTCCACACCTAGCCAGCCAGTCAGCCGGGCCTCGCCGCCGCTGCAGCCAGCGTTTGTACGTTTGCCGTACGACAACCCTGCCTGGAGCCTCTCTGATGCTGCGCAGCACCGCCAGCCCCTGCATTGCGGGGTCTCTGTTCCTCTCGTTTTCTCACTGCTGCGCCGCCTCTCGCGCCGCCACAGCCCAGCCATGAAGGCAGTTCGCTTGGACTGGCGCTACCGCTTGGGCGTCACCTCCCGTTCCGTGGCGGCCATCGCGGGCGGCTATGCGCTGGCCGCCGGGTTCACGGCGGCTTTTTCGCTGGGCCTGGCGCAGTTCATGCCCCGTGTGGAGGCCGTGCTGACCGCCACCATGCTGGCCTGGCTGGCCTATGCCATCGCCGCTGGCTGGGCGTTTTATGCGCGCACGGCCTGGGGCGCCTGGGGTGGCACGCTGCTGCCCGCCCTGGCGCTGGGCGCCTGCGCCATGGCGCCGCAATGGATGGGAGCCACGCCATGACCGCCGCACACACCACCACCGCCCGCAAGAGCGCCGACCGCGAGGGCTTCCGCCAGGCGATGTCGTGGCTGCACACCTGGGCCGGGCTGATCCTGGGCTGGCTGCTGTTCGCGATCTTTCTCACCGGCACGCTGTCGTTCTTCAGGAACGAGTTCAACCTGTGGATGCGCCCCGAGATGCACGGCCTGCCAAGCATCGAAGTGGCGGATGCGCAGGTGGCCCAGAAGTCGCTGGACGCCCTGGTGCGCAAGTCGCCCGAGGTCACGCAGTGGATCCTGCACCTGCCCGACGAGCGCGACCCTGCTGTCAACCTGCTGTGGCGCGGCACCGGCAACGGCCGGTTTGAAACCCTACGCATGAACCCGCAGACCGGAGAGCCCATCGAGGCACGCCAGACCATGGGTGGCGACTTCTTCTACCGCTTTCACTTCGAGCTGCGTACCGCCCAGAAGGGCCGCTGGACCATCGAAGGCCGCTGGGTGGTGGGCGTGGCGACGATGCTGATGTTTGTGGCGCTGATCACCGGTGTGATCACGCACCGCCGCATCTTCAAGGACTTCTTTACCTTCCGCCCCACCAAGGGCGGGCAGCGCGCCTGGCTGGATGCGCACAACGTCACCGGCGTGCTGGTGCTGCCGTTCTATTTGATGATCACCTTCAGCGGGCTGATGATCTTCCACACGCTGTATATGCCCGCCGGCATCGCCACCACGTACAAGAATGAAAAAGGCGTGGACTCCAACGCGTACTTTGCCGACCTGCAGGGCGAGAAGGCCGAGAGCCGTCCCCGCCGCGGCGCAAACGACAAGGTGGAGCCCCTGCCCGCCATCGCGCTGGAGCCCATCCTGAACGAAGCACGCACCCGCTGGGACGGCGGGCGCATCGGCAGCCTACAGGCGCGCCGCGATGCCAAGGGCCGCGCCGTGGTCGAGGTCACGCGCCACGAAGGCGACCGCCTGCAGTACCGCCCGCCGCGCCTGCTGTTCGACGCGACCACCGGCCAATGGCTGGACCAGGCCGACCCCACCGGCCCGGCCGCCAAGACCTATGGCGTGCTGTACGGCCTGCACCTGGCGCGCTTTGCCGACGTAGGCATGCGCTGGGCCCTCTTCGGCTTTGGCGTGCTGGGCAGCTTGATGATCGCCACGGGCATGGTGCTGTGGACGGTCAAGCGCAGCGCCCTGTCGCAAACCAAAGCCGGCCGCCAGGGCGCTGCCGCCGCTGCAGCGCGCACCAAGGCGCCCTTTGGCGAGCGCCTGGTGGCCGCCATCAACATCGCCACGCTGGCGGGCCTGCCGCTGGCCTGTGGCGTGTATGTGGCCTCCAACCGCCTGATCCCGGTAGGCATCGAGGGCCGGGCCGACACTGAGCTGGGCTGGTTCTTCAGCGCTTGGGGCATCGCGCTGGTGTGGGCGCTGGCGTGTGCCGTGGTGTGCCCCAGCCGCATGGGCTGGTCGGTGCCGCTGGGCGCTGCGGGTGCGGTGTGGACGGCCCTGCCGCTGATCAATGCGCTGAACACCCCCACCCACCTGGGCGTCACGCTGCCGGCGGGCGAATGGATCTGGGCCAGCATGGACCTGTCGTTCCTGGCCACGGGTCTGCTGCTGTGCTGGCTGTCCTGGCGGCTGCGCCCGGGGCGCGTACCCAAGGGCAAGGCCGCGGTGTCCCAGGCGCTGCGCCACGCCGCCGCCAACGCATCCGCCCCCCAGCCCGCTGCCCCGGCGCTGTCGGCCACGCCCGACGTCTCCACTTCGGGAGCCTGATCCATGTCCGCTTTTCTGCTGTGTTTTGCCGCATGGTCGGCCATTGCGCTGGGCATGGACCGCCACCACGAAGACGCGCTGGGCCGCGAGGGCACGGCGCGGCGCCAGATGCACCTGCGCCGCGCCGGCTGGCTGGTGCTGGCGCTCTCGCTGTGGCTGGCGGCGCGGCCGTCGGGCGAGGTGCCCGCATCGCTGGGCGTGACGGCCTGGACGGTCGCCCTGTCGGTCGCGGCCTTGGCGGTGACGGCCATGGTGACCTGGCAGCCACGGCGCGCGCCGGTCGCGGCCGGCGTCGCGCTGGCTGCCGGCCTGCTGGCATGGGCTGGCGGCTGGTGATGGCGCCAAGCGCCGTGCTGGCGGCCTGAAGGGGCCGCGCCGTAACGGTAGCCCTGCGCACACCCGGGCCACACCGCCTCCTGTTCCCGTCCCGCCTTACCGCATTCGTTTCTCTTCACCGCTTCGCACACCTCCCAGCCAAGGCCGACCACCGGCCCCAGCCAGGCACGGGGCGCGAGCTTGTCTTCACCTGCGCTGCGCACACAACCAACGGAAAAATCATGCACGCATTTCAGCCATCTCTCACGCTCAGGCCCCTGTCGGCCGCCCTGCTCGCTGCGCTCTGCAGCGCTGCGTGGGCCCAGAGCGCGCCGCCCGCCGCCGCCGCGCAGACCCTGGGCGAGGTCACGGTGCAATCCACCACGGGCGACGACGGCTACTCCCCCGCCGCCAGCACCTCGGCCACCAAGGGCAGCGCGCCGCTGCGCGACGTGCCCCAGGCCGTGAACGTGGTGCCCGAGCAGCTCATGCGTGACCAGGGTGCGCGGTCGATGGAAGACGTGCTGCGCAACGTGCCCGGCGTGGCCATGAGCCACGGCGACGGCCAGCGCGACCAGGTGGTGATCCGCGGCTTCACGGCCATTGCCGACCAGTTTGTCGACGGCGTGCGCGACGATGCGCTGTACTTCCGCGACCTGGCCGACATCGAGCGGGTGGAAGTCCTCAAGGGCCCCGCCGCCGTGTTGTACGGGCGCGGCTCGTCGGGCGGCCTGATCAACCGCGTGACCAAGAAGCCCAAGTTCGGCGAGACCTCGGGCGAGGCCAGCTTGGGCCTGGGCAATTTCGACTACCGCCGCGCCACGGCCGATGTGAATGTGGGCATCAGCGACACCGCGGCCTTTCGCGTCAACGCCGCCGTGGAAGACTCGGGCAGCTACCGCGACCAGCAGTTCGTCAAGCGCCACAACTTCGCGCCGTCGCTTGCGCTCAAGCTCGCGGCGCAGACCGACCTGCTGCTGCAGTACACCAACGCCCGCGACCAGCGCCTGACGGACTTCGGCATTCCCGCGCTCAATGGCCGCCCCGTCAACGTGCCTGCCGGCACCTACTACGGCTCCAGCAACGCCGCGCAGGACGACACCACCACCAGCACCATGCAGTCGTTCGCGGCCACGCTGAACCACCGCTTCAACGACGATTGGTCGGTGCGCAACGTCACGCGTTTGTACGACTACGCGCTGGACCGCTACAACACCCTGCCCGGCGGCACCACCGACCCGGTCAACCTGACGGTGGGCCGCACGCGCTCGTTCATCCTGCGCGACGAAAAAGGCTTCTTCAACCAGACCGACGTCACCTGGCGCAACCAGCTGGGCGGCTTCCAGCAGGAATGGCTGATGGGCGTGGAGCTGGGCCAGCAAAAGAAGCGCGCCGAGTCCGTCTCGGGCGGCGCTGACCGGGTGCCGATCTTCAACCCCGGCAACCGCCCCGCCCCCGCCATCCCGGCCGCCAGCTTTGCGGTCGACGGCGCCATCCCCAGCCACACCACGCAGGACACCGCCGCGCTGTACTGGCAAAACCAGATCACGCTGGCGCCGCAATGGAAGGCACTGGTGGGTGCGCGCTACGACGTGTTCGGGCAGGAGACCACGTTCGACCGCAAGCTCGCGGGCCTGTCGCGCACCGACAAGAAGTTCAGCCCCCGCGCGGGCCTGGTGTGGCAGCCCAGCGATGCGCTGTCGTACTACGTGTCGTACAGCAAGTCGTTCCAGCCCTCGGCCGAGACCTTTGCACTGGCCGCCAACAACACCGGCGCCGAGCCCGAGATCACCGAGAACAAGGAAATCGGCGTGAAGCTCGACGTGCTGGACGGCCGCCTGAACTTCACCGGTGCGCTCTTCAACCTGGAGCGCACCAACATCAAGAACACCGACCCGACCAACCCGTCGCGCCAGATCAACGTGGGCACGCAGCGCACCAACGGCCTGGAGCTGACCGCCAATGGCCGCCTGCCCGACCGCTGGGACGTGAGCGCCGGCTACGCGTGGCTTGATGGCCGCATGACCAAGTCGCTGGCCACCACCGGCTCGCTGCAGCTGCCCACGGCGGCCATCGCGGCGCAGGGCAAGGTGGCTGCGCTCACGCCGCGCAACTCGGCCTTCCTGTGGGCCATGAAGGACCTGGGCCACGGCCTGCGCGTGGGCGGCGGCGTGAACTACGTGGGCGCGCGCTTCACCTCGCTGACCAACCTGGTGACCTTGCCCGGCTACACCACGCTCGATGCGGCGCTGCAGTACACACTGGGCCAGTGGAACCTGGACGTGAACATCAAGAACCTGGCCAACCGCAAGTACTACGTGTCCGCCCACGGCAGCAACGACAACCTGATCCTGCCGGGATCGCCGCGTGCGGTGCAGGTGACGCTGCGCACACGGTTCTGATGCAACGCATGCAGGCGCGGCGTACAGATTCATAGCCCCTCAGGCTGCTAGCGCTTTCTGGATAAGCGCTAGCAGCTACTGAAGTGATAGCAAAGATCATTTAACGCGTGGCTCACCATGGCCACGCGCCACGGCGAAACCGGTGCGCGCAGCCGCTGCGCACATGTGCGGTTGAAAATGGCACCGGATCGCGGGGCCGCTGTCACGCTGATCGCAAGAGGGCACGCGGGCTGTTCATGAGCAGCATCCAGAGCCCACCGTGGCTTTCAGCTCGCCTTGGCGCAGGTCGGCCAGGATGGTGCAATCCGGCGCAGGGCCACCAGCGCAGCCCGCGCTGCAAGCCTGGACAAAACGCGACAGGCTGCGGTCCAAGCGACGCAGCTCCGCCATCTTGGCCCGCACGGCGGTGAGGTGCGCCTGGGCTATTGCGCGCGCCTCCACGCAGTCGCGCTCGGCGCTGGTCGACAACGCGAGCAGCTCGCGCGTCTCATCAATCGAAAACCCCAGATCGCGGCAGTGCCGGATGAGGATGAGCACGTCTTGCACCGAATCTGGATAGACACGATGGCCGCTGTCGCGCCGCATCGCGGCGGGTATCAAGCCCACTTCTTCGTAGTACCTCAGGGCAGATACCGCAAAGCCAACCCGCTTGGCCAGGGCGCCAATGGAGAGGAACTCTGGTGTGGGGTCAGCGGGGTTGGTCTGCTTTTTCACAATAGTCCTTGCATCTCAAGTAACTTGAGATTTTAAAGTGGGCGTACGGGAATCGACCCGCATGGACCCACTGGAGAAAATTCGTGAAAAAACCTGTATTGGCCGCACTGGGCGTAGCGGGAGCCTGCGTGGCGTGCTGCACCATCCCCTTGGCGATCCCCTTGCTGGGTGGGGCTGCGGCGCTTGGAGTGAACTCCTGGCTGGTGGCGACACTCGGGATCAGTCTGGAACTGATGGTTCTGCTGAGGATCGCGTCCATCGCAGTGCTCGTGTGGAGCGCAAGAGCGTGGACACATCACCACCGCGCAAAGCCATGCGCCAGTGAGTCGTCCAGCGCAAGTAGCTGCGTTGTGACTGCTGAGGCGCAGGGGTGCGGCTGCGCGACAAGTTAGTTGGCATGGCGGGCGCGTACCGGTCCACAACGACGGTCCTGCAGGAGAAAACCGCCGCTCAGCTGACGCCGAAGGCGGTCGGATGCAGCGGCTTGTCATGCCGGTCTTTCACAAGCGTCATGTGAACGCCATTGTGATACTGGCCATCGAGGCACACTGCTTCAGACTCGACGCCGTACTCTACAAAGCCCATTGATTTGTAAAGCACGATGGCCGGTTCGTTGGGCACGTACACCTGCAGGTTCACACGATGCACACCGTTGTCGAAGGCGTGTTGAAGGGCGGTTTCCACGACCTGCCGGCTTAGTCCCCGGCGACGGTGCCGAGGGGACGTAAACACGCCCCACATCACCATTTTGTGGTGCGAGGACGGAAATTGGCCTGTGCGGCTGACGGCAGCTGTCGCGGCAAGCTCACCCTGAATAAAACAACCGAACACAGCGTTTGGAAGAGGTGCAGAGAGCTGCGCTCGAAAGCCTTCCAACGTGCGCGTGAGTTCTTCCTCGAACGTCAAACCCATGGGCACGGGGTCTGCTCGTGTGACCTCTCGTCGCAAAGCCGAAAACGCCGCAGCGTCATCGGCACCAAGACGGCGGACCTCCACTGGCTGTGCAATTTGGCTCATAGGGCAAAGCGTTCTACGGACAGGGTGGCCTGCGCTTTGGCGCAAGACCTTCCTTTGACGGCGGTGTCAGACGCCTGGAGGGACGAGGGAAAAGACATAGGCATCCGTAAAGCAGCCATGCACCTTGAGCCGATTTCGCGCGAGGCACTCTCGCACCGCGCCCGACCGCTCGGCCACGCCGAGACTGGGTGTGTTGTGTTGGGCCACGACGATTTCAACGCGGCCCAGCTTGAGCTCAGCAAAGGCGAACTGACTGAGTGCCTGAACGGCGGCGAGCGCTGCGCCTTGGCGCTGCCAGGACTGGCGGACCCAGTAGCCCAGGTTGCAGAAACCGTTGACCGGGTTGAATTGATTGAGGCCACAGCCACCCACAAGGGTATTGGACCCGGCGTCGAAAATCCCGAACTCGTAGCTGGAACCGCTCTCCCGCTCAGCCTCGCAATGCGCAAACCAGGATGCAGCATCGGCGGTTGTGTAGTTGGCATGGGCCCAGGGCATCCACTTCCCGACGGTGGCGGTGGACTCCAGAACGGCCTCGACGAAGGTAGGGAGATCGGGTTCAACGAAGGGGCGTAGCTGGAAGCGACCGGAAGCAAGCATAGGGCTGAAGCTGTAGGTGTCTATCGCGTCAATTAAGCCAAGCCGCGAAGTCGCTTCGGCTTGAAGGAGGGGAGAGGCGGCGCTTCTGGGCGACCCCTGGCCTTGAAGGGGAAAAGCCGCTCTTTACCGACAGATGGATTGTTGTGTGGCATTCACTTTTGGCTAGGAATGCGCGCGGACAACCCATGTGACTGCGGCAACCAATGCAATGAAAACAAGCGTAGAAACGGAATACCACAACACACGAAGCCCCGAGATCGAACGCTGTCTGGTTCTTTGCTCAACAAACTCGTTCCCATGGCGGATACCTGGCAAACGGGAGTAGGCAAGTCCTAGGAGCTCTCCGGCCGCGCTAAGCAGGAGATAGGCCGGTGGAGCAAACATTGCAAGGAGTAGCCAGCGGAGTAGACCCTCGGGATGCCCTAGCCACAGGAAAACTCCGGCACACACCGAGAGACCTAGCCAAAGAACGAGTAGTAAGCGTGGTTTCGACATTGATATGCGCTCAGACTGGATTGGTTGAGTGAGTCTCCCGCTCGGCCTTGCAATGCGCAAACCAGGATGCAGCATCGGCGGTTGTGTAGTCGGCATGGGCCCAGGACATCCACTTCCCGACGGTGGCGGTGGACTCCAGAACGGCCTCGACGAAGGCAGGGAGATCGGATTCAACGAAGGGGCGGAGCTGGAAGCGAGCGGAGGCAAGCATGGGAGCTGGAACTGTAGGTGTCTGACGTTGGCCATGAATGGGCTGCGGCAGCGCACTCGTCATTGAAGAGCCGCGATCATGCTGACCGCCATTGCGGGTCCGTATGACAAACCCGCTTCGCATCATGGCGGCGTACCGCCCTTCTTGTGCACCTTGAAACTGTCATCAAGGTAGACAGAAGAACTCGTCATGCCATAGCCTTCGCAGACAAACCCGTTCAAAGGCAGCACGCCCGGAGCATCGGTGATCCGGCCTCTAGCCTCCTTGTACTTCTTTCCAACACGCCGCGAATGAATGGCGGCGTTGGTCAGGTAGTTGAGGCTCACTCGGTAGGAGGAGTTGCTGGAGTAGTCTTCGTCGTCCTGCTGCTCGCCGATGTGTTCCAGGTCTTTGGTCTTGGCGTTGTAGCGGAACTGCAGCGTGAAGCCCGAGAACCGGGCGGCGTCTGCGTAGTAGACCGCCTGAACGAACAACGCGTTGTTTTTAATGTCCAGGTTGTAGAACTTGCTGGGGTGGCAGAACTCGCCGGACATCGAGAGCACCTGATAGCTGCCATCTGCCCTTCCGGTCAGGACGAACAGCCGCTCCTCTTTCGGGCCTTCTCCTTTGCGCCCCATCAGCAGCATAGCCCGGTCGGGAACGCCGTCGCCGTTCAAGTCGCCTTCTGCGGCGGCCAAGACAAAGTCGAGATGCCGAAACTCGGGGACTATTGCGAGCCTGGCCTTCTGCTCTGCAGATGTATTTCCGTCTGCGGCATATGCATTGCCCATACACAGAATGGCCAGAACAGCGAGCCCTGGCAAGGCAGCCATGTGCAGCGCTTGACGCAAGGCACCCATGCATACCGCAGATGCGTGCGCGACAGGCTCAACGGCGCGGGATATCGTGGACACGGAACTCTCCTGAAAGCGGCTCGCAGCCTGGCTTCGCAGCCAATGCACTGGTTCAATGCCCAGGCACAAAGATCCTGCAAAACCGGCACGCTGGGTCCAAGGGACTATAGCCTGCAAGCGGGCGCAGGTTGCGCGCTGGAGGGCCCACTTGCGGGCTGCCCGCCGGCCGAACGAATGGAACCGATACGGCCTGGGAATGCGATGGCCATCGCCGCCTGTGGCCCCATGCAGCGCCCGAATCTGCACACACGATACCGGCGGCCGCCACTGCCAAGGGCTTCTTCCACAAGCCCCCTGCCCTGAACCCTGCGCGTTCTCCGCGCGATGCCCGGCCCCAAAAAAGACCATTCCCCGCACCACGGGATCGGGCTTTTTCCCAACACACCCAGCCCCGCCACCATTACGAATACAAACAATTCCTATTTGCAATGTAAAATTAGGTATACGCAAGCCACAGCCTCCCCCTTAGACCTGCTCTAAGGCTGCAGCCAGCACCCACCGTCCTTCGATGTTTTCGGGTTGTCTGGCTTGAACCACCTTTTCACTCCTCCTGCTGCTGTCATCGCTGCCCCCGCGCTGTGGGCCGGCCGTGTGGATGTGTGCCAGCCCAGCCCCTGCCGCCCCACCCCCGGACCATGCTGAGCCCCACCGCCCTGCGCCGCTGGAGCTGGACCCACAAGTGGTCCAGCCTGGTGTGCACCGTCTTCATGCTGCTGTTGTGCCTCACGGGCCTGCCGCTGATCTTTCACCACGAAATAGGCCACCTGCTGGGTACCGAGGTCGAGGCGCCCGCCATGCCCGCCAGCACACCGCGCGCCAGCCTCGACAAGGTGCTGGCCACTGCGCACGCATTGCACCCCGAGCGCGTGGTGCAGTTCGCATCGCATGCGGAGGACGATGACAACGTCTGGTTCGTCACGCTCACACCCACACCGGCGCCCACCGATGATTTCCGATCCGTGGCGGTGGATGCGCGCACGGCCCAGGTGCTGGCGCAGCCGCGTTTTGACGAGGGCTTCATGTACGTGATGTTCAAGCTGCATGTGGACCTGTTCGCGGGCCTGCCGGGCAAGCTGTTTCTGGGCTTCATGGGCTTGCTGCTGCTGGTGGCCATCGTCACCGGGGTGGTGTTGTATGCGCCGTTCATGCGCAAGCTCGCGTTTGGCGAGGTGCGGCGTGACCGATCCACGCGCGTGAAGTGGCTGGACCTGCACAACCTGCTGGGCATCGTCACGCTGGTGTGGGCGTTTGTGGTGGGCGGCACGGGCATGATCAACACGTGGGCGGACCTGCTCATCAAGTACTGGCAGTACGACCAGCTCTCGGTGCTGCTCAAACCCTATGAAGGCCAGCCCATCGTGCCCGCCACAGAGCGCGGCCCGCTGCAGCAGGCGCTGGAGGCCGCACAGGCGCAGGCGCCGGGCACCAAGCTGTCGTTCATTGCGTTCCCGGGCACGGCGTTCTCCAGCCCGCACCACAACACGTTTTTCATGCGCGGCAACGAGCCGCTCACCTCCCGCCTGCTCAAGCCCGTGCTGATGGATGCGCGCACAGCGCAGGTCACCGCGTCGCCCCAGCTGCCGTGGTACCTGACGGCGCTGCTGGTGTCGCAGCCGCTGCACTTTGGCGACTACGGTGGCATGCCGATGAAGATCCTGTGGGCGCTGCTCGACATTGCCACCATCGTGGTGCTGGGCAGCGGGCTGTACCTGTGGCTGCGCAAGGGCGTGCAGGCGGGCAGCACCAGCAACGCCACTACCAGCACCACCACCGCGGCCGCCACCGTGCAAGGCCACACCAGCCTGCCGACAACAGCTGCAGCGCGCACCGGCAGCCCGCTGCCCCACACGGAGGGCCGCGCATGAAGCCGAGCCCGTTCTGGTCGCTGTGGGGCGGGCCCATCGTGATGGGCGTGCTCACCACCACGGGCCTGATCACCGCCCTCGTGTCCGACACCTGGGGCGACTGGTGGTCGTGGGTGGGCCTGGGCATTCCGGTGGCGGTGATGGGCTGGCACTGCTGGCCCCACACACAGCCTGCGGCCGCCGCCCAGGGAGCCCACGGCCAACCCCACACCGAAACAACCGAAACGGGCACCAGAGCCACGCCACCCTGAACACCGCCAGCACCTTCACCACGCCATGCGCAACACCCATTCCCCACGCCCCCCTGCCCTGACCCCGGCCGCCCTGGCCGCCGCGTTGCTCTTCGCACTGGCCGCGCCTGCCGCTTGGGCGCAAGCGGCGGCCAGTGGCACCGAGCCAGAGGGCAAGGCCCTGTCCACCGTCACGGTCAACGCCAGCGCCGATGCATCGGCGCAGGGCCTGTCGCCCGCCTACCCCGGTGGCCAGGTGGCGCGCGGTGGGCGTGCCGGCATCCTGGGCACCAAGGACGCGATGGACACGCCGTTTTCCATCACCAGCTACACCAACGAACTGATCCAGGACCGCCATGCCCGCAGCGTAGGCGATGTGCTGCAAAACGACCCCACGGTGCGCGTGGCACGCGGCTTTGGCAATTTTCAGGAAGCGTTCTTCATCCGGGGCTTCATCCTCGATTCGGACGACACGGCCTACAACGGCCTGTACAGCCTGCTGCCGCGCCAATACATTGCCACCGAGCTGTTCGAGCGCGTGGAGGTGCTGCGCGGCGCATCGGCCTTTTTGAACGGCGCCAGCCCCAATGGCGGCGGTCTGGGCGGCAGCATCAACCTGCTGCCCAAGCGGGCGCCCAACGAGCCCTTGAACCGCGTGACCTTTGGCGTGGCCAGCGGCGGCCAGACACAGATCGCGGCCGACATTGCCCGCCGCTTTGGGCCGGATGGCAACACCGGCATCCGCGTGAATGCGGCGGCCCGCAACGGCGGGACGGCGGTCGATGGCGAAGACGTCCAGCTCGGCCTGCTGGCCTTGGGCCTGGACTGGCGCAGCCGCGACGTGCGCCTGTCCGGCGACATAGGCTGGCAGGACCACAAGCTCAAGAACACCCGCACCAACGTCACGCTGGGCAGCGCTGTGACCACGGTGCCGAGCGTGCCCGACAACCAGACCAACTTTGCCCAGCCCTGGAGCTACTCCAACGAACGCGATGTGTTCGGCACGCTGCGTGGCGAGTGGGACCTGTCGCCCAGCACCACGGCCTGGGCTGCGGCGGGCGCGCGCCGTGGCGAAGAAGCCAATTCACTGGCCAACCTCACGGTGACCAACGCCGCCAGCGGCGCGGCCACCACCTACCGTTTTGACAACACCCGCAAGGACAGCGTGAACACTGGCGAGCTGGGCCTGCGTGGCAAGCTGCAGACCGGCAGCGTGGGCCACGAATGGGTGGCGGTGGCGTCGCACTTCAGCGCCGACAAGAAAAACGCCTATGCCATGGACTGGCGCAACACCCAGGCGACCAACCTCTACAACCCCGTGGCCACCGGCCTGCCGGCTTTTAGCGCCGACACCCTCTTCGGCGGCGACCTGGCCCACCCGCAACGCACGGGCAGCACCCGCCTGACCAGCTTTGCGCTGGGCGACACGGTGCAGCTGCTGGACAGCCGCCTGCTGCTCACGGCCGGCCTGCGCCACCAGAAAATCGAAATCGCCAACTACGCCTACGGCACCGCCGTGCAGACCGACCGCTATGACCAGAGCCGCACCAGCCCGCTGCTCGCGGCCATCTACAAGGTGGACAAGGGCCTGTCGGTGTATGCCAACTATGTGGAAGGCCTGAGCCAGGGCCAGACCGCGCCCAGCACGGCGGCCAACCGGGGCGAGATGCTGGCGCCCTATGTCTCCAAACAAAAGGAAGTGGGCGTGAAGTTTGACGCGGGCCGCGTGGGCGGCAGCGTGGCGCTGTTTTCCACCACCAAGCCCCGCGCGTTTTTGAGCGCGGCCAACCTCTTCAGCACCAGCGGCAAAGACCGCCACCAGGGCGTGGAATTGGCACTGCAGGGCGAGGCCACCAAGGGCCTGCGCGTGCTGGGCGGGCTGACTTGGCTGGACGCCAAGCAGCTGACCACCGGCGCTGCCGCCACCGACGGCCAGCGCGTCATCGGTGTGCCCAAGCTGCAGGCCAACCTGGGTGCAGAGTGGGACGTGCCCGGCGTGCCGGGCCTGGCCGTGGATGGCCGCTGGGTGCACACCGGCGCCAGCTATGCCAACGCCACGAACACCCTGCGCGTGCCTGGCTGGAACCGGCTTGACGTGGGTGCCCGCTACCTCACCGAAGTGCAGGGCCGCCTCGTCACGCTGCGCGCCCGCATCGACAACCTGACCAACCGCAACCACTGGGCCTCGGTGGGCGGCTACCCCGGCTCGGGCTATCTGGTGGTGGGTGCACCGCGCACGTTGTCGCTGAGCGTAGGCGTGGACTTCTAAAGCGGCACCGCCGCCACGCCGCCCAGGCCCTGTTCAGACCAAATTTAGGGTCAAAAAGCCACCCAGCGCTTATCCAACAAGCGCAGGCAGCTATCAAAAAATGAGTGTTTATCACCCCTGCATCGCAGGGGCGTGGTGCCCTGCGCTCCGCTGTTTTTGTTGTTACTGAAACCACCGAAAGGAAATCGTCCATGTCCTCGAACCAACGCCTCCAAGCCCCGCTGCTGGCCGCCCTGCTGGCCTGCGCCGCCCTCACTGCGGTGAGCACCGCCCATGCTCACCAGGTCTGGCTCGAAAACGCCGGGGGCCAGGCGCGCCTGCACTTTGGCGAGTTCAACGAGAACCTGCGCGAGACCTCGCCCGGCCGGCTGGACCAGTTCAAGGGCGTGCCCGCACTGGAACAACGCACGGGTAGCACGACCCAGCGCGCGGAAGGCCAGCTGGGCAAGGACGCTTTTGTCTACACCACCACCGGCACGCCAGACACGCTGTTCGCCGCCGCCACCTACCCGCTGATCGACCGCAGCAAGCGCAACCTGCCCGCGATGTTCTGGCAGCCCTCGGCCCGCTGGGTGGCCGGCCTGGCACAGCCCGTGGCGCCCACCGCCCCGCTCGACCTGGTGCCCACCGGCAAGCCCGGTCAGCTGAAGGTTGTCTACAAGGGTGCGCCGCTGCCCAAGGCCAAGGTGCAGTTGGCAGCACCCTCCGGCTGGACGCGCGAAGCCGAGGCGGGTGAAGACGGCACCGTGACCTTCGTCACCCCCTGGAAGGGCCAGTACGTGGCCGAGGTGAAGCACAGCGACAAGACCCCCGGCGAAGCCCAGGGCGGGCAGTACGGCGAAGCCAGCTACGTGACCACGCTGACCTTTGTGCTGGCCGATGGTATGGCGTCGCCCGCCCTGCCCGAGCCGCCCAAGGCCCACTGAGCCCCGGCTGACGCCACCGCCGATTCGCTAGCCGCACAAACCACCGCCCTCTCGCGGCGCGTGGTACTGCCTTGGCACACTCGGGCGGCTGGCATTCATATCACTAAAAATGGGCTGTAGCGCTTTATGTAAAAGCGCTGACAGCTACTAATCCGATAGCGCCATGATTCACCCCAATCTCTTGCGCACCGCTATAGCGCACGCCGCGCTGCTGGCTGTGTGCGGCACCGCGTTCGCGCAGAACAGCACAGCACCCGCACCGGCCCCCATACCCGCCGACGCTCCAACAGCCGCTCCCTCCCTGCGCCAGGTCGACGTCATCGACTCCACCGCAGGCGAGGCGGCCACGCCCGCGCGGCGCGCGCAAAGCAGTTCGCGCCTGGGCCTGTCGGTGCTGGAGACACCGCGCTCGGTCAGCGTGATCGACAACGCGCTGCTGGAGCAGCAGATGGCCACCACCGAGCGCGACGTGCTGCGCAATGCCTCGGGCGTGGCCACGCGCAGCGAGTACTACGGCTCGTACTCGCAGTTCTCCATCCGCGGGCTGTGGGCCAACAACACCTACAACTTCCTGCGCGACGGCGCCAAGTTCGTCCACCTGCTGGACCCACCGCTGTTCAACATCGAACGGGTCGAAGTCATCAAGGGCCCCGCCGCGCTGGAGTTCGGCCAGGTCGCGCCTGGCGGCCTGGTCAACTACGTGAGCAAGCGTCCCCAGGCCGACCCGCTGCGCACCATCAAGATCGGCGCCGGCAGCCACGGCTGGCGCAGCGCCGAGTTCGACCTGACCGGCCCGCTCAACGCCGATGGAACGCTGCGCTACCGGCTCGACGGCGGCGCCAGCCGGGGCGGCAGTTTTGTGGATGGCAACACCCCGCGCAAGCAAGGCATTGCAGGCAGCCTGGAGTGGCAGGTCACGCCCGACACCGTCTGGCGCGCGCAGGCGGAGACCCAAAGCATCGACGGCACCTCCACCTCCGGTCTGGCGGTGCCAGACCCCAAGAATCCACGCAGCGCCGACGTGCTGCCGGTGGGCGCGTTCTACGGCGAGCCCTGGTTGAAGACCGACGGCCATCTGCGCTTTTACTCCACCGAGCTGCAGCACCGTTTGACGGACCAGCTGGAAGCCCGCGTGCACCTGTCGCGCAACGAGACCTTTCGCAACGTGAACATCGTGTCGCCCATGGGCCCGGCGGCCAACGGCCGCGTGCCACGCACCTACTGGATGGCGCCGGGACAAAAATACACGTCGGACACCGCGCTGGCCGAACTGCGCGCGCAGCTGCAAACCGGCGCGGTAAAACACACGATGCTGGCGGGGTTGGACTGGCGCGCCATTGCGGGCTTCTACGGCGCGCGCACCACAGGCAACCTGGGCGCCATCGATCTCTACAACCCCGTCGCAGGCCTGGTGCCACCCGTGGCCTCCACCGGGGTGGGCAAGCTCTCCTCCGACGCCCGCAACACCGGCGTGTTCGTGCAGGACCGCATGGTGCTGGGCGACTTCGGCCTGCTGCTGGGCCTGCGCCATGACAAGTTCAAGGACGCCTACACCGCGCCCGTCACCGACCTGAGCCAGACCCAGCCCAGCGCCGCCCTGAGCTGGGAACTGCGCCCGGGCAGCATGGTGTACACCAGCTACGCACGCTCGTTCCAGGCCAACTCGGGCACGCTGATCTGGGGCGACCGCGCCGCGCCGCCCTCCGAAGGCAAGCAGCTGGAAGTGGGCTGGAAGCAGGAATGGCTGGACAAGCGCCTGATGACCACGGTGTCGGCCTTCGACCTGGAGCTGACCAACGCGCCCGCCACCGACCCGCAACACCCCGGCTACTCGGTGCTGACCGCGCGCCAGCGCATCAAGGGCGTGGAGCTGGAGCTGCAAGGCCGCATCACCCCTGGCTGGACGGTGACGGCCAATGCGAGCTTCCAAAACCCCAAGGTGCTGGCCGACACCACCGCCGGGGCCAACGTGGGCAACCGCGTCGCGCTGGCCACGCGCCGCAACGCATCGCTGTGGACGCAGTACCGCCTGCCGCAACTGCCCGGCCTGTGGGTGGGTGGCGGCCTGGTGCACCAGGGCGACAAGTTCATCGCCAACGACAACAAGTGGCGCCTGCCGGGCTACACCGTGGTCGACCTGGCCGTGGGCTACCAGTTTGCGGGTGGCGTGCGGCTGCAGGCCAACCTGAAGAACGCGGGCAACCGCCGCTACTACCTGGACGGAACGACCACCGCAGCGGGCTTTGGCTCCGTCGTGCCGGGCACGCCACGCAGCTTGCAGGTGTCGCTGGACTACACGTTCTGAGGGCCAAGCGCCTCCACCCCACAGCCTGACCACTTCAGTGGATAGCCCGAAGCGAGGTGCGCGATGACACGACCTGGCGCCTTCGGGACTGACACCCTTTTTCAATGATCAGAGAAACAGCACCATGACACCTGGCATCACCGTCTACCGCACCGCCATCGCACATGCGGCCTTGCTGGCCCTGTGTGGCGCCGCCCACGCGCAGCAGGCCACAGCCCCTGGCACCACCGAACCCACTGCGGAAAAGGCGCTCGCCCCTGTCACCGTCAATGCGGGCACTGAACAGAAAAACCCCACGGCGCCCGTCACGGGCTTTGTGGCAAAACGTGCGCTCAGCGCCACCAAGACCGACACGCCGCTCATCGAAACGCCGCAGGCCATCAGCGTGATCACCCGCGACCAAATGGAGGCCCAGGGTGTGCAAACGCTGCGCCAGGTGACGGCTTACACGGCAGGTGCCGTGTCCAACTACTTCGACAGCCGCCAGGACACCTTCAAGGCGCGCGGCGGCGACGTGACGCAGTACCTGGACGGCATGGTGCGCTTCATCGGCTACTGGAACGACACGCGGCCCGATCCATACACGCTGGAGCGCGTGGAGTTCTTGCGCGGCCCCTCGTCGGTGCTGTACGGCCAGGGCAGTGTGGGTGGCGTACTCAACCTCACCAGCAAACGCCCGCAGGCCGAGCCGCTGCGCGAGGTGCAGGTGCAGCTGGGCAACCATGCGCGCAAGCAGATCGCCGCAGACATGACTGGCAAACTCACCGAAGACGGCCAGTGGCTCTACCGCCTGGTGGCCGTGGGCCGCGACAGCGACACACAGGTGGACCACGTGCGCGATGACCGCCTGGTGATCGCCCCCACCGTGACCTGGAAGCCCAGCGCCGCCACCTCGCTCACGCTACAGTTCACGCACCAGAAGGACAAGAGCGGATCGCTGATCGGCTTCTTCCCCTGGCAGGGCACGCAGTTGCCCAACCGTTACGGCCAGATCCCCACCTCCACCTTCATCAGCGAGCCGGGCTGGGACCGCTACAACTCCGAAAGCACCTCCTGGGGCTACCTGTTCAGCCACCAAATCGACAGCGCCTGGACCGTGCGCCAGAACCTGCGCCGCAGCGTGAGCGAGGTGGACTACCGCACGCTGTACACCAGCTTTGCCGCCAACGCCGCGCTGGGCCGCCCCGCGCGCCCCGTGTTCAACGCGGACAACCGCACCGTGCTGCGCGACGCATCGTGGACACTGGGCACCGCACGCATGCTGCTGGTCGATACCCAGGTCGAAGGCAAGCTGCGCTGGGGTGACACCGAGCACACCGTGCTGGGCGGCCTGGACGTGCAGCGCAACCACTGGGGCCAGCAAAGCTGGAGGTCTGTGGCGCCCGCCATCGACGTGTACAACCCCGTCTACGGCAACTTCACGGCGCCATCGGCATCGGCCCTGGCACGCGTGCCCAGCGTGGAGCAGCGCCAGCTGGGCTTCTACGCCCAGGACCAGATCAAGTGGGGCCGCTTCACGGCCACGCTGGGCCTGCGCCACGACAACGCCAAGAGCGACACCGAAGGCCGCCCCGCAGCAGCGGCAGACGACAATGCCTGGACCAAGCGCGCTGGCGTGACCTACCAGATGGATGGCGGATGGGCACCCTATGCGGGCTATTCCGAATCCTTCCAGCCCCTGGGTGGCGCCAACCTTTTCGGCGTCCCCTTCAAGCCCCAGCGCGGCGAACAATGGGAGGCCGGCGTGAAATGGCAGCCCCCGGGCCAGGGCATCAGCGCCTTTGCCGCCGTCTACCAGTTGCGGGAGAAGAACCGCAAGACCACCGACCCGACCAACCCGCTCAACAGCCTGCAGATCGGCGAAGTGAAGGTCAAGGGCTTCGAGGCCGAGATGACCGCCAGCCTCGCCCGCAACTGGGACTGGACCGTGGGCTATGCCTTCACTGATGCCAAGATCAGCCGCAGCAACACCGGCGACCAGGGCCTGCCCGTGGCGAGCACCCCTCGCCACACGGCTTCGACCTGGCTGAGCCACCGCTTCGCCAGCGAAGGCCGCGGCGGCTGGACAGTGGGCGCCGGCGTGCGCTACACCGGCTCGCAGTGGAGCGGCACCAGCGCCATCAGCACCCCGGCCGCCACGCTAGCCGATGCCATGGTGGCGTACGACGCCGGCGACTGGCGCGTGGCCTTCAACGTAGTCAACCTGGCGGACAAGGTGCACATCACCCAGTGCCTGGCACGGGGCGATTGCTTCTACGGGCAGGCGCGGACGTATACGTTGACATCGACGTACCGGTTTTGATGGCCATGAAGGGGAGACCGCAAGCGACGGATGCAAGCGGTTTCCGGGAGGTATTCAGACTGTTGGCATATCGCGCTATATCCCGAATTTGCCCACCCGACTCCGCTGTGGCATGCACGCAAGCGGCCAGCGCGACGTGGGCTTGCCGACCCCTCAACGACCCCATCTAGGTCTACTACACTGGGAATTGGAGTTCACTTTACCAAGCCCATGCAACCTAGTCCAAAGCCCTCGAAAGTGGCCGCGCTTGTCCCGGCGTGGCAATCTGCGGCATTCATCCAAGCAACCCTCGACTGTCTCTCCGCGCAGACTTACCCTCACCTGGAAGTTGTCGTCTCTGTCGATAAATGCAGTGATTCAACTTATGAGATTTGCATGGCGCATGCTCAGAAAGACTCACGCTTCAGGGTGATCTTGCAACCGCATCGGCTAGGGTACGTGGGCAACTGCAACTTTTTGTTGGATCAGACCGACGCGGATTATGTACTGTTTGCGTTTCACGATGACATCCTAAAACCCGAATACATCAGGCTGCTGGCAGAAGTGCTGGACATGCGGCCAGAGGTTGTCATGAGTTATTCGGACGTGCATCTTACAAATACCAACGGAACTCAAGAGCACTGGGTATTCACTGAGCTTGAGGGTGTTCGTGACCCGGTCCAACGGGGTGCACTCATGATGAGTGGAAATAACAAATGGTGGGTGCCCAATCGAGGGCTATTTCGCCTCAAACAAGCGCGACAAATCAACGGTCTTAAAACCCATCGCGCAGGAGAATTTTCCGCAGATTGGCCTTGGCTGTTCCATATGAGCTTGCTGGGAGAATTCGCACGCGTTTCCCAAACTCTGTGTTATAAGTATTATAAGCCGGGCAGTTTATCCCGCGGCTGGGAATTTTCCAAACGCCAACTCTATGAAGTCTACGCCGCCATAATGCGCGAAATTTGGATTTCCGACCTCACTACTGAGCAAAAAATGACGCTCGCCAGCCCTTTGGCGAGATGGCTCTACCAAAACAATCCAGATCTGAAAAAAGAGGAAAAGTGATGAACACCATCGCTTCACCCCTCTGTTCCACCTGGTTTGAAGGGCGAGTCCGCTTCATTGATCTCCCCACCTACACTGATGAGCGAGGCAATCTGCTGCCGCTCGATTTTGATAGCCTACCCTTCAAGCCACGCCGAGCATTCACGGTGACAGACGCCCCAACCGGATCCATTCGGGGGGAGCATGGCCACCGCAGCGGGGAACAACTGCTCATTTGCTTGCATGGAAAGATCGGCCTCTTGCTAAGAAAGGGGCACGAAGAAGTTGATACTGTGCTAGCGGCGGCGGGACCAGGTCTTCTATTAGGTGCTGGCGTGTGGTGCCGCCAGACTTATTTGGTCTCGAATTCCGCGCTTTTGGTATTGGCCAGCGAACCTTATGATCCCGGATCATATGTCTCGACCTGGAATTAATACATATGCGAAATCCCCCCCGAATTGCCATCCTTGGCGCTGGAATCATGGGCTGCTCTGCAGCGCTTTTTTTTGCGCGCAAAGGGATCGAAGTATCCATCTTCGATATGGCGGAACAACCGTTCAGTGCGGCGAGTCGATGGAACGAAGGAAAAATCCACTTAGGATGCCTCTACAGCGCAGATCCGTCACTAAGCACGGCGGATCACGTCATTCCCGGCGGTCTCAGATTTCGTCCATTGATAGAGGAATTGATCGGCACGTCCCTCGCTCCAGCCATTACCTCCGAAGACGACCTGTTTTTTTGCCATCGCAAATCCGTGACTTCTGCATCGGAAATGAAGACGTACATGGAGAAAGTCGTTGAACGCGTGCGATCTCACCCGGATGCAGCGCGATATCTAGCAGATGCGTCTGAAAGTCGGGTTCACCAGCTGAGCTCTTCTGAACTGGCTGGCTTCACATCATCGCCAGACATTGTTGCAGGTTTCCGGGTTCCAGAAAGATCCGTGGATACCAATTGGGTCGCCGAGCGGTTTATACCCGCGATGGGCGCTGAAAAATTGATTCAACAATTTATGGGAACCCGTGTCGTGGCTGCACGGCCCGCAGAGATGGGCATCAACGGCACGTGGAAAATAGAGACTTCCGCAGGCATATTTGGCCCATACGATTACGTAATAAACTCGCTCTGGCAAGGCCGTTTGGCGATAGATCGAACTGCGGGACTAGAGCCGACAGGAGTTTGGTCGAACAGATACCGTCAATCGCTTTTCTTGCGCACTGCAGAACCGGTTCATACCCCTTGCGCTGTCATCGCCACCGGGCCATTCGGAGACATAAAAAACTACAACGGGCGTGATTTTTACCTCTCCTGGTATCCCGATGGTTTGCGTGTAGACAGCCCTGACATTTCACCACCGGAGCCTCATTTAGTTTCCCAAAATGCTGAGGACATATCGAGCTCCATTCTCAACCATCTTCAAGCCTTATTGCCATGGGTAGCGCAAATTCGCGAGCAAGCAGAGCGTTCCACCCTTGAAGGCGGATGGGTTTTTGCCGCCGGCCAAGGAGCACTTTCGGATCGAAAATCAACGCTGCACCGCCGTTCTGATTATGGAACCACAAAATTGGGAAACTATATTTCCATCGATACTGGAAAATACTCAACGGCGCCCGCCCTGGCTCAGACACTGGTAGAAAATATCATATGAACGTGGAATAACTATCACATTTCGGTGTGATTGATAGTTTCTCAAAATCTCCTTGATTGCTTACCACCGCAGGCAGCGAGCGGCGTCGAGCAAACGACAGCCGCTGCGAACGCTCCTCATCCGACAGCACCAGTTCAGTCTTCGGTCTGCCGGTCCTCATCGCGGTATCTCCGTTTCAAAGATACCTCACTGGTACGCGCGATAAGTACCAGCTATTTACGAGACGGGGCACCAGTCCACAGAACGGCTATTGCAGCCAGCATCAAGGACAACAACAGCACACCCCACTGGGAAAGCGTTGGAATCCCTGTAGAGGCCGCGGCCAATGCCACACCGCCCGGATCCGGGATAGCGCCATTCAGCACTAGATCATCATCCCCCAAGCCGCCGTCCGTAAGTACCAGCGTGACTGTGTTGCCGGTGATCGTCGCTGCGGGGAACGGGTACCAGTGGGGAGCGCCCTCGCTCGGAGTAGGGCCGTATTTCATGTACATGGCGCCGGATGGGAACGGCTGCGGATAGGTCAGCGTGATGGTCACGGCGGCACCATTGGGGCAACCTCCGACGATCACATGGAACAAGCCCTGGGGAAACACATACCCGGCCGTGCCCCCGGAAGGCGGCGAGCCCACGCCTCCGGTGCGAGGGATGAAATTCGCCTGGTCAAACCCGCAGCCCGCCGGCCCCGACAGGCTGGCATTCACCGTGCCGCCTCCGGTGGGGCTGATGCCCGTCGCCGTGGTGGGCCGCGAACGCGTCACGGTGACCGTGTAGTTTTTGGTGGAGCCGCTCTGGGCGGTCACTTGCACAGTGACCACGTTGTTGCCGACGTTCAGCGCAATGGGGGCCGACGCGTTGCCGCTGGGCGTGGCAACGCCGTTGACCATGACACTCGCACTGCCATCGGCCACGGTCGGGGTGACGGTGATGGAGCTGTCGGGCACGGTAGCGGTGTAGTTCTGCTGGGCCGCGCTGAATACCGGGCTCAGGGTGCCGCTCGACAACAACAATGCGCCCAGGTCGTTATTCGACGAGACCGCACGCGTCACGGTGACCGTGTAGGTTTTGGTGGTGCCATTTTGCGCAGTGACCACGACCGTGACGGTGTTCGCACCGGTGTTCATGGCGATGGCGCCGGAGGCATTGCCGCTGGCCACGGCAAAGCCGTTGACCGTCACCGCGGCGTTCGGCTCATTGACCGTCGGCGTGACGGCGATGCTGGTGGTCGCGGCCGCGATCGACATCGTGTAGCCCGTGGTGCTCGGCGCAAACGCCGGGCTGATGCTGCCGCCCGACAACGCCAGGGCCGACAGGTTGGCGTCGCCCGATCCCGCCCGCGTCACCGTCACGGTGTAGGTCTTGGTGGTGGTGCCGTCCTGCGCTGTCACGACGGTGGTAATGGTGTTGGCACCCACCGCCAGCGCAATCGCGCCCGAGGCATTTCCGCTGGTGGTGGCCACGCCGTTCACTGTGACGCTGGCAGTGGCATCGGCCACGGTGGGCGTCACGGTGAGTGAGGTGGTGCCGTTGCCGACACTGGCCGTGTAGCTGATGGTGCCAGCGGCAAAGGCAGGCGCCAAGGTGCCGTTGGACAGGGACAGCGCAGACAGATCAGCGTTACCCGAAGGCAGCGCGCGCGTGATGGTCACGGTGTAGCTTTTGGTCGCGCTGTTCTGGGCGGTGACGACGATGGTGACCGTGTTACTGCCCGGGTTCATCGCGATGGCACCCGAGGCGGCCCCGCTGGTGACAGCCACCCCGTTGACGGTGATGCTGGAGGTGCCCGCGGCCGCGGTGGGGGTGACGGTAAGGCTGGAGGTGCCGGCCGCGATGGAGGCGACATAGCCCGTCGTGCCCGACGCGAACACCGGGCTCAGGGTGCCGTTAGAGAGGCTCAGCGCAGACAAGTCAGCGTTGGACGACGCGGCACGGGTCACGGTGACGGTATACGTCTTGGTCGTGGTGCCATCCTGGGCCGTAACGACCGTGGTCAGGGTGTTGCTGCCCACATTCAGCGCAATCGCGCCCGAGGCATTGCCGCTGGTCGTGGCCACACCGTTCACGGTGACGCTAGCGGTACCGGCGGCCACGGTCGGGGTCACGGTGAGCGAGGTGGTGGCGTTGCTGACGCTGGCCGTGTAGCTGGTGGTGCCAGCTGCAAACACAGGCGCCAAGGTGCCGCTGGACAGCGACAGCGCAGACAAGTCGGCATTGGACGACCCGGCCCGGGTCACGGTCACGGTGTAGCTCAGCGGCGTGCCGTTCTGCGCGGTGACGGCGACGGTGATGGTGTTGCTGCCGACGTTCAGCGCAATCGCGCCCGAGGCGTTGCCGCTGGTGGTGGCCACGCTATTGACGGTAACGCTCGCAGTGGCGTCGGCCACGGTCGGAGTGACGGTCAGCGACGTGGTGGCATTGCCCACGCTGGCCGTGTAGCCGGTGGTGCCCGAGGCAAACACCGGGGCCAGGGTCCCGCTTGAAAGCGACAGCGCGCCCAGTTGGTTGTTGCCCGACGCGGCGGCGCGGGTGACCGTGGCGGTGTAGGTGCTGGTCGTGGTGCCGTCCTGGGCGGTCACGACGGTGGTAATCGTGTTGGAGCCCACTGCCAACGCAATGGCCCCCGACGCATTGCCGCTGGTGACAGCGACCCCGTTGACGGTGACGCTGGCAGTGGCGTCGGCCACGGTGGGCGTGGCGGTGAGCGACGTTGTAGTGAAGGGCACGCTGGCCGTGTAGGAGGTGGTGCCCGAGGCGAACACGGGGTTCAAAGTACCTGCCGAAAGCGCTAGGTTGCTCAGGTCGGCATTGCTCGAGGGTGGAGCGTCGCGCGTGACGGTGATGGTGTAGGTCTTGGTGGTGCTCCCGTCGAGGGCCGTGACGACGGTGGTGATGGTGTTGGAGCCGACGTTCAACGCGATCGCACCCGAAGCAGCGCCGCTGGTCACAGATACGCCGTTCACCGTGATGGTCGCGCCGGGCGTGTCTATGGTGGGCGTGACAGTGGTGCTGGTCACTGCGTTGGTGACCGCAAAGCCGTAGCTGGTTGTGGCGGCCAAGAATGAAAAGCCGCCGGACGACGCCGACAGGGCACTCAAGTCGGCGTTGCCGGTGGGCTCTGTGAACACGAAGTTGTTGAAACCTTCCTGCCACAACTTATTAGGCTGACTGGGGTGTCCGGTGCTTGTAATCCGGATTTCGTCCACATTCCTGAATGCCGGCGGCAGATTGACGGTGCTACTGATTCCGCCGGGATGAGCCATGAAGGGATGCGTAGCGCCCGTGCCCACACCGTCGATGTAGCCGGTCGCGGTATAGGTAGCTCCCATGACCTGCGCATCCTGAATGACGAAACTCGCAATGCCGAACAGACGTTGCAACTGGCTTTTGACAATCAGGCTTCCGACTGGGAGGAACGTGTCGAAGACCAGCATGGAATTGCTGCCGCTACCGGTCAGGTCGTAGTTTGTGACATCGCCAGTGCGTGTGTTGCCAACGTTAGCAAAGTAAATCTCGTATTCGATGTTGGGGAAATGGATCTGGGCTGACAGGTTGCTGTCGAGGAACTTGGGTACCGTGAAGGTGTTGTCCGCGAGGGTCGGATTGATCGACAAGGTGCCGGCTACGGCAGGCAGCACGTGGCGATAGGAGGGAAAGGCCAGCACCGCACTGCGCAGCGGACCAGTACGCCGCTCCAGCAGCCAGTCGCCGCCTTGCTCGGCATCCCCAGTGAAATTGGTAGACGCCGCCACCCGCGCACCGGTGGCATCGGCCAACATGGCTATGAACTCCTGGCCCTCAGCGCCATGGGCTACCTCACAACCGTACAACAGCAGATCGGTCCCGCTCCCAAAGGCCGCACGAATGCGCGCCAAGTCCGCTCCCCGCTCCCGCAGCGCCTGGCGGTCAAGCGTCAGGGAGCCCAAACCCAGTGCACCCTTGGTGCCGTGCGAAATCAAATGCACAGCTGCAAGATTCTTTCGCTCGGCCAACACATCGGCCATCTGGCGCAAGCCGTCAGCCTGGGCATCCAGCAACACAACCTCGAAATCCGCCCCGGCCTCCGCCATCAACTGCTGGTAGTCGGCCACATTGCTCTCGATGAACAAGATACCGGGGGGCTGGAAGGCGGGTGCCAAGGGAGCCCCAGCGAGGGCCGAGGAAGCCGCAGTGAGAAAAATCCACGCCAGGCCGATGCAACAAAGCGCCTGCAAAAAGGCGAATTTTCTGGTTAGTTTCTTCACTGCGCCCACTCCCTGATATTTATAAGTGCACGCAGTTAATCATGATTTTCAATAAACAACTATCTTTTAATTGATCGCTTCAATGAAAGCGAGTGGGTGCGATGCGCCGCTCTTTTTTTCCCGCGCTGCGGCACCACCAACCCGGGTGCGCTGTTTCGCTGCGAGGTCGGCTCAGGATTCACACCAATAGCGAACAGCTGCCCGATCAAGACGCTGGTCTCTCCGAGATATTGGGAGCACAAGTAAAAAAGCCCAACGCCAATGTTCCTCGGCGCGGGCCTTAAGAGCCTGTTCAAAATCGTTTTCTCGTGCTGACTTGCTGCAAAGCAGATGCGGCGAAAGGCCTTGAACAGGTTCTCGGCCTTTTCACGCCATCGCTTCGCGGAATTTCTCGCACCTGCCGCTGCCCGAGGCGCAGATCTCGTCCGGCGTCGGCTTTGGCAACCGAGGTGACGAGAGTGCATGGGATGGTGCGGCGGCTGCTGGAAGCAGCACAAAGCCAATCTGACGAAGCGGAAGAATTTGCATTCAAGGCCGGAGAATAATCCTGTGAGCCGCGCCCTTTCGGCCGCGAACCCTTTTTGGCACACACACGCACGGCATGCCGATGTGGGTTTGTGAGTTATCGGACAGCAAAAGAGTAGAGAGGCTTTGTGACATCTGAGCAATAGGAGGGACTGGTCCACAACCTGTACCAAGCAGCCACGGGCACGCGGCCTTGGCACGAAGTGCTGCAAGTGTTGGTCGATCAGTTCAAAGGACGCTTTTGCCAACTGGTGGCAGTGGATCGCCGCACGGGCCGCATGGCGTTGACGCTGCACTCATCCGGCTCACCCATGGAGGGCGTGCTGGACTACATGTGCGAATACCACCGCCTGGATCCACACTTGGCCCATGTCGCGGTGCAACCTCCGGGCACCGTGTTCAACTCTGACGACTTAATTCCAGCCCGAGAGGCGCAGGTTCATCCGTACTACCGAAACTTCTGGTCGGTTTACGGTGTGCGCTACATGTCGGGCGGAAAGGTGGCGGAGGACGAGGATTTTGTCGTCTTTTTCGGGTTGCTCCGCAGCCCCGCGCAGGGGCGGTTCGACACCGCGGCAGACGCGAGCCTGGCAAGCCTGTTCGTGCATATCAAGAAAGCTTTCGCAGAATACCGGCGCTCTGCCAACGGGCGCCGAGCGAGCACTGGCCAGCTGATGATTGAGCAGGCAGAGCGCCCCATTTTGCTTCTGGGACCGGATCGCTTTGTGGTGCATGCCAATGCTGCCGCGCAGCAGTTGTTGAGTGAAGCTGAGGTGATCGTTGCGCGTAGCGGCTATGTCGGTTGCCCCAGTGCGCAAGCGGAAGAGGCGCTTTTGCGGGCTCTCCACGGGCTGAAACTGGCGGAGGGGGAGTATCCGCAAACCCCAGAGCGCGTGGACCGCCGGTCCTTTGCACTGCAGGATGTGCAAGGTCGCCCGATTCCCGCGTGCACATGGGCGCTGCGGCCTGCGGAAACAATGGGCGCTTTTGGCGATACGCCGCGTGCCATGCTGATCGTGGACGTGCTTGTGCCTATGGCCCGAGGCATACAACCGCGCCAGCATGATGCGATCGATGTGCCGCGCCTGGCGCTGATCCGGCGCGACATCCTGGCCCGCATCGACCGGCCCGAACTGAGCCTGGAACAGATCGCGCGCCAGCACCATCTCACTCCGCGCCAGGTGCAGCGCCTGTTTGCGCGCGAGGACACTTGCTTTTCCGATTTCGTGCGGCAGGCGCGACTACAGCGGGCGCGGGACATGCTGAGCGACCCCGCGCAGCGCCACCGCCGCGTGCTGGAGATTGCGCTGGATAGCGGTTTTGACGACTTCTCCGCCTTCAGTCGGGCGTTTCGCCGCCACTTCGGCATGACACCGAGCGAGGCGCGCGGACTGACGGGCTGAGCGGCTCTACGCAGTGCCCATGTCGCATTGGGCACAACGATTGTCGCTGCCGTCCATGACGCGGCATGGCGTGTTCCCAAGAATCGCTGGATCCCCGGGCACATTGTGTGACGGGAATTCCTTCCAGCATTTTTTGCGTGCTCCATGCCATCTCTTACACGAACATCCACCGCTCCCGGAGCGCCCTTGCGCCGCCTCCGCCAATACGCTACCGCCGTGGCGCTCGCAGGCGCCCGCGCCTGCGCGGGAGCCACGCCTTTTGCCATCATCTACACCGGCACCATCAGCGACTCTTTGATGCCGGAAATCATCAACGGCCAAAACTACACCGTCACCCTCGTTTTCGACAACCGCGACGACAACACGGCCATCAACCAGCTCTGGATAGGCGCGCACCTGACTTGCACCATCTGGAGCATGAACAACACGGGCAATGTGGTGTTCGCGCAAGACCTCGTTGCTCGGCCACCCACGGTCGTGGGCACCACTACGACCAACGCAGTGGGTGCGTTGACCTCGATCTTTACCGAGGTACGCGACACCATGATTCCCGCCGGTGCTTACACCGCCAGCGGCGTTGCCTTGACAGCACCGGTGCATTGGTTCGCCAATGGCGGCAACGCCGTTTTTGCAGATAGCACGAGTGGCTATCGCACCTTCCGAGACTCAGGACCCGGCGTACTGATGAACATCGCCAACTGGAGCGCCCCCCAGCCGTTCAGTGGGCCGTGTTCCGCGTTCGCCAGCCCCGAAGCTGCAACTGCTGTTCCCACCCTGGGCGAGTGGACCATGGCGCTGCTGGGTTTAGCGACAGCAGTCGTCGGCGCTCGCCGCCTGCGCCGCCATTCCCGGCAACCTGCTGGAACTGGGCATCCGAAGCAAATTCGCGGTTAGCTCGAACATACTTTCGCAGCGTGCTCCTGTGTTGTGAAGCCTGCGGAGCCCCAGTTTCCGGCGCGGCTGTTGTTTGCCACCCACATCCGCAGGCCAAAAGGTGTTTACCCCTGTGGCGCCGCCTATTTCCGCCCAGTAGCATCCTTCTCCGTTGCAATGTGCAACTCACATCACCACAGGCATAAAGCTTGCTTGTAGCGACGGCCCCAAGGCATGTACCCCATGTGTTTTGGCCCGTGATGATTTGTCATCAAACAAAATTTGATAAAGGAAACCTTGCTAATGAAAACGATTAACCGCTGCGCCGTGGCCGCGCTGGCCCTGGTTGGGACATCTGCTGCGCTTGCCCAGAGCAGCGTCACCCTGTACGGCCGGATCAACACCACGTTCGAGCACCAAAAAGAAGGCAATGTCTCCAAGACCGGCCTGTTCAACAACTCCTCCCGCTTCGGTTTCAAGGGCCAGGAAGATCTGGGCGGCGGTTTGATGGCAGGCTTCCAGCTGGAAAGCGGCTTCGACTCCAGCAGCGGCGCTTCGGACTCCCGCGGCATCTTCGCGCGCCAGAGCGAAGTGAACCTGGCTGGCGGCTTCGGCATGGTGCGTCTGGGCAACTTCACTTCGGAGTCCTACTACGCCACCGCTGACTTCATCAGCAACCACAACCACGACACCGGTTCGTCGTCGGATGCGCTGTACGCCTACCCTGCACGCGACGTGAACAAGATCGCCTACCGCACCCCCAGCTTTGGCGGCGCAACGGTAGAAGCCGGCTGGGCCATGCACGAGCAAGCCAACGGCACCGGCGGCAAGAACAGCCTCGACCTGGCCGCCAACTACGAAATCGGCAAGCTGGGCTTGGGCGCTGGATACTCCAAGCTGGACGACCAGAACCAGTTCGCAGTGCGTGCTTCGTACTCGACCGGTCCCTTCGTGGTCGGCGCCTACGTGCAACGCGACAAGAACGTGTTCATCGCCAATGGCGGCAACCGCACCAACGTGCGCCTGTCGGGCGCCTACATCATGGGCGTGTCCGAGTTCCACCTGAACGTGGGCCGTGCCGGCAAGTACTCCCACGTGGCCGACAGCGCTGCCACCCAATACACGGTGGGCTACAACTACAACCTGAGCAAGCGCACCAAGATCTACACCTACTACACGCGCATCAACAACAACCACAACGCCAGCTATGGCGTGGCCACTGCGGGCAACGACTTCAGCTCCTTCGCCATGGGCGTGCGCCACAACTTCTGATGGCCCCACACCCGCTGCTGCCCTAACTGGTGGGAGGGCAGAGACACAGCTATTTACCCCGCACTTCTTTTGGGAGTGCGGGGTTTTTTTGCGCCCAGCGAAAGTGCATGGACGGACAGTTGCCACGGGGAATGTGGGGGATTGCCTTGCGCACCCACCCCCTCTCACACCGTGCAACGCGAACTGCGCTGGAACCGGCAGACTGCCAAGCTTGCACGATAAAGTGCCAAAAACCTCTCGATGCCCGCCAAACGCCCCCACTTGGCGCAGTCCGCCCGCGATGGACCACATGCGTCGCGGATCAAGCGATCACCGCCCCAGCACGGCCACCTGCATTTCGGTGCGAATCTCAAACCCCAGGCTTTCGTACAAGGTAATGGCCGCTTCGTTGGTGGTCCAGGCATGCAGAAAAGGTTGGTCCCCGCGTTGCTGAATGGCGTGTGCGACCACCGATGAAAGCCGACGGGCAAAGCCGCGCCCCCGAAAATCAGGATGGACACACACACCGCTGACCTCCGTACCGCCCTCAAAACGCATGCGTTCCCCCGCCATGGCCACCAGAACGCCGTCAGACCGGATACCCACGAAGCGGCCCATGGTGTGGGTGCGCGCAAGGAACGGACCGGGCTCGGCCAGCCGCGCCAAGGCCAGCATCTCGGCAGCGTCGGCATCGCCAAGCGCCACGACTGAATCGGCGCCAGACTCGGCAGCAACGGCCCGGCCCGCCAACATCTGCACGCCCTGGGCTCGGCGAAGGGCCTGCATTCCCTTGGGCACCGGGATGGGTTGCGCTTGCAGCACGAAGACCGATTCCCCCTCGGTCACCAGGTCGGCTACCGCCGCCAGGCTGGCGCCCTCGTCGTCTCGGGCCGATGCAAACAAATTGACATCGCGCCGGTAGCGTTTGGCCAGGCCGCCGCCTTCGGCCAGATCGGGCGCAAAGGTCAGCGATGCCCAGACGGGGCGGTCAAAAGGGTTGATCGTGGTCATCGTGTTTTTTCCTTTCCTGGGTAGTGGGGAGTGCTTTTGCCTTTGCGCTTGCGGGTGGCTTGCTCCGTGGCGATGGAGGCCGCCGAGCGCTGCAGGAGCGACGTGCGTGCAAGCCCCGCTTCCAAGGCAGCCAACTGGTCCAGCAAAGGCCCTTCAAGCGACGCACAAACCTGGGCGACCGAGGCTTCCAGCACGGGCCAGACATCGCGTTGCGCCCGCTGGACCAGTGCCTGGCCTTGCGGGCTGAGCGCTACGCGGCGCACACGCCGATCGCCCTCCACCGCCTCCGACTGCACCAACCCGCTGTCTTCCAGCCCTTTCAAGGAACGGGTGACCACGGGCTGGCTGACGCCGACGGCCTGGCTCAGCTCGCCCACGCCCAGTGCGCCATGCCAGTCCAGTGCCGCCAAGAGCGGGAAATGCGCTGCGGGCATATCGATGCCGTGTTCAGTCAGCAGTGACTGCGTTTGCGCCTGCAGCGCCTCGCCTATGCGCTTGAAGCGCGTGCCCAGAGTGAGGAATCCGAGTTCCTTGACGACGTCTTCGATCATGATTTATTGCCTTAGATATATATCATGATATGTATTTGACAGCCTACGTCAACGGATTTCTTTACAGCTGCCTTGGCACTTCCTGCCAGGATGATTTCCAACGCACAAAAACAAAAGCCTGCGGACGATCTCACAGGAATGCTCCTAAAAGATCGCCCGCAGGCCCTGACTGAATTACCCAGGCTGCGGGGATGCGCGCAGCCCAGGCGTGCCGGGCATCCAGCCCCTTACACGTTCATGATCGACACCAGGCGCGTGCTCAGGTGCGCCTCGATGGCTTCCGGGCCCCCTTCGGATCCATAGCCCGAATCCTTGAGCCCACCAAACGGCAGCTCAGCCGCTGGTGCCGCGGCCTGGTTGATCCACAACATGCCCACTTCCAGACGCTGCGCCAGCAGGTGTGCATTTTTCAGCGAGGTGGTGAAGGCGTAGCCGGCCAGGCCAAACGGCAGGCGGTTGGCCTCGGCAATGGCGTCTTCGATCTTGGTGAACCCGCGCACGGCGGCCACCGGGCCAAAGGGTTCTTCGTTGACGATGCGGGCCGACAGGGGCACGTCGTTCAGCACGGTGGGCTGGAAGAAGTTGCCTTCGCTGCCAATGCGCTCGCCACCCGTTACCAGCGTGGCGCCCTGCTGCACGGCGTCGGCCATCAGATCGGCCATGGCGGTGATGCGGCGGGGGTTGGCCAGCGGTCCCATCTGCGTGCCTGCGGTCAGGCCGTCGCCCACCTTCAGGCCCTGGGCGTACTTGGCGAACGCGGCCACGAAGTCGGCGCGAATGCTTTCGTGCACCAGGTAGCGCGTGGGCGAGATGCAGACCTGGCCTGCGTTGCGGAACTTGGAACCGCTGGAGATCTTGATGGCCAACTCGAGGTCAGCGTCCTCCGCCACGATCACCGGCGCGTGGCCGCCCAGCTCCATGGTCACGCGCTTCATGTGCTTGCCCGCCAGCGCTGCCAGCTGCTTACCCACGGGCGTGGAGCCGGTGAACGTGACCTTGCGGATGATGGGGTGCGGGATCAGGTAGCTGGAGATTTCAGCCGGGTCGCCATAGACCAGGCCCACGGTGCCAGCGGGCACGCCGGCATCGGCAAATGCGCGGATCAGCTCGGCCGGGCTGGCGGGGGTTTCTTCGGGTGCCTTCACCAGGATGGAGCAGCCCGCACCCAGCGCGGCGGCCAGCTTGCGCACCACCTGGTTGATAGGAAAGTTCCACGGCGTGAACGCGGCGACGGGGCCCACGGGGTCCTTGAGCACCATCTGCGTGGCCTTGAGGTTGCGCGAAGGCACGATGCGGCCATAAACCCGCAGTGATTCGTCGGCAAACCATTCGATGATATCGGCCGAGGCCATGGTTTCGACCTTGGCCTCGGCCAGGGGCTTGCCCTGCTCTTGCACCATGATGGCGGCAATCGCATCGGCGCGTTCGCGCATCAGTGCAGCGGCGCGCCGCATGGTCTTGGCGCGCTCGGCGGCGGGGATGTCGCGCCAGGCTTCAAAGCCCTTTTGTGCGGCGTCCAATGCGCGGTCCAGATCCCCCTTGGTGGCATAGGCCACGCGGCCGATTTCTTTGCCGGTGGAGGGGTTGAACACGGCAATGGTTTTGCCTTCGGCGGCGTCTTGCCACTGGCCTGCGATGAAGAGCTGGGTGTTGGGATAGGTCATGAGCGTTGGGGTCAGCCAAAAATCAAAAAAAACGACTATACGCCTGCGATGATGGCTGTGTATTTCAAGGAGATTGCATGCGAGAAGTAGTCCAAAGCCTCGAAGAGTCGCGCATCCGCGAGGTGGCCAACGAGGGCCTGGGGCGCAGCGATGTGCTGAAGTTCTGGTTTGGCGAGAGCGACGAGGTGACGCCCGATTTCATCCGCGACGCGGCCATTGCGTCGCTGCAAAAGGGCGAGACCTTTTACGCCCACAACCTGGGCCTGCCCGAGCTGCGCCACGCGATTGCGGGCTACATGCACGGCCTGCACCCGCAGCAACACACCGATGCGTGGTTTGACCGCATCGCAGTGACGTCCGGCGGTGTGAACGGCCTGATGGTGGCCGTGCAGGCGCTGGTGGACGCGGGCGACGAAGTGGTGCTGGTCACTCCTGTATGGCCCAACCTGGTGGCACAGCCACGCATCCTGGGCGCGCAGGTGCGCACGGTGCCGCTGGTGGCCGACGTGCACGGCGCATGGCGCCTGGACATGGATGCGCTGCTGGCCGCCATCGCACCCGGCACGCGCCTGCTGGTCGTCAACGCCCCCAACAACCCCACGGGCTGGACGCTGACGCGTGAGGAGCAAGCCACCATCCTGGCGCACTGCCGCCGCACGGGCACGTGGATTTTGGCGGACGAGGTGTATGAGCGGCTGTACTACGCGGGCGACACGGCCAATGGCGCGGCCCCCAGCTTTCTGGACGTGGCCGATCCCGAGGATCGGCTGATCGTGACGCACAGCTTTTCCAAGAGTTTTTTGATGACCGGCTGGCGCCTTGGGTGGCTGGTGTTGCCGCCGTCACTCACCCAGGCGGTGGGCAAGCTGATCGAGTTCAACACCTCGTGCGCGCCGGTGTTTGTGCAGCGCGGGGCCACGGTGGCGCTGCAGCGCACGGATGAGGTAACGCCTGCGCTGGTGACGCATTTGCGTACCTGCCGCGACACGCTGGTGCCGCTGCTGGCCGATGTACCGGGGGTGTCGTTGGCTACACCGCTCGGGGGTATGTATGCGTTTTTCCGCATCGACGGGCATGACGAGTGCCTGACGCTGGCCAAGCGGCTGGTGCGGGAGGCGGGACTGGGGTTGGCGCCGGGCAGCGCGTTTGGGGGTGAAGCGGCGGGGTGGCTGCGGTGGTGTTTTGCGAGTCGGGATGTGAGGAGGTTGGAGGAAGGGGTGGGGAGGTTGAGAGGGTGGTTGAAGGGGTGATGGAGAGAGATTTTTGAACGATTTTTGCCGCTAGCGCTTGTGGGATGAGCGGTATTAGCTATTATTTTTATAGCTATTGGTTCTTGCTTCTGCCGTTCGGATTGAGCCTGTCGAAGCCTGGGCTCGTGTGCTGATCTGGCCGCGTACCTTTGAAAAGGGCGGAGGCCGGGAGTCGCCCGGCATGCGAGTAACTTTCTTTCGCGTCGCCGAAAGAAAGTCACCAAAGAAAGGGCGACCCTACTGTCTGCGACCCCTTCGCTGCGCTGCGGGGCAACCTGGGGTGCTCGGTCACGGGGTGCACCGCAGAACTCACTGCGCGCCTGCGGCGCTCCGCTCGGACAACTGCGGTGAGTCAGTTCACGACGCATGTGTGTCCTTCGGCACACATGCCACCCCGCGCCCTGCGCGCCCCAGGCGCATCCAGAAGGGAACCCACCGGGATCGGACATCCATTCGGGCCGTCGCTGCGCTCGGCCCCACCTGCGCAGCGCGTGGCGCTTGCGCCCGCGAAACGCGGCCGAGCGAAGCGATGGCCCGTGTGGCTGTTCGGCTGTTGGAGGTTCGGCTGTCCACCCCCTGCTGGCTGCGCCTGCGGCGGGGCGGTTGCGGGGTGAGCATGGGCGTCGCAGCGCCCATGCTTCGTGCTCTAGCTCGCCGTGGCTGTCCGAGCGGCGCTGCGCAGCAGCAAAGCGAGTTCCACGGCGCACCCCGCAACCGCCCCGACGCAGGTTTGCCCCGCAGCGAAGCGAAGGGGTCGCAGACTGGGGGTCGCCTTTTCTTTGGTGACTTTCTTTTGGCGACCCAAAAGAAAGTTACTCGCATGCCGGGCGACTCCCGGCCTCCGCCCTCAACCAAGGCACACGGCACGTTCAGCTCACGGCTTCGACAAGCTCAGCCAGAACGGCCGCGAGAAACTCAGACACTATAAAAACAATAGCTGCTAACGCTTATTTCACAAGCGCTAGCAGCCAAAAACACTCGAAAAATTACCCAAAGACAACTACTGAGTCACCTGCGCCAACTTCACAGCAGGCTGATCCCCCCACCCTCCACCCAGCGCCCGAATCAACCCCACCGTCGCCACATACTGCGCCGTCCGCACCTGCAACTCCTGCCGCCGATTGCGCAACTCGCTGCGCCGCGCATCCAGCAACTCCAGCTGGCTCACCAAGCCGTTGCGATACCGCACATCCGACAACTGTGTCGCGCGCCGCGCAGCCGTCACCGCCCGCCCCTGCGCCTCGGCCTGGCCGGAAAGCAGACGCAGCGAGGTCAGCTGATCCTCCACGTCACGAAACGCATTGAGCACCTGCCCACGGTGGTCGGCCAGCGCGGCCTCCATGCGGGCCTTCGCGCCCTCGATCTGCGCGTCGCGCTGGCCGCCGTCAAAGATCGGCAGCGACAGCAGCGCACTCACGCCCCACGCACGGGCCGACCACTTGAACAGATCACCCAGCTCCGGCGATGCATGCCCCGCGTTGCCCGTGAGCGTGACGGCCGGGAACCACGCCTTCTGCGCCACGCCCACGCGCGCTTGCGCGGCCAGCACGGCAGTTTGCGCGGCCGACACATCGGGCCGGCGCGCCAGCACCGTGCCAGGCACGCCCGGCGGAATCACTGGCAGCGCGGCGTCGCCCGTGGCGGGCGGCAGCACAAAGCCGCTGGCCACCTCGCCCGCCAGCACGGCCAGCGCGTTGGTCAACAACGCTTGCTGGCGTTGCAGGGCCAATGCTTCGGATTCGGTGGCCGCCACTTCCGTCTGCACGCGGGCCACATCCAGCTCGGCCACGTCGCCCGCCTGCAGGCGGCGCTGCGTGAGGCGCAGCGTGCCTTCGTAGGCAGACAAGCTCTCTTGCACCAGTACCTGCTCGGCCTGCACGGCGCGCAGCTGCAGATAGGTTTGCGCCACGTCGGCCTGCACCATCAAGCGCGTGCTTTGCAGCAGGGCCTCGCGCGTGTCGGCGTCCAAACGTGCAGCGTCGCTGGTTTGCGAGAGGCGGCCAAACAGATCCAGCTCGTACGATGCATTGAGCCCCGCCGTGCCCAGCGTGGCGGGTGCCGCGCTGCCGGTGGTGTTGGCACCCCCCTGGCGAGAAACACCTGCAGAGGCACCGACCTGGACGGAGCGCGCGGCGTCTGCCGAGCGCAGCAGCGTGCGCGCTTCGGCCAATCGCGCTGCAGCCTGCTGGATGCTGGTGTTGGCGTTGCCTGAGCGCTGGATCAAATCGGCCAGCACCGGGTCTTGAAAACCGAGCCACCACTCGCCGCGCGGCTGCGCTTCGGCGGGGGCGGCGACTGTCCAGGGCGCCGTGGGCAGTGCGTCGCCGCCTGCGGTGAAGTTGGTGGGCACGGGCACCCCCGCATGCGGCGCGGGGGCCACGGGCTGCGTCATGCAACCGGCCAGCACCAGGGCGGCGGCCAGGGGCGCCAGCAGGCTGCGCTTGCGCGCTGCGAGGGCACCATCGGTGGAGTTTTTCTTCAATAGCAAATCGGTCATGGTTGGTCTCCTGCCCCGGCCGATGCACCCGCCGCATTCAGCGGCGTGGACATCGGGGAGCGAGCGTCTAGGGCCACAAAGGTCGTTGTCGTCACCGTGGTGAGGGGCATCATTCGTGCTCCTTGCGCGGCGCGGCCAGCACAGGGTGGGCGGTGCCACCGCTGCCGGGGGTGTGCGAGATGGGGGCCACATGCGTGCCATGCTCCACCAGCGGTCGGTTGCCGGCCAGCTTGCGCAGCAGCACGTAGAACACGGGCGTGAGGAACAGGCCAAAGGCCGTCACCCCGATCATTCCGGAGAACACCGCCACACCCATGGCGCTGCGCATCTCGGCGCCGGCACCAGTGGAGAGCACCAGGGGCAGCACACCCATGACGAAGGCCAGCGAGGTCATCAGGATGGGGCGCAGCCGCAGGCGGCTGGCCTCGATGGCGGCCTGCACGGGTGTGCGCCCGGCAAACTCCAGCTCGCGCGCAAACTCCACGATCAGGATGGCGTTCTTGGCCGACAGCCCCACCAGCACGATGAGCCCGATCTGCGTGAACACGTTGTTGTCGCCGTTGCTCAGCCACACCCCGGTCATGGCCGCCAGGATGCCCATGGGCACGATCAGGATGATGGCAATCGGCAGCGTGAGGCTTTCGTACTGCGCGGCCAGCACCAGGAACACCAGCAGGATGGCCAGCGGGAACACCAGCACGGCAGAGTTGCCGGCCAGGATTTCCTGGTAGGTCAGCTCGGTCCACTCGAAGGTGATGCCCTGGGGCAGCGTCTCGGCGGCAATGCGCTCGATGGCTGCCTGGGCCTGGCCCGACGAGTAGCCGGGCGCGGGGCCGCCATTGATGTCCGCGGCCAGATAGCCGTTGTAGCGCATGGCACGCTCGGGGCCGAAGCTCGGCTCCATCTTCATCAGCGCCGACAGGGGCACCATCTCGCCGGTGGCAGAGCGCACCTTGAGCAGGCCCACGTCTTCAGCCCGCGCCCGGTAGGCCGCATCGGCCTGCACACGCACGCTGTAGGTGCGGCCGAACTGGTTGAAGTCGTTGGCGTACAGGCTGCCCAGGTAGATCTGCAGCGTGTCGAAGATGTCCGTCACCGGCACACCGAGCTGGCGGGCCTTGGTGCGGTCGATGTTGGCGTACAACTGCGGCACGTTGACCTGCCAGCTGGTGAACAGGCCGGCCAGCTCGGGCGTCTGGTAGGCCTTGGCCATGAAGGCCTTCACGGCGCCGTCCATGGCCTGAAAGCCCAGCGACGCGCGGTCTTCGATCTGCAGCTTGAAGCCGCCGGTGGTGCCCAGGCCCGCCACGGGTGGCGGCGGGAACATGGCGATGAACGCATCCTGGATGCTGCCGAACGACTGGTTCAACTGCCCTGCCACGGCGCCGCCGCTCTGGTCGGCGCGGGTGCGCTCGGCAAAGGGCTTGAGCGTGGCGAACACGATGCCGGAGTTGGAGCTGTTGGTGAAGCCGTTGATCGACAGGCCGGGGAAGGCAATCGCGTCTTCGACGTTCGGGTTCTCCTTCATGATCTCGCCCATGCGGCGGATCACGTTCTCGGTGCGGTCCAGCGTGGCGCCGTCGGGCAGTTGAGCAAAGCCGATCAGGTACTGCTTGTCCTGCGCAGGCACGAAGCCGCCGGGCACGATCTTGAACAGGCCCACCGTGGCACCCACCAGCGCGAGGTAGATCACGAACATCAGCGCCTTGCGGCCGATGACGCGCTTGACGCCGCCACTGTAGGCCTCAGAGCCGCGGTGGAACAGGCGGTTGAAGCCGCGGAACAGGCCACCGAACACCTTGTCCATGCCGCGCGTGAGCGCATCCTTGGGCTCGTTGTGGCCCTTGAGCAGCAGCGCGCTGAGCGCGGGCGACAGGGTCAGCGAGTTGATCGCCGAGATCACCGTGGAGATCGCAATCGTGACCGCGAACTGCTTGTAGAACTGCCCCGTGAGGCCGCTGATGAACGCCAGCGGAACGAACACCGCCACCAGCACCAGCGCAATCGCGATGATGGGGCCGGACACTTCACGCATGGCGCGGTAAGTGGCCTCGCGCGGGGTCAGGCCCGCTTCGATGTTGCGCTCGACGTTCTCGACCACCACGATGGCATCGTCCACCACGATGCCGATGGCCAGCACCAGGCCGAACAGGCTCAGCGCGTTGATCGAAAAGCCCAGCAGGTGCAGCACCGCGAACGTGCCCACCACCGACACCGGCACGGCCAGCAGCGGGATGATGGACGCGCGCCAGGTCTGCAGGAACAGGATCACCACCAGCACCACAAGGGCGATGGCTTCGAGCAGCGTGTGGATCACGGACTTGATGGAGGCACGCACGAACTGCGTGGGATCGTACGCAATGCGGTACTCCACGCCTTCGGGCATGTTCTTCTGGATCTCGTCCATGGTCTTGCGCACGTTGGACGAGATGTCCAGCGCGTTGGAGCCCGGCGCCTGGAACACGCCCATGCCCACGGCTGGGTCGTTGTTGAGCAGCGAGCGCAGCGAGTAGTCGGCCGCGCCCAGCTCCAGGCGGGCGATGTCGCGCAGGCGCGTCACCGCACCGTCGGCACCGGTCTTGACGATGATGTCGCCGAACTCTTCTTCGGTCTGCAGACGGCCCTGGGCGTTGATGGACAGTTGCAGGTCCACGCCTGGCAGGCCGGGCGATGCGCCCACCACGCCCGCGGCGGCCTGCACGTTCTGGCCGCGGATGGCGGTTACCACGTCGCTGGCCGAGAGGCCGCGCTGCGCGACCTTTTGCGGGTCGAGCCACACACGCATGGAGTAGTCGCCGCCGCCGAAGATCTGCACCTGGCCCACGCCGCCGATGCGGGCGAGGCGGTCCTTCACATTGAGCACCGCGTAGTTGCGCAGGTAGTCGATGTCGTAGCGGTTGTTGGGCGAGACCAGGTGGACCACCATGGTCAGGTCCGGCGCGCTCTTGACGGTCGTCACGCCCAGGCGGCGCACTTCCTCGGGCAGGCGCGGCTCGGCCTGCGAGACGCGGTTTTGCACCAGCTGCTGGGCCTTGTCGGGGTCGGTGCCCAGGGCAAAGGTCACCGTCAGCGTCATCACGCCGTCGGTGGTGGCCTGGCTGCCCATGTAGAGCATGCCTTCCACGCCGTTGATGGATTCCTCCAGCGGCGTGGCCACGGTCTCGGCGATCACCTTGGGGTTGGCGCCCGGGTACTGTGCGCGCACCACCACAGAGGGCGGCGCGACTTCAGGGTATTCAGAGATGGGCAGACCGCGCAATGCGATGAGCCCCCCGAGGAAGATGAGCACCGACAGCACCCCGGCGAAGATGGGGCGGTCGATGAAAAAGCGGGATAGATTCATGGATGCAAATTCCTTCGGTCGCTCTGGCTCAGGCCGCTGGCGACTTGGCTGCGTTCTTGGCTTCCTTGCGATCGCCCGCAATCTCGGCCTTGGCGGTCATGGGGACTGACTGGGGCGCTACCACGGCACCGGGGCGCACGCGCTGCAGGCCGTTGACGACGATGTTCTCGCCGGCCTTGAGGCCGGACGTGACCACGCGCAGGCCGTCAATCGGCGCGCCCAGGGTGACTTCACGGTACTCGGCCTTGTTGCCCTCGCCCACCACCATCACGAACTTCTTGTTCTGGTCGGTGCCCACGGCACGCTCGTTGATCAGCAGGGCCTGGGTGTCACGCGCCTGGCCCATGCGGATGCGGGCGAACTGACCGGGGATGAGGGCGCCGTCTTCGTTGTCGAACACGGCACGCACGCGCACCGTGCCGCTCTTGGCGTCCACCTGGTTGTCGATGAGCTGCAGGCGGCCGGTGTGTGGCGTGCTGCCTGCGGTGCCGGTGCCCATCTGCACGGGGATGCGCTCGATGAGCTGGCGCGCGCTATTGCCGCGCTGGCCGCTTTGCAGGTCGGCCAGCGCCTTCACCACAATCTGCTCGTCGGTGTCGAAGCTGGCGTAGATGGGGCTCACCGACACCAGCGTGGTCAGCACGGGGGCGCCCGCGCCAGCGGCTACCAGGTTGCCCACGGTGACTTCAATGCGGCCTACGCGGCCCGCCACAGGGGCGCGCACCTGGGTGTAGCTGAGGTTCAGCTTGGCAGTCTGCAACGCGGCCTGGGCGGCGCGCAGGTTGGCATCGGCTTCACGCTGCGCGTTCAGGCGCTCATCGTGCTCGCGCTGGGCAATGGCGCGTTCTTCGAGCAGGCGTGTGGCCCGTTCCATTTCGCTGCGTGTGTACGAGACGCGGGCCTGGGCGGCCACCACCTGGGCTTCGGCGCGGTCCACCTCGGCGGCGTAAGGAGCGGGGTCTACCGTGACCAGCAGGTCGCCCTGCTTGACCAGCGAGCCTTCGCGAAAGTGCACGGCCTGCACGGCGCCCGAGACGCGCGGTCGCACATCCACACGCTGCACGGCTTCGAGGCGGCCCGAGAACTCGTCCCACAGTGCTATGTCTTTTTGCAGCACGGCCGCCACCGACACCGGCATGGCCGGTGGCGCAGCAGGGGTGCCATCGGCCTGGGCAACAGGCGCCTGGAACACAAGGATGATGGCGGCCACGGTGGCCGTCACTGCGGTGGCAAGGGTGGCCAGGCCCAGCGGGCGGCTCTTGGAGAAAGGATTGGAGTTCATGGTCGTTTCAATCGTTAAGGCTTCCCTTGTGGGGCGAGCCGGTGGAGGTTTTTTTGCCACGCCCCGGTACGTGGGCGTTGTGCCGACAGGTGTCAGGGCCGTGGATGGAGGGGCAGTCTCGGCAATGACACGGTGGAAAAGTCAAGGCCCCTGCAGCACACCACCGGGCCATGTCCATACCGATGTCAGAAGACGTGGCTGCGCTGCGTGTTGTGACAGCCGTGGTTGCGGAGCGGCGAGTGGCCCCATGGTTTTTTCATGCTGTGATTTCCTCCGTATCTATCGTTGACATCAATCGCCCCTGCCTGCCGTCTGGGCCCAGGCGGGCACGGCTTGCAGAAATGCGTGGGCAAGGCTTCTCCCTCCGGCACGGTGAGGCCGGAAAAATCAGCGTTGAAAACCAGGTGGTTGGCGGTAAGGCCGCAGTATCAAACCTCAACCAAAGTTGAGGTCAACGACTTTCTGCGGCCCGGGTTGCTGGGAACAAACTCTCAGGAAGGCACCGGACATCGGGTGGCTTCAAAAAACAGGCGGAATTGCTCCTGCGCACCCGCTGCGCAAGGGCATTCGTTTTGCCCGGTCTGCAGCAAGGCATCGGGCCACTGCGCCGTTTTGGAGAAAACATGGCGGGTCACCTGCAGGCCTGCGGCCTCCAGCCGGGTGGCGTAAGCCAGCGCTTCGTCGTGCATCGGGTCGGTGTCGCCCACCAGCACCAGCGTGGGTGGCAAACCTGCCAGGCGATGCGCGGCCCCGGGCACGGCGTAAGGATGATCTGCATCACGCGGGCTGCGCAGAAAATTGCGCCAGCCTTCGGCCCATTTGCAGCCGGTGGCATTACCCGTGGCTTCGCGCAGTGAGGCCGTGCCCACACACGGGTCCAGCATGGGCGAGAGCAGGATCTGCCCGGCCAGCGGCGGGTGCGACTGGTCGCGCGCCATCAGCCCCACGGCGGCGGCCAAGTTGCCACCAGCTTCCTCACCGGCGAGGTAGACCAGCGCACCTTGCCCGCCGAGCTTGGTGCGGTTGCGGTGCACCCACTTGAGAACGTCATAGCCCGTGTCCACCGGCTGCGGGAACGGGGTGAGCGGGTACGCCACCGACACCACCACGGCCCCTACGCCTTCCAGCAGCGAGGCCACGGTGCAGCCGGTGTCCAGGCCTCCCGAGGTGAATGCGCCACCATGAAAATGCACCACCACCGGCGACGCCTGGCCACTCTTCTTGCGCCCATACATGCGCACGGCCACATCCCGCCCCTTGGTCACTTCAATAGTGGAGTCGGAGCACACGGAAGCAGCCTTGCCCCCTTCGGAGGGTTTGGCAACGGGCGGCAGAATGAAAGATGGCGAGGAAGGATGGTCGGGCTGCATGGCATGTACCCAGTAAATTGACGATGGATGAAATGTAGTGGCTTGCGTCTTTCCGATAAACAGGTCAAACACCACTGCACTGTTTCCAAAAGCTCAACAATCGCAGGGTGGCGGGCATGTGAGAATTCCTCAGCACCCACTGGTGGGTGCTGTAGTTCCAGATTCAAGGAGAAGCCATGGACCAAATACAGGCCATGCGCATATTCGTGCGGGTGGTAGAGGCCGGCACGTTCACCCGGGCGGCCGATTCACTCTCGCTGCCCAAAGCCACGGTGACCAAGCACGTGCAAGCGCTGGAGGAGCGCCTGCGCGTGAAGCTGCTCAACCGCACCACACGCCGTGTGACGGTGACGCCCGACGGCGCGGCCTACTACGACCGCACCGTGCGCCTGCTGACCGACCTGGACGACATCGAGGCCAGCATGACCAACGCGCGGGCGAACCCGCGCGGGCGCCTGCGCATCGATGTGGGTACGGCAGTGGCGCAATTGCTGCTGATACCGCACCTGGCGGATTTCCACGCGCGCTATCCGGACATCCAGCTCGACCTGGGCGTGAGCGACCGCATCGTGGACCTGATTGGCGACAACGTGGACTGCGTGATCCGGGGCGGCGAGTTGAGCGACCAGTCGCTGGTGGCGCGGCGCATCGGCAATCTGGAATTCATCACCGTCGCATCGCCAGACTACCTGGCCCGCAAGGGCACACCCGCGCATCCGCTGGAGATTGAGGAAAAGCACACCAGCCTGCTGTATTTCTCGCCCCATTCGGGCCGGCACTACCCGCTGGAGTTCCGCAAGGACACCGAGTCCATCGATATTTCAGGGCCCTACCAGTTGAGCGTCAACGAGGCCAATGCGTACGTGACCTCCCTGGTGGCAGGCCTGGGCATTGGCCAGATCACGAGCTTCCAGGCCGAACGGCACCTGAAGAGCGGGGCACTCGTGCAACTGCTGCCTCAATGGACGCAGCCCGTGCTGCCCGTGTACGTGGTCTACCCACCCAACCGCCACCTGAGCGCCAAGGTGCGGGCATTCGTGGATTGGGCCGCTGAACTGTTCCGCAGCGAGACCCATCTGCAGCGGTCCGGATGAGACGCTGCGGCCCTGCGGCTTTATGCTTGGGGCCATGAACGCCAACGAGCCCACCCCCATACCTGGTTCATCCGTCACCGAAGGCACGCCCGCCGCTCCAGGCACCCCAGCCCCCCCGAGCCCTGCTGGCGCCCCGGCCAAGCAGCCACGCAACCCGCTGCACGGCGTGACGCTGGAAGCCATGGTGGTGGGGCTGGCAGACTACTTTGGCTGGGACGAACTGGGGCAGCAGATCCCCATCCGGTGCTTTCAAATCGACCCCAGCGTGGGCTCCAGCCTCAAGTTTTTGCGCAAGACCCCCTGGGCGCGCGAGAAGGTCGAAAGCCTGTATCTCTTCATGCTGCGCGACCAGAGGCGCAACGGGCAGGAGTGACCGGCCGCGTGCCTGCGCCGCGCCACGGTCACCTTGCCCCGGCTCAGTCGCCCGAGGTCACCAGGAAATCGCGGCTGATGCCGCCCCCGAGGTCGTTCACCCGGTCCAGGAACTGCGTGAGGAAAGCGTGCAGGCCCGTGGCCAGGATCTCGTCGATGCGGCCGTACTGCAGGTCGGCCAGCAGGCGCCCTGCCCTGCGGCTGGTTTCGGCGGACTGCCCGTTGGCCAACACGGCCAGGTTGTCCACCACCTCGCGCAGGCAGGCGTGGAGCGAGCGGGGCATGTCGCGGCTCAGGATCAGCAGATCGGCCACACGCCCCGGAGTGATCACATCGCGGTAGACCTTGCGGTACACCTCGAAGGCCGACACGCTGCGCAGGATGGCGCTCCAATGGTAGAAATCGCTCTCCTGGTTGCGGTCGCTGGCACGGCCAAAAAAATCATTCTTGACCGCATGGAACTTCACATCCAGCAGGCGCGCGGTGTTGTCGGCGCGCTCCAGGAACGTGCCCATGCGCAGGAAGTGAAAGGCCTCGTCCTGCAGCATGGTGCCCAGCACCACGCCCCGTGAGAGGTGCGAACGGTACTTCACCCATTCAAAAAACTGGCCCGGGTCACGCTCGAAGGCATCGCCCGCCAGCTGCCGGTGCAGCTCCAGCCAGGTCTGGTTCTTCGTCTCCCACACCTCGGTGGTCAACGCGCCCCGCACGGCCCGTGCGTTCTCGCGCGCTGCGCGCAGGCAGGACAGGATGGACGAGGGGTTGGTCCCGTCGCGCACCATGAACTCCAGCACACGGGCAGGCGTCACCTCGCCGTGCTTGGCGGAATAGGCGGGGATCAGCTCACTGATGGACAGCAGCCCTTCCCAGCCTTTTTGCGCGACATCGGCAGCCTGCGGCAGCAGCGATGTTTCATAGCTCACATTGAGCATTCTGGCGGTGTTCTCCGCCCGCTCGGTATAGCGGGACATCCAGAACAAATGGTCGGCAGTGCGGCTCAGCATGCGGCCTCCTTCATCGAACAGGGCAGAGAACCCCCCACGTGCTGCGCACGCACGCGGTGTTGTATCGAAAGCCCCATGGCATGGGGCTTTTCCGCCCGCTCGGTATAGCGGGACATCCAGAACAAATGGTCGGCAGTGCGGCTCAGCATGTTCAGATGCTCCCTTGCGATTGACTTTGCGACTGGCCCTGACCCTGGCCCTGCGACTGGGATTGCACGGCCTTGGGTTGCGCGGCAGGCGCACCCTCGCCCAGCACCCAGGTGTCTTTGGTCCCCCCGCCCTGCGACGAATTCACCACCAGCGAGCCCTCCTGCAGCGCCACACGCGTGAGGCCCCCAGCGGCCATCTGCACCTCGCGGCCGCTGAGCACGAAGGGGCGCAGGTCGATATGGCGCGGGGCGATGCCGCTTTCCACATACGTGGGGCAGCTCGACAGGCTGAGCGTGGGCTGGGCGATGTAGCCCGCCGGGTTGGCCAGCAGCGCGCGGCGGAAGTCCTCGATCTCGGCCTGCGTGGCGGCCGGGCCGATCAGCATGCCGTAGCCGCCCGCGCCGTGCACTTCCTTGACGACCAGGTCCTTCAGGTTCGCCAGCACATGCTGCAGGTCGTCCTGCTTGCGGCACATCCAGGTGGGCACGTTCTTGAGGATGGGTTCCTGCCCCAAGTAGAAGCGAATCATCTCGGGCACATAGGGGTAGACCGACTTGTCGTCGGCGACACCGGTGCCCACTGCATTGCAGATGCCCACGTTGCCTGCGCGATAGGCCTCCATGAGGCCATGGCAGCCCAGCGTGGAATTGCGGCGGAACACCTGCGGATCGAGGAAGTCATCGTCCACGCGGCGGTAGATCACGTCCACCCGCTGCAGGCCGCGCGTGGTGCGCATGTAGACGAACTTGTCCTTGACGACCAGGTCCTGTCCCTCGACCAACTCCACACCCATCTGCTGCGCAAGGAAGGCGTGCTCAAAGTACGCGCTGTTGTGCATGCCAGGCGTGAGCACTACTACCGTCGGCTCGTCGGCCGCAGCGGGGGCACTGGCGCGCAGGGTCTCGAGCAGCATGTCGGGGTAGTGGGCCACGGGCGCCACCTTGTGCAGGCTGAACAGGTCGGGAAACAGCCGCATCATCATCTTGCGGTTTTCGAGCATGTAGCTCACGCCGCTGGGCACGCGCAGGTTGTCTTCGAGCACGTAATACTCGCCTTCGCCCTTTTCATTGGGCGCTCGAACGATGTCGATGCCCGCGATGTGCGCGTAGATGTTCTGCGGCACCTGCACACCGGCCATCTCGGGCCGGTACTGCGCGTTGTTGAGGATCAGGTCGGCGGGCACGATGCCGGCGCGGATGATGTCCTGGCCGTGGTACACGTCGTGGATGAAGCGGTTGAGCGCCGTGACCCGCTGCACCAGCCCTTGCTGCATGCTGCTCCACTCATGGGCCGGAATGATGCGCGGGATCAGGTCAAACGGAATCAACCGCTCGTTGCCCGCGCCGCCCTCGTCCTTCGCGCCATAGACGGCGAAGGTGATGCCCACACGCCGGAAGATCATCTCGGCTTCGGCCCGGCGGGCCTGCATCACATCAGGGGGCTGTTTGCTCAACCACTGCGCATAGCGCTTGTAGTGTTCGCGCACATCGCTGCCATCAAAAGGCAGCATGGCGTACATCTCGTCAAATTTCTGCATGAACTGGCCTCCTGGTAACAGGATAGCAAGTTGCGCGCCCACACTTCCGAAACAGCCATCGATGGAGCTGCGCCATCCCGTCCGATCACTCCGTCCGGGGTGCCATCTGATGTTGCCAATACCGTCGGCCCGTATCCCGCTCGCACCCCACCGCTGCAGGCGTTGACGATGCCCACGTCGCGGCGCCGCAGCGTGAAGACTCCACCACCTCAACGCCGCGCGCACGGTAGCGCTGCAACACTTCGGGGGCCGGATGGCCAAACCGGTTGCGGTACCCGGCTTGCACCAAAGCAGTGCGTGGCTGGACAGCATCCAGAAACGCCGGCGATGACGATGTTTTGCTGCCGTGGTGGGGCACCAGCAGCAGGTCGGCACGCAGCGCCGCACCGCGCGCCAGCAGGGCCTGCTCCTGCGGGGTTTCGATGTCACCCACCAGCAACGCCACCGGCGCCGACGCCACCGCCCCGCTGGCCGCGATGCGCAGCACACAGCTCAACGCATTGGGGCGCAAGGTGCGCGCAGCCACCGCGTCGTCCGGCTGCGGATGCGGGTGCAGCACCTCGAAAACGACACCATCCCACTCCCAGCGCTGGCCCGCCAGGCAGGGGCGAACCGGGCGCAGAGCCTGCAAGGTGTGCTCGGCCTCGATCGACCCCACCAGCTCGGCATGCGGCTGCTGCGCCAGCACCGCCGCCGCACCGCCCGTGTGGTCGGCATCGCGGTGGCTGAGCATGAGCGTGTCCACGCGCTCCCCCAGTGCCCGCAGCAGCGGCACGAGCACGCGGTGGCCCGCGTCGCTCTCGCGGCTGAAACGCGGCCCCGCGTCGTACAGCAGCGTGTGGGTGGCGGTGCGCACCAGCACCGCGTTGCCTTGGCCGATGTCGGCGGCCAGCAGTTCAAACTGCCCTGCCGCCGGGCGCACCGGCTGCCACCACAGGGCGGGCCACAGCAGCGGAAGTGCCAGCAGGCGCAACCGCCAGGGCAGGCGTGTGGCCAGCAGCGCGCCCCCCGCCACGGCCAGCATGCCCGCCCACAACGGCGCTGCAGGCAGGAAGACCACGGCCCAGGGCCACTGCGCCAGCCATTGCAGCAAGCTTGCCAACGGCTGCAGGCTGAGGGCGGCCAGATTCCACAAGGGCGCCCACAGCACGCCACCCAGAGCCAGCGGGGTGACCACCAGGGTGACCCAGGGAATAGCCACCAGGTTGGCGGCAAAGCCCACCACGGACACCTGGCCAAACAGCAACAGGGTCAGGGGCGTAAGCGCCAGCGTCACCACCCACTGCTCCCGAATTAGTGCATAAAAATGGCGTTTTACGCTTGATGGATAAGCGCTAACAGCTACCGTATTTGTAGCAAACAAAATACCCACCGCGACAAAGCTCAGCCAGAAGCCCGCCTGCGCCAGCGCCCACGGGTCTGCCACCACCACGGCCGCACATGCCCACAACCACACCTGCGGCCACGGCCAGCGGCGGCCGCTGAGTTGCAGCACGGCAATGGCGGCCAGCATGATCACGGTGCGCTGCGCGGGGACACCCCAGCCGCTGAACAGCGCGTAGGCCGCTGCCAGCACCACCCCGGCGGCCAGTGCGGCCGAGGGCGCGGGCACCGCCAGGCACAGCCGGGTGGAGCGCCGCCACAGCACCCCCACCATCAGCGCAGCCAGCCAGGCAAACAAGGTGATGTGAAGCCCCGAGATACTCATCAAATGCGCCACCCCCGTGGCGCGGAACACATCCCAGTCGGCGCGGTCGATGGCGCGCTGGTCACCCGTCACCAGGGCCACCACCACACCCGCGATGCGCGCGCGGGCCGGGTCGTCGCCATTCACATCGCGGGCCAGGCGCTCCAGGATCGCGTCGCGCACCGACTGCCGCACCCGCTCCACCGGATGCCGCCAGGTCGCGGCCAGAAGCTCTGGCGGCTCGTCTTTGGGCCCCGCGCGCACGTAGCCCGTGGCCTGCACGCCCTGCTCCCACATCCACAGCTCGTAATCAAAACCATGCGGGTTGCGCAGGCCGTGCGGCGCTTTGAGGCGCACTGTCAGGGCCCAACGGTCACCGGCTTTCAGGGCTGGCGGGGGGCGCTGCAGGTCCAGCGCCCCTGCCGCATCGCGGAACGGGCCACCGTACCAAGCCACGTCGATGCGCGGCGGCAGCTGCACCGGGGCACCGTTCAGGCGCGCGGCCTCCACGTCCACGCGGATGCGGGTGCCAGCCTCGTTGGTCTGGGGCATGGCCGCCACCACCCCGGTCACGCGGATGTCCTGGCCTTCCAGCGCGGGCGCGAGCCCGTGGCCCGCATAGTCCACTGCGCGCAATCCACACAGGGCGAACATCGCCAGCACCCCCGCGCCCAGCGCCAGCGCTGCGGCCGGCGCAGCAGCCCCTGTCGCTACCGCAAGGCGGCTTCTGGAGGCTGCCCGCGCGCACCAGCCCACCACGCAGGCGGCTACCAGGATCACCCCATAGGCCCCTCCTGGCCACAACGCCGGCTGCTGCAGCTGCAGCGCTGCCCCGAAAACCGCGCCCAGCAGCCACGCGGGCAACCGCCAGGGCGTGGCGGCGGCCACCGCAGGGCTTGCATCGACCACGCTACCGTCCGGGCCCGTGTGGACGGAGGAAACGGCATTAGAGGCGCTTATGGCGGGCATGGGCTGATGCTAATGCGGCTCCAGGGGGCTGGCCGCTGGATTCTGCACACCGGGCTGTGTAACACTCGCGGCCATCCGGGCGCGGCCGGGCGACCCAGCCACCCAGCGACCCCTGCGGGCCTTGTCGGCGTTGCGGACATCGGTCAGTGCCCACCCTTCACCTTCACGTCACACCAAGGAAGACCATGAGCATTTACGACAAGCTGAAAGAACTCAACATCACCCTGCCGCCCGTGTCGGTGCCCGCTGCCGCCTATGTGCCCTATGTGCAAACGGGCAATCTGGTGTTCCTGTCGGGCCACATCGCACGCAAGGACGGCAAGCCCTGGGCCGCCCAGTTCGGTCGCGATATCGGCACTGAAGAAGGCAAGGAAGCCGCACGCGCGGTGGCCATTGATCTCATGGGCACGCTGCAGGCAGCCTGTGGCGGCGACCTGAACCGCGTCAAGCGCATCGTCAAGGTCATGAGCCTGGTGAACTCCACGGGTGACTTCACCGAGCAGCACCTGGTGACCAACGGCGCCAGCGAACTGCTGGGCCAGGTCTTTGGCGAAAAGGGTGTGCACGCCCGCAGCGCTTTTGGCGTGGCGCAGATCCCCATGGGCGCCTGCGTGGAAATCGAGCTGATCGCCGAACTGGCCTGACAAACCACGTGCTCCACAAAAAACCCCAGGGCATGGTTGCCATGGGTTTTTTGTTTTCCGCGCAAGGCGGCGGTGGATGGAGCCTCCCGCCCCCTGGCAGACCGCGCGTCAAAAAGTCAGAAGGATTCCCAATCCTCTTCCGCCCCCTGGGCCGCCACCGGCTTGCGGCCGGCGGGTACAGGTGCGGCAGATACCTTGGCCACCGCCGTGGCGGAAACGGGCGCCCTGGCCACGGCGGGGCGGGCACCGTGCCCCGCCGTCTTCGCGCCTGAACCCGTTGCGGGCCGTGCGGACGCGGCTGGGGCAGCGGCGGCGACAGGTACCTGCGGCCGCTGGGCAGCCGTGGCGCGCGCCGCACCAATGGCCGCCTGCGCAGGCCCATAGCTGGCGGCATTCACCTTGAACATCGACACCTCGCGCGCAAGGTGGTCCGCCTGCTCGCGCAGGCTCTGGGCAGCGGCGGCGCTCTCTTCCACCAGCGCCGCATTCTGCTGCGTCATCTGGTCGAGGTTGCTGATCGCCTTGTTGACCTGGGAGACGCCAGCACTCTGCTCGGACGATGCCGCCGTGATCTCGCCAATCATGTCGGTCACGCGCTGCACCGACTGCACGATGTCGGTCATGGTGGTGCCAGCGTCCGACACCAGCCTCGACCCCGTTTCCACCTTTTCCACTGACGCGCTGATGAGCTGCTTGATCTCCTTGGCGGCCTCGGCGCTGCGCTGGGCGAGGCTGCGTACCTCGCTGGCCACCACGGCGAACCCCCGGCCCTGCTCACCTGCACGCGCGGCCTCCACGGCGGCGTTGAGCGCAAGGATGTTGGTCTGGAATGCAATGCCATCAATCACGCCAATGATGTCCGCAATCTTCTTGCTGCTGTGGTTGATGTCCTCCATCGTGGCCACCACCTGGGTCACCACCTCGCCGCCCCGGCGCGCCACGCCGGTGGCCCCCGCCGCCAGGCTGCTGGCCTGCTGGGCACTGCCTGCGCTTTGCTGGATGGTGCTGGTGAACTGCTCCATGGCGGCAGCCGTCTCCTGCAGGTTGCTGGAGGTCTGCTCGGTGCGGGCCGACAGGTCATGGTTGCCGGTGGCGATCTCGGCGCTGGCGATGGCAATGCTGTCCGTGCTCTGGCGCACCTGATGCACCATGCGCCCCAGCGCGCTGCTCATGGTGTAGAGCGAGCGCAGCAGGTCGCCAAATTCATCGCCCCGGGTCACAGACTCCTGCATGCTCAGATCACCGCCCGCAATGCGTTCGGCCAGCCCGTTCGCCTGCGCAAGCGGCCGCTGGATGCTGCCAATGAGGTAGTAGGCCCCCACGATGATGGCCAGCAGCAGCAGGCCCACGGCAACAGCCGCGATCTTGACGGTAAGCATGCGCGATGCCGCCATCTCCTGCTGCTTGGCGACCGCGCCCTGCTGCTGCTGCTGCACAAAGTCGCGCAGGGTTTGCAGGTAAGTGGCCACGGCCGGGTTGTAGGACTGCTTGACCAGGGCCACGGCCTGGTCCTGTTGCCCGTCCGCCTTGAGCTTGCGGGCCTGGCCGCGCAGGTCGATCATGGCCTTGCGGGCTTCGGCGATCTTGGCCATCTGCGCCTTGTCGGCATCGGACAGCGCCATGGCCTCCAGCGACTTCTGCACCTCGCTGATCTGCGCGCTGGTGGCGGCAATCACGTCCTTGAATTCGGCCTCCACCGCCGCATCGCTGCTGACGATGAGCGCCTGGGTCCGTGCGGCATTGGTTTCGGTGAGGCCCGACCATCGGATCGCCGCCTGCACGCGCGCCTCGCTGTCCCGGGCTACCGCATCGGCCTGGGCTTGCACTTTGACAGACCGGTAGCCTGAGAACCCCACCACGGCGACGAGCAGAACCACAATCAGAATCACTGCCAGCCAGAGCTTGTGAGCCATCCGAAAGTTCGTGGGCATGGTTGTCTCCTGAAGCGTGTGTTTGCGTACAGATGTTGCGCGCTTTTGCACGATTGCACAAACTCTGTCACAACACATCAGGGTCTGCCCTGCCTGCACTGCCCCATCAGGGGCCACGCGTGGAGCCATGCCAGCGGCAACATCCATCCACCATTGGGCTGGGGCGAATGCCCCCAGCCCCATCACCAGCGCAGTGCCTCACGAAAAGATCTGAGCCGATCAGGGCGTCGATGTCCACGACGGCCCCCATTGGCCCACATTTCGCGCGCGGACAACACCCTACCGGGGTCGGGTTCCCGCGCAGCGGCGAAGCCATCAAACTGGCCTGATCCATTTTCAAAGGCCAATGACTCCATGACTTCCTGCAAGCTCCACCGCACGTGCCTCGGCGCCACCCTCCTGATCGCATTGGGCCTGTCTGGATGTGCCGCCACCATCAGCCAGGAGGGCCTGGAGCAGCGTACCTCCGTGGCGATTGGCCGCCAGGTGGGCGCCTTCACCATCACCAACAAGAGCGAAGAAACCGGCGGGCGCATCAACTACACCGCCAAGACCACTGACGGGGCCACCTACCAGTGCTACATGTACTCGGCCACGGGGTTCCAGAAAGCCATGTCGTTCGGGCAGACGCCGAATTCGGATGCCATCTGCACGCCGATGGCCGGCAAGGCGGCAGCACCTGCGGCCGCCTCGGCCTCCTGCAACGCGCTCAGCAAAGCCGCCGGCAAATGCTGAAGCCTTGATCCGGACAGGGCAACCGGCTGTCAGGCCGCGGTTCCCAGAAAGGCCTCGAAAAGCGCCAGCTCCTCGTCCAGCGCGCGCCGAAAACCCGCATCGCGTGGAGGCCGGCCAGCCACAAATCCCAACTCATGCCGCAGTTGCCCGCGCTCCACGCGCAGGTTCGCCCAACCCACCATCTGTTCCCCCCACAGCACGGGCAACGCATAGTGGCCCATGGTGCGCCTGGGGGCCGGCACATACGCTTCGAACCGGTACGCCCAGCCCCACAGCATCTCGAAACGGCGGCGGTCCCAGACCACGGGATCGAACGGTGCCAGCAGCCGCACTCCCGGGTCTGGCTGGTGGCGGCGTGAGACCGGGTTTTCGTTGGCGGGCCAGAACCAGGTCGTTCCGCCCACCACCGCATGACCGTAGCGCAAATGCGCGGCCTTGGCCACCGCGCGCGCCTCGGCCGCCAGTTGCGGTGCACCGTAGCGCAGCAGCGTGACCAGGTAGCCCAGGCTGGAGGCGGGCAGCGGGGCGTACAGCGCCACGATGCGATCGACCAGGGCTTCGGCGCGCGCCAGGCGCGCGGTGGGGCTGGCATCCTGCGCGGGATGCTCCATCGGCGCATACACCCGGGTGCCCGATTCGCGGCGGCACACCCGCAGCCAGCCATGGTGGTGCATGGCATCCAGCAGGCGGGTGCTCGCGTTGAGCTCTCCGCCCCAGTAGCCCGCCACGCGGCCGTGGTGTGCAAACGCCTCGCTGACCTCACGTGGGTGCACCACGCCCCGCTCCTGCACAAACGCCAGCACCTCGCGCGCACGCTCGGTGGTCACGGCATCCCAGGGCCGGCGCGGCATGCGTGGATGCAGCAGCGCCAGCATCTCGCGCGAGACGAAGCCATAGTTGACGAAAGCGTCTTCCTCGATGCCCAACCGCTCATAGCGGCGCTCCAGGTCCCCTGCGCGGTAGCCGCGCACCCGCATACGCAAAATCAGATCCTGTGCCCGTGCGGGCGCCCGCATCGGGTCGGCCTGCACAAAACCAAGCTTGCGAATCGCGCCGGGCAGCGTCAGTGGTTTGAACAGGCTGCGCGCAATCGCGTAGCGGCGCAGCTCATCCAGCGTGGGTGAGTTGCGCGCCACACCCTTACTCCACCCGCGTCACCGCGTTGGGTTTGAAGCCCAGGTCTGCCGCCTTGCCCTTGCGGCCGCGCGCGGCACGGGCATTGTTCAGGCTGCGAATCTCCAGCGTCTCATCGCGCACCTTGCCGCCCCGGCCAATGCCATCGAGGCGAATGCTGCGCGTGTAGGCTGCAGCGCCTGCGAGCTGGTCTTTGTCTTCCAGGTCGATCAGCATCAGGCCCCGGCCGCCGTTGGCCATGGTTTTCAGCTCGGTGATCTCGAACGTGAGGATGCGCCCGCCCGTGGAGGCACAGGCCACGTGCGTAGCAGGCAGCACCGGCTTGCTGCCCGTGGTGCCCGCCGCGTGCGAAGGCACACACACGGTTTCACCCTCGCCCAGCGTGAGGAAGGCCTTGCCGCCCTTCTGGCGCGAGACCATGTTCTCGACCGCCGCCAGAAAGCCGTAGCCGCCCGAGTTGGACAACAGCAGCGTGGCGTTGGCGGGCCCCGCAAAGTAGTGCAGCAGCTGCGTGCCCGCTTCCAGTTCGATGAGCGTGGTCACGGGCTGGCCATCACCGCGCGCACCGGGCAGCAGCGACACGGCCACCGAATACACGCGGCCGTTGCTGCCAAAGGCCAGCAGGGTATCGACCGTGCGGCACTCGAACGTGCCATACAGCCCGTCGCCCGCCTTGAAGGCAAAACTGGCGGCCTCGTGCCCGTGGCCGGTGCGTGCACGCACCCAGCCTTTTTCCGAAACAACCACCGTGACGGGCTCGTCCACCACCTTCACTTCGGCCACGGCCTTCTTCTCGGCCTGGATGAGTGTGCGGCGCGCGTCGGCAAAGGTCTTGGCATCCTGCTCGATCTCCTTGACCATGGTGCGGCGCAGCGAGCCAGGGTTGTTCAGGATGTCTTCGAGCTTGCCCTGGCTTTCGCGCAGTTCTTTCAGCTCCTGCTCGATCTTGATCGCTTCAAGCCGCGCGAGCTGGCGCAGGCGGATTTCAAGGATGTCCTCGGCCTGCCGGTCGCTGAGGTTGAAGCGCGCGATCAGCGCCGCCTTGGGCTCGTCGGCCTGGCGGATGATGGCAATCACCTCATCGATGTTGAGCAGGACAATCTGCCGCCCTTCGAGGATGTGAATGCGCTCCAGCACCTTGTTCAAACGGTGCTGCGTGCGGCGGGTGATGGTGGTCTGGCGGAAGGCAATCCACTCCTCCAGCATCTGCCGCAGCGATTTCTGGGTGGGCCGGCCATCCAGCCCCACCATCGTGAGGTTGATAGGGGCCGAGGATTCGAGGCTGGTGTGGGCGAGCAGTGCGGTGATCAGCTCCTGCTGCGGTGTCTTGCCGGTCTTGGGCTCGAACACCAGGCGCACGGGGGCGTCCTTGCTGGACTCGTCACGCACGACATCCAGCACGGCCAGCATGCTGGCCTTGAGCTGTGTCTGGTCCTGGCTCAGGGCCTTCTTGCCCGCCTTGACCTTGGGGTTGGTGATTTCCTCGATCTCTTCGAGCACCTTTTGCGTGCTCACGCCGGGTGGCAACTCGTTGACCACCAGCTGCCACTGGCCACGCGCCATGTCTTCGATCTTCCAGCGCGCGCGCACCTTGAGGCTGCCCCGGCCCGTGCGGTAGGCATCGGCAATGTCGGAGGCCGCACTGATGATCTGGCCGCCACCGGGGTAGTCCGGGCCGGGCACCAGGGCCAGCAGATCTTCCTGGCTGAGCGACGGCGTCTTGATGAGCGCAACGCAGGCGTCGGCAATTTCGCGCAGGTTATGGCTCGGGATTTCGGTGGCAAGGCCCACGGCAATGCCGCTGGCGCCATTGAGCAGCGCGAACGGTAGGCGTGCGGGCAGCTGGCGCGGCTCCTGCTCAGAGCCATCGTAGTTCGGGGCGAAATCGACCGTGCCTTCGTCTATCTCGTCGAGCAGCAGGCTGGTGATGCGCGACAGGCGCGCCTCGGTGTAGCGCATGGCCGCGGCGCCGTCACCGTCGCGGCTGCCGAAGTTGCCCTGGCCGTCCACCAGCGGGTAGCGCTGGGCGAAGTCCTGCGCCATGCGCACCATGGCGTCATAGGCCGCCGTGTCCCCGTGCGGGTGGTACTTGCCAATGACATCACCCACCACCCGGGCGCTCTTGACCGGCTTGGCCGCCGCGCTGCGCGTGGGGCCGCTGTAGCCCAGGCCCATGCGGTCCATCGAATACAGAATGCGCCGCTGCACGGGCTTGAGGCCGTCGCACACATCGGGCAGCGCACGGCCCTTGACGACCGACAGCGCGTATTCGAGGTAGGCGCGCTGGGCATAGCCCGCCAGGCCCAGGGAGTCGCCCCCGTCGTCGCCTGCGGTGGTGAAATCAAGAGTGGGTTGGTCGCTCATTCGTTGGGTACAGTTTCTGGGTTCACGTTCTGGGGGGCGCTGCGGGTCTGCGCCACGCTGGTGGGTGGCAGGTTGCCCCGGTTCTGCGCGCCGCCCGAAAGCTCCATGCGCACGCGGCCCGGCACGGCGCGTTGCGCCAGCACCGGGGCTGGCGGCTTGAGCTGGGCATACAGGCCCAGCACCGTGCGCACATAGTTCTGCGTTTCCTTGAAGGCCGGAATCTGGTTGCCCGCGCGCTGCACGGCGCCTTCGCCAGCGTTGTAGGCGGCAACAGCCAGGTCCATGCGGCCTGGAAACAGGTCCAGCAGGTGGCGCAGGTAGCGCGTGCCGGTGGGCACGTTCACGGCCGGGTCGGCCAGCTTTTGCTCCACCGTGCGTTTTGCATCCGTGCTCACGCCAAACCGGTTGGCCGTGGCGGGCATCACCTGCATCAGGCCCACGGCGCCCTTGGGCGACACGGCAGTGGCGTCAAAACCGGACTCGGTCGCGATCACAGCCTGCAGCAATTCGTAGTCCACGCCATGTTTGCTGGACGCAGCACGCAGGTGGTGTTTGACCCGCTTGTAGTCGGGCGCGATATCAAAAAAAGCCAGCAGGCGCGCACCTGCTGCAGGCAGCGCGTAGGGCATGGGCGACGCATTGGCGGGCACATCCCGGGTCGAGTCAAAGTCATTGCCACGAAAAAACAGCTGGTAGCGCGCATCGATCTGCTCGGCGGCAAAGTGCGTCACGCCGCGCTCGTCCACGTGCGCCCACAGGTCCGCATGGGCCACTTGCTGCACAAAACATAGCAGCATACCCAATACAAACAAGCGCAGGGCACTGTTTTTAAGGGGATTTTTCATCACAAACACCGGGTGGAGCGTGTCGATGCGGTCAGATATCGATCTCGACCGCATCGCCATGCAGCTCCATCAGCTCGCGGCGCGCGGCGGCTTCGCCCTTGCCCATGAGCTTGGTGATGAGGCCTTCGGTGGCGGCAAAGTCCATGTCGCCCAGCTGCACGGGCAGCAGGCGGCGGGTGTCGGGGTTGAGCGTGGTTTCCCACAGCTGCGAGGCGTTCATCTCACCCAGGCCCTTGAAGCGGCCAATCTGGCACTTCTCTTTCGGCACACCGTCCTTGGCGCATTTGTCGAGGATGGCAGTCAGTTCGCCGTCGTCCAGTGCATACATCTTGGCGGCGGGCTTCTTTCCGCGCGCGGGCACGTCCACACGGAACAGCGGCGGGCGCGCCACGTAGATGTGGCCGGTCTCGATGAGCTTGGGGAAGTGGCGGAAGAAGAGCGTGAGCAGCAGCACCTGGATGTGCGAGCCGTCCACGTCGGCATCCGCCAGGATGCAGACCTTGCCGTAGCGCAGGCCGCTCAGGTCCGGCGTGTCGTTGGGGCCGTGCGGGTCCACGCCAATCGCCACCGAAATGTCGTGGATTTCGTTGTTGGCAAACAGGCGGTCGCGCTCCACCTCCCAGGTGTTGAGCACCTTGCCGCGCAGCGGCAGGATGGCTTGGCTTTCCTTGTCGCGGCCCATCTTGGCGCTGCCGCCAGCCGAGTCGCCCTCGACCAGGAAAACTTCGTTGTGGGCGATGTCCTTGCTTTCGCAGTCGGTGAGCTTGCCGGGCAACACGGCCACGCCCGAGCCCTTGCGTTTTTCGACCTTCTGGCCCGCCTTCTGGCGGGTTTGCGCGGCCTTGATGGCCAGCTCGGCGAGCTTCTTACCGTATTCAACGTGCTGGTTGAGCCAGAGTTCGAGCGCGGGGCGCACAAAGCCGCTGACTAGGCGCACCGCGTCGCGCGAATTCAGGCGCTCCTTGATCTGGCCCTGGAACTGCGGGTCCAGCACCTTGGCACTGAGCACATAGCTGGCGCGCGCAAACACGTCCTCGGGCAACAGCTTCACGCCCTTGGGCAACAGGCTGTGCAGCTCGATGAAACTCTTGACGGCATTGAACAGGCCGTCGCGCAGGCCACTTTCGTGGGTGCCACCCGCACTGGTGGGGATCAGGTTGACGTAGCTCTCGCGCACGGGCTGGCCGTCTTCGGTGAAGGCCACACACCAGGATGCGCCCTCGCCTTCGGCAAAACTTTCGTTGTTGCGGTCGGCAAAACCCTCGCCTTCAAACAGCGGGATCACCGGGTCACCGTTGAGCGTCTGCATCAGGTAGTCGCGCAGGCCGCCTTTGTACTGCCAGGTTTGCGTCTCGCGGGTTTTCTCGTTGACGAGCTGCACCGTCACGCCCGGCATGAGCACCGCCTTGCTGCGCAGCAGGTGGGTCAACTCGCCCATGGGCAACGCGCTCGACTCGAAATACTTGGCATCAGGCCATACACGGACCGAGGTGCCCTGCTTGCGCTCGCCCGCCTCCAGCGGCCGGGCCACCAGGGGTTCAATCACATCCCCGGCCGAAAACACCAGGCGCGCCGCCTTGCCTTCGCGGTAGCTCGTCGCCTCCAGCCGCGTCGCCAGGGCGTTGGTCACACTCACGCCCACGCCGTGCAGGCCGCCTGAGAAGCTGTAGGCGCCGCCCTTGCCCTTGTCGAACTTGCCGCCCGCGTGCAGGCGGGTGAACACCAGTTCGATCACCGGGGCGTTTTCCTCGGGGTGCATGCCGAAGGGAATACCCCGCCCATCGTCTTCGACACTGACCGAGCCATCGGCATGCAGCGTGACGCGGATCTTCTTGCCGTGGCCAGCCAGCGCCTCATCGGCGGCGTTGTCCAGCACTTCCTGAATGATGTGCAGCGGGTTGTCGGTGCGGGTGTACATGCCCGGGCGTTGCTTGACGGGCTCCAGGCCCTTGAGCACACGGATCGAGCCTTCGGAATATTCACTGGCGGACACGGGGGACGGTTTGGCAGACATGGGGCGGATTGTAGTGCGGCAGCGCAGCAATAGCTGGATATAAAACCAGTCCTCCAGCAGGCTCGCAAAGCCTGACCCTGCTTGCAACTGTATTGGTCACCGGTGTATCAGCGCGTTTCGCCCAATCTCGCTACATTCCTGCGCATGCATATGAATCCTCCCAAACTGTCCATGTTCCAGGTGCTCGCCTGTGGCGCGGCCATCGTGACACTGTCGATGGGCATCCGCCACGGGTTCGGGCTGTGGCTCTTGCCCATCACCCAGGAAATGGGCTGGACACGCCAGTCGTTCGCGCTGGCCATTGCCATCCAGAACCTGTCCTGGGGCCTGATCGGGATTTTTGCGGGCATGGTGGCCGACCGGTTTGGCGCCTTCCGTGTGCTCATGGGCGGTGCCGTGCTGTACGGCCTGGGCTTGGCGGGCATGGCGCTGTCGCCCACGCCCACCCTGTTTGCACTGACTGCTGGCGTGCTCATCGGCGCAGCGCAGGCTGGCACGACCTATGCGGTGATCTATGGCGTGCTGGGGCGGCAGATTGCGCCAGAGCGCCGCTCATGGGCCATGGGCGTGGCCGCTGCGGCAGGCTCGTTCGGGCAGTTCCTCATGGTGCCGGTGGAAGGCTGGCTGATCGCTGGCCTGGGCTGGCAACAGGCGCTGCTGGCGCTGTCGCTGATGGTGCTGCTGATCGTGCCCCTGGCTTTTGGCCTGCGCGAGCCCAGCTTTGCCGGAGCCGCCCCGGTCAAACGCGAGCAGACCATCGTGCAGGCGCTGGGCGAGGCCTTCCGCTATCCCAGCTTCAACCTGCTGATGGCGGGCTACTTCGTCTGCGGCTTCCAGGTGGTCTTCATTGGGGTCCACATGCCCAGCTACCTCAAGGACCACGGCCTGTCGCCCCAGGTGGCCAGCTATGCGCTGGCGCTGATCGGCCTCTTCAATGTGCTGGGCACCTACGTGGCCGGCACCCTGGGCCAGCGCATGCCCAAGCGGTTCATCCTGGCCTTCATTTACTTCGCGCGCGCGGTGGTGATTACTGTGTTCCTGCTCGTGCCGCTGTCGCCGCTGTCGGTGTATGTGTTCTCGGCGGTCATGGGCACGCTGTGGTTGTCTACCATTCCACCCACCAACGCCACCATTGCGCAGATCTTTGGCGTGCAGCATCTGTCGATGCTGGGCGGCTTTGTGTTCTTCAGCCACCAGATCGGCAGCTTTCTGGGCGTGTGGCTGGGCGGCTACCTGTATGACGTTACAGGCAGCTACGATATCGTCTGGTACATCGCCATTGGGCTTGGGGTGTTCGCCGGACTGGTGAACCTGCCGGTCCGGGAAAACCCCATCCAGCGCGGCGCGGCCCAACCCGCCTGAACCCGGCAACGCCATCCAGACACCACCATGCCGACCGCCAGCACATCTCCCACGCCACCCGGCCGGAGCGTGCCGTGGGCTTGGCGCTGGCTGGCCTGGACGGTTGCCGTGCTGCTGTGCCTCGCGGTGTTTGGCATGTATACGGTGCCGGACTTCATGGTGATGCTGGCCGACCAGATGTGGGCTTGCTTCTGAGCCTGCACCTCAAAATTTCAACTATTTTTGGCCTCCAGCGCTTATCCATAAAGCGCTATTAGCTATATTTTTTGCAGCAAAACACAATGCACGGTAACGAAGCCGCTTCCGACTGGGTTCGCCGCTGGTCCCATCTGATCGCGCCGGGCAGCACCGCGCTCGACGTGGCCTGCGGCGCAGGGCGCCACCTGCGTTGGTTGCGCGGCTTGGGCCACCCCGTGGTCGGGGTCGACCGTTCTGCCGAGGCCCTGGCCGCCTGCGAGGGGCTGGGGGAGCTGGTGCTGGCCGACATCGAGAAGGGCCCATGGCCCTTTGCAGGCCGTCAGTTTGGTGCAGTGGTGGTCACCAACTACCTGTGGCGGCCCCTGCTGGCCACCATGGTGGAGAGCGTGGCACCGGGCGGCGTGCTGATCTACGAAACCTTCGCCCACGGCAACGACACCGTGGGCCGCCCGGCCCGGCCCGAATTTCTTCTGCAGCCCGGGGAACTGCTAACCGCCTGCACCGGACTGCGCACCGTGGCCTATGAAGACGGCTTCCAACAAAACCCCGACCGTTTCGTGCAACGCATCACGGCCGTGCGGGAACTCCCACAGTCTGGTGGACCCTCACGACATCTTTTGCCCATGTGGGCTAGTTAGAATGCCCTTTTACCGTTTACCACTGCGGACATGACCTCTTCTTCCGTCGCCCTCACCGGCAGCATCGTCGCCCTCGTCACTCCCATGCACGAGGACGGCAGCGTGGACTACCCGGCCCTGCGCAAACTGATCGACTGGCACATTGCCGAAGGCACCGACTGCATCGGCGTGGTGGGCACCACGGGCGAATCGCCGACCGTCAACGTCGAAGAGCATTGCGAAATCATCCGCGTGGCCGTGGAGCAGTCTGCCAAGCGTGTGCCGATCATGGCCGGCTGCGGAGCCAACTCCACCGCTGAAGCCATCGAGCTGGCCAAGTTCGCGCGTGGCGTGGGGGCCGACAGCCAGTTGCAAGTGGTGCCGTACTACAACAAGCCCACGCAAGAGGGCCAGTTCCAGCATTTCAAGGCGATTGCCGAAGCCACGGGCGACCTGCCTGTCGTGCTGTACAACGTGCCCGGTCGCTCGGTGGCCGATATGCAGCATGACACCGTGCTGCGCTTGGCCCAGGTGCCAGGCATCATCGGCATCAAGGAAGCCACCGGCAACATCGAGCGCGCCCAATGGCTCATCCGCGATGTGCCCAAAGGCTTTGGTGTGTACTCGGGCGACGACCCGACCGCCGTGGCGCTCATGCTGTGCGGCGGCCATGGCAACATCAGCGTGACGGCCAATGTGGCGCCCCGCCTCATGCACGAGCTGTGCGTGGCCGCATTGGCTGGCAATGTCCAGCGTGCCATGCAGATCCAGTTCCAGCTCATGCCCGTGCACAAGAACCTGTTTGTCGAAGCCAACCCCATCCCGGTCAAATGGGCCGTGGCCCGCATGGGCCTGTGTGGTGGCACCATGCGCCTGCCCATGACGCCGCTGACCACCAGCAACGAGGCTGTGGTCGAATCTGCGCTGCGCAACAGCGGCCTGATCTAATCCGGGCTGCGCCCGCTCCCCGAGACACTCTCCAAGGATTTCCGCGTGAAAGCTGCTACCACCCGCCTGAGCCTGCTGACCCTTGCCATGGCCCTGTCCGCCTGTGCCGCCCTGGAGGGCGACAAGATCGACTACAAGAGCGCCACCAAAGGCTCGACCCTGGAAGTCCCACCAGACCTGACCCAGCTGTCGCGCGATTCACGCTACAACGTCCCTGGCGGCGCTGTCTCGGCTGCCGCCATGCAGGCCGGCCAGGCTGCGCAGCCATCGGGCACTGCCAACGCCGCCGCCCTGCAACTGGGCGACGTGCGCATTGAGCGCGATGGCAACCAGCGCTGGCTGGTGGTCAATCGCCCGGCCGACAAGCTCTGGGAGCCCGTGCGCGACTTCTGGCAAGAAAGCGGTTTCAACCTGGCCCAGGCAGAGCCCAACGTGGGCATCATGGAAACCGATTGGGCTGAAAATCGCGCCAAACTGCCACAGGACTTCATCCGCTCAACCCTGGGCAAGCTGCTGGACTCGCTGTACTCCACCGGTGAGCGCGACAAGTTCCGCACCCGCCTGGAGCGCAACGCCAATGGCGGCACCGAGGTCTACATCACCCACCGCGGGATGATCGAGGTCTACGGCACGGCCACCAAGGACAACACGGTGTGGCAGCCCCGCCCCTCTGACCCCGAGCTGGAAACCGAATTCCTGCGCCGCCTGATGGTCAAGCTGGGTGTGAGCCAGGAGCAGTCGAAGGCGGTGGCCGCAGCTCCCGCACCACGTGCTCAATCTGCCCGCATGGCCACGGTGGACAACAAGCCCGTGGTCCAGCTCGACGAGGGTTTTGACCGCGCATGGCGCCGCATCGGCCTGGCCCTGGACCGCACAGGCTTCACGGTGGAAGACCGCAATCGCAACGAAGGTACCTACTTTGTGCGCTATGTGGCCCCCAATGCCGAAAAGAAGGACCCAGGATTCTTCGGCAAACTCTTCAGCTCGTCCAACGCCACGCCTCCACTGAAGTACCGCATCGTGGTGCGCAGCCAGGGCGAGTCCACCACGGTGTCGGTGCTCAATGAGGCTGGCGTCCCCGAGTCGTCAGCCAATGCCGAGCGCATCGTGCGCGTGATTGCCGACGATCTGAAATAAGCACCCCCGGCGCACGCCACCTCCATTGCCCCGGCCGCCTGCCCGTGGAGCGGGGGTACGCTGCACGGGAAGCGCTTTCGACCACGACATGCTGCGCTTCAAAAACCTGGGCAGCGGTAGCACGGGCAACGCCACAGTGGTGGAAGGCAGCAGCGGCCCGCAGGTCCGCCGCCTGCTCATTGATTGTGGATTCGGCATCCGGCAACTGCAGGCCCGCCTGGCGCAAGCGCAACTGCAGCTGGAAGACCTGGATGCCGTATTCATCACCCACGAACACTCGGACCACATCGGCTGTGCGCTGGCCGTGGCGGTGCGCCACCGTATTCCGGTGTGGATGAGCCAAGGCACCTACGCTGCCCTGGGCGCGCCCGACTTTGATGGCATGCTGCGCATCGCGCACGACATGCAGGCCCTGGACCTGGGCACCTTCAGCGCCCTGCCCTTCACCGTGCCACACGATGCCCGCGAACCGCTGCAGCTGCGCTGCTCGGACGGTGCAACCCACCTGGGTGTGCTGACCGACCTGGGCCACGCCAGTGACCATGTTTTGCAGCAATTGCAGGGCTGCCATGCGCTCATGATTGAAGCCAACCACGACCCCGCAATGCTCGAAGCGTCCCGGTACCCGGCCTTTCTGAAGCGCCGCGTCGGAGGACCGTATGGGCACCTGGCCAATTTGGCGACAGCCGACATCCTGCGCGCCGTGCGGCACCCTGGTCTGCAGCGTGTGGTGGCCGCCCACCTGAGCGCGCAGAACAATGCCCCCGCCCTCGCCCAACAGGCACTGGGTCTTGCGCTGGAGTGGCCCGCCGACGAAATCACCGTCGCCAGCCCAACGATGGGAACACCCTGGCTTTCAGTTGCAGGATGAAGTGACCCTGGCCATGTCGCAAACGACCAACCCCAGGGAAGGAAGGCACCGCCAAAAAGAAAAAGCCCCGACCTTGCGATGCGGGGCTTTCGGGGCGATAGCGGGTCTTGCAACCCGCTGTGGCCTGCAGCGAATTACTTGGCTGCGGAAGCGCCAGTAGCAGCGGTGGCAGCAGCGTCAGCAGCAGCCTTGGCAGCGTCAGCAGCGGGTGCGGCAGCAGCCGAAGCAGCGTCGGAAGCAGCAGGAGCGGCTTCAGAAGCGGCAGGAGCTGGTGCGGGTGCTGGAGCTTCCACGGCAGCAGGTGCTGGCGCTGGAGCTGGCTCTTCCTTCTTGCCACAAGCGGCGAGTGCTGCAGCAGCGATCAGGGCGGCCAGAACGAGAGAGTTCTTCATTTCGATTTTCCTAGTTGGACAGACAGAATCTTGAAAAGCCACGGCGTCAGGCTTTTTGAAAGCCCCGGTACGCTTTGGCACAATGCGCTTGGCTTGCACCTTTTTGGCGCAGCCGCCGATTATATTGGTATTTAGTCAATACAGACTAACACTGACGAAACCTTTACACCCGATTGACAAGGCACAAAGCGTGCATTTTGCTCACAACCCCAGCGTGGATGCGGGAAAACCGGGCGTGCTTTTGCTGCGTACCCACTCATTGAGGGTCTCGCGCAGCAGCACCCGCCGGTCCGGCTCGTTGCCGGTAACACCTACACACCGCTCCGGGTCCAGCCGCTGCATCACCCACTGCGGCGACCAGAACGCGCTGGGAATATCCAAGGGATCGGCGGTCGGGCTGCGGCGACAACTGATGATGTGGTCCCAGGTGCCCCGCCAGCGTACAAACCGCGCATGCCGGCGAATCACGTCGTCGTAGCTGCACGCCAGCATGGTGAACCGCCGGCTCCCATGGGCCCAATCTTGGAGGGCCTCGACCACGCCACGTTCACCCAGGGGCCAGTCATGAAAATTCGCATCGCTGATCAGAATTTCCTTCCAGCCATCCCGGGCGGCGGTAGCAATCGCATCGCGCACCATCTGCTGAAACGCCTCTCTGCCACTGAAACGCCCTGAAGGCAGATCAGGCAGCGAATTCGGGGGAGTGGAAGCCTCGGTCATGGCAATGTCTCCTTGGGTGCGACAGTCTATTCAGTCCAGACATGGGCCCAGCCCGCATCACACCAGGACGACAGCAACTCCAGCGCATCGTCACTGGCGCGCGCCAGTTCGCGGGCGCTCAACCGGCGTTCGTCGGCCAGGCGGCGCATCAGCGTCGCATCGCGGCCTGCGGCGCGGTAGCTCTCGCCATTGATGAACACATGGTGCGTGTCGTACATCATGCGGCTGCGGCGATCCAAGCGTACACCTTCGAGCATCACACCCGCATCCCCTGGCTCGAACCACACACTGGGCTTGGGTTCGGTCAGATATTCACCGAGCGCGCGCTCCAGCACCAGGGGCTGCGCCAGCACGCGGGCCAGTGCATCGCGCGCAAAATCCTGCAACCCCGCGGGAATGGCGGCGGGCTGAGGCACAGCCTCCTGCTGCGCGTCTCGGTACAACAAGGGGCTGCCCTCATCGGCAGCATCCTCCGCCAGGCGCACCAGCAGTTCTTGCGCAAGCTCAGCACGGGCCGGGGCCCTGAAACCGATCGAATAGGTCATGCATTCGCCCTCGGCGATGCCGTCATGTGCATAGCGCGGTGGCAGGTACAGCATGTCGCCAGGCTCCAGCACAAACTCCTCTTCCGGCTCGAACTGCGCCAACACCTTGAGCGGAATGCCGTCACGCAGCGTGAGATCCTTCTGGCGGCCAATGCGCCAGCGCCGCCGGCCGTGGGCCTGCAACAGAAAGACGTCGTAACTGTCGAAATGCGGGCCCACCCCCCCGCCAGGGGACGCATAGCTGATCATGAGGTCATCAAGCCGCGCTTCCGGCACAAACCTGAACTGCTGCATCAGCGCGTGAACTGCATCATTGTGCAAGTCCACCCCTTGCACCAGCAAGGTCCAGTCTGGCTGCTGGAGTGCAGGCAGGGCACGCCGCTGGAAAGGGCCGTGGCGCAGCTTCCACGCACCTTTGGCCAATTGAACAAGGCGGGACTCCACCCCCTCTTGTGCGGCCAGCGCGAAAAGCTCGGACCGCAGCACTGGGGGCGTGAACTGGGGAATAGCCTGGCGCACCAGCAAAGGCTTCTTCTGCCAATGGCGGCGCATGAATTGCGCGGGGGTTAGGCCACCGAGCAGAGAAAGGGGTTGCTGGATATCCATGGGCACAGGTCTACCCCTTTGCGGGGCCATTGGTCAAACTGCGACAATTCTCCTATGGAAATTACCCAACAATGTGTGGTCGCACTGACCTGGACGCTGAAAGACACTCTGGGCGAAGAACTGGACGTTCTCGATGACCCTGTGGAGTTTCTGGTGGGGGGAGACGATCTGCTGCCCCGCATCGAAGAAGCCCTGCAAGGCCACAGCCCCGGGGCCACGCTGGCACTCCACCTGGAGCCCGAAGACGCCTTCGGCGACTTCAATGATCAATTGCTGTTCCTGGAACCGCGTGCACTGTTTCCCGCAGAGATCGAAGAGGGAATGACGTTTGACGGCGCCGCTTTGCCGCAAGACTGCAACCCCGATGCTCCCCGCACCGGGCTCTACACGGTGACCGAGATCTATCCTGAACATGTGGTTCTGGACGGCAACCATCCGTTGGCGGGCATTGCGCTGCGCTTGCAGTTGACCGTACAAGCGGTGCGTGAAGCCACTGAAGAAGAGATTGGCCGTGGCACCGCCGGTACCGGTTTCTTTCGGGTTCAGCCCCAGGCTCCTGGCAACAACCTGCTCCACTGAACCACGTTGACGGGCAGTCCTGAACGACTCAGGACTCCCGCGCAACCTGCCGGTTCATCAAAGGCGAGAAATCTGGCCGTTGTAGAGGCGCACACGGTCACCCATGCGCAGATCCCCAGGGCTGCTCACGTCGTAGACGCGGTAGCCCCCGTGATCGAGTTGTACCGACAGGCGATAACCCTGTACTTCCTGGCTGTTGTTGCGGCCCTCGATGGCATTGCCTGCGACGGCTCCCCCAACAATGCCTACGCCTGTCGCTGCGGCGCGGCCTGAGCCCTTGCCAATCTGGTTGCCCAGCACACCCCCGACCACGGCTCCGATCACAGCTCCTGCACCAGAGGTTTGGCCTTGTGAGCGCCCCTGCAGCACTTCAATATTGGAAACCCGACCATATTCCGTGCCTGCCGGACTGTTCGGGTAGGCTGGCGCGGTCTGGTAACCACCCGAGTAGCCACCCGAATATTGCGGTGGAGGAGCCGACCGGTTATGGCCGCACGCGGCCAAGGAGGCCACGAGGACGACAGCACCGGCGATGGCGAAGGAACGGGTAAATTGCAGCATTTTCAAACTCCTAAAGTCAGGGGGCTGGCGCATGGCGCTCTGAAAACTCAGACTCGATGCGCATGCCTTGATTGGAACAACGCGCGAGCACCCCATACCGTAGACGCGGAGGCTGCGAGTTGGTCAGTAACAGACTCTTCCAAAGGTAAGCGCCGTCTTACAACCACGCCCACTGCCCGCTGGTTGCTCGTTTTTCAGCCTTTTCCGGTAGATCCGTAGCCGCCCTCACCGCGCTCCGTCGCTGCAAACTCCGTCACCACATTGAACTGTGCCTGCACCACCGGGACGATCACCAGCTGGGCCAGTCGCTCCATCGGCTCCAGAGTGAATGCAGTGCCGCTGCGGTTCCAGGCGCTCACCATGAGCTGCCCCTGGTAGTCGCTGTCGATCAACCCCACGAGATTGCCCAGCACGATGCCATGCTTGTGACCCAAGCCCGAGCGTGGCAGGATCAGCGCGGCATACCCGGGGTCCTTGAGGTACACGGCAATCCCCGTGGGCACCAGCTGCCAACCATTGGGCTGCAATGTCAGCGGAGCATCGAGGCAGGCCCGCAGATCCAGGCCAGCACTACCGGGCGTGGCATAGGTTGGCAATTGGTCCGCCATGCGCGAATCCAGAATCTTCACATCAATCTTCACAGCTATTTTTTCTTTCCTGTTTTGCGCTGCTGGGTCACTTGCCGCAGCCGCTCCTGCAAGGGCGCCACGCCTGGCGTGGCGCCGGAGCCTGCGGATGATAGGGCTTTGGGCGCGGCCTCCATCAGCCAGCCGAGCCCCCACCAAATAGCCCCCATGACCACCAGCCCCGGCAAAGAGCCCTGGCTGAACACAAACAGCGCAACGGCATGCAGTGCAATCAGCACCAACAGCACGACACGCACCGTCCGCAGCACTCCGAACAAAGGCATGAGAACCTGGGCAAGGTCCGGCGGAACAGCCGGAGACATCGGGCGCACACCACCTGCAGCCGCCGGCTGAGATGCCGTGGTGGAGCCAGGGGATGGTGCCTGCGCGCTCCTGGCGGGAGCTGACGCGCTCAGCCGCTCCACATAACGCGCAAAATCGCCATTGGGCGGTGTGTCCCATTCAGGCTTGGTGGAGCCAGTATTCATACGACCTCCTAAAAACGAAAGTCACGAACCCAGGGGCGGCAAGCGGGCGGCGATGTCCTCCACCAGTTGCTGCGCCAGCACGCGCTTGGAAGCACGGGGCAACTCCCGGTGACCCTCCGCATCCACTAGCAACAGGGCATTGTCATCCATCCCAAAAGTGGCAGGGCCGATGTTGCCCACCAGCAGCGGTACCCCTTTGCGCACGCGCTTGGCCGTCGCATGGGCCAGCAGATCATGGCTCTCCGCCGCAAAACCGACACAGAACAAATCGCCTGCGAGGGCATGCGATGACTTCGCCACCGCAGCGAGAATGTCGGGGTTCTCGACAAAACCCAGGGTCGGCGTCTGGCCCGATCCGTCCTTCTTGATCTTCTGGGAAGACTGGCTGGCAGGCCGCCAGTCCGCCACGGCAGCCGTGGCAATGAACACCGAAGCCGCCTGCACATGCCGCTCCACCGCCGCCAACATTTCCCCGGCCGACAGCACATTCACACGGCGCACGCCACGCGGAGTGGACACATGCACCGGCCCGGCCACCAAAGTGACATCGGCTCCAGCTTCGCGGGCCGCACGGGCGATGGCAAAGCCCATCTTCCCGCTTGAAAGGTTGGTGATACCGCGCACAGGGTCGATGGCCTCAAAAGTGGGGCCCGCCGTCACCAGCACCTTGCGCCCCGCCAGGACCTTGGGCACGAAGAAGGCAATCAACTCCTCAAGCAGCTCCCCAGGCTCCAACATACGGCCATCACCAGTCTCGCCACAAGCCTGGTCGCCGTTGCCCACACCCAGCACCACCGCACCATCCTGCGCAACCTGGGCCAGGTTGCGCTGCGTGGCTGGGTGAGCCCACATCTCACGGTTCATGGCGGGTGCCAGCAACAACGGCACCTGGTGCGCCGGACGTGCCAAGCACAGCAGGCTCAACAATTCATCCGCCCGCCCCTGCACCAGCCGCGCGATGAAATCCGCACTGCAGGGCGCAATCAGGATGGCATCGGCCTCACGGCTCAGGTTGATGTGGGGCATGTTGTTGGGTTCGCGCGCATCCCACTGCGAGCCATACACGGGGCGACCGGACAGGGCCTGCATGGTGACCGGCGTGATGAATTGCCCGGCCGCTTCGGTCATGACGACCTGCACGGTGGCCCCCTCCTTGATGAGCTGGCGGCACAGATCAGCCGCCTTGTAGCAAGCCACGCCCCCACTCAGACCCAGAACAATGTGTTTGCCAGCAAGCTCATTCATGGAGCGAATTTAGCAGACGGGGGTGACCCTGCCGGCCGGGGTGCTGCCGGGGTGCCATCTATAATCCCAATTTCCCACCACCAAAAAAGACATGACCAAATTTGTCTTCGTCACCGGCGGTGTGGTGTCTTCCCTCGGTAAGGGAATCGCCTCAGCCTCCCTTGCCGCGATCCTCGAATCGCGGGGACTCAAAGTCACCCTCATCAAGCTTGACCCCTACATCAACGTAGATCCGGGCACCATGTCGCCGTTCCAGCACGGCGAGGTTTTCGTGACCGACGACGGTGCAGAAACCGACCTCGACCTGGGCCACTATGAGCGTTTCATCGAAACGCGCATGAAGAAAACCAACAATTTCACCACGGGCAAGATTTACCAGTCCGTGCTGGAGAAAGAGCGCCGCGGCGACTACCTGGGCAAGACCGTGCAGGTCATCCCGCACGTCACCAACGAAATCCAGGAATTCATCAAGCGCGGCGCTGGCATCGGCACGCCGGACGCTGTGGATGTGGCTATCGTCGAGATCGGCGGCACGGTAGGCGACATCGAATCGCTGCCGTTCCTGGAAGCCGTGCGCCAGATGAGCCTGCGCATGGGCCCCAACAATGCGGCCTTCGTGCACCTGACCTACCTGCCCTGGATTGCAGCGGCTGGCGAGCTCAAGACCAAACCCACCCAGCACACCGTGCAGAAGCTGCGCGAGATCGGCATCCAGGCCGACGCCCTCTTGTGCCGCGCCGACCGCCGCATTCCCGAAGAAGAGCGCGCCAAAATCTCGCTGTTCACCAACGTGCCCGAATGGGGCGTGATCAGCATGTGGGATGTGGACACCATCTACAAGGTGCCCCGCATGCTGCACGAGCAGGGCCTGGACGGACTGATCTGCGACAAGCTGCGTCTGAACACGCCGCCCACCAGCCTCAAGCGCTGGGACGACCTGGTGCACGAAACCGAGCACCCACAAGGCGAAGTCACCATCGCGATGGTGGGCAAGTATGTGGACCTTTCGGACAGCTACAAGTCCGTCAACGAAGCCCTGCGCCACGCCGGTATGCGAAACCATGTGCGCGTGAAGATCGACCATGTCGATTCTGAAACCATCGACAGTGCAGAGGCTGTGGCCAAACTGGCCAAGTACGACGCCATCCTGGTGCCCGGCGGCTTTGGCCAACGCGGTGTGGAAGGCAAGATCGCCACGGCCCAGTTTGCCCGCGAGCGCAAGGTGCCCTACCTGGGCATCTGCCTGGGGATGCAGGTGGCCACCATCGAATACGCGCGCCATGTGGCGGGCCTGGCGAACGCCAACAGCACCGAGTTCGACCCCGCCACCCCGCACCCCGTGATCGCCCTGATCACCGAGTGGAAAGATGCAGACGGCACGATCAAGAAGCGCGATGAAAACTCGGACCTGGGCGGCACCATGCGCCTGGGTGCACAAAGCTCTGACGTATCGGCCAACACGCTGGCCCACAGCATCTACGGAGATGTGGTGACCGAGCGCCACCGCCACCGCTATGAAGCCAACGTGAACTACCTGGACCAGCTGCGCAAGGCGGGTCTGGTGATCTCGGCGCTTACGCAGCGTGAAGAACTCACCGAAATCGTGGAGTTGCCGCAAAACGTGCACCCCTGGTTCATCGGCGTGCAATTTCACCCCGAGTTCAAGTCCACGCCCTGGAACGGCCACCCGCTGTTCAATGCCTTCATCAAGGCGGCGGTGGAACACCAGAAGCAAGCGGCGAAAGCCTGAGGAAAACGGCCATGCAACTGTGCGGATTCGACGTCGACCTCCACCAGCGCTTTTTCCTGATCGCGGGCACCTGCTCCATTGAAGGTTTGCAGATGTCGCTCGACGTCGCAGGCCAGCTCAAGGAAACCTGCACCGCCTTGGGTATCCCGCTGATCTACAAGGGCTCGTTCGACAAGGCCAATCGCTCGTCCGGCTCCAGCCAGCGTGGTGTGGGGCTGGAGGCGGGTCTCAAGATCCTGGACGAGGTGCGCCGCCAGTTGCAGTTGCCCATCCTGACCGATGTGCACGACACAGCTCAGGTGGCCGAAGTGGCCAGCGTGGTCGATGTGCTGCAGACGCCCGCATTCCTGTGCCGCCAGACCGACTTCATCCGTGCCGTGGCGCAGTCTGGCAAGCCGGTGAACATCAAGAAGGGCCAGTTCCTCGCACCCTGGGACATGAAGAACGTCATCGACAAAGCCCGTGCTGCCGCGCTGGAAGTTGGCCTGTCGGAAGACCGGTTTCTCGCCTGCGAACGCGGGGTGAGCTTTGGCTACAACAATCTGGTGGCCGACATGACCAGCCTGGCCGAGATGCGCAAGTCTGGCGCGCCGGTGGTGTTTGACGTGACCCATTCAGTGCAAAAACCTGGTGGGCTTGGCGCCGTGAGCGGCGGCGCGCGCGACATGGTGCCTGTGCTGGCCCGCGCCGGTGTGGCTGCGGGCGTGGCAGGGCTGTTCATGGAAACCCACCCCAAGCCCGCTGAGGCCTGGTCGGACGGGCCCAATGCCGTGCCACTCAAGCACATGAAGGCGTTGCTGGAGACCTTGGTGGCGCTGGACGACATCACCAAGAAAAACGGATTCCTCGAAAACAACTTCAACTGACAGGACGAAAAAATGGCCGTCGCCTACATCATCGTAGACATGAAAGTGACCGACCCCGAGCAGTACAAGCTGTACATGGCCGCCGCGCCCGCTGCGGTGAAAGCCCATGGTGGCGAATACTTGGTTCGCGGCGGAAAGTTCGAGACTTTGGAAGGCGATTGGACGCCAGCACGAGTGGCCATGCTTCGCTTCCCCAGTTTCGACAATGCCAAGGCTTTCTACGACGCCGAGTTGTACCGGGCCGCGCGCGCCAAGCGCGAAGGCGCCACCGAGTTTTTCAATATGGTGCTGGTCGAAGGCGTAGACGCCCCGGTCTGACCCTTATCTATCCAAAGGAAAAAAATGAGCGCAATCGTTGACATCGTAGGCCGCGAAGTTCTGGACAGCCGCGGCAATCCCACCGTCGAATGCGACGTGCTGCTGGAATCGGGCGTGATGGGGCGCGCCGCCGTGCCTTCGGGCGCATCCACCGGCAGCCGCGAAGCCATTGAAATGCGCGATGGCGACAAGAGCCGGTACCTGGGCAAGGGCGTGCTCAAGGCCGTGGAGCACATCAACACCGAAATCTCCGAAGCCGTGCTGGGCCTGGATGCCTCCGAGCAGGCCTTCCTGGACAAGACGCTGATCGACCTGGACGGCACCGAGAACAAGAGCCGCCTGGGCGCCAACGCCATGCTGGCCGTGTCGATGGCCGTGGCCCGCGCTGCCGCCGAAGAATCCGGTCTGCCGCTGTACCGCTACCTGGGCGGCATGGGCAGCGTGCAGTTGCCCGTGCCCATGATGAACGTGATCAATGGCGGCGCGCACGCCAACAACAGCCTGGACCTGCAAGAGTTCATGATCATCCCCGTGGGCGCCCCCACCTTCCGCGAAGCCGTGCGCTGGGGTGCCGAAGTGTTCCACGCGCTGAAGAAGATCATCCACGACAAGGGCATGAGCACCGCCGTGGGCGACGAAGGCGGCTTTGCCCCCAGCGTCGAAAACCACGAAGCGGCCATCCGCCTCATCCTGCAAGCCATTGAAGCCGCAGGCTACACGGCCGGCGAACAGATCGCCCTGGGCCTGGACTGCGCTGCGAGCGAGTTCTACAAGGACGGCCACTACGTGCTGGAAGGCGAAGGCGGCCTGAAGCTCACCGCCCAGCAATGGACCGACATGCTGGCCGCCTGGGTGGACAAGTACCCGATCATCAGCATCGAAGACGGCATGCACGAAGGCGACTGGGACGGCTGGAAGCACCTGACCGAACGCCTGGGCGACAAGGTACAGCTGGTGGGCGACGACCTGTTCGTGACCAACACCAAGATCCTGAAGGAAGGCATCGACAAGCGCATCGCCAACTCGATCCTCATCAAGATCAACCAGATCGGCACGCTGACCGAAACCTTCGCTGCCATCGAGATGGCCAAGCGCGCCGGCTACACCGCCGTGATCTCGCACCGCTCGGGCGAAACCGAAGACAGCACCATTGCCGACATCGCTGTGGGCACCAACGCTGGCCAGATCAAGACGGGCTCGCTGTCGCGCTCGGACCGCATCGCCAAATACAACCAGCTGCTGCGCATCGAGGAAGACCTGGGCGAAATCGCTCAGTACCCCGGCCGCGCTGCGTTCTACAACCTGAAATGAAGCTCCCCCTGAGCCGCTTCGCGCCTTCCCCCTCTCCTGCGGGAGGGAGACGCACCCAGTGGCCCGGCCAAGCCGGTTCCAGGGGTGCACTGGCGTGCAGCGCGCCCAGGACACAGGCATGGCCTGCTGCAGCCGGTCGGACGGCGCGGCATCGCACCAAGGACTAAACCGCCGCCATGGGCTCCCGCATAGTGCCTGTCATCCTGCTGGCTCTGCTGGCAGCACTGCACGCCCAGCTCTGGCTGGGGCGTGGCAGTGTGCCGCGCGTCAACGAGATGCAGCGGCAGATTGATGTGCAAAAGGTCGCCAATGACCAGGCCCGGCAGGCCAACGAGCGCTTGTCTTCCGAGGTGCACGACCTCAAGGAAGGGCTCGACATGGTGGAAGAAAAGGCGCGCAGCGAATTGGGCATGGTCAAGCCCAACGAGGTCTACGTGCAGTTCACGCCACGCTGAGCCCGTGCGTTTGCACTCCGAGGTTCAGTGACCCTCCCCCAAAAAACCGCCGTTCGGATGTCTTGACGACGGCACAGGGGGCGACGCCCCATCTTCTGACCACCTGCCCCCGTGCCCTCCTCGCCCACCATCGTTCTGCTCGGCGCGCCCGGCACTGGAGCCCAGGCGTTGAGCGACGCGCTGCACATGCAGCTTGCCGCCGGTTCCGTACACATTATCTGCAACCCTGCCCTGTGCGGCCTGCCCCCTGAGGAAGTCATTGAGGCCAGCCTGATTCTGCTGATGGGGCTGGATCTGCCCTGCCCCGCTGGCGAACGGGCGGCGCAGGAGGCAGTCGACGCACGTTTGCGTGTGGATCTGGCCCAAGCTGGCATGGGCTATCGGGTGGTGTATGGGCATGGCGAGCAACGCATTGCCAATGCACTGATTGCTATTAAAAGTATAGCAACAAATACTCACCAATCAAGCGCCAGGGGCATTTTTGACCTAAAATCCGATGCCAGCACCCGCACACCTGCCCGTCTTCGCGCCTGGAACTGCGAAAAATGCAGCGACCCTGAATGCGAGTACCGCCTGTTCACCGCGCTCACGGGGCGGGACACACGCACCACCTGAATCCTGGCAAACCAGGGCGCATCCCCCAAAAATGCGTGCTGGGGAGGGGGGGCGCGACAGTAATCAGGCTTGCTGCACGAGGCCGCGCTTGAGTTCCTTGAGCAGCAGCACCACCTGGCTGGAGCCATAGCGGTACCCGCCGTGGAGCACCTGCACGGCCTTCTCCCATTCCCCTTGCTGGGCCCATTCCACCAGCACCGCGGCCTGTTCGTGAAAGTACTGGTGGCGCGCCATCAGCACTGCATAGGCAGGCTGGTCGCCCAGCAATTCCCCGCCCACGCCATGCAGCCACCGCCCGAGCGCGCCACGGTCGCTGCGGCGCACCTCCGCAGGGTCCAGGCCCTCGCTGGTGCGGCCTTCGAGGTAGTCCATGAGGTGGGTTTTCCAGCGCTCGTGGGCATTGATCGCTGCGTCGATGTCGAGGGCCGCAAGCACAGTGTCCGCACGCAGCGAGTCCGGCGCGCCTGCGGCACGGCTGCTGTCGCACAGCTCCAGCGAAGGCACAGCCTCCCGCCCTCGGGCGCCCACAAATACACGACGTAAGAAATCCATAGCCCCTCTTGCCACACCATGCGGCGCAGCTGCCAGGTGCTCTATGGAGCACCCCTGCAGAGAACCTCGTGTGTGAAAGGCGCCCATCTTAGGTGCGCAGAGCGGGGGAAAACGCGCGCGATTGTCAACGATGGTCATCCGCCCGGTGCCTAGGCCGGCCGCTGCAGCTCCATGGCGGCAATGGGCGCTGGGACGCCTACTGGATGCCGGTCGGCCCCGGCGGCTGGGTGGCGGTGGGTGGCAGAAAAATCTGTGCGGCATCCACCGCATCGAAGCGGTACTGCTGGCCGCAGAACTCGCAGCCCACCTCGATGTCCTCGCGCTCTGCCAGGATGCTCTCGGCTTCTTCGATGCCCAGGTTGCGCAGCATGTTGCTCACGCGCTCACGGCTGCAGGTGCAGGCAAAACGCGGTCCGCTGGCACCCTGCTGGGGTTCGAAGCGCAGCAGCTTTTCCTCCCAGAACAAGCGGCGCAGGATGGTGTCCACATCCAGCGTCAGCAGTTCCTCGCGGGTCAGGCTGGCGGCCAGGTGGGCAATGCGGTTGTAGTCTTCGTTGTGGCCGATCTGGTCTTCGTTCTCGCGGTGCGAGAGGCCCGAGGCCAGGTTGCCCTCGCCCTTGATCGGCATGCGCTGGATCAGCAGGCCGGCGGCCACCTGATCGTTGGCGCCCAGCACCAGGATGGTGTCGAGCTGCTCGGATTGCAGCATGTAGTGCTGCAACACGTCGGACAGGCGCTCCAGCTTCTCGTGGCGGTCGCCGTACAGCGGAACCACGCCCTGATAGGGCCGCTGTCCGGGGTGGCGATCCTTGGGGTCCAGCGTGATGGCGCAGCGGCCACCGCCCCCTACATTCACCATCTGGCTCAGCGGTGCGCCTTCTGGCACTTCGCCATTGAGGGTGGCCGTGGCACGCAGGCTCAGGTCCGACTGCACTTCGGCCACAGCCAGTTTCACGGGGCCGTCGCCAAACACCTGCAGCACCAGCGCGCCATTGAACTTGATGTTGGACTGCATGAGCACGCCTGCAGCGGCCATTTCGCCCAGCAGCTCGCTCACGGGTGCGGGGTAAGCGCCGTTGGCGGTGTTGCCCGCACGGCGGCGCAGGATTTCGGTCCAGGCATCGGTCAGGCGCACGACCATGCCACGCACGGGCAGGCCTTCGAAAAGAAACTTGTGGAGTTCAGACACGCAGGGGTTCCAGGAGAAAAAATGGGCCGCAGCAACGAAAGAAAGCGGCCGCTGCTCAGGCGAGTTTGTGCAGGCCGTTGTGGTAACGGCGGGCGTTGTCGATGTAGTGCCGGGCGCTCTCGCGCAGGCCTTCGATCTGCTCGGGGGTCAGTTCGCGCACCGCCTTGGCGGGGCTGCCGATGATCATGGAACCATCCGGGAATTCCTTGCCCTCGGTGACCAGCGCACCCGCGCCCACCAGGCAGTTTTTGCCGATCTTCGCGCCATTGAGCACCACGGCGCCAATGCCGATCAGCGACTCGTCGCCGATGGTGCAACCGTGCAGCATGACCTGGTGGCCCACCGTCACACGCTCGCCCACCACCAGGGGCTTGCCAATGTCGGCGTGCAGCACGCTGGCATCCTGGATGTTGGAACCGGCACCAATGGTGATGGTCTCGGTATCACCCCGGATCACCGTGCCAAACCACACGCTGGTGTCTTCGCCAAGCACCACATTGCCCATCACCTGGGCGCTGTCCGCCACCCAGGCCGATGCAGCCAACTGGGGCACCATGCCATCGAGTTCGTAAATCGCCATGCACCACTCCGAAAAAGGGGAAAGGCCAGCGTTTGCGCAAGCCCAGGGAAGTCGCCAGTCGTTACAAAGCGTGCGCAGTGTTCCGAATGGCAGGGCCTAGAATTGTAAGGATGGAGCTTCGCCACCGTGCATTGCAGGTCTTGTGCCTCGCCGACCCTGAACAAAAAGCGGCTGCAGCGCTGGATCTGCATGCGCAAGCAGCTATATTTTCAATAGCAGAAAAAGCCCCCTCGCCGCCATCGGACGCCAGCGCACTGCCCGGTCGGCCCGAGCGGCCGTCGCTGCTTCGCCATACCGACGTCGCCCGCCGTTCGCCCGCCACCGCACAGGGGCGAGCCATCCTGATTCACGCCATTGCGCACATTGAGTTCAACGCCATCAATCTGGCGCTGGATGCCGTGTGGCGCTTTGATGGCATGCCCCGCGACTACTACACCGACTGGATGCTTGTGGCTGGCGAAGAGGCCCGGCACTTCCGCCTGCTGCGCGACCACCTGCGCAGCCAGGGGCATGACTATGGCGACTTTCCGGCCCACCAGGGCCTGTGGACGATGTGCGAGAAGACCCAGCACGACATCCTGGCCCGGATGGCCCTGGTGCCGCGCACACTGGAGGCCCGCGGATTGGACGCGACGCCGCAGATCCAGGCCAAGCTGCGCCAGGTGGGCACGCCCGACGCGCTGGCCGCCGTGGACATTCTCGACATCATCCTGCGCGACGAAGTGGGCCATGTGGCCATCGGCAACCACTGGTACCGCTGGCTGTGCGAGCGCCAAGGGGTGGACCCGGAGGCCCACTACGGCACCCTGGTCAAGCTGTACGAGGCCCCACGCCTGAAACCACCGTTCAACGAAACCGCCCGCCGCAAGGCAGGGTTCACCGACAACGAGTTGCGCTGGCTCCAGCAAATCTGAATTCCTGTGGTTACAGCGCGCGCCGGCAGCGGCTCCTACAATCCGCCGCGCCAGCCACCACTGACACTGGCCCCTCTTTCTTCGATACTCCCACCATGACCTCACCCTCCGCCCCCGGAACCCCCCCAGCCCCCCCCTCCGGCAACCAGACCTCCGTCGCCATGATCGCGCGGCAGGCCATCGTGAATGCGCAGCAGGTGGTGGTTGGCTACGAGCTGTTCAATCGCTCGCGCAGCGGCGCGGCGCATACGGCCGCCACCGATGTGATCCTGGTCTTCACGGCGCTCTCGCACGCGGGCACCGAAGAACTGGTGGGCAAGAAGCTCATCTTCGTGAACTGCACGCATGAAAGCCTTTCCGGGGGCCACCTCGAACTGGTGGAGCCCGACAAGGTGGTGCTGGAAATCCCCCCGCTGGGCCACACGGCGGCCGAAGAAGTTGCCACGCGCATGCCCATCCTGGCAGAGCTGCGCGACCGGGGTTTTCACCTGGCGTTCAACCACACGGTGCTGCAGTCGGCTTACGCCCCGTGGCTGCCGCTGGCGGACTACATCAAGCTCGATCTTTCGGTGCTGGCCGCCGACCAGCTGGCGGTGCTCATCAGCTATGCAGGCCGCCATTGCCAGGCCGAGCTGATCGCGGAAAAAGTGGAAACCGCCCAACAGTACGACATGGTGTCCAGCCAGGGCGTACAACTGTTCCAGGGCTACTGGTTCGCTCGCCCCGCGCTGGTGGAGGCCAAGCTGCTCACCCCGTCGCAGGCCAGCATCATCGAACTCATCAACCAGGTGCGCAAACAGGCCAGCACCGATGACATCGAGGACACACTCAAGAAGGACGCCGGCCTGGCCTTCAACCTGATGCGCCTGATCAACTCCGCGGGTTTTGGCCTGACGCGCGAGATCACATCCTTTCGCCAGGCCGTCATGCTCATGGGGCTCAAGAAACTGTTCCGCTGGGCGGCGCTGCTGCTCACGGCATCGCGCACCAGCGGCACGCCTTCGTCGGTGGGCCAGACCGCCGTCGAGCGCGGCCGCCTGATGGAACTGCTGGCCCTGGAAACCCTGCCGCCCGAGGAAGCCGACCAGGCCTTTGTGGTGGGCATTTTCTCGTTGCTGGACGTGATGCTGTCCATGCCCATGGAGTCCGCGCTGGGCCTGCTCAACGTGCCCGAGCCCGTGGCGGCGGCGTTGCTGCGGCGCGAAGGCTTCCTGGGAGACCTGCTGACCCTGGCCGAAGCCTGCGAGTCCAGCGACGATGTCGTGTTTGACCGCACGGCGGGCCTGCTGCACCTGACCAGCCAGCAGATCAACTTTGCGCACCTTCAGGCCCTCGCCTGGGCCGACCAGCTCGCTGCCTGAGTGCACCACACATTGATTCATAGGCGAGCGCCGCGTGCCGGTCTAGAATCATTGCAGCGCCCAGCACTTCACCACCGCGGACCCCATGTCGACCACACCTGAACAAGACGCCCCCGAAGCTGCACCGACTGCGGTTGACCCCGTGGACGAAAACCTTGCCATCATCGCGCGCCAGGCCATCGTGGACGAATCCCGCGCCGTCTATGGCTATGAGCTGTTTGACCGGTCCACCGCCTCGGATGCGCACACGGCGGCCAGCGATGCCGCCCTGCTGTTCAACGCCCTGTCGTACGCTGGCACCGAGGCCCTGGTCGGCAAGAAGACGGTGTTCATCAACTGCACCCATGACAGCCTTTCGGGTGGACACCTCGAACTGATCCACCCCGAAAAGGTGGTGCTGGAAGTCCCCCCCCTGCCCGACAGCGCCACGCCCGAGGAAATCGAAGGCCGCATCCCCACATTGGAAGCCTTGCGCACCCGCGGCTTTCGCCTGGCGTTCGACCAGCAGGCCTTGCGCCGCGCCTACACCAGCTGGTTGCCGCTGGCGTCTTTCATCAAGCTGGACATGCAGGCCTTCAAGCCCGAGCTGGCGGGGCCGCTGGTCAAGTTTTCCACCACCCACAGCAAGGCCACGCTGGTGGCCGAAAAGGTGGAAACCGCCGAACAGTACGAAATGATGCGCGACCTGGGGGTGAAACTGTTCCAGGGCTACTGGTTCGCACGCCCCTCGCTGGTGAAGGCCACCACCATCCGCCCTTCGCAGGCCACGATCATCCAGCTCATCAATCTGGTGCGCAAACAGGCCAGCACGGCGGAGATCGAAGACCTGCTCAAGAAAGACCCCACGCTGTCTTTCAACCTGCTGCGCTTCATCAACTCCTCGGGTTTTGGCCTGTCGTGCGAGATCACTTCGTTCCGCCATGCCGTAATGATCCTGGGCCTCAAAAAGCTTTTCCGCTGGGCAGCCCTGCTGATGACCACCTCCCGCGCCGGAGGGGCACCACCCGCTGTGGGCCAGACCGCCGTGGTGCGCGGGCGCCTCATGGAGCTGCTGGCTGGCGAGTTGCTGCCGCCCGAAGACTGCGACAACGCCTTTGTCGTGGGCGTGTTCTCGCTGCTCGACACCATGCTGGGGGTTCCGATTGAAAAGGCGCTGGAATCCGTCGCCCTGCCCGAGCCCGTGATGGATGCCCTGCTGCGCGGGACCGGTGTGTTTGCCCCGTTCCTGGAGCTGACCAAGGCCTGCGAAAGTGGTGATGAAGTGGCCTTTGCCAAGGCAGCCGATGCCTTGCACCTGTCCAACCGCCAGGTCAACTGGGCCCACCTGCAGGCCCTGACCTGGGCCGAGAGCCTCAACGAAGACTAGCCTCCCGGGGGCGGGGGCGCTCCTCGCTCCTTGCATTCGCCTGCACGGGCCCTGGCCATCCAGGGCCCTTCGTTTTTCAGGCGGTCATTGATTTCCCTGGATGCCCGCCGCACGGATGATGCGCGCATTGCTCTCCGACTCCTGCGCGATCTGGCGCGCGAACTCCGCCGCCGTGCCACCGGTCGGCACGTTGTCCGTGGCTTCGAGCTTGCTGCGGATGTCAGGCAATGCCAGCGCCTTGTTCACCTCGGTGTTGATGCGCTCCAGCACAGCGGCGGGCGTCTGTGCTGGCGCATAGATGCCGAACAGCGACGACAGGTTGGCGGCGGGCTGACCCAGCTCCGCCAGCGTAGGCACCTGGGGCAACGAATCCAGCCGTGCCGGCGCACCCACCGCCAGCGGCTTGAGCTTGCCCGCCTTGATGTGCTGCAGCACGGCAGGCCCCGCATTGGTGGACAACACCTCGAACTGCCCGCCCAACGCGTCGTTCATCTGCTGGCCACCGCCCTTGTAAGGCACATGGGTGATCTGCACCTGGCTTTTGCCCATGATTTGCTCCACCATGATGTGGCCCAGCGACGCCTGCCCCGAGGTGGCCCAGCGCACGGCACCGGGCCGGGCCTGTGCGGTGGCGATCAGCTCCTTGAAATCCCCCGCCTTGCTAGCCGAGGTTCCGAGGAGCAGCACGGGCGAATACATCACGCTGACCACAGGTGCAATGTCCTTTTGTGGATCGAATGGAGATTTGCCAAGGTGCGGATTGAGCGCCAGCGGACTCACCGCCGCAAAGCCCAGGGTGTAGCCGTCTGGCGCTGCCTTGGCGACCGCATCCACGCCCAGGCTGCCGCTCGCACCGGCCTTGTTCTCGATGACCACGGGGGTGCCCAGCTGCACCGCGAGTTTGTCGGCCAGCGCACGGGCCACCGTGTCGCTCACGCCGCCGGCGGGATAAGCAACCACAAGGCGGATGGGTTTGGCCGTGGGCCAGGCCTGCGCCGTGGCCAGGGTGGCAGCGCCTATCAGCAACGCGCCGGTTATCGTTTTTTTCATGGGTTTCCTTGCGTATACAAGCCGTAGATACAAACGGCAGACGGCCGCGATACCAGTACCGATCCGCGCTATCCGCGCGGATGGTGCTGCGCATGCAGCGACTTGAGGCGTTCCCGCGCCACATGGGTGTAGATGGTGGTCGTGGAAATATCGGCGTGGCCCAGCAGCAGCTGCACCACACGCAGATCGGCACCATGGTTCAGCAAGTGTGTGGCAAACGCGTGCCGCAGCGTATGGGGCGACAGTGGCACGGTGATGCCCGCCACCTGCGCCCATTTTTTCACGATGACCCAGAACATGACACGCGTCATGCCGCTGCCGCGCTGGGTGACGAACAAGTCGTCCGTCTGCTGCCCGCCCAGGATGGCGCTGCGGCCCTCGTGCAGATAGCGGTCGAGCCACTGGCGGGCCACTTCGCCAAACGGCACAAGCCGCTCCTTGCTGCCTTTGCCCATCACCCGCAGCACACCTTCGTTCAGGCCCAGCTGGAACGTCTTGAGCGTCACCAGCTCCGTCACGCGCAGCCCGCTGGCGTACATCAGCTCCAGCATGGTGCGGTCGCGCAGGCCCAGCGGGTTGCCAACGTCTGGCGCATTCAGCAGGGCCTCCACCTGCGCCTGCGACAAGGTCTTGGGCACACGCAGGGGCTGGCGCGCTGCCTGCAGCCGTACCGTGGGGTCGGCCGCGATGCGCCGCTCCCGCAGCGCCCAGTGAAAATAGCGCCGCAGCACCGTGAGGCGCCGGTTGGCCGAGGTGGCGCGGGTCTGCGCGTGGCGAGCCGCAAAGTAGCCCTGCAGGTGGTGCTCTGCCGTGCCATCCAAAACCAGCGGCGACTCCTGTTCTGCCAGCCACTGCGCATACAGCGTGAGGTCGCGCCGGTAGGCTGCCAACGTGTTGCGCGAAAGGCCGTCCTCCAGCCACAGGGCGTCCACAAAGTTATCGATCGCGTTCAGGCTGGCGGTGAGCATCCAAAAACAATAGCACGTAAAACACATGAAAAAAGCCGCCCGTGGCAACGGGCGGCTTTGTGCAGGAAGGAATGCGGTGCTGGTTATTCCAGCGTCAGCTTCTGCTTGACCACCACATCCTTGTACACGGCGAACTCTGCCTTGATCTGCTCGGCAAACTGCTCAGGCGTGTTGCCCAGCACGATGGAGCCGGTGTCTTCGATGCGTTTTTTCACGGCCGGGTCTTCCAGTGCCTTGCGCACGGCAGCGTTGACCTTGTCCACCACGTCCTTGGGCAGGCCCTTGGGGCCCACGATGCCGTAGTACGCCATGCGGTTCACGGGCTCCAGGCCCATTTCCTTGAAGGTGGGCACATTGGGCAAGGCGGCAACGCGTTGAGGCGCCGCCACCACGATGGGCACCAGGCGGTTTTCCTTGATGAAAGGCAGCGCCGAGGGCAGGTTGTCAAAAATCATGGGCACCTGGCCCGCCACCGTGTCGTTCAGGGCGGGGCCCGCACCGCGGTAGGGAATGTGCGTGACGAAGGTGCCCGAGAGGTTCTTGTACAGCTCCATCTGCAGGTGGCCAATGCCGCCCGTGCCGGACGAAGAGTACGAATACTTGCCGGGCGACTTCTTGAGCTCGGCCACGAACGCCTTGTAGTCCTTGGCCGGGAAGCCCGGGTGCACCGCAATGATGTTGGGCGTGGCCGCAATGTTGATGATGGGCGTGAAGTCCGTCAGCGGGTTGTAGGGCGTCTTGGGGTTGATGGCGGGGTTGGCCGCCGTGGTGGACACGGTGGCCACGCCCAGCGTGTAGCCGTCCGGCGCCGAACGTGCCGTTTCCGACGCACCCACGATGCCACCGCCACCGGCCTTGTTTTCCACGATCACGGATTGGCCCAGGGCTTTGCCCAGCGGGTCGGCAATCACGCGCGCAATGATGTCGGTGGTGCCACCGGGCGCAAACGGCACCTGCAGCTTGATCACCTTGTTGGGGTAGCCCTGGGCGGCTGCGGACCCTGCGGCGGTAGCCAGTACGGTCAGCGCGAGCCATTGACGACGATGCATGGAGTTCTCCTTCGTGCGGGGTAACAAACAGCGCTGATGGTATGCGCAACCAGCCCCATGGAGCCCTGCGGATTCCACATAAGGGCTAACCCGAAGAACTTGCCCCGCATCAAGTATTCTCGGTGCGTGAACTACGCCCAGCTCCTGATCCCGGACTTCTCCCTCATCCTTTGCGGCTACCTGATCTGCCGGTACACCGCCCTCAACCGCTCGGTGTGGCAGCCCGTGGAGAGCCTGGTGTACTACCTGCTGTTCCCCGTGCTGCTGTTCCAGTCCATCGTCAAGAGCCCGGTGGACATCGGCGCCGCGTCGGGCCTGATCGCTGCGGGTTTGACCATGGGTGTCACGGGCATTGCACTGGCCTACAGCCTGCCGCACTGGCCGTGGCTGGGCAAACACATCGACGCACGCGACCACGCTGCCAGTGCGCAGGTGGCATTCCGTTTCAACTCCTTCATTGGCCTGGCCATCGCCGAGCGCCTGGCGGGCTCAGAGGGCCTGCTCATGATTGCCGTGCTGATCGGCGTGTGCGTGCCGCTGTTCAACGTGGCGGCCGTGTGGCCGATGGCGCGGCACGGCCAGCACAGCTTTGCGCGCGAGCTGGCGCGCAACCCGCTCATCGTCGCCACGGTGTCGGGCCTGGTGGCCAACCTGCTGGGCTTTCAGATTCCGGAGTGGGCCAGCCCCACGGTCAGCCGCATCAGTGCCGCATCGCTGGCGCTGGGGCTGATGGCGGCGGGCGCGGGCCTGCAGTTTGGATTGCTCTCGCGCGGCAAGGGGCTGAGCGTGGCGGTGTTGTCCATCCGGCACCTGGTGCAGCCGCTGCTGGCTTTTGCGATGGCCCGGCTGTTTGGGCTCAACGCCGTGCAGACCACCATGCTGCTGGCGTTCTCGGCCCTGCCCACCGCCTCCACCTGCTATGTGCTGGCGGCGCGCATGGGCTACAACGGCCCCTATGTGGCCGGGCTGGTGACGCTGTCCACCCTGCTGGGCATGGTCAGCCTGCCCTTTGCCCTGGGATTTCTGCGATGACCGATTCACGCATGGCCCTGCGTTCCGACTCCTTGGCTCTGGCACGGCGCCGCACCCTGATGGCGGGCCTGGCCGCAGTGGCGCTGGTGCCACTGGCGGGCTGCGGGCGCAAGGCCCCGCGCTCCCAGGCCGTGCCCACCGGTGCCACGGTGCTGGCGCTGGGTGATTCGTTGACCTCCGGCGTGGGCGCATCGGCCGACACCGCCTACCCTGCCGTGCTGGCGCGCCTGACGGGCTGGAAGGTGGTCAACGCAGGTGTGTCGGGCGACACCTCGGCCCAGGCGCTCGAACGCCTGCCAGCCCTGCTGCAAACGCACCAGCCTGCGCTGGTGATCGTGGGCATCGGCGGCAACGACTTCCTGCGCCGTCAGAGCGCCAGCGCCACCCGCGCCAACATCCAGCGCATCTGCACGGAAGCCCGCGCCACTGGCGCCCAGGTGCTGCTGGTGGCCGTGCCCGAGCTGTCGCTTTTGGCAGCCTCCACCGGCCGGCTGAGCGACCACGCGCTGTACGAAGAGGTGGCGAGCGAGCTGAAAATCCCCCTGCACAGCAAAGGCTGGTCCGGCGTGCTGGGCGACGCGCGCCTGCGGTCCGACCAGATCCATGCCAATGCGGCCGGCTACGAGCGATTTGCGCAAGGGATGGTGGAAACGCTCAGGGACACCGGGCTGCTGGCACGGTAAAGCCCCATAAACCCACAGCCCGAATACTCATTTTTTGATAGCTACTAGCGCTTACCCATCAAGCGCTAGCATCCATTTTTATTCAATATTCAGCGCCCAGGCCACATGTTCGCGCACCAGCGCGCTGGTGTCCTCGGCGCGGGACTGCAGCGCCGCACGCACCGCTTCATCCCCGGTGGCACGCAGCGCATTGCCCAGCGCCACGGCCACGTTGCGCAGCCAGCGCTCGTGGCCAATGCGGCGGATGGGGCCACCCTCGGTCATGCGCAAAAACGTGGCCTCGTCCCATGCGAACAGGTGCGCCAGCTGCTGGCCTGCCAGGCCCTTGCGCTCGTCAAAGTCGGGCAACCGGCTGACCTGTGCGAACTTGTTCCAGGGGCAGATGAGCTGGCAGTCGTCGCAGCCGTAGATGCGGTTGCCCATCAGCGGGCGCAGTTCCAGGGGGATGGGCCCGGCATGTTCGATGGTGAGGTACGAGATGCAGCGCCGCGCATCGAGCCGGTGAGGCGCAATGATGGCCTGCGTCGGGCACACGTCGATGCAGGCGCTGCAACTGCCGCAGTGGGCCGTGACCGGTTCGCTCGCGGGCAGAGCCATGTCCACATAAATTTCGCCCAGAAAGAACATCGACCCCGCCTCGCGGTTGAGCACCAGCGTGTGTTTGCCCCGCCAGCCCTGGCCGCTGCGCGCGGCCAGCTCGGCTTCGAGCACGGGGGCCGAGTCGGTAAATACGCGGTGGCCGAAGGGGCCGATCGCCTCGGCGATGCGGTCGCTGAGTTTTTGCAGGCGTGCGCGCAGCACCTTGTGATAGTCCCGCCCCCTGGCATAGACCGAGACGACGCCTTCATCCGGGCGCGCCAGACGCCCCCATTCAAATGCCTGCCATGCCCCCGGCGCCTGCCCGCCGGTGTTTCCGGGCAAATAATCCATGCGCGCCGTGATCACGCTCACGGTGCCGGGCACCAGTTCGGCCGGGCGGGCACGCCTCATGCCATGCGATGCCATGTAATGCATGTCACCATGGAAGCCCTGCGCCAGCCAGGCCGCGAGACCGGGCTCTGCTGCAGACAAGTCCACCCCCGCCACGCCGATTTGGGAAAATCCCAGTTCGCGGGCCCACTCCTGCATTTGAGGAACGAGTTGACTGTTGCACCACATACCGGCCAGATTGTAGGAAGCGCCGCTGCCGCTCCGGCAGAACCACCCCGTCAGATCACCTGGCACAGCGAGGATGACACCAGTGCCTTTGCACGCCAGCTTGCAGCGCAGCCGCAGTTGGCCAACGCCTACCTGACCCTGCACGGCGACCTAGGCGCGGGCAAGACCACGCTGGTGCGCCACCTGCTGCGCGCCCTGGGCGTTGGGGGCCGCATCAAGAGCCCTACGTATGCGGTGGTGGAGCCCCACGAGGCACCGGGCCTGGCCATCTGGCACTTTGACTTCTACCGCTTTGACGACCCACGCGAGTGGGAGGACGCGGGTTTCAGGGACATTTTTGCCAACCCCGGCCTCAAGGTGGCAGAATGGCCGGAAAAGGCTGCAGGGCTTACGCCACTTGCGGACCTTGCTATCCACATTGAAGCAATGGATGACACCGAAAGGAAGGTCACGCTGCACGCCCACACCGCCATCGGGCGCAGCCTGCTGCAAGCACTCTGAGACGCCGTGAACGAACCCACCCTGCCCGCCCGCCCCGCCGCTGCCCCCCTTCCGTCACGCCGCGCTGTGCTGCAGGCGGGCAGCCTGGTTCTGTTGCTGGGCACGCAGCAGATTGCGCGCGGCGCCACCATCCTGGCCGTGCGCGTGTGGCCCGCCCCCGAATATTCGCGCGTGACCATCGAATCCGACGGTGCGCTGGTGGCCAAGCAGTTCTTCGTGACCACGCCGCCCCGGCTGGCGGTGGACATCGAGGGCATTGACTTGAGCCCCGAGCTGCGCGAGCTGGTGGCCAAGGTCAAGCCGGACGACCCGAACATCGCCGGCATCCGCGTGGGCCAGAACGCGCCCGGCGTGGTGCGGTTGGTGGTCGACCTGAAACAGGCCGCCATGCCCCAGGTGTTCACGCTGCCACCCGTGGCCGCCTACCAGCACCGGCTGGTGTTTGACCTGTACCCGGCCGCGCCGGTGGACCCGCTGGAGGCGCTGATTGCCGAGCGCCTGCGGGAGGCCCCCGCCAAGGCCGCACCGGCGCCCAACCCACCCCTGACCACCGCTGCAGCCGCTGCGCGCGCACCCGCCCCACCGGAGCACGACCCACTGGGCGATCTGATTGCACAACGCAGCCAGCGCCCCGGCCCACCCGAGCCGCCGCCCATGGTGGCTACTGCACCGCCCCCCGCCGAACCCGCGCGCCCCGGCATTCGAGCCACCTCCACACAGACCGACCGCCTCATCATCGTGGCGCTCGACCCCGGCCACGGTGGCGAAGACCCGGGCGCCATCGGCCCCGCAGGCACGCGCGAAAAAGACGTGGTGCTGCGCGTGGCACACCTGCTGCGCGACCGCATCAACGCCACCACCGTGGGCGGCAACCCCATGCGCGCCTACCTGACGCGCGACGGCGACTACTTTGTGCCCCTGGGCACCCGCGTGCAAAAAGCGCGGCGCGTGCAGGCCGACCTGTTCGTGAGCATCCACGCCGATGCATTCACCACCCCTGAGGCCCGGGGTGCCAGCGTGTTCGCGCTAAGCCAGGGCGGCGCTTCCAGCACAGCCGCCCGCTGGCTGGCCAACAAGGAGAACCAGGCCGACCTGGTGGGCGGGATCAATGTGCAGTCCAAAGACCAGCACGTGCAGCGCGCGCTGCTGGACATGAGCACCACCGCCCAGATCAACGACAGCCTGAAGCTGGGCACCGTGCTGCTGGGCGAGATCGGCAACGTGGGCAAACTGCACAAGCCCCGCGTGGAACAAGCAGGCTTTGCCGTGCTGAAGGCGCCCGACATTCCCAGCGTGCTGGTCGAAACCGCCTTCATCAGCAACCCCGAAGAAGAAAAGCGCCTGCGCAGCAGCGCCTACCAGGAACAGCTGGCCGATGCGTTGATGCGCGGCATCACACGCTACTTTGCCAAGAACCCGCCGCTGGCGCGCAGCCGGTCGGTGTAGTCGCCCCTGTTCACCACCCTGCGACAGGGGTACATTGGCAGGCACATCACTTCCTTTTTTGCTCCACCGCGCTGCGCGCAACCCGGGCCAGCAGCCACCGTGCCAGGGCCGCCCCGCCGCACTGGCGGCGTCCCCCTTCCGCATCGCGCAGCGATGCTAGTGAAGGGGGAAGGCGCGTAGCCCCGCAGGGGGTTGTTTCATCTCACGAAGGAGAAATACCATGGCACTGCCCCACGCCCAATCCGGCCAGATCGTCAGCGTGCGCCCCCTGGGCCACCGCCTGCCAGAAGCCATCACCACCGCCATCCTCAAAGCGGGCCAGCTCGAAGTCATGCGTGTCGTGCTCCCCGTGGGCAAATCCATGAAGGAGCACCAGACCCCCGGCGAGGCCACGGTGCAGTGCATCGAGGGCGTGGTCGAGTTCGCCAGCGAGGATGGCATCCAGCAGCTGCACCCCGGCGACTTCGTGCACCTGGCGCCGCGCGCGCTGCATTCGCTCAAGGCGGTGGAGCACGCATCCCTGCTGGTCACCCTGTGCCTGCAGGCGGGCGGGCAGCGCTGAAAAAGGCGCCCCCGATCAGTTCCCCAGCCGGAACACGCTCACGATCTCGGCCAGCCGCGCGGCCTGGTGCTTGAGGCTGTCGGCCGCTGCGGCACTTTCCTCCACCAGCGCAGCGTTCTGCTGGGTGACCTGATCGAGCTGCGTCACGGCCTCGCCCACCTGGCTGATGCCAATGGTCTGCTCGCCCGTGGCGCTCGAGATTTCGCCAATCAGGTCACTCACACGTTTGACCTGCGTGACGATGTCTTCCATGCTGCGCCCGGCGTCGCCCACCAGCTGGGTGCCGTTTTCCACCTTGTGCACGCTGTCGCTGATCAGTGCCTTGATCTCCCGGGCCGCAGAGGCAGAGCGCTGGGCCAGGCTGCGCACTTCACTCGCCACCACGGCAAAACCCCGGCCCTGCTCGCCCGCGCGGGCGGCTTCCACCGCAGCATTGAGCGCCAGGATATTCGTCTGGAACGCAATGCCGTCGATCACCGCGATGATGTCGGTGATCTTGCGCGACGCGGCCGAGATGTCCTGCATCGTGGCCACCACCTGGCCCACCACCTCACCGCCCTTCACGGCCGCAGCCGAAGCGGTGCCCGCCAGCACGGCGGCGCGCTGGGCGGTGTCGGAGTTGTTCTTCACGGTGCTGGTGATCTCTTCCATCGAGGCGGCGGTCTGCTCCAGGTTGCTGGCCTGCTCCTCGGTGCGCTGGCTCAGGTCGGCATTGCCCGAGGCGATCTCGCTGGAGCCAGTAGCGATGGAGTCGCTGCTGTGGCGCACATCACCCACGATGCGTACCAGCGAGGTCTGCATGGCCTCCATCGCCCGCATCATCTCGGCCACCTCGCCGCGCCCGCTGGCATGGATGGGCTGCGACAGATCGCCCCCGCCAATGCGCTGCGCCACCGCACTGACCTCGCCCAGCGAGCGGCGGATGCGCTGCACCACCACCCACGACAACACCACCAGCAGCACCAGCCCCGCCATGCCCGCCGCCAGCACCGCCATGCGGTAGGACTGGATGAGCGCAGCCGCCTCGGACGCCTGTTCGCCCGAACGCTGCACCTGGTAGCTCACCATCTTGTCGGCCACGGCGTTGTACTGGTTCAGCACGGGCGCAAACGTCCCCAGGGCGTAGCTCTTGGCCTGCGCCATGTCGCCCGCTTTCTTGAGTGCCAGGGACTTGTCGCGGGTTTCCAGGTAGCTCTTGCGCACGGCGGCAAGCTCCTCCTGGATGCGCAACCCTTCAGGGCTGTTCTCCAGCTCGGTGTAGCGCTTTTGCACCGTGCTGGTGTCGGCCGTGGTCGCCGCCATCATGTCCTTGAAGTAGTTCTGCAGGTCGTCCCCCTCGGTCTGCACGATGGAGAACACCCGGGTGGCGTTGACGGCAATGTTGCTGCGCCAGCGCAGGGCCAGTTGCAGCCGCTCGACCTGCTCGGTGGCCAGGCCGTTCACCGTCCTGCCCAGATGCTGCACCCGCACCAGGCTCAACGCCAGGATGAGCACGAGCGCCAGCACCGCCACCCCCACAATCAACCCGATCTGTTGCGCCACCGTCAGCTGCGCGCCCATCCGACGTGATTGCTGGTCCATGGTGTCCCCTTGTATGAGTGGTGGGTTTACACAGGAAATGATCTGCCGGTGCCCGCCCGTTGGCAACCACCCCACACGCCACGTAAACCCTGATCCATGGACACCCAGCAACGCCCCGGCGGTGGCAAGGCGCAGGGGGAAACCGTGATCCCAGAGCCCCATGTCCTACAGGCGCATGCCACGGGTGCCTACGCCAGGCCACAGGCGCCGGATGGATAGTGACACCACAGGTCGAGCCCAGACGCACCCGCTGCTGGGAGCCAAGGCCTGAATCCACTCATAAAGGACTCCTGCCATGAAAATCCGTCACATCCTTCTCGCGACCACCTGCACTGCGGCCCTTGCTCTGGGTGGTTGCGCTTCGAATCCGTCGAACGCCCAGGTTGGCACCGGTGTCGGCGCCGTGGTCGGTGGTGTGGCCGGCAACGCCATCTTTGGCGGCCCGGTGGGCACCATCGGCGGGGCAGCAGCTGGCGCCCTCATCGGCCACGAAATCGGCGAAGACCGCGATCAGCGCAGGCCTTATCGCCGTTGATCCCGCCCTCTGCGCCGGATCCCCACGGGAATTTGGCATAAAAAGAGCTGCTGGCGCCCTTATTCAACAAGCGCCAGCAGCTCTTTTTTTGATAGCAACTATGAAATGATTGCCTCAGGCCGCCTTGGCCTGCCGCCCCGCACGCCATGCGCCGAAAATAGCGATCAGGCCGGGCACAAAAATCATCGCCCAGATGATCTTGTCCAGGTTCTCCTTGACCCAGGCAAAGTTGCCAAAGAAGTAGCCCGCCGTGGCAATGCCCAGCACCCACAGCAGCGCGCCACCCACATTGAACGCCGTGAACTTGGCCCGCCCCATCTCGGCCACGCCGGCCACAAAGGGCGCAAACGTGCGGATGAACGGCATGAAACGCGCCAGGATGATGGTGATGCCACCATACCGCTCATAAAACTCGTGCGCCTGGTTGAAGGCGCGGCGGTTGAACCAGCGCGAATCCTCCCACTGGAACACCTTGGGGCCAAAGAAGCGGCCAATCGAATAGTTGCACTGGTCCCCCAGAATGGCCGCCGCAATGAGCACCGCGCAGGCCAGCGGAAAACTCATCATCCCCGCGCCGCAGAGCGCGCCCACGATGAACAGCAGCGAGTCGCCCGGCAGAAAAGGCATGACCACCACGCCGGTTTCGACGAACACGATCAGGAACAGCAGCGCGTACACCCAGGCACCGTAGGTTTGCACGAAGGCTTCGAGGTACTTGTCGACATGCAGGATGAAGTCGATCAGAAAGGTGACCAGTTCCATGGGGTAGCCGGTGGGGCACCGGACGTTAAAAAGTTGCGGGCATTATCCCCATCGGTCGATTCCCATCGCCCGATGCCCCTGCACAGCCCTCGCCCTAAAATCTGCCGGGTGAACGACACCACCCCCACCCTCGCTGCGGCACAGCCTGCCCCCCCCGCCACCCGCCGCCCCATCCGCGACCTGCCCGACGAGCTGATCAGCCAGATTGCTGCGGGCGAAGTGGTGGAGCGCCCCGCCTCGGTGGTGCGCGAGCTGGTGGACAACGCGCTCGATGCGGGCGCCACGCAGATCACCGTGCGCCTGTCGGCCGGCGGCGTGCGCCTGATCACCGTGGAAGACGATGGCGGCGGCATTCCCCACGAAGAACTTCCCGTGGCCCTGCGCCGCCACGCCACCAGCAAGATCACCAACCTCAACGACCTGGAAACCGTGGCCACCATGGGCTTTCGGGGCGAGGCGCTGGCGGCGATTGCCTCGGTGTCGGAGATGGCCCTGCTCTCGCGCCCGGCCGCACAGGCCAGCGCGTTCCTGCTGGACGCCCGCAGCGGCGAACTGCGCCCCGCCGCACGCAGCACCGGCACGACGGTGGAGGTGAAGGAACTGTTCTTCTCCACCCCGGCGCGCCGCAAGTTCCTGAAGACCGACGCCACCGAGCTGGCCCACTGCATTGAATCGGTGCGCCGCCATGCCCTGGCGCGGCCCGATGTGGGCTTTGCCATCTGGCACGAAGGCAAGCTGGTGGAGCAATGGCGCGCCACCTTTGTCCCCGGCCAAGGCGATGCCCAGGACGCATTGGCCCGCCGCCTGTCGGACGTGCTGGGCGAAGACTTCGTCACGCAATCGGTTGCCGTACAGCACCGCGTGGGCCCTGTCACCGTCACCGGCCGCGCAGGCCTGCCCGACGCCGCCCGCTCGCGCCCCGACCACCAGTATTGCTACGTCAACGGCCGCTTCGTGCGCGACAAGGTGCTCACCCACGCCGCCCGCAGCGCGTACGAAGACGTGCTGCACGGCCACAAGCAACCCATTTATGCGCTGTATGTCGAGATCGACCCGGCCCGCGTGGACGTGAACGTGCACCCCACCAAGATCGAAGTGCGCTTCAGAGACAGCCGCGAGGTGCACCAGGCCGTGCGCCACGCCGTGGAAAACGCGCTGGCCGCGCCCCGCGCCGCCGCGCTGGCAGCAGCAGGGGCTGCCGCATCAGCAGACTCAGGCTCTTCGACACAGGGCAGCATCGAAAATTTCAAGCCAAATCAGCCCCTGGCGCACAACTGGCAAGCGCAAGCAGCTATCAAATTTGAAGAACGTGGCCACCATGTGGCCGACCTGCAGGCCCTGTGGGGGCCCCGGAAAGACAACGCAGCCACCGCGCCTTCTGGCCCCGCTGCACCCTTCGTGAGCTGGGGCACTGCGGCCAACACCGCTGAGGCAGACGCCATGCCGCAGCCCTTTGCGCCCGCCTCATCTATCCCCACTGCCGCAGCAGACGCTGTGGCCTGGCCCAGCAACAATACCGGACATGAAGCCGCCTGGCCCCAGGGCCAGGGCGGAAACGACACCGCCTGGCCGCTGGGCAAGGCCGTGGCCCAGTTACACGGTGTGTACATCCTGGCTGAAAACGCCCAAGGCATGGTCATCGTGGACATGCACGCCGCGCACGAACGCATCGTCTACGAGCGCCTGAAATCCCAGGTGGACAGCGGCGCCCGCATTGCGAGCCAGCCCCTGCTGATCCCCGCCACCTTTGCCGCCACCCCGCAGGAAGTGGCTACCGCCGAAGAGTCGGCCGAGGTGCTGGCCACGCTGGGCCTGGAGGTCGTGCCTTTCTCCCCCAAAACCCTGGCCGTGCGCGCCGTGCCCACCACGCTGGCCCAGGGCGACCCCGTGGAATTGGCCCGCAGCGTGCTGGCCGAACTGGCCGCACACGACGCCACCACGGTGGTGCAACGCGCCCGCAATGAAATCCTGGGCACCATGGCCTGCCACGGCGCCGTGCGCGCCAACCGCAAGCTCACCATCGACGAGATGAACGCCCTTCTGCGGCAAATGGAAACCACGGACCGGTCGGACCAGTGCAACCACGGAAGGCCGACGTGGCGGCAGCTGTCGATGAAGGAGCTGGATGGGTTGTTTTTGCGGGGGCGGTAAAAGGTCGGCCAGCCTCGTTGCAAGCCGCATGAACCAGAATGCGGGACGTCTCCGGGTCAACACGCCAACACATTTTTGGGATAGTGATTTGCCGACGATGAATTCCCAAAACATGTCAGCACGAAGCTAATGAAATCCCCTCAGGCAGTATTTGACGAGCTGTGCATATTTCTTTTTGAAAAAGTGCACGCTTTAAATTTTTCAAAAAAAGGACGAACGAAATTTTTTCGTAAATGTGCGATTGGCACGGCCTGTGTGAATATTAAAAAGAGCGTTACAACAACAAAAGACAAGATTACATTCACCGTTGAATTGAATATTTTCATTGATGCGCTTGACTGGATAAACAGAAATCCTGAAAATTATTGGCAAAAAAACCAACCGGACGTTCAATTTCGGTTTTATAAATTCTCCCCAAATGGTTCATGGACAGATGACTGGTGGGAAATTTCAAATGAAATTGATGGAAAGTCTTTTGCAGACCAAATTTCGACTGATTTTCTTGAAAACTTTGAAAAATACGTCAACATATACGAATCTGCGGATGCCACATTGAATCTTTGGCTATTGCATGCCAAATCCAAAAAAACCAGCATAATGAGAAAAATCGAGTACGCTGGACTTTTGTATGGATTTGACAAAAAGGCAGAAGGGGAGAAATTTTTAGAAAATATCCTCCCAAACATCAAAGACCATCAAGACAGACGCTTATTGATTAGATATATTGATAAGTTCTCCAAGAAATTCTATTGATTTTCAAATTGAACTCCAATTTAAAATCACACAGCGAATCAAATAGGTTATTTATATATATGACGTCAACCATTTGATCGAAATGCAACTCCGTCCGTCCAAGCGGACAACCCACACCCGCTTGGCAAATCCCTGCCTGCGGCTTGACGTGTGCCACGGAAGACGGAAAGCCTGCTACAAAGTTGGGCACCATGGCTTGCCACGGCGCCGTGCGCGCCAACCGCAAGCTCACCATCGACGAGATGAATGCCCTTCTGCGGCAAATGGAAACCACGGACCGGTCGGACCAGTGCAACCACGGAAGGCCAACGTGGCGGCAGCTGTCGATGAAGGAGCTGGACGCGTTGTTTTTGCGCGGCCGTTAACGGGTGCCCGGCCACCACCGGTTGAGCCCATCCCAGCCTTTGGCTGGCGTTAAGCTCCAAAGACGCAGACACGGGCAGAATCGGCCGCCCCACACCTCTGGCTGGCCCTTTCATGTTTGCACTCAACGCCCAATCCATCGCGCAGACCACACCCACGGGCGAGGCCATTGCGCAGGCCGTCGTGTCCTTCTGGGCGCTCGGGCCCGTAAAACACTGCGTGCTGATGCGGCGTGGCTTCAACCAGGTGTACGAGCTGCACTTTGACAATGGCCGCCACACCATCGCGCGCCTGAGCGCCGAGAGGCCGCGTGGCGAGCCCAACATCGCGTACGAAACCGCCCTGCTCCTGCACCTGCAAGCCCGGGGCATTCCAGTGGCAGCGCCGTTGGCTGCAGGAGATGGAACATTCAGCCTGGTACTCAGCTTGCCCGAGGGGCCGCGCGCCCTGATGCTGTTTGACTTTCTGCCGGGCGATCCTCCCGGCGAATCGCTGGTGGACATCGAAGCCACCGGCCGGGGGCTGGCGCAGTTGCACACCGCAGCACAGGACTACGCGGGCCCGGCAAGCCGCTACGTGCTGGATCTGCCCGAACTGCTGGACGCATCGTTGGAGCGGATGCTGCAAGCGCCCACGGTGGACGGGCCGCTGGCACGCGAGTTTTCTGCACTGGCCCGTGATCTGCACGAACGCTTTGCCACACTGCACGGCCTGACCCACGTGCGTTGCCATGGCGACTGCCACGGCAGCAACAACTTCATGTCCGACGGGCCGCATGGCACAGGCGAAGGTCGCCGTGTGGCCGCGTTCTTTGACTTTGACGACACCGGCCCGGGCCTGCTGGCCTACGAGTTGAGCGTGTACCTGTGGGTGCTGCTGCCGCGCAGCCTGGAAACCCCCACATCGGCCGCCACGCAGGAGCGCTGGCGCCGCTATCTGGCCGGCTACACCAGCGTGCGCACAGTGCCAGAGGTGGACCTGGCGGCCATAGCACCCTGCCTTGCGGTGCGGCAGTTCTGGGTGATGGGCGAATACGCGGGGCGCATTCCTGTGTGGGGTACGCAGGCGATGCCCACCCACTGGCTGCGCAAACAGGTCCCACTCATGCGGGCCTGGATGGACATGCCCCTGGCCGACGGAAACATCGGGGGAGTACCGGCAGCGGCCTGATCCCACGGGCTGCGAGGAAGTGCTGCGCGCGCATGGTCGCCGGACGGCACGTTGGCCCGGCTACCCTGCAACGCGCCTTCATTCATTGGGTGGCCACGGCGTCGATACGGTCAAGCCGCACCAGGATCCGGCCAAACTGCTGGTTGCGCAATTCCACCCATTGGCCGGGCTCCAGGCGCGTGACAGCGCCGCCCACCGACTGGCCGCCCACATACAGGGTGACGCTGTGCCGCTGCTGCTGGGCGTCGGCCAGCAGCTTCTCAATGCCCTGCAGGACATCGGCCGCCAAGGCAGAACTGGCAAAGACCAGCGCAGCCACTGTGACGGCCAGGGAGCGCAACGTAGTGCGGAAGATCGGAGTTGTGGACATAGCGGTGCCATTCATCAATCAAAGGGTGGAAAGAAGCAAACCCACGGAAGGCGCAGGACAGCGATGCCCCCGCACCGGCCACATTGTGGCCCGATCCGGCGCGAAGGCGCCATACGCGGCACGGGGCCAAGCCATGGCCCCGAGGAAACAAAAAAAGCCTGCAGGTGCAGGCTTTTTTGGATCGGATGCGCGTGGGCCCACACCTCAGGTCGCTCAGTTGTCGCGCGCTGCCTTGGCGGTATCGGGGAAGTCGCTGAACACGCCGTCCACGCCCAGTTGGTAAAACAGCTTGTATTCGGCCTTGGGGTCGCCCTTGAAGTCCGAGGCCAGGCGTTTGGCCTCGCTGCGGAAAGTGTAGGGGTGCACCAGCAGGCCTGCGGCGTGGGCGTTCTTCACCACGTCGGTGGCGGGCATCATCACGCGGTCGCGCTCGTCGATCTTGCCGTCGCCATTGAGGTCGTCGGCCTTGCCGTCCTTGTTGGCATCCACCTGCTTGGAGGGGATGAGGTAGGGCTTCCAGGGGCCAATGCCGTCGGCATAGGTCTTGACTTCCTTGAGGCCCACTGGCGTCAGCAGGCTGGCAAAGGTGCGCGTGTCGCCGGCCACGGCAAAGTCGTACGGTTTGTCGTAGGGTGCGGTCAGGTCCATGCTGCCGTCGGGGTTCACATCGTTCGCGTCCACCAGTTGCACCAGGCGGATCTGCGTCTTGGTGCGCAGGTACTTGAGGTTGGACACCTCGAACGACTGCACGATCACCGGCGAGGTCTTGGAGGTGTAGCCGTACTTGGCCAGGACGGCCAGCAGGCGGTCTTCCAGTGGCAGGCCCAGTTTTGAATGGAAGGTGGGGTGCTTGGTCTCCGGGTACACGCCCACGCTGCGGCCGGCCTTGGTGCCTTCGCTCTTGGCGAGGTCCAGCACTTCTTCCAGAGTGGGGATCTGGTACTTGCCGTTGTGCGACTGGTCGCGGTCGGCCAGGGGCTGCACGGCTCGCAGGGTCTTGATTTCGGCCAGGGTGAAGTCAGAGACAAACCAGCCCTCCTCTTCCACGCCGTCCACCATTTTCTTGGTCTTGCGGCTCGCAAATTCGGCGCGCGTGGACACGTCGGTGGTACCGGTGATGTTGGGCTCGTGGCGGGCAATCAGCACGCCGTCCTTGGTGGCCACCAGGTCGGGCTCGATGAAATCGGCGCCCATGTCGATGGCCCGCTTGTAGCCCTCCAGGGTGTGGTCGGGCAGGTAACCGGCAGCACCACGGTGGCCAATCACCAGCGGCTTGTCGCCATTCAAAGTGGGATAGGGGTTGTCATCGTTGCCTCCACAAGCTGCCAGCGTGGCCAGCAAGGCCAGCGCACCCAACTTCGCACCAGAAATGTGCATGCTCTTCTCCTCGTTGTGTTTAGAACCGCCGAACTGTGGGCTCGGCCTGTGACAAGGCCGTGACGCCCCCATTACGAACCGGTGACAGCCCTGTGCCGCCACCATCCGCACCAGAAAGTGGCAACTGTCTCGCCACATTCCCCACCATTGTGCAGAGGCATACGCATAAACGTATAACTTTTGAACATAATTCGATGTTGCAGCGCGCCATGGCGTGCCACCGCCCTTGATCTTCTGAAAGTCTTTTGAAACATGAAACACGCGTCCGCAGGCAGCTTCCTTTCGCACGTCGCCCTTCGCAACCCGGGACAGCCCGAGTTTCTGCAAGCTGTCACCGAGGTGATGGAAAGCCTGTGGCCCTTCATCGAAGAACACCCCCGCTATGCCGAACACGGCCTGCTGGAGCGCCTGGTGGAGCCCGAGCGCATCGTGATGTTCCGCGTCTCTTGGGTGGACGACCATGGCAGCGTGCAGGTCAACCGGGGCTACCGCATCCAGCACAGCATGGCCATTGGACCCTATAAGGGCGGCATCCGGTTCCATCCATCGGTCAACCTGTCGGTGCTGAAGTTCCTGGCATTCGAGCAGACCTTCAAGAACGCCCTGACCACGCTGCCCATGGGCGGCGGCAAGGGCGGCTCCGACTTCGACCCCAAGGGCAAGAGTCCTGGCGAGGTCATGCGCTTTTGCCAGGCCTTTGTGTCCGAGCTGTTCCGCCATGTGGGTGCCAACACGGACGTGCCCGCAGGCGACATTGGCGTGGGGGGCCGCGAGGTGGGGTTCATGGCCGGCATGATGAAAAAGCTCAGTAACCGGGCAGACTGCGTGTTCACCGGCAAGGGGCTGTCGTTTGGCGGCTCGCTGATCCGGCCTGAAGCCACCGGCTATGGCACGGTGTACTTTGCGCAAGAGATGCTCAAGTCCACCGGCCGGTCACTGGATGGCCTGCGCGTATCGGTCTCCGGCTCGGGCAATGTGGCGCAATACGCCGTGGAAAAGGCTTTGCAGCTGGGCGCCAAGGTGGTCACGGTGTCGGATTCGAGCGGCACCATCGTGGACGAGGACGGATTCACCCCCGCCAAGCTGGCCGAGCTGATGGAGGTGAAGAACCACCTGTACGGCCGCGTGAGCGACTACGCGGCGCGGACCGGGGCCCAATTTGAAGCCGGTGTGCGCCCCTGGCATGTGCCGGTGGACGTGGCCCTGCCCTGTGCCACCCAGAACGAGCTGGACGCAAACAACGCTGCGGTGCTGATCAAGAACGGGGTGGTCTGCGTGGCCGAGGGCGCCAACATGCCTTCCACCATCGAGGCGGCCAAGGCATTTGAGGCTGCGGGCGTGCTGTACGCGCCGGGCAAGGCAAGCAACGCAGGCGGTGTGGCCACCTCGGGCCTGGAGATGAGCCAGAACGCCGCCCGCCTGTCCTGGCCGCGCGAAGAGGTGGATGCGCGCCTGCTGCAGATCATGCAGGGCATCCACGCTGCCTGCCTGCGCTATGGCAAGCGCAGCGACGGCACGGTGAGCTATGTGGACGGCGCCAACATCGCAGGTTTTGTGAAGGTGGCCGACGCCATGCTGGCGCAAGGCGTGGTGTAACCCCGGTCCCGAAGGCAAGGCGCCCGAAGATGGGACAAGAAGGCGCGTTACCCGCCATTTCGTCCCATTTGCACGCAATGGGCACAAACCCTGCTTCGCCGGTCAGAACTTTCTGACGCGAAGCCGAGTCTGTCTCCATCATGAAGCGCACCCCCCTCCTGGTTTCCCTGACCTTGGCCATCGCCGTGACGGCGGGTTGCGCCACCCTCGACGCCAAGCAGCGCGAGTGGATCTTCCAGCCCAGCGACCGCAGCTGGGGTGGCGCGCAGTCCACCGCAGACATGCAGGATGTCTGGATCGACTTCCAGTCCGATGCCAGCGGCAAGGCCGAGCGCTTGCATGGCCTGTGGCTGGCCCATGAACGTGCCGATGCGCCCGTGCTGCTGTACCTCCATGGCGCGCGCTGGAACGTGGCGGGCTCGTCCGGCCGCATCCGGCGCATGCAGGAGCTGGGCTTTTCGGTGCTGGCCATCGACTACCGGGGTTTTGGCCAGAGCAGCGCCGCGCTGCCGTCCGAGGCGACCGCCGGAGAAGACGCCCGCGCAGCGTGGGACTGGCTGGGCCAGCAGCAACCGGGCAAGCCCCGCTACATCTTCGGCCACTCGCTGGGGGGTGCCATTGCCATCGACCTGGCCCGCCAGGTGCCCGACGAACAGGGCACCATGGTGGAAGGAACGTTCACCAGCATCCCCGAGGTGGTCAGCACCTTCAAGTGGGGCTGGTTGCCGGTGTCGGGCCTGATCACGCAGCGGTTCGAATCCGTCCGCAAGGTGGCCGAGATCGGCTCGCCCCTGCTGGTGGTGCATGGCAGCCAGGACAGCCTGATCCAGCCCGCCCTGGGTCGCAAGCTGTTCGAGGCGGCGCAGGAGCCCAAGCAATTCATCCTGGTCGAAGGGGGCTCGCACCACAACACCAATTCGGTGGGCCAGGGCCTCTACCGCGAGGCGATGGCCTCGCTGTTCAAGCTGAAGTAGGCCCTGCCGCCGCCCGGCGGCACGCACCACTGGCGGCGTGCGAAGCCCGCGGCCCGCCGCGTTGATGTGGCGCAAATGCGCACCACTGCGCACAGGTCCCGCTGGCACCGGCCTGCATGCCCCATCTGGTACCCTCAGACAGATATGTCTGCCTCCTCCGCCACCGCCGTGCCTGCGGCTGCTTCCGCCTCCATCCAGCCTGGCATGGCCATCCTGGTGCTGGCCATGCTGCTTTCCATCCAGCCTGTCACCACCGACCTGTACCTGCCCGCATTGCCCGCCCTCACGCGCAGCCTGGGCGCGCAGATGGCAGCGGCACAGCTCACGCTCAGCGGGCTGCTGCTGGCGTTTGGCTGCTCGCAAATGGTGTGGGGGCCGCTGTCGGACCGCTTTGGCCGCCGCCCCATCCTGCTGGCCGGGCTTGGCATCTACACCGTGGCCTCGCTGGGCAGCGCGTTTGCGCCCACCATGGCGCTGCTCATCGTGTGGCGCATTGCCCAGGGCGCCGCCATGGGCGCGGTGGTGATGTGCGCCCGGGCCATCGTGCGCGACCTGTACACCCCGCTCGATGGCGCACGCGCCATGTCCAAGGCGCTCACCGGCCTCGGCGTCGTGGCGTGCATCTGCGCGCCATTGGGCGGCTTGCTGAGTGAATGGCTGGGCTGGCGGGCGGCGCTGATGGCGCTCACGGTGTATGCCGTGGCCACGCTGGCGCTGGTGGCGCTGCGACTGCCCGAAACCCTGGCCCACCGCAACCCGCAAGCCCTGCAGCCCCGCGCACTGGTCGGCACCTGGATGCAGGTTTTGCGCAGCCCCACCTTCTGGGCGTTCTCGCTCCAGACCACAGCCACCTATGGCGGCCTGTTCACCTTTCTGGCCGCGTCGTCGTTTGTCTTCATCGACGTGCTGGGCCTCACGCGCACGCAGTTCGGGTGGACCATGGCATCGGCCTGCGTGGCGTATCTCGCGGGCACCTTCCTGTGCCGGCGCCTGCTGGCACGCCAGGGCCTGCTGCGCACGGTGGCCATTGCTGGCGCGCTGAGCGCAAGCGGCGGCACGCTGATGGCCGCCGTGGCCTTCATGGGCTGGCACCAGCCCTGGGCGCTGCTGCTGCCGTTCTACCTGTTCATGCTGGGCCACGGCATCCACCAGCCCTGCGGGCAAAGCGGGGCGGTGGGGCCGTTTCCCAAGGCAGCCGGCGTGGCCTCCGCACTCAACGGCTTCATGATGATGCTGGCCGCGTTCGGAATCGGTGGCTGGCTGGGCATGCGCCTGGATGGCACGGTGTGGCCGCTGGTCAACGGCATCTGGTTCTGGTCGGTGGTGCTCGCCCTCATCTCATGGACACTGGTGCAGAAGTTCGGAGCGCCGCGTGAGCATGCCTGAGCCCTTGTTGCACAACACCCTGCCCGCCGTCGCCCTGGCAGGCCCCACGGCCTCGGGCAAGACGGCCGGGGCCCTCGCGCTGGCCGCCGTACTGGGCAAGCAGGGCACGCCGGTGGAGATCATCAGCGTGGACTCGGCCCTGGTGTACCGGGGCATGGACATCGGCACCGCCAAGCCCACACCGGACGAGCTGGCCGCCGTGCCGCACCACCTCATCGACATCCGCGATCCCTTGCAGGCCTACAGCGCGGCGGAGTTCGTTCAGGACGCCACGCGGCTCATCGCCGAGATTCGCGCGCGCGGCGCGCTGCCGCTGCTGGTGGGCGGCACCATGCTGTACTTCAAGGCGCTGTTTGACGGCATCGACGACATGCCCGCCGCAGACCCTGCCGTGCGTGCGCGGCTGGAAGCCCAGGCGGCCGAGCAGGGCTGGCCCGCATTACACGCTGAGCTGGCCCGTGTAGACCCTGTGACGGCCGCCCGGCTGGCACCGGCCGACAGCCAGCGCATCCAGCGCGCGCTGGAGGTTTGGCAGGTATCGGGTCAACCGCTGTCGAGCTTTCAAACTATCAAAAAGATAGCTACTAGCGCTGATGAAATAAGCGCTAGAGCCCTATTTTCCTTGGAGCCCGACGATCGGGCCTGGCTGCACGGTCGCATTGCCCAGCGTTTTGACGCCATGCTGGCCGGCGGCTTCATCGACGAAGTGCGGGCCCTGCGCGCACGCGGCGACCTGCACCCGGACCTGCCCTCCATGCGCTGCGTGGGCTACCGCCAGGCATGGGAAGAGCTGGACTTCCAGGCCACGCGCGCACCGGGCACACCGCTCAACATGGGCCTGCTGCGCGAGCGCGGCATTGCCGCCACACGCCAGCTCGCCAAGCGCCAGATCACCTGGCTGCGCAGCATGCACGGGCGCCACGCCATCGCCTGCGACCAGCCCCACGCGGTGGCCCAGCTCGTGCAGGCCGTGCTGCAGCGGCTGGAGCAGCGGCCGGATTCGCAAGAGCCAATCACCCCATGACGCTGCTGCGTGCCGAACAGCTGGGCAAACACTACGGCGAAACACCGGTGTTTTCCAACGTGCAGTTCACCGTGGAAGCAGGTGAATTCGTGGCCATCGTGGGCGACTCGGGCGTGGGCAAGTCCACCCTGCTCAACTGCCTGGCCGGGCTGGACACCTGGGACACCGGCCGCATCACGCACGGCACCACCGACCTGGGCCAGTTGGGCGACACAGAGCGCGCCCTGTGGCGCCGTGCCCATGTGGGTTTTGTCTTTCAGGCCTTCCATGTGCTGCCGCACCTGGACGTGGCGCAGAACGTGGCCCTGCCGCTGATGCTGCTGGGCCAGAACGACCCGGCGCGCGTGCAGCAGATGCTGGACGCCGTGGACATGGGCGCACTGGGCGCGCGGCTGCCCCAGCAGCTCAGCGGCGGGCAGCTGCAGCGCGTGGCCATCGCCCGTGCGCTGGTCCACCGCCCTGCCCTGCTGCTGGCGGACGAGCCCACCGGCAACCTCGACCCCACCACCGCAGCCCGCGTGATGGACCTGCTGCTGGCGCAAACACGCGGGCATGGGGCATCGCTGGTGCTGGTCACGCATTCCGACGCGGCGGCAGCCCGGGCCGACCGGGTACTGCGGCTGCGCAGCGACGGCATCAGTGCGGGCGGCTGACCCGCAACACCCGCATCACGGTTCGAGGCGTGGCGCGCGGAAGTGCCCGTTCTGGTGCAGCACCACGGCACGCACCTCGCCGCTGGAATAACGCTCAAACTCCAGCTCCGCCCGCACCGCGTCGTACGCAAACCGGTCGCGCTGCCCAGGCAGCGGGTAGACGGTGTAGCGCGGTTGAGAGCCCAGGCGCACCTGCAGGCGGCCACTCGTGGCCTGCACATCCATCACAGTGCCGCCGCGCAGGCGATAGCGGCCCAGGTACGGGGCCAGCACCTCGTCGGACTGTGGCGGCGCGAGGCCCAGCACGGGCTCCTTTACACGCAGGGCCGTCAAGCGCGCGCCAAAGCGCGTGTAGCGCAGCACCGCGGGCCGCCCTTCCTTGTCGCGCTCAAAGCGCAGCTGCCGGCCCGATGTGGGCTGCGTGAAGGCGTCGGTCCCCAGCACCTGCAGCGGCTCGAACACACCGCCAGTCGGCCGAAGCTGAAGTTGACCATCCACCAGGGCCAGGCTCAGGGCCACCGCAGGCGACGCGCGGTAAACCCCCTCGTACGGTGCCAATGCAGCTGCATCGGTGGCGGGCTGGCCGGGCGGCACGGGGTAGCGCTGCGCCAGCAGCGGGGTCATCACATCCTGCTGCGCGGCCTGGGCGTTGGCCACGAGGGCAATCACCGCTGCGCCCCGGTCGGGTGCCAGCAGCCATACGCTGCGAAAGCCCCCCGTGCCGCCGCCATGCAGCCAAGTGCGCAGTCCATCGCGCTCGCGCAGCATGATGGCGTAGCCGATCTGGCCGCCGTCGTGGTCCGCCAGCGGCGTGAACAGGCGCTCGGCCGCGGGGCCCAGAGGCCCTTGCGCGCCGGCCAGCAGCGCGCGGCTGAACACCAGCATGTCGGCCGCCGTGGAGCGCAGGGCGCCCGCACCGGAGAACGCATCGAACTCCCACACCGACACCGGCATCTCGCCCTCATGCGGCACAGCCAGGCGCGGCGCCTTGTCGCCCAGCGACTGCACCGTGTCGTGCATGCCCAGCGGGCCGGTGATGCGCTCTTGCACCAGCTCAGCCCAGGGCTTGCCATGGCGCTGGGCCAGCAGCTCGCCCAGCACCGCAAAGCCGAGGTTGCTGTATGCGCCGGCACACGGCGGCGACTGGGCGAGACGCGCATCGGCCAGCGCCTGCCACAGCCGGGCGCGGTCGTACCGCAAGTACGGGTTTGCGGCGTCCGAACCGCGGCGGAAGTCCGCCGGCAAGCGTGGCAGGCACGAGGTGTGCGTGACGAGCTGGCGCAGGGTGATGGCAGCCACCGGGGCGGGCAAGACGGGCGCCAGCGCGGGCGAGCCATTGAGCAACCCGCCCAACGTGTCGTCCAGCGCCATGTCGCCACGCTCCACGGCCTGCGCCAGCAGCAGACCGGTGAACACCTTGCTGATGGAGCCCACTTCAAACAACGCCTGGGCAGGTGCCTGTGCCACGCGGTTGTAGGCTGTACCGAAACGTGCCTGGCCACCGTGCCACACACCCACCTCGGCCGCGCCACGCAACTTCCCCAGCGCTGCGGCCGCCATGGCGTCGGCCGGGCCCGACCAGTCGAAGCTGCGTGGCAACACTGGTGCGGCGGGCGCTGTGGCTGTGCCGGCGGGCTGCGGCGCCTGCGCACCGGCATGCCCCGCCAACGCGGCCGACACCAACCCGGCAGCCAACGCATGCCACGCCACCCTGTGCGCCCAGACAAAGGATTCCACAATGCACACCATGCCATCGCCCTTTTGAACGGCACCGCAACGCGGGTACCAGGGCGGCATGGTCGCACGCGCTGGCTATGGGCCAGCTTAAGAAGGGCTGTGAGGAAGGGCTGCTGCGGCGACGAACATCACCCCCTGTATCTGCGAGGTAGAGTCAAAAAAAGGGCCGCAGCGGCAAACGCTGCAGCCCAATGCCGCCGGGGCGGCCTCGCATGTCAGACAATCAGTAGCGTCAGAACGAATGCCCCAGGCCTGCGTAGATGGCGCGCTGCGAGGCGCCTGCCCCCGGCCCGTTGACCGTCACATCCGCAGCGTAGTTGGCAGATCCGCTGTTGCTCACCCCGCCCAGCGACGCATACACAAAGGTCCGCTTGGACAGGTAGTAGTCTGCACCCACCATGAGCAGCGTGGCCTTGCCGTTGCCCCGGTTGGCGCTGACGTGGTAGCCCGCTCCGATCAGCGTGAGCAGCGGCGTGACCTGGTAGCGCACACCCACCCATCCGTGGCGCAGCTTGGTCGGCGTGCCGGCCGCGGCGTCGGGGGCCGAGACGCTGTCGATCGCTGCAAAGAGCTTGGCGTTGCCCACGGTGTAGGTGCCGCCCACCATGGTTTCGTTGGAGAAGCTATAGACGTCGCTGTGGCGGCCATTGCCGTCGCGCCGGCTGGTGTGGATGGCGCGCAGTTCCAAGTCGCCCGCCACGTAGGCCGCAGACAGCCCCTCGCTGCGCAACTGCTTGGCCGATGCAGGCTGCTCGCCCAGGGCCACCTGGGCATTGAGCGTGAAGCCGCCCCAGTTCGGCGTGGTGTACTCGAACACATTGTTCGCGCCCTGCCAGCTGCGCCCGCGCACCAGAGTGGCGCTGCTCATGAACTGCTGGCCCGTGGGGTCCAGAAACCAGACATCGTTGCTGTTGAGCAGGTTCTTGCCCAACTGGAACGTGCCCCAGCCCGGGCTCGACAGGCCCACGAAGCTGCGGCGGTTGAAGAAGGCATCGCCCGTGGCGCCCTTGGGGGCGCTGAAGCCGCCCTCCAGCCGGAACACGGCCTTCAGGCCATCACCCAGGTCTTCGGTGCCCTTAAAGCCGAGCATGCTGGTGCCCCACTGGTTGTCCGCCGCCCGCGTGAGCGATCCGGTGCTGCCTGTGGCGGGGTTGGCGATCTTGTCCACATGCTCCACCCCGGCCACTACCCGGCCGTAGAGGGTGACGCTGGACTGCGCCTGTGCCAGCTGAGGCCATGCGCCCGCAGCCACCAGCGTGGCCGCGACCGCTAGTCCAGTGAAACCGAGAAATCGACGGTACGTGAGTGCCTGGCTGCCCCGCAGGCTAGGCGGCGGGCGCAGCCGGGTGGGTTACCCGGCGAGCACGGCAACGACGCATGCGGGGCAGCCAGGCCCTCACCCTTAGGGCCGGTGCCCCACGGCGTGCCGGGCGGCGTTGCAGTCCTTGCCAAGGCGGCCAGCCTTGGCTGCGGCCTGCGCCTTGCCCTGCACGCCGTGGGGCACCGGCGTACCGCCGATTTCTCGGTTTCACTGGACTAGGTTCTTGTTCAATGTGCTGTTCATGGTGGTGTGTCTCCATTCGTTGGTGAGTTCTTCGTGATGCGTTCAGAGGTGGCTGTCTGCCCCGCAAACCGTGCGCCCAGGCTGGCGCCCCACCCGTGCGCTGGGGCCCGGCGCACGGGGTGTTTTTGACGTTCGGTAGAAGCGGCTAGCCCTGCGCCGCCAGATCAAAGATGCGCGTCGCCGGCATCCACTTGCGGCCCGCGGGCGTCCATGGCGTGGGCGCCTGGAAGCGCCACATCAGTGCTTCCCAGGCTTGCAGACGGGCATCGAGGGCCTCGGCCTGCGCCATGCGGTCGCCGTCAAAGCGCGCGTCGTCCGTCTCCATGAACATGCACAGCCGCGTGCCCAGGCGAAAGATCTCCATGCCCGTCACCCCGTGCTCGCGCAGGTGCTCCCGCACCTCGGGCCAGATGGCGCGGTGGTGCGCCTCGTATTGCGCAATCAGGGCGGGGTCGTCCTGGAGGTCGAGCATCAGGCAGTGGCGCATGGGGCTTCCTGGGGTTGAAGGTAGGAGTGCAGGGGTCAGGGCAATGCGCGGTCGAGGTGCGTATAGCCCCCGTCCGGGTGCAGCCACTGCCCGGTGGTGTGGGACGAGCGGTCCGACAGCAAAAAGACCACTAGGTCCGCGATCTCCTGGTCCCGCGTCATGCGGTGCCCGAGCGGTATGCGCGCGGTGATGCGCTGCAGTGCGGTGGCGGGGTCGGGCAGCGTCTGCAGCCAGCGCTCATACAGCGGCGTCATCACTTCGGCCGGCAGCACCGCGTTGACGCGCACGCCGTGCGGCGCCAGCGCTGCAGCCCACTCCCGCGTGAGCCCCAGCTGCGCCGCCTTGGCAGCCACGTAGCCGCTGGTGCCGCCCTGGCCCGTGAGCGCGGTCTTGGAGGAGATGTTGACGATGGCGCCCTGGCGCTGCTGGAGCGACTCCACGCACAGGTGAGCCATCAGGTAGCAGTGCACCAGGTTGTCCTCCAGCGACCGGCGGAATGCGGCGGTGCCGGCCGCGAGGTCCACCCCATCGTTCACACCGGCGTTGTTCACCAGCCCATCGATGCCGCCGAACCGGCGCAGCGTCTGCGCCACCGCGTCCGTGCAGGCTGCTTCGTCGCCCAGCTCCAGGGCAAAGAACGCAAAGGTGGGGCACAGCGCACGCAGCGTGGCGGCAAAGTCGTCGCCCAATGGGTGGCGGCCCAGGATCACGGGCACCGCCCCTTCGCGCGCCAGCTGCAGGCTGATGGCGCCGCCGATGCCGGCACCGCCGCCGGTCACGATGACCACCTTGTCTTTGAGATGCAGGTCCATACGGTGCTCCTGGCGTGGGTGCGGGTCAGCCGCGGTGCTCGTAGCGGGCCAGCGACTCGGGCTTCATCTCGATGGAGTAGCCCGGCCGCTGCGGCGGCATGTAGGCTGCGCCGCGGATCACGCACGGGTCCACGAAATGCTCGTGCAGGTGGTCCACATACTCGATCACGCGGCCCTCCTTGGTGCCCGCGATGCACAGGTAGTCGATCATCGACAAGTGCTGCACGTACTCGCACAGGCCCACCCCGCCCGCGTGCGGGCATACCTTGAGGCCGTACTTGGCGGCCATGAGCATCACGGCCAGCACCTCGTTCACGCCGCCCAGGCGGCAGGCGTCGATCTGCACCACATCGATGGCGCCGCGCATGATGAGCTGCTTGAACATGATGCGGTTCTGGCACATCTCGCCCGTGGCCACCTGCATCGAATCCTTCACGGCCTCGCGGATGCGGCGGTGGCCCTCGATGTCGTCGGGGCTGGTAGGTTCCTCGATGAACCAGGGCTTGGCGAATGCCAGCTCCTGGAGCCAGTCGATGGCCTGGCCCACCTCCCACACCTGGTTGGCGTCGATCATGAGCTTGCGATCGGGGCCCAGCACCTCGCGGGCCACGCGCACGCGGCGGATGTCGTCCTGCAGGTCACGCCCCACCTTGAGCTTGATGTGGGTGAAACCTGCATCCACCGCCTCCTGCGCCAGTCGGCGCAGCTTGGCATCGTCGTAGCCCAGCCAGCCGGCAGACGTGGTGTAGCTGGGGTAGCCATGGGCCAGCAGGTCGGCGCGGCGCTCGGCCTGGCCCACGGCGCGCTCGCGCAGCAATGCCAGCGCCTCGTCGGGCGTGATGCAGTCGGTGATGTAGCGAAAGTCGATGAGCCGCACCAGCTCTTCGGGGCTCAGGTCGGCCACCAGTTGCCACACCGGCTTGCCCTCCGACTTGGCCCACAGGTCCCAGGCGGCGTTGACCACCGCGCCGGTGGCCAGATGGATGGCGCCCTTGTCAGGGCCGATCCAGCGCAGCTGGCTGTCGGAGGTGACATGGCGCCAGAAGCGGCCCATGTCCTCGGCGATCCACGCCAGGTCCAGCCCGACCACCAAGTGCTCCATCGCGCGGATAGCGGCGCAGCAGATCTCGTTGCCCCGGCCGATAGTGAACGTGAGGCCGTGCCCCTCCAGCCCCGGCTGGTCGGTTTCCAGTACCACATAGGCGGCCGAATAGTCCGGGTCGGGGTTCATCGCGTCGGAGCCGTCCAGGTGGGCGGACGTGGGGAAGCGCACGTCCAGGACGCGCATCGATCGAATGGTGGTCATAGCTCGGTGGTTTTGCGGGGAAAGTCGGCTCGCGTTCAGGCCTGCACGGTGCGCTGCTGCTGCTCGCCCAGGCCGCTGATCCCCAGCCGCATGGTCTGGCCCGCCACCAGGTACACCGGCGGCTTCTGGCCCAGTCCCACGCCGGGCGGGGTGCCGGTAGAAATGATGTCGCCCGGCTGCAGGCTCATGAACTGGCTCAGGTGGCTGACCAGTTGCGCCACGCCAAAGACCATGGTGCGGGTGTTCCCGTTCTGGTAGCGCCGGCCATCGACCTCCAGCCACAGGTCCAGCACCTGCGGGTCCGGCACCTCGTCGGCAGTGACCAGCCAGGGCCCGGTGGGCCCGAAGGTGTCGCAGCCCTTGCCCTTGTCCCACTGGCCGCCGCCGCGCTCGAGCTGCACTTCGCGCTCGGACACGTCGTTGACCACGCAGTAGCCGGCCACATGCCGCATGGCGTCGGCCTCGCTGATGTAGCGGCCACCTTGGCCGATGACCACGCCCAGCTCCACCTCCCAGTCGGTGCGCTGGCTGCCGCGCGGAATCTCCACCGCATCGTTGGGCCCCACGATGGCGCTCGTCCATTTGGAGAACACCACGGGTTCGGCGGGCACCGGCATGCCGGACTCTGCCGCGTGGTCCGCGTAGTTCAGGCCGATGCAGATGAACTTTCCCACGCGGCCCACGCAGGCCCCCAGGCGCAGGTCCTGCTGCGGGGTGCCCGCCACCAGCGGCAGCGAGTCCACATCGAGCTGCGCAATGCGTGCCAGCCCCTCGGGCGTGAGCACATCGCCGGCGATATCGGAGACCACGCCCGAGAGGTCGCGCACGCGGCCCTGGGCATCGAGCAGGCCGGGCTTTTCCTGGCCCTGAGGGCCGTAGCGAAGAAGTTTCACGAAAGAATTCCTTGTGGGTGGCAACGCACCGAGTTGAAAAAGCGGTCCGTCGCAGAGACCATCAGTCGTACAGAACGGCGGCGATCTTGGGATCGTTGATACTGGTCTTGTCGTACCAGAAGAAGCCGGTGTCGATCACCTTGGGCAGCTTCTCGCCCTTGAGCGCCTTGACTGCCGCCTCCACGGTCTTGTAGCCAATGCCCACGGGGTTCTGCGTGATGGAGCCGGCGATCAAGCCTTCCTTGATGGCGTCCTTCTGCTGCTTGCCCGAGTCGTAGCCGATGACGACGAGCTTGCGCTTGGTTTCGCGCACCGCATTCACCACGCCGAGCACCGAGCCTTCGTTGGCACCAAACATGCCCTTGAGTTGGGGGTAGGCCTGCAGGATGGATTTGGCGATTTCGGTGGACTTGAGGTGGTCGCCTCCGCCGTACTGCACGCTCACGATCTTGATCTTGGGATGTGCGGCCTTCATGCGCTCGACGAAGCCGTCGCGCCGGTCCACGCCGGTGCGGCTGGTCTGGTCGTGCACCACCAGTGCCACCTCGCCCGCACCGCCGATGAGTTCAGCCATCTTGTCGGCCGCCAGCGCCGCTGCCGCCTTGTTGTCGGTGGTGGCGGTGGTCACGGGGATGTCGCTGTCCACGCCGGAGTCGAAGGCCACGACCGGGATCTTGGCGGCCTGGGCCTTTTTCAGAAGCGGGATCGCGGCCTTGCTGTCCAGTGCGGCCAGTCCGATGGCCTTGGGGTTCTTGGCAAGCGCTGCGGACAGCATGTCGATCTGCTTGTCCACCATGGCTTCGGACTCCGGCCCCTCGAACGTGACGCGCACATCCAGGTCCTTGCCCGCCTGTTCGGCGCCCGATTTCACGGCCTGCCAGAACTGGTGCTGGAAGCCCTTGGACACCAGCGGTATGTAGACCTGCTGTTGCTGCTGGGCCATGGCGGCCGTGGTGCCGCCCCATGCCATGGTTAGGCCCACGGCGATGCTGAGTACGCGTTTGCTGAACATGGTTTGTCTCCTTTTAGTGGTTGTGGGAAAAGCGGAACTCGGGATGGACGGCCCTCAGCGGCTGCGGCGCCGCAGGATGTCGGTGTAGACGGCCAAAATGATGATGGCGCCCGTGACCACGGTCTGCCACTCCTGCGCCACGGACATGATGCGCAGCCCGTTGGTCAGCACGCTCATGATGAAGGCGCCGATGATGGTTCCAAGGATGGTGCCGGTGCCTCCGGCCAGCGAGGTGCCGCCGATGACCACCGCCGCGATGGCGTCCAGCTCGTAGCCCTGCCCCAGCGCGGGCTGCGCCGAATTCAGTCGCGAGGCAATCAGCAGCCCGGCAATGCCGCAGATGCCGCCGCTGACCGAATAGACGACGATCTTCCAGAAGTCGACGTTCACCCCGGACAGGCGCACAGCCTCTTCGTTGCTGCCGAGGGCAAAGGTGTAGCGGCCCAGCATGGTCTTGTTCAGAACGAAACTGGCCGCCACCGCCACGACGAAGAGGATCAGCACCGCGTTGGGAATGGGCAGCGACGGTAGCAGCTCGCCGATCAGCGAGTCCTGCGAGATGGCGCTGAAGCCTTCGGTGTCGTTGAAGTAGATGGGCTTGGTGCCCGAGATCACGAGCGACAGCCCCTTGAGCAGCATCATCATGCCCAGCGTGGCAATGAAGGGCGGGATCTTGAGCTTGGCGATCAGCACGCCCGAGATGAACCCGCACAACGCCCCCGAGAGGATGGCCGCCGCAATGCCCAGGGGCAGCGGCAACCCCAGGTAGGTCAGCACCACCCCGGCCATCACGGCGCTGAAGGTCATCAGCGTGCCCACCGACAGGTCGATGCCCGAAGTGATGATGACGAAGGTGCAGGCAATGGCAAGCACACCATTGACGGCCGTGGCCTGCAGGATGCTCACCATGTTGTCGGCCTTGAGGAAGTTGCCGGACGCGGCCGTGAAGAACGCCATCAGCGCGAGCAGGCTGGCGAAGGCCAGCAGCTTTTGCCGCGTCTCGGCGCGAAACAGCCGCTCTTTGATCGCGGCCCAGGGGCCGGCCTTCGATGCAGTGGGCGTCGTCAATGTTGGTGTGGCTTTTGGCATGGTCTTCAGTTCGTCAACGTGGTGGGCCGCCGGGTGGCGAGTTCCATGATCCGTTCCTGGGTGGCATCGGCGGCCGAAAGCTCGCCGGTGATGCGTCCCTCGCACATCACCAGCACGCGGTGCGACAGGCGCAGCACCTCGGGCAGCTCGGAAGAGATCACGACGATGGCCTTGCCCTGCTCGGCCAGGGCGTTCAGGAGCTTGTAGATCTCGGCCTTGGCGCCGACATCGATGCCGCGCGTGGGCTCATCGAAGAACAGGATGTCGCAGTCGCGCAGCAGCCATTTGGCGATGACGATCTTTTGCTGGTTGCCGCCGGAAAGCAGGCGCACCTGCTGCTGCACCGAAGGCGTCTTGATGCCCAGCTGGCGCACGTATGCTTGCGCCGTGCTGCGCAGGGCGGCCTGGTCCAGGACGATGCCGCCCCGCGCAAAGGAGCGCATGGACGACAAGGCGATGTTGGTCTCGACGTCGAGCCCGGTGGCCAGGCCAAAATGCTTGCGGTCTTCCGACAGATAGCCGATGCCCAGCGCCACCGCCTGCTGCGGCGAACGGATGGTGACGCGCTGGCCCCGCACATGGATTTCGCCAGCGTCGATGGGGTCCGCACCAAAGATGGCCCGCGCCACCTCGGTGCGCCCCGCGCCCATCAGCCCGGCAAAGCCCAGGATTTCGCCGCGCCGCAGCTCAAAGCCCACATCCACGATGGCTGCCTTGCGGCACAGCCCCCGCACCTGCAGCACAACCTCGTTGCCCGTGGTGTCGGGCACGTGCTTTTCCAGGGCTTCGAGCTGGCGGCCGACCATCATGCCGATGATGCTGTCCACGCTGGTCGACGCCATGGGCACGGTGGCGATGGTCTGGCCATCGCGCATCACCGTGACCCGGTCGGCGATCTGCTGCAGCTCGTCCATCTTGTGCGAGATGTAGACGATGCCCACGCCCTCGGCCCTGAGCTGGCGGATGATGCGAAACAGGTCGGCGACTTCTTCGTTGTTCAGCGCGGCGGTCGGCTCGTCCATGATGAGCACCCGCGACTGGAACGACAGCGCCTTGGCGATCTCGACCATCTGCTGCTTGGCCACCGTGAGCTCGCCCACCAGCGTGCGCGGGTCGAGCTGAAGGTTCAGGCGCTCGAAGATGGCACGCGCCTGGGCGTTGAGCGCGTCCTCGTCCAGCACCAGGCCCAGCCTGTGGCGCGGCTCGCGGCCGATGAAGATGTTCTGCGCGGCGCTCAGGTGGTTCATCAGGTTGAGCTCCTGGTGAACGATGCCGATGCCCAGCGCCTGGGCGGCGCGCGGGCTGCCGATGTCAGCGGGCAGCCCGCTCACCAGCACCTCGCCGTCATCGCGCGGGTAGATGCCGGACAGCACCTTCATCAGGGTGGACTTGCCCGCGCCGTTCTCGCCCATGAGGGCATGGACTTCGCCGGGCATGAGTTCGAAGCGCGCCTTGTCCAGCGCCCGCACGCCGGCAAAGGCCTTGGACAGGTTGCGGATCTCGATGAGCGGAGATGTCATGGCTGCCTGGGCCTCATGCAATGCCATAAAAGCGCTGTGCGGTGCTGCGCCACACCGCGTCCTGGTCGGCCGGCGGCAACTGGCCGATCAACACGCCGGCGGTGGCCAGCCATTGGTCATAGCTGCTGGCCAGCGTGACCACGGGCCAATCGCTGCCCCACATCAGCCGCGTCGGGCCGAATCCTTCGAGCAGCGCATCCCACACCGGCCGCACTGCGGCCACACAGGCCTCGGCCGATGTGCGCTGCTGTGGCTGCAGCTCGGTCAGCAGGCCCGAAAACTTGCAGTGCACGCGCGGCAGTGCCGCCAGCTCGGCCATGCAGCGGCGCCACAGGGGTGCCCAGTCGGCATGCCAACCCTGGGCCAGCTGCGGCTTGGCAGCGTGGTCCACCACGACCTGCAGGTCGGGCCAGGCGTGCAAGAAGCGCAGCAGCGATGGCAGGTGCTCGGGCTTGACCAGCGCATCCACGCGCAAGCCCAGCCGAATCAGTGCCTGCACGGCGTCTGCACGCGGCGCGCGCTCGATCCAATCGACGTCCGGCAGGTCCTGCAGCATGGGGCGCACGCCCTTGAACTGCGGGTGCCGCGCCAGCGCCTCCAGCGTGGCGGCCGCGTCGCTGCGGCTCAGGTCTACCCAGCCGACCACACCGCCGATGAAGTCATGCTCTGCGGCCAGGCCCAGCAAAAATTCGGTTTCGGCCACCGAGTCGGCCGCCTGAACGAGCACGGTGCGGACGGTGCCGGTGGCGTTCAGCGTGGGCTCCAGGTCGGCCGGCACAAACGCACGCAACAGCGGCGCAAGCGCGGGCTCATCGGCACGCAGCCAGGTGTAGTCACCGCGTGCTGGGTTCCAGAAGTGCTGGTGCGAGTCGATGCGCGTCATGGGCAGGGCTACCGGTGCTGAATGGCGTTGCCGCTCAGATGGTCACGCCACCGTCGACGAGCACCGCTTGCCCCGTCACGAAGCGCGACTCGTCGCTCAGCAGGTACACCACCTGGGGGGCGATGTCGTCCACCGTCGCCAGGCGGCCCAGCGGCTGGCGCGCGATGAAGTCCTTCTCGGCCTGCACCGGGTCGGCAGCGCCCGCGATGCGCTCGCGCAGGGATGGCGTGTCCACCGTGCCCGGGCACAGCGCATTGCAGCGCAGGCCCACGCGGGCGAAATCCGCCGCGATCGACTTGCTCATGCCGATGACGGCAGCCTTGCTGGCGCCATAGACGAACCGGTTCGGGAAGCCTTTGATCGACGAGGCCATCGAGGCCATGTTCACGATGGAGCCACTGGTGCCCGCGCGCTCCATCCGGGCCAGCATGCCCGGCAGGAAGGCCCGCGCCACGCGGTAGGCCCCTTTGACGTTGAGGTCCATGCTGAAGTCCCACGCTGCCTCGTCGCATTCAAGCACGCTGCCGTTGTGCACGTAGCCCGCGCAATTGAAGAGCCCGTCCAGCGCAGGCAGCTGCGCAGCCAGGGCCACCACGGCAGCGCTGTCGCGCACATCCAGCACATGGGTCGTGAGCCCGGCGCCATCCTGGGCCAGCCGCGCCAGCAAGGCTGGATTGAGGTCGGTGGCGATGACCTGAGCGCCTTCGCGGGCACAGGCCAGTGCGCTGGCGCGGCCAATGCCTTGGCCAGCGGCGGTGATCAGGATGGTTTTGCCTTGCAGTCTCATGGAGTACCTTTGGTCTGTAACTTCATATATGAACTGTTTGTTCATTAGAAAATAATGTACAAAGGCGACAACTGCCATCCAATCAGTGCTTACCCTGCCCTGGCCGATGTCCCGCGACCGGGATACCCTCTGGTAAGGTGAGGCCGCTTTTTCTGCGCGCTGACCGGCGCCAAGGGACACTCCATTCCGCCCCTCTGAATCCGTAGCGCTGCAAGCACTCCTTTTTCTCCATGACAGAACCCAACGACCGCTACCGCGCCCCCGCCCTCGACAAAGGGCTGGACATCCTCGAGCTGCTGGCAGAGCAGCCGCACGGCCTGACACGCGCCGAGATCGTGAAGGCCATGGGCCGCGGGCCGAGCGAGATCTACCGCATGCTCGAGCGCCTGGTCGCGCGGGACTACGTCACGCGGTCGCAGCAAGGCGACCGCTATGCGCTCAGCCTCAAGCTGTTTGTGCTGGGGCACCGGCACCCGCCCATCGAAAGGTTGGTGGCGCAGGCCCTGCCTGCGATGGAAGCCTTTGCCACGGCGGCCGAGCAGTCGTGCCACCTGGGCATTTACAACCGGGGCAACATCACCGTGGTGGCGCAGGTCAATGGCCCGGGCAACTGGGGGCTGTCCATCCGGCTCGGGGTGCGGGTGAGCCTGATCGATACCGGATCGGGCCATGTGGTGCTGGCGTTTCAGTCCGAGCAGCGCCGCACCGAAATGCTGGCAGAACACGACGCGCTGGAGGGTGAGGTGCCCATGCCGGAGGCCGAGCTGCAGGCCATTCTGGACCGCATCCGCACGCTGGGACACTGGCAAGGCGACAGCCAGCAGGCCTATGGCGTCACGGACATTTCGATGCCCATCCTCGGGCCCCAGGGGCATGCACTGGCCGTGCTCACCTGCCCCTTCATCCGGCGCATTGATCGCCATGTCGGCTCGGACCTGGACACCGCCCGCGAACTGCTGGCACGCGCGGCGACCGGGCTGTCACTGCGCTAGACAAGCGGTACAAGAGAGCGTTCATGGTTGGCACTTCTGACAAGGAATGCCAACTACCGGGCCGAGGCTGGCCTGGGCATCCAAGCCAAGCACCAACCCGGCAACCCAGCGGTCGGGTTGCCATGCGACGTTCATCCGCCGGATCCGCTAGGCGCCCCGCCAGCAGCCACAATGCAGGCCATGCTTGCGCTGCTTCGCACCTTCTCCTGGCAGGACCTGCGCCACCACCCCTGGCGCAGTGCTGCGGCAGTGGCGGCGGTGATGCTGGGCGTGGCGCTGGCGTTTGCGGTGCATGTGATCAACGCGTCTGCGCTGGATGAATTCTCCCAGGCCGTGCGAGCCGTCAACGGGCAACCTGACCTGGAGCTTCGGGCCATGCAGGGTAGTTTGCCTGAGGCACTGTACGGGCAGCTTGCCACCCATCCGCAGGTGGCACGCGCCAGCCCGCTGCTGGAGCTGTCGGCCGTGGCGCGGGCCCTGCGGCAGGGGTCGGGTACGGCGACCGTACCCACTCCACCCCCCACGCCACTGCGCGTGCTGGGCGTGGACGCCCTGTTGCTGCCCGCCATGGCCCCCGCGCTCATGCCACAGCCCTGGGCGGGCGCCGACCGGCTCGCCCTCTTTGCACCGGCCACGGTGTTCCTCAATACAGCAGCGCTGCAGGCTCTGGGCCTGCCCACCACGCCCCCCACCTCGGCAGAACCGTCGCCACGGTTGCTGCTGCAGGCCGGGCTGCAGCAATGGCCGGTGCGCGTTGCCGGCACGGTGGCTGCGGGGGGTGCACCGCTGGCAGTGATGGACATCGGTGCCGCACAAGACCTGTTTGGCCGCGCCGGCCAGCTCAGCCGCATTGACCTGCAGCTACAGCCCGGCACCGACCGCAGCGCGTGGGAGCAGGCCGTGCGCGCCCTGCCCGGCTGGCCGGCGCAGGTGGTGTTTGCGCAGCCGGGCGACGCGGCGCAGCGCATCAGCAACCTGTCGCGCGCCTACCGGGTCAACCTCACGGTGCTGGCGCTGGTGGCCTTGTTCACGGGCGCATTTTTGGTGTTCTCGGTGCTGGCGCTCAGCGTGGCACAGCGTGCGCCGCAGTTTGCGCTGCTGGCCGTGCTGGGCGCCACACCGCGCCAGCGCCTGGCGCTGGTGCTGGCCGAATCCGCCGTGCTGGGCGTGGTGGGCAGCGCCGCCGGCATCGCCCTGGGTACAGCCCTGGCCGCCGCTGCGCTGCGGCTGCTGGGGGGCGACCTGGGCGGCGGCTACTTTGCAGGGGTGCAACCGGTGCTGCAGTGGAGCGCGCCAGCAGCCCTGGCCTATGGCGCACTGGGCGTGCTGGCAGCACTGGTGGGTGGCTGGTGGCCCGCGCGCGCCGCGCAGACGCTGCCGCCCGCGCAAACCTTGAAAGGCCTGGGCACAGTGTCCAGCCAGGCGGGCCAAGGCTGGATTGGTATCATTTTGATAGCTATTGGCGCAATACTGACTAGCGCACCACCCGTTTTTGGCATACCACTGGCCGCCTACCTGGCCATCGGCCTGCTGCTGGTGGGTGGCATTGCCGTGCTGCCCTGGGCCATGGCCTGGCTACTGCACCGCCTGCAGCCGCTAGCCGCACGCCACGCCCTGGCGCTGCTGGCACTGGAGCGCGCTCGGCGCATGCGTGGCACGGCCGCTATCGCGGTAGGCGGGGTGGTGGCCAGCCTGAGCCTGGCCGTCGCGCTGACGGTGATGGTGTCAAGCTTTCGTGGCTCGGTCACGCAGTGGCTGGACGCTGTGCTGCCATCGCCCCTGTATGTGCGCTCGGCCCTGGGTGCGCCGGGCAGCGAGGCCGCACTGCTGCCGGCAGGCTTCGCCGAGTCAGTCGCACAGTTGCCCGGCCTCGCGCGTGTGCAAGCCCTGCGCGCCAGCCCGCTGCAGCTCGACGCCACGCGCCCCGCGCTCATGGTCATCAGCCGCCCGCTGGGCACCGACCCCGCCCGCCACCTGCCCCTGGTGGGCGAAGCCCTGCCCGTGCCCGCCGGGCGTACTGGCGTCTACGTCAGCGAGGCGGTGGTGGACCTGTATGGACTGCGCCCCGGCATGGAGTGGCCCGCACTTTCTGATGCTTTTATCCCCCTGGCGCTTGATAGAAAAGCGCAAACAGCTATCTTTTACATAGCAGGCGTGTGGCGCGACTATGCACGGCAGTCGGGCGCCGTGGCGATGGACCGCGCCGTGTGGCTGCGCCTGACGGGCGACGCCCGCACCAGCGACCTGGCGCTGTGGCCCGCAGAAGAGATCAACATCACGGCGTTGCAGGATGCGATCCGCGCAGTGGCGGCAGCCCAGGCGGGCCGTGTGCCCCCGGCCCGGGACGGCACCAGCGCGGCGGATGAGGCCCTGGTGGAATTCGTCTCGGTGGGCGCGATCCGCGAGCGCTCGCTGCGCATTTTTGACCGCAGCTTCGCCGTCACCTACTGGCTGCAGGCCGTGGCCATCGGCATCGGCCTGTTTGGTGTGGCCGCCAGCTTCAGCGCCCAGATTCTGGCGCGCCGCAAGGAGTTTGGCCTGCTCGCCCACCTGGGTCTGACGCGCCGCCAGATCCTGGCCGTGGTGGCTGGCGAGGGCGCTGCCTGGACTGGCGTGGGCGCGGCCGCAGGCTTGCTGCTGGGCCTGGCCGTATCGGTGGTCTTGGTGCACGTGGTCAACCCGCAAAGCTTTCACTGGACCATGGACCTCAGCCTGCCCACCGGGCGCCTGCTGGGCTTGTGTGTGGCCGTGGTCGCCTCGGGCACGGTGACGGCGTGGCTGGCAGGGCGGGCTGCGGCTGGGCGCGATGCGGTGATGGCGGTCAAGGAAGATTGGTGAACGGCGGGCGGTCTGTCAAGTTCCGATAGTTTGGTTAAAAATTGTTTGCAATCCCTGCAGATTTTGATAATCATCCATCACCAATCAAACCCGATCCCGGGGTTGCCAGCCATACCGGCGCACCGTGCCAACAGCCAGCAGCCCCATGTCCAGCCACCCTGATTCAAGACCAGACGCGCCGCCTCTTGGCCCCACAAAGAGGGCCGCCGCGCAACCCGAGGGAGTTCAATGAAATCGATATTTCGCCAAATGGCAGCCATGGCTGCGCTTTGCTGCGGCCTGGTAGCACCTGCCTGGGCACAATTCACCATCCCTGCTGGAAGTTCATTCGATGTGCCCGGCGGCTCTATCGACATGGGGTGCCTCCCCGTGCAGGTAGAGGGCTCCCTGAACATCATTACGGGCCAGTTCTCGACCAGCGGCAACCTCAACGTCGCTGGCACGGGCGTGTTCAACGGTGGCTCCGGTCTGCTGACCGTGGGCGGTGACCTGAGCAGTTCGGGCACTTTCAATCCCGGGTCCGGCACGGTGGCGCTCACGGACGGTTGCACCGGCAACACGAGCCAGCTGTCGGGCACGCTGGTGTTCCAGAACCTGACCCTGAGCAGCACCACGGGCCGCACCTTCGTCATTCCAGCCGGCACCAACATCACCGTGCTGGGCACCTTGACGCTGCAGGGCGCACCGGGACAAAACATCCAGCTGATCTCCTCTGGCGGCGGCACGGCAGTCATCAACCTGGGCCCGGGTGCCACGGTGAACCAGGCCTTCACATCCCTGGCGGGCAATGTGCAGATCGGCGGCGCTGCGGTGGCGACCAACATCCCCACGCTGAGCGAATACGGCCTGATGCTGCTGGCACTGCTGATGGGCATGGCGCCCTTCTGGCAGCGCCAACGCCACGTCGCAGCCGCTCCACGCAGCTGAGTTTTCAGGCCTCCACAGATCTCCACCATGAAATACCTGCCTCACTCTCTGCGCCTGATCGGAGCCCTGGGCGCCGCCTATGCCCTGCACAGCCCGGTAGCCCTGGCCGCCGACATCTCCGCCACGGTGCCGAGCGGCGGCGGGTTTGTGATCAAGAACTCCACGGGCACTCAGGAGCGTTTTCGCGTGCAGGACAGCGGCGAAGTGCTGGCCCCGGGCCTGAGCGGCGCCACGCCCAATACCAGCCTCACCTGCTTTGACAGCCCCACCGGTCGGCTTGGGCCCTGCGCCGCAGGCATTGGCTCCGGTGCGACAGGTGCTACCGGGCCCACAGGGCCCACAGGCGCGACCGGTGCCACCGGCGCAGGTGCTACTGGCGCCACGGGTGCAACGGGACCGGCGGGCGCGGTGGGAGCCACTGGCGCCGCAGGCCCCACTGGCGCCACCGGGGCCGCCAGCGCCGTGCAGGGCCCCACAGGTGCCCAAGGCCCCGCCGGCCCTACCGGCCCCACTGGTGCAGACAGCTCCGTCGCCGGGCCCACGGGCGCCCAGGGGATTCAAGGGGTTCAAGGCGCCACAGGCCCTGCGGGGGCGACGGGCGCTACCGGGGCAGCTGGTGCAGCCGGCGGCGGCCTGGGGGTTCGAGACAACAGCAGCACCAGCCTTGGCACGGTCATCGACATATCCGTGAGCAGCCAGTCCTATGTGGCCGTCATGACGTCCACCAAGCACTACGTCAAGCTACGCTTCAACGGAACGATCCAAAACGAGTCTTCCATTTATTTTGTGTCGACCGACTGCACAGGCACACCGTATGGCGGCAGCGGGGGTACTTCGAGCAACCAGCGCTTTGCGAAGACCGTGGTCTACCGATCGACAGGGCAGCTCTATACGCTGTCCAACCCCGACGCCAACGGCCTGGCCACGCCTGTTTCGCAAGCCACGCTGGGTATCGACGTGAACTCCATCGAGGACAACGTGTCAGGAACTTGCACTACATCGGCTTCCACCCAGCACATGTTCCCGCTGACCTTGGTCACGCCTGCCAGCGTGGGGCTGCCGAACAGCATTGCGGCGCCGCTTTCGTTCACCCCTTGAGTACCGCAGGCCCGGGTTGAAGCGCTTGATCCTCCCCACGGGCGTGCCCATTGAGTTGCGGGCAACAACAGACTGCCCACGTAAAACGCGCCTTGAATCAGGGGCGCTCCGCAGCACGCAGTACGAATACGACGTTTGACCCCGAAGGTCCATGGCGCCTCACCCATCACCACCTTTAACACCCACCTGCCATGACACTTAGATTCCAACCCCTTCATCTGGTTGTCACCTTGGGCGCGGCATACGCTCTGTACAGCCCAGTGGCCCTGGCCGCCGACATCTCTGCCACGGTGCCGAGCGGCGGCGGGTTTGTGATCAAGAACTCCACGGGCACCCAGGAGCGTTTTCGCGTGCAGGACAGCGGCGAAGTGCGGGCCCCGGGCCTGAGCGGTGCAACGCCCAATACCAATCTCACCTGCTTTGATGGCCCCACGGGTCGCCTGGGGCCCTGCGCGGGGGGCATCGGCACCGGAGCTACCGGCGCAACCGGACCGACAGGCCCCACGGGAGCATTAGGCCCGACTGGACCTACCGGGGTCACGGGCGCTGCAGGCACTACCGGTACGACGGGTGCTACTGGACCTACCGGCGCCACCGGTGCAACTGGAGCTACCGGGGCCGGGGCTACTGGCGCGACCGGTGCGACCGGTGCGACAGGACCTGCAGGAGCCACGGGGGCCCTAGGAGCTATGGGCCCCATCGGTGCAACCGGGGCAGACAGCGTGGTACCCGGGCCACAAGGTATCCAGGGGATTCAAGGCCCGATAGGCCCCACCGGAGCCACGGGCGCCACAGGGGCTGGAACAGTGACATTGGCCACCGTCTCCAACAGCGACAGCTGGACTTTCGGCGGCATGGGTGATCCAGCTGGAGGTGACCAGGTCACGGTCACCGCAACTTGCTCAGTAGGAAAAACAGTGGTTAGTGGGGGCTGCCGCGCAACAGCAGGGGCCAACGGCAGCTATTTTGGAGGTGGCTACCCCTCTGCGGCCGACAAATGGACCTGTGAATACTCAATTTGGGGTGCACTGTCAGCGCAAGCTTATGCAATCTGCCAGTAGGATGCGTTGGCCTCCATCGCTCTTGCGCTGTACAAGAATGGCGCATCCACGGGACTGAGTTCAGACCGAACGCAAGGGGCTGCACGCCGTCTGGGGGGATACACACCCAGCCTCCAAATCCCTCGCTGAAGACATATGCCTCGCGTCGTCCTCAACATGATCGTCAAGAACGAGGCACCGGTCATCACCCGGTGCCTCGGCTCGGTCAAGCCCTTGATAGACCACTGGGTCATCGTGGACACGGGTTCCACCGATGGCACGCAAGACATCGTCCGCGATTTCATGCAAGGCGTTCCCGGCACGCTGTTCGAGCGCCCCTGGAAGAACTTTGCGCACAACCGCAACGAAGCACTGGAACTAGCGCGCCCCTATGGCGGCTATCTGCTCTTCATTGACGCCGATGAGCAACTGCGGGTGCCGTCAGGTTTTACCTGGCCCGCGCTCTCGGCCGACGGGTACACCCTGACCTGCCACATGGACGGCTGGGAGTACCAGCGCAACAGCCTTGTGGCCACACGCATCAGCTGGCGTTGGGAGGGCGTGTTGCACGAGTACCTGACCGCCAAGCAGCACGGCCCCTGGCAAACGCTGCAGGGGCCTGTCATCCACGTATCCCATGATGGTGCCCGTGCACGCGACCTGGAAACCTACCTGCGCGACATGGCCTTGCTGGAGCAGGCCGTGCGGGACGACCCCACGAACACGCGCAACGTCTTCTACCTGGCCCAGAGCTGCCGCGATGCGGGGAAGATCGAGCCCAGCCTGCAGTGGTACCAGCGCCGGGTGGATATGGGAGGCTGGGACGAAGAGCGCTGGTATGCACTGTTCCAGATCGCCGTGCTGCACGAACGTAACCAGGCCCCTGTTGCCACCGTGCGCGAGGCCTATCTGGCCGCCTACGCAGCCCGCCCCCAGCGTGCCGAGCCCCTGTGTGAACTGGCCCGCTACCACCGTGAGCGTGCCGAACATGCGCTGGCCACCGTGTTTGCCCTGCAGGCTTCGCAGATACCTCAGCCTCCCGACATTCTTTTTGTAGACACGCAGGTGTACGCCTGGCGTGCACTGGACGAACTGGCCGTGAGCGCCTTCTATACCCCCCACCGTGACCTGGGTCGCGCCGCTCTGCAACGTCTGCTGGCCGAGCGCCACTACCCGGCAGCCCAGGCCCAGCGCATTGAGGCCAACCAGGCGTTCTACGGCCTTTGACCACCCCTGCGGCACAGGCTAGGCGGGCTGCGACAATGCTGCCCATGCAGAAACAGCCCCCCGCTTCCCCCTGGCTTCACGAGGCCATCGCCCGCATCGAAGCTGACTACCAACGCAGCGCGGACACCCACCTGATCCCGCTGCGCCTGCCCGTTTTTGCCACGCACGGCATTGACCTGTACCTCAAGGACGAATCCACCCACCCCACGGGCAGTCTCAAGCACCGGCTGGCGCGGTCACTGTTTCTGTACGCGCTGTGCAATGGCTGGGTGCACGAGGGCTCGACCATCGTCGAGTCGTCCAGCGGCTCCACCGCCGTGAGCGAGGCCTACTTTGCGCGACTGCTCGGCCTGCCCTTTGTGGCCGTGATGCCGCGCAGCACCTCGCCCGAGAAAGTGGCGCAGATCGAGTTCCACGGCGGGCGCTGCCACTTTGTGGACAGCGCGGGCGCCGTGTACGAAGCCGCCCGCACCATTGCGGCGGAGACAGGCGGCCACTACATGGACCAGTTCACCTACGCCGAGCGCGCCACCGACTGGCGCGGCAACAACAACATCGCCGAGAGCATGTTCACGCAGATGGCGCGCGAGCCGCACCCGGTGCCGCGCTGGATCGTGGTGGGCGCGGGCACGGGGGGCACCAGCGCCACGATTGGCCGCTATGTGCGCTACCAGCGGCACACCACCGAGGTGTGTGTGGCCGACCCGGCAGGTTCGGTGTTCAGCGCCTACCACCGCACGGGGGATGCCGCACTGACGGCGCCCGGCTCGCGCATTGAAGGCATCGGCCGCCCGCGTGTGGAACCGAGTTTCATCCGCACGCTGGTGGACCGCATGGTGGATGTGGCCGATGTGGAATCCATCGCCGCAATGCGTGCGCTGTCGCAGCTGCTGGGGCGGCGCGTGGGGCCATCTACGGGCACCAACTTCGTCGCCATGCTCACGCTGGCCAGCGAGATGAGAGAGCGGGGCGAGCGTGGCTCGATCCTGTCGCTGCTGTGCGATGCAGGGGAGCGGTATCTGCCCACGTATTTCGATACCGAGTGGGTGGACCGCTCTTTCGGAGATTGTTCGGCAGCCCAGCAAAAAATCGACGCCCTCATCGGCTGACACCCGCAAAGCGCCCTGTGCCACCCGTCCCGCCACCAGTCCCTGCTGCGCCATCGCCCGCGGGCACCTTTGCCACACGCCGCCAGTGGCTGGCCATGCAGGTGCCACTGGGCATGGGAGGCCTGGGCGGCATGGCACTGACGCTGCTGCCCCAGGCCGCCCGCGCCCTGCCAGCACGCACACTGACCTTTCCGCGCGACCATGGCAGCCACCCGGAGCTACGCACCGAGTGGTGGTACATCACAGGCCATGTGCAGGCGCAGGGCAGGCCGTGGGGATTTCAGCTCACGTTCTTTCGCTCGCGGGTGGATGCCACGCAAAACCTGCAGTCTGCGTTTGCGGCCAAGCAACTGCTGTTCGCACACGCGGCCATCACCAATGTGCAGGGCCAGCGCCTGCTGCATGACCAGCGCATTGCGCGCGCAGGTTTTGGCGTGGCCCAGGCCAGCGAGGCCGACACCTCCATACGGTTGCAGGACTGGACGCTCGCGCGGAGCAATACGGCGCACAGCAAGCCAGACTTTCCGGTCAGCCGGTACACCGCCCAGATTGCAGGCAGCGAATTCGGCATGGACCTCCAATTCGACAGCACCCAACCGGTGCTGCTGCAGGGCCAGCAAGGCTTGTCGCGCAAGGGGCCCGATGCTGCACAGGCCAGCTATTACTACAGCCAACCACAACTCGCCGTGACCGGCACCCTGACAGTGGAGGGCAAGCGCATGGGCGTGAGCCCCGGCAGTGGTCGCGCGTGGATGGACCATGAATGGAGCGAGGCCCTGCTGCACCCCGAAGCCCAGGGCTGGGACTGGATCGGCATGAACCTGCGCGATGGCAGTGCGCTCACGGCGTTCCGCTTGCGCCGTGCAGATGGCTCGGCCCTGTGGGCCGGGGGTTCGTTGCGAACACCGGGCCAGCCGGTGCAGGTATTTGACGCGCAGGCCGTGGTGTTCACGCCCCAACGCATCTGGGCCAGCCCGCAGAGCGGGGCACGCTACCCGGTGCAGTGGCGGGTGCAGACGCCCGCAGGCGTCTTTGAGGTGCGCGCCTTGCTGGACAACCAGGAGCTGGACAGCAGTGGATCCACCGGGGCGATCTACTGGGAGGGTCTGTCCGACTTGATGGACAGCGCAGGGCAGCCCGTAGGCCGGGGCTACCTGGAGATGACCGGATATGCAAAACCGCTGCGCCTGTAAAGGCTGCAGCGGTTATTGATTGGGGGTTGAGGCCGCCCGGTATAAGCGGCCACAACGTCAGTGTTTGGCTGGGCCATCGGCACGGCGCTGTGCCAGCCAGGCGATGATCTCACCCATGATGCCGCGGCGAAACGCCAGTACGCAGACCACGAAAATAAGGCCCGTGACCATGGTGACTGACTCACCCAGCGTCTTGAACCACTCCACACTCGTCAGGGCGGCCAGCAGGTTGCCGAACTCACCAATCTTGTTTTCGAGCAGCACCACCACGGCCGAGCCGATGAGCGGCCCCGACAGGGTGCCCAGGCCCCCTACCAGCGTCATCAGGATGACCTGGCCCGAGGCGGTCCAGTGCACGTCCGACAGCGTGGCAAAGCCCAGCACCAAGGTCTTGAGCGAACCCGCCAGCCCCGCCAACGCGGCCGACAGCACGAAGGCGAGCAGCTTGAAGCGGTGGGTGTCATAGCCCAGCGAGATGGCACGGGGTTCGTTTTCCTTGATGCCCTTGAGCACCTGGCCAAACGGTGAATGGATGGTGCGCACGATGACAAGGAATGCCAGCACCACGATGACCAGCGCCACGTAGTACATGACCAGATCGCTTTGCAGATCAATCAGGCCAAAGAGCTTGCCGCGTGGCACGCCTTGGAGGCCATCTTCACCCCCGGTGAAGGGCGCCTGCAGGCAGACAAAGAACAGCATCTGCGCCAACGCGAGCGTGATCATTGAAAAATAGATGCCTTGGCGACGGATGGCCAGCCAGCCGAACAGCAGGCCCAGCAAGGCTCCGCCGAGCGTTCCCAGCAGCAGCCCCACTTCGGGCGTGAGCCCCCAGACCTTGATGGCATGCCCGGCCACATAGGCCGCCCCCCCCAGGAAGGCAGCGTGCCCGAAAGACAGCAGGCCGGTGTAGCCCAACAGCAGGTTGAACGCCGAAGCAAACAGTGCAAAGCACATGAGCTTCATCACAAAGATGGGATAGGCGCCAAGGAATGGCGCGGCAATCAGGGCCAGCAGCAGCAGCCCATAACCGATGGAGGCAGTGTTCTTGAGATTCATGCTGGCTGCCCCTTATTTCTCTTTGCCGAACAGGCCGGCGGGGCGGATGAGGAGAACGATGACCATGATGACAAACACCACGGTGGACGATGCTTCGGGATAGAAGACCTTGGTGAAGCCTTCGATGACGCCCAGCCCCAATCCCGTCAGGATGGAGCCCATGATGGAGCCCATGCCACCAATCACCACCACGGCAAACACCACGATGATGAGGTTCTGGCCCATCAGCGGCGTGACCTGGTACACCGGTGCAGCGAGCACACCGGCAAAGGCCGCGAGCGCTGCGCCGAAGGCATAGGTCAGTGTCACCATCACCGGCACGTTGATGCCGAAGGCTTCCACCAGGCGGGGGTTCTCGGTGCCGGCGCGCAGGTAGGCGCCCAGCTTGGTTTTTTCAATCACATACCAGGTGGCAAGACACACCACCACCGAGGCCACCACCACCCAGGCCCGGTAGTTGGGCAGGATCATGAAACCAAGATTGGTGGCACCTTCCAGCAGTTCTGGCGTGTCGTAGCCCAGGCCCGATACACCGTAGATGGAACGGAACACGCCTTCAATCAGCAGCGTGAGACCCAGTGTGAGCAACAGGCCATAAAGATGATCGAGCTTGTAGATCCAGCGCAGCAACAGGCGCTCGATCAACACCCCGAACAAGCCCACCACCAGCGGAGCCAACACCAGCATCCACCAGTAGTTGATGCCGAAGTAGTTCATGGCCATCCAGGTCATCAGGGCCCCCGTCATGAACAGCGCCCCATGGGCAAAGTTGATGACGTTGAGCAGGCCGAAGATCACGGCAAGTCCGAGGCTGAGAATGGCATAGAACGAGCCATTGACCAGCCCCAGAAGGAGCTGGCTCAGCAGGCCCGGCAATGAGACACCAAAGATTTCCATGGGAGGCAGCGGCAGGTGGTGGTGAACGGGTCAGTGCAGGGGGAGAAGAAGGCATCTGGTACGCGCCGTCGGGCTGCTGCGGCAAGCCCCAGGGTGCATGAACACCGTGGGCTTGCCGGTACCTTGTCAGCGGGCTATTTCCAGAGCGCGCACTTACTCTCGGCCTTGGTGGTGAACACCGAGTCGCCGGGCAGCTTCTTGATGAGCTTGTAGTAGTCCCAGGGCTTGGTGGACTCTGCGGGCTTCTTCACTTCCATTAGGTACATGTCATGCACATAGCGGCCATCGGCGCGCAACTGGCCCGATGCAAAGAAGTCGTTCATTTTCATGCCACGCCATGTGGTCATGACCTTTTCGGCGTCCACACTCTTGGCCGCTTCCACGGCCTTGAGGTAGTTCATCGTGGCGGAGTAGTCAGCCGCCTGGATTTCGGTGGGCATGCGCTTGGTCTTTTCGAAGAAGCGCGCCGCAAACTTGCGCGTGTCGTCGTTCAGATCCCAATACCAGCTGGTGGTGAACTGCAGGCCTTCGGTATTGCGCAGGCCCAGGCTGTGCACGTCGCTGATGAAGATCAGCAGGCCCGCGAGCTTCATGCTCTTGCCAATGCCGAACTCCTTGGCGGCCTTGATGGCATTGATGGTGTCACCCCCTGCATTGGCCAGGCCCAGGATCTGTGCCTTGGAATTCTGTGCCTGCAGCAGGAAGGATGAAAAGTCGGACGCGTTGAGCGGATGGCGCACGGTGCCCACCACGGTGCCGCCCTTGGCCTTGACCACCGTGCTGGTGTCGGCTTCCAGTGCATGACCAAACGCATAGTCCGCCGTGAGGAAGTACCAGGACTTGCCGCCGGTATCCACAATGGCAGAACCTGTGCCCTTGGCCAGCGCCACGGTGTCATACGCATAGTGCACGGTGTAGGGTGTGCACTGGTCATTGGTCAGCGCCGAGCTGGCAGCACCGTTGTTGATGTACACGCGCTTCTTCTCGGCAGCCACCTTGGCCGACGCGAGGGCTGTGCCGGAGTTGGTGCCGCCAAACAGCATGGTCAGGCCCTGGGTGTCGATCCACTCGCGTGCCTTGGAGGCTGCGATGTCGGCCTTGTTCTGGTGGTCAGCCGTCAGCAACTCAATGGGCATGCCCAGCACCTTGCCGCCAAAATCGTCAATCGCCATCTGGATGGCCACCGCACCGTTCTTGCCCTCCACATCGGCGTACAGGCTGGACATGTCGGTAATGAACCCGATCTTGACCTTGTCTTGCGCATGCGCGGCCGAGGTGGCCAGGCCGGCGGCGCCCAGCATCAGTGCCAGCACTTTGAGTTTGTTCTTCATGGATTGTCTCCTGTGGGTGTGGTTGAAGAAAACGGGAAGCAAGACTTCTGGGCGCGTTCAAACGCCCAGAAGTTCGGTGAGGACAGGCATCTTTTCTTCCAGCTCCGACGCACCGAATTTCTCCACGATGCGGCCATGCTCCATGACATAGAAGCGGTCTGCCAGCGGCGCGGCAAAGCGGAAGTTCTGCTCGACCATGACCACGGTGTAGCCCTTCTCGCGCAGCATGGTGATCATGCGGGCCAGGGCCTGCACGATGACGGGCGCCAGGCCTTCGGAAATTTCGTCGAGCAACAGCAGCTTGGCGCCAGTGCGCAGAATGCGGGCCACGGCCAGCATCTGCTGCTCGCCCCCAGAAAGGCGTGTGCCCTGGCTGTTCTTGCGCTCGGCCAGGTTGGGAAACATGGCGTAGATCTCCTGCACCGACATGCCGGGCGTGCCGGTCTTCAGTGCCGGGGGCAGGAGCAGGTTTTCTTCGCAAGAAAGGCTGGAGAAGATGCCGCGCTCTTCCGGGCAGTAGCCCACACCCAAGTGCGCGATGCGGTGCGTGGGCATGTTCACCGTTTCCACGCCGTGGATCTTGACCGACCCCTTGCGTGCACCGGTCAGACCCATGATGGCGCGCATGGTGGTGGTGCGGCCGGCACCATTGCGACCGAGCAGCGTGACCACCTCGCCGGGCTGCACGACGATGTTCACGCCATGCAGCACGTGCGATTCACCGTACCAGGCTTCGAGGTTCTTGATTTCGAGGGCGGGAGCGGCAGCCATCAATGCGCTCCCTGGAGTTGACCGTCGGTGGTGCCCATGTAGGCTTCCATGACTTGCGGGTTGTTCGAGACTTCTTCGTAGGGCCCTTCGGCCAGCACGGCGCCACGCTGCAGCACGGTAATGCGGTCTGCAATGGTCGAGATGACTTTCATGTTGTGCTCCACCATCAAAATGGTGCGGCCGATAGAGACCTTCTTGATCAGTTGCGTGACGCGATCCACGTCTTCATGGCCCATGCCTTGCGTGGGCTCATCGAGCAGCATCAGCTCGGGCTCCATGGACAGCGTGGTGGCGATCTCCAGCGCGCGCTTGCGGCCGTAGGGGAGATTCACGGTCACTTCGTCGGCCAGGTCTGCAAGCCCGACCTCGGTCAGCAGCTGCATGGCACGGTCGTCCAGCTGGCGCAGGGTGCGCTCGCTGCGCCAGAAGTGAAATGAGGTGCCAAGCTTGCGCTGCAGGCCCAGGCGCACGTTCTCCATCAGCGTGAGGTGGGGGAACACCGCCGAGATCTGGAACGAGCGGATCACGCCACGGCGGGCGATCTGCGCAGGCTGCTCGCGCGTGATGTCGTGCCCGTTGAAACGAATGGTGCCCGAAGTGGGCGTGAGAAACTTGGTCAGCAGGTTGAAGCACGTGGTCTTGCCTGCGCCGTTGGGACCAATCAGCGCATGGATGGAGCCCCGGCGGACCGCCAGGTTCACATCGCTGACGGCAGTGAAGCCCTTGAACTCTTTGGTCAGGCTGTGGGTTTCAAGAATGACGTCGCTCATTGCGCCTGGGTCGCTCCGTTGGGTGCTGAGGAAAAAAGCCTTGGCCGACAAGGTCTTCGTGCGTGCGTTGGGATCGCAGTGCATCGTATGCCCCCCTACCCTGCAGTAGATACTGGGACTAATGCCTATGTATAAACGCCTACGCTCCCGATACGGCAAGGCATGCCTGCGCGCCCCAGCCGGCCATGCACAGCCACTGCATCGCCCGTCCCCCATGGCTTTGTCCGGCTGCACCTGCGCGACGCAGTCTGTGATTTGCCCGTAGACACACGCCACCGCGACGGGCAAAACACTGACTTTTTTCTGACACCCGCCCTGCCGGTTGCACCATTTGGTGCCCGCTTGCGCAGGACCTGCGAAACCACCGTCGGAAAGCACCTGCCGGACGGGGGCCGATTCCCATGCCTTGGGCCTGCACACGGGTGCACCTCTACACTGCCCCCATGGCTTCTCCCCCCACCCAACCCACGCGCGGCGCCCCCCGCTCCCTGACCGGGCTGCTACCTTTTCTGCGACCGTACCGCACGCGCATCGCCTTGTCGGTAGTGTTCCTGGTGCTCGCGGCCCTCGCCACCCTGGCGTTTCCCCTCGCCCTGCGCAACCTGGTGGATGGTGGCCTGGTGAACGCCGACAAGGGCGCGCAGACCATGGCACTGCGCAATCACTTCGAGGCGCTGTTCGCAGTGGCGGTGGCACTCGGGGTGTTCTCCGCCGCGCGTTTTTACATGGTGAGCTGGCTGGGCGAACGGGTGACCGCCGACTTGCGCAATGCTGTGTACGGCCATGTGCTGCAGCAAAGCCCACAGTTCTTTGAAACCACCCAGACCGGCGAAGTGCTGTCACGCCTGACCGCCGACACCACGCTGGTACAGACCGTGGTGGGCTCATCCCTGTCGATGGGACTGCGCAATGCCGTCATGGGCGTGGGCGCGCTGGCAGTGCTGGTGTGGACCAACCCCTACGTGATGTCGGTGGTACTGCTGGCCGTGGTGCTGGTGGTGTTGCCGACCATGTGGATTGGCCGGCGCGTGCGGCGCCTGTCGCGCGACAGCCAGGACCGGGTTGCCGATTCGAGCGCCATTGCAGCCGAGGTGCTCAACGCCGTGCCGGTGGTGCAAAGCTATACCGCCGAACCCCGCGAGACCAGCCGCTTCATGCATGCCACCGAGAACGCGTTCCTGGTCGCCGTCAAGCGCTCCCGGGCTCGCGCTCTGCTGGTGGCCTTCATCATCATCGCGAACGCTGCACTGCTGCTCTGGGGGCTGTACCGGGGCACGGAGGCGGTGCTTGCGGGCAAGATGACCGCCGGACATCTGGGGCAGACGGTGGTGTACGTGATCCTGCTGGCCGGTGCCGTGGCCGTGCTGGGCGAGGTCTATGGCGACCTGCTGCGCGCAGCAGGCGCCACGGAGCGGCTGATGGAGTTGCTGGCGAGCCGATCGCCCGTGGCGGACCCGCCCCTGCCGCAAGACCTGCCTCTGTCTGACCGGGGCCTGGAGGTGGAATTTGAAAACGTTCTGTTCCACTATCCCTCCCGCCCTGACCAACCCGCCCTGCAGGACTTTTCACTGCGCCTGGCACCGGGCGAAACCGTGGCGCTGGTGGGCGCCAGCGGTGCCGGCAAGACCACCGTGTTCCAGCTGCTGCAACGCTTCTACGACGTAGACACCGGTGCGGACGGTCGGGACCAGGGTGCCATCCGCCTCAACGGTGTGGACATCCGCCAACTGCGGCTGGAAACCCTGCGCTCGCACACGGGCACCGTGCCGCAGGACGCCGTGATCTTCTCCGCCTCGGCCATGGACAACATCCGATACGGGCGCCCTCAGGCCACGGACGAAGAAGTCATGGCGGCCACACGCGCTGCATTTGCGCACGACTTCCTCATGGCACTGCCCGAGGGCTATGGCACTTTCCTGGGAGAACGGGGCGTGCGGCTGTCCGGTGGCCAGCGCCAGCGCATTGCCATCGCCCGGGCGATGCTCAAAAACCCGCCCCTGCTGCTGCTGGACGAAGCCACGAGTGCGCTGGACGCCGAAAGCGAACGCATGGTGCAGGCGGCGCTGGACACCGCCATGCAGCGCCATACGGGACGCCGCACCACGCTGGTCATTGCCCACCGGCTGGCCACTGTGCAGAACGCGGACCGCATTGTGGTGCTGGAACATGGGCGCATCGTGGAGCAAGGCACCCACACGGCCCTGCTGGCGCGGGGCGGCGTCTACGCCCGCTTGGCGGCTCTGCAGTTCACGGTGTAGGTCCAACAAGCGGCATTGCCATCGCCAGGGGCTTCAAGGGACTCGGGTCCGCACTACATTCGGCGCAATTCAGTTGATATTAAATTGATAGCAACAACTATTTATCAGACAAGCGCCAGGCAGCAAAAAGACTGATATTTTTGGTGGCACCAAAGGCCGGACAGCTACTGGAGGGTTTCCTTGGCGGCGGCGGGCAGCGGCAAGGGCATGACGGCGATGCCCTCCTCCAGCAACTCCATCGCTTCGCCCGGAGTGGCCTGTCCTCGAATCGCGCGTTCCTGAACTTCGCCGTGGTGCATGCGCCGCGCCTCCTGCGCAAAATGCGCGCCCACATCCTCGGTATTTGCCACGATCTTGCGGGCCAGCTCCAGCCAGGCGGCTTGCAGCACAGGGGAAAGGGCCGGAGAGGTTCCGACCTGAAGGGTGCCGCCCTCGGATGAAGCTGACGGCCTGGGCTCAACCGATGCGGAAGATGGCGCGCGGGCACCCAGGTTCAAACGGGGGGCGCTCAAGCGCTTTTCAATGTGATCGTCGGCACACAGCGGACATTGCACCAAACCGCGCTGCTTCTGGCTCTGAAAGTCGTCTTCCGACGCGAACCAGCCTTCAAAGACATGGCCCAGCTGGCATTGGAGATCAAGGACCTTCATGGCAATACCAAGATGCGCAGGCCATCAACCGTGGCGGCGCAGCAGGTAACGATAGACAAAACCCGGAAAGGCCAGCGTGAGAAACAACGTCCCGGTGATCGCATAGAACTCCCAGCCTTGCGGCGCAATCTGCCCGGCCCTGCGCTCCAGCAGCAGCGCCAGGCCACCCACCAGAAAGTACAGCAGGATGAGCTCGGCAAGACGGCCCACCAGCGGCTTGCGCGGAGCCGCAGCCACAGGCCCCACCGCTAACCAGCGGTGGTTTACAAATGGCAGATTGGCAGCGATGAAGGCTGCCACAATGACCAGCCAGACGGACCCGGTAAGCGACACAGGAGCAGCAGAAAGCGGATAAGGCTCAGGTTGCCAACGCGCGCACAACAGCGTCAGCGCAGAGGGCCATCAGGCCACCGGGCAAAAGGCCCAGCACCAGAAGGAGCGCGCCATTGAGGGTCAGCACGACACGCACATCCACTGGTGCGGAGACGCTCGAAGCCGTCAGCGGTGCATCGAAGTACATGACCTTGACGACCCGCAGGTAGTAGAACGCGCCAATCAACGACATGATCACTGCGAACACCGCCATCGCGATGTAAAGGCTCTGGCCTGAGGCCACCAACGCCTGCAGCACGGCCAGCTTGGCGTAGAAACCCACCAGCGGAGGAATACCGGCCATGGAGAACAGGCACACGGCCATCACGCCAGCGTAGAGCGGGCTGCGCTGGTTGAGGCCGGCAAAGTCTGAAATCTCTTCGCTCTCGAAGCCTTCACGGGCCAGCAGCAAAATCACGCCGAAGGCCGCCAGGGTGGTGAGCACATAGGTCACCACGTAGAACATCGAGGCGCTGTAGGCATTCTCCACAGCGGTGGCATCCACATTGCCATTCACCACACCCGACATCAGGCCCAGCAGCACAAAGCCCATCTGTGAAATCGTGGAGTACGCCAGCATGCGCTTCAGATTGGTCTGCGCAATGGCCGCAAGGTTGCCCACGAGCAGCGAACCAATGGCCAGCACCGCCAGCATCTGTTGCCAGTCGATCGCCAGGGGCAGCAAGCCGTCCACCAGCAGGCGGATGGTGATGGCAAATGCTGCCAGCTTGGGCGCGCCACCGATCATGAGCGTGACCGCCGTGGGAGCGCCCTGGTACACGTCGGGGATCCACATGTGGAAAGGCACCACACCCAGCTTGAAAGCCAGGCCAGCCACCACGAAGACGAGGCCGAACACCAGCACCTGATGGCGGATCTGGCCCGAATTGACCGCCTTGAACACCTGGCCGATATCGAGCGAGCCGGTGGCGCCATAGATCATGGACAGACCGTACAGCAGGAAACCGCTGGCCATGGCGCCCAGCACGAAATACTTCATGGCCGCTTCGGTGGCCGTGGCGTTGTCGCGGCGCAGGGCCACGAGCGCGTAGCTTGACAGCGTCAGCAGCTCCAGGCCCAGATAGATCACGAGAAAGTTGTTGCCCGAGATCATGATGAACATGCCCAGCAGCGCGAACATCGAAAGCGTGAACATTTCACCACCGCGCAGCATGCCGCGATCCGCCGCATAGGGGCGCCCGTAAACCAACGTGATCATCATGGCCACGGTGGCAAAACACTTGAGCCAGTTGCCCATGGCGTCGCTGACCACCATGTTGCCAAAACCGTAGAAGGTATTGCCACTGCTGGCATACATCGCCTGCAGACCTGCCACCACGGCCAGCGTCAGCAGGGTCAGTACGTAGGTAGCAGTGCGGCGGGCGCTGTGCACGCCCAGATCGACCAGCGCAATCACGCAGGCCATGGTCAACAGCACGATTTCGGGGTAAATCGCGAGCCAGCTGATGTTGTCAATCATCTTCTTGAATCTCTTAGTTCAGCTTGGACAGCGCAACGTGCTTAAGCAGCTCCGCCACCGAGGTGTCCATCACGTCCGTGAACGGACGGGGATACAGGCCCATGGCCAGCACGGCGATGCCCAGCAGGGCGAGCACCAGGAATTCGCGGCTGTCGATGTCCGTCAGGCCCTTGACGTTGTCATTGCCCACAGGCCCCAGGTACACGCGCTTGAACATCCACAGCGTGTAGGCGGCCCCAAAGATCAGCGCGGTGGCGGCAGCCAGTCCGATCCAGAAGTTGGCCTTGACGGCGCCAAGGATCACCATCCACTCGCCCACAAAACCGGCAGTGCCCGGCAGGCCGCAATTGGCCATCGCAAACAGCAGTGCAAACGCCGTGAAGTTGGGCATGGTGTTGACCACGCCACCATAGGCAGCGATCTCGCGGGAGTGCACGCGGTCGTAGAGCACGCCGATGGAAAGGAACATCGCACCCGAGACGAAGCCGTGGGCAATCATCTGCACCAGACCGCCGGAGACGCCCAGGTCGTTGAAGATGAAGAAACCCAGGGTCACAAAGCCCATGTGCGCCACGGACGAGTACGCCACCAGCTTTTTCATGTCCTTCTGGACCATGGCCACGAGGCCCACGTAGATCACGGCGATCAGCGACAGCGCGATCATCAGCCAGGCCCATTCGCGCGAGGCGTCGGGGGCGATAGGCATCGAAAAGCGCAGGAAGCCGTAGGCGCCGAGCTTCAGCATGATGGCCGCCAGCACGGCGGAGCCGCCAGTGGGCGCCTCCACGTGCACGTCGGGCAGCCAGGTGTGCACCGGCCACATGGGCACCTTCACGGCGAAAGCCGCAAAGAAGGCAAAGAACAACAGAGTCTGCGCCGTGCGGCTCAGAGGCAACTGGTGCCACGTGGCAATGTCAAAGCTGCCACCCGACTGGTTGTACAAGAAAATCAGCGCGATCAGCATGAGCAGCGAGCCGAGCAGCGTGTACAGGAAGAACTTGAACGCCGCGTAGATCTTGTTGGGACCGCCCCAGATACCGATGATCAGGTACATCGGAATCAGCGTGGCTTCGAAGAACACGTAGAACAGCATGCCGTCCAACGCCGTGAACACGCCAACCATGAGGCCCGACAGGATCAGGAACGCCCCCATGTACTGGTTGACGCGCTCGGTGATGGACTCCCACGAAGCCACAACCACGATGACCGTGATGAACGCCGTCAGCGGCACGAACCAGAACGAGATGCCGTCCACACCCAGGTGGTAATGGACATTGAAACGCTCGATCCAGGCAGCCTTCTCGACAAACTGCATCGCCGCCGTGCCCAACTGGAAGCCGTCGTACAGGGGCAGTGTCACCAGGAAGCCAATCACAGCCCCCACCAACGCCAGCCAGCGCACCGCGCGGGCATGCTCATCCCGCCCAATGGCCAGCAGCAGCACACCGAAGGCAATCGGTGTCCAGATTGCAAGACTCAACAGACCCATTTGTTGTTTTCCTTATTTGATGAGCTGCAAGAGAGCGTCGCCCCAGACAAACCAGGTCATCAGTGCGAAGACACCCAGGATCATCACCAGCGCGTAGTGGAAGATAAAGCCCGACTGCATCCAGCGCACGATGCCGGAAACCCCTCGTACCGCCTTCCATGACCCATTCACGAGAGCGCCGTCGATGATGGCTTGGTCGCCAACCTTCCACAGGCCAACCCCCAGAGCACGTGCACCACGGGCCAGGATGTTCTCGTTGATCCAGTCGAGGTAGTACTTGTTCTCGAACAGCGTGTAGATCGGCATGCAGGTGCGCTTGATCGCAGCAGGCAAGGCCGGGTTCACCATGTACATGTAGTACGACAGGGCCACACCAGCCGCCGCCAGCCAGAATGGTGCGGTCTGAAGCCCGTGCAGGGCCATCGCCACCGGGCCGTGGAAGATCTCCGCCAGCTTGGCCATCGCAGGGTGTTTGACCGCATCGACAAAGATCACGCCCTTGAAAAAGTCGCCGAACAGCATGGGCTGGATGAACATGAAACCCACGACCACCGATGGAATGGCCAGCAGCACCAGGGGCACCGTCACCACCCATGGAGACTCGTGCGGCTCATGGTGATCGTCATGGCCGTGGCCATGGTCGTCGTGGTGCGCATCATGGTGTGCGTCGGGGTTCTGGTCGAACCGTTCCTTGCCGTGGAAGACCAGGAAGTACATGCGGAACGAGTAGAACGCCGTAATGAACACGCCTGCGAGCACGGCAAAGTGTGCAAAACCGGCTGCGGGCAGGTGGCTGAAATGCACCGCCTCGATGATGCTGTCCTTGGAGTAGAAACCCGCGAACAGGGGCGTGCCGATCAGTGCGAGCGAACCCAGCAGCGACGTGATCCAGGTGATGGGCATGTACTTGCGCACGCCACCCATCCAGCGGATGTCCTGGTTGTGGTGCATACCCATGATGACCGAACCTGCCCCCAGGAACAGCAGCGCCTTGAAGAACGCGTGGGTCATCAGGTGGAACACGGCCACCGAGTATGCCGATGCCCCCAAGGCCACGGTCATGTAGCCAAGCTGCGAGAGCGTCGAATAAGCCACCACACGCTTGATGTCGTTCTGGATGATGCCCAGGAAGCCCATGAACAGCGCCGTGATGGAACCGATGATCAGGATGAAATTGAGCGCGGTGTCCGACAGCTCAAACAGCGGCGACATGCGCGACACCATGAAGATGCCGGCAGTCACCATGGTGGCCGCGTGGATCAGTGCCGAGATGGGGGTTGGGCCTTCCATCGAATCGGGCAGCCACACGTGCAACGGGAACTGGGCGGACTTGCCCATCGCGCCGATGAACAGGCAGATGCAGATGACGGTGATCAGCATCCAGTCGGTGCCCGGGAACGGCAGACCGCCCAGTTCGCCAGCCTTGGCGAAGATCTCGCTGTAGTTGAGCGTGCCGGTGTAGGCCGCGATCAGACCGATGCCCAGGATAAAGCCGAAGTCGCCCACGCGGTTGACCAGGAAGGCCTTCATGTTGGCGAAGATCGCCGTGGGCTTGTTGAACCAGAAGCCGATCAGCAGGTAGGAAACCAGGCCCACGGCTTCCCAGCCGAAGAACAGCTGCAGCAGGTTGTTGCTCATGACGAGCATGAGCATGGAGAACGTGAACAGGGAGATGTAGGCAAAGAAACGGTTGTAGCCGTCGTCTTCCTCCATGTAGCCGATGGTGTAGATGTGCACCATCAGCGACACGAAGGTCACGACCACCATCATCATGGCGGTGAGGCTGTCGATCAGGAAACCGACCTCCATATTGAGGCCGCCCACCACCATCCAGGTGTAGAGCGTCTCGTTGAAGCGGGCACCGTCCAGCGCCACGCTCTTGAGCGTCATCGCAGACAGCACGAACGCGACCAGCACGCCCAGGATGGTGAGGGTGTGGGAAAGTCGGCGACCGATCCAGTTACCACCGAAGGTCGTGCCGAAAATACCGGCCAGCAATGCGCCCGCCAGCGGTGCCAGCGGCACGGCCAGGAGCGTTGAAGCAGAGAGGGTTTGACTCATTCTTGAGAACCTTGGGAATGCTGGCGACCCATCAACCCTTGAGGGTGTTGAGGTCTTCCGCGTTGATGCTGGACTTGTTGCGGAACAGGAGCACCAGGATGGCCAGACCGATGGCCGACTCGGCAGCTGCCACTGTCAGGATGAAGAACACGAACACCTGGCCATGCATGTCGCCCAGGTAGTGCGAGAACGCCACGAAGTTCATGTTGACCGCCAGCAGCATCAACTCGATCGCCATCAGCAGCACAATCAGATTCTTGCGGTTCAGAAAGATGCCGATCACGGCCAGCGCGAACAGCATCGCGCCCAGCGAGAGGAAATGGCCCAAAGTCAGCGTCATGCTTTTTTCTCCTCGGCAGCGGTCTCAGCCGGTGTTTCGTCCACCGCCTTCTGGGTCGCGGCAACTTTCACCACTTCCAGACGGTCCGCAGCGCGCACGCGGATCTGCAAGGAAGGATTGATGGCCTTGCTATCCTTGCGCTGGCGCAGAGTCAGAGCGATGGCAGCGATCATGGCCACCAGCAGGATCACGGCTGCGATTTCCACCGGATAGAGGTATTCGGTGTAAAGCAGCTTGCCCAGTGCCTTGGTGTTTGAGTACTGCACCACGTGACCTGCAGCATCCACTGCCGTAGCGACGGCCTTTGGCTCGTCCATGCCACGGAAACCGCCCATCAGCACAGCGGCCATTTCCAGCGCAATCAAGGCACCCACGGTAGCAGCGAGGGGAAAGTGCTTCCAGAAACCCTTGCGCACCGTATCGATGTGGATGTCCAACATCATCACGACGAACAGGAAGAGCACCATCACTGCGCCCAAGTACACCAATACAAGGGCAATGGCCAGAAACTCGGCTTTGAGCAACAACCAAACTGCGGCCGCCTGTGAGAACGCGAGGATGAGATAGAGCACGGCATGCACAGGATTGCGCGCGGTGATGACCCGGAAGGCTGCAAACAGCAGCACCACCGAGAAGAGATAGAAGAAACCAGTCTTGGCGTCCATGAATCGGGTCTTTATAGAAAGTCTGGCAAAGAGGCTGAACCAGGCACCGCTCAGCGGTACTTGGCATCTGCAGCCTTGGCTGCCGCGATTTCACCTTCGTACCGGTCACCCACGGCCAGGAGCATGTCCTTCGTGAAATACAGATCGCCACGCTTCTCGCCGTGGTACTCAAAGATGTGCGTCTCCACGATGGAATCCACCGGGCAGCTTTCCTCGCAGAAACCGCAAAAGATGCACTTGGTCAGATCAATGTCATAGCGCGTGGTGCGGCGGGAGCCATCGGCACGCACGTCCGATTCAATCGTGATCGCCATGGCGGGGCAAACCGCCTCGCACAGCTTGCAGGCGATGCAGCGCTCTTCACCATTGTCGTAACGGCGCAGGGCATGCAGGCCGCGAAAGCGCGGCGACAAGGGTGTCTTCTCTTCGGGGAACTGCACGGTCACCTTGCGGCGAAAGGCGTAGCGGCCCGTCAGGGCCATGCCCTTGAGCAGCTCCACGAGCATGAAGCTCTTGAAGAAATCCTTGAACGAGAAAGGTGCAGCAGCAGCAACAGCAGTCATGTGTGTCCCCGCTTATTTCCAGATGTTCCACGGCGAGAGCAACCACCCGCCGACGATGAGCAGCCACACCAGGGTGACCGGAATGAAGATCTTCCAGCCCAGACGCATGATCTGGTCATAGCGAAAGCGCGGGAAGGTGGCGCGGATCCAGATGAACATGGACACCACGACGAAGGTCTTGATGCCGAGCCAGATCCAGCCTGGAATCCAGTTGAACAGCACGCTGTCGATGGGCGACAGCCAGCCGCCCAGGAACATCAGCGCCGCCAGGATGGACACCAGCCACATGCTGGCGTATTCGGCCAGGAAAAACACGGCGAAACCCATGCCCGAGTACTCGACCATGTGGCCGGCCACGATTTCGGCTTCACCCTCAACCACGTCGAAGGGGTGGCGGTTGGTTTCAGCCACGCCGGAGATCAGGTACACCAGAAAGATGGGCAGCAGCGGCAGCCAGTTCCAGGACAGGAATACCAGGCCCTTGTCTGCGGCCATGCCACGGGACTGGGACATCACGATTTCGGTCAGGTTCATGCTGCCCGAGACCATGATCACCACCAGGAAGCAGAAGCCCATGGCGATTTCGTAGCTCACCATCTGCGCCGAGGCGCGCAGTGCGCCCAAGAAGGCGTACTTGGAGTTCGATGCCCAGCCGGCGATGATCACGCCATAGACTTCGATGGAGGTAATCGCCATCACCAAGAGCAAACCGGCATTGACGTTGGCCAGCGCGACATCGGGACCGAAGGGGATCGCGACCCATGCGGCAAGCGCCGGCATGATCGCCATGATGGGACCCAATACAAACAGACCCTTGCTGGCCGCCGTAGGCTGGATGATTTCCTTGGTCAGCAGCTTCAGAGCGTCTGCAATCGGTTGCAGCAAGCCGAGTGGACCAACCCGGTTGGGACCATGGCGCACCTGCATGAAGCCGAGCAGCTTGCGCTCCCACAGCGTGAGGTAGGCCACTGCGCCCATCAGAGGAGCCAAAATGCAGACGATCTTGATCAAAATCCAGAGCACGGGCCAGACAACGCCGGTCCACCAGCCAAAGGAAAGCAGGTTCAGGCCCGCGTTGTAGATCGCGTCGATCATGCGGCGACTCCTTCACGTGCCGTGCGCGCATCGGCGGTGAGCTGCAGCGACGTGGAACGGCGCACGAGGCCGTCGAGTTGATAGATGGAAGCGACCACAGGCTCGCAGGCGGTTGCCGTGGCTGCTGCGGCCGCAGCAGGCACCGCAGTCACCAGGTTCGACAGCTGTTCAGCAGGCACTTGCGTGACGGTACCGGCCGCGGCGTTGGTGGCGCGTGCCAGCACGTCTTGCGAGGTCTCGAAGTCGAAACCGGACACACCCAGCAGGTTGGCCAGCACGCGCAGGACCTTCCACGCAGGGCGGGTATCGCCCAGGGGGCGCACCACCGCATGGAAGCTCTGCAGGCGGCCTTCGGCGTTGATGAAGCTGCCGGAGGTTTCGGTGAAGGGAGCAATTGGCAACAGAACGTCACTGAACTCCAGGTTGGCCTTGAAGGGGCTCAAGGTCACCACCATCTCTGCACCAGACAGCGCAGCAGCAGCGTTGGCACCTGCCGCCGAGTCATGGACCGGCTCGGTGTTGAGCAGCACAGCCGCCTTCAGTCCACCCGAGAGCATCTGACCCGCATTCAATCCACCGTTCACAGGATGAGCACCCGCAAACTGCGCGCCCACCGTGTTGGCGGCTTCCGTAAGGTAGCCCACCGAGGCACCCGTGTGCTCGCCGATCCAGTTGGCCAACGACAGCAATTGCGTGGCCTGCGCATGGTGCGCTGCGGCGTTGCCCAGCAGCACGGCTTTGCGCTCACCGCCGAGCAGCGCGCGGGCGATGGCCTGGGTGGCGTCGTCGTAGGCTGCAGCGCCCTGAGGAGCGGTCACGCCCTTTTCCTGTGCCACTGCAGAGGCGATGCCGCCGAGTGTCTGCACCCATTCGCTGGCGCTTTGCGCAACGAACGACGACACAGGCATGGCCCAGTCGTGGGCCACAGAGCCCACAGCCGTGACCTGGCAGCCATGGCGGGCAGCCTGTCGGATGCGCTGCGCGAACAGCGGATGGTCCTTGCGCAGGTTGGAGCCCACCACCAGCACGCGTTGCAGCGTGGACAGGGAAGCGATGGACGTACCCAGCCAACGGATGCCTTCGGGTGCAGCGAACTCGGCATTGCGCAGGCGGTAGTCGATGTTGTCGCTGCCAATGCCGCGCACCAGCGCACTGGCCAGGTACAGCTCTTCGACCGTGCTGTGCGGGCTCACCAGAGCGCCGATGCTCTTGGCACCGTGGTCGTTCTTGATGTTCTTGAGGCCATTGGCCACGTACTCGAGCGCAGTCTGCCAGTCGACTTCCTTCCACACCCCGCCCTGCTTGAGCATGGGCTGGGTCAGGCGTTCGTCGCTGTTGAGCGATTCGTAGGAGAAACGGTCACGGTCGGCGATCCAGCATTCGTTGACGGCTTCGTTCTCCAGCGGCACGACACGCATGACCTTGTGGTTCTTGACCTGAACGATCAGGTTGGCGCCGGTGGAGTCGTGCGGGCTGACCGAGCGGCGGCGCGACAGCTCCCAGGTACGGGCGCTGTAGCGGAACGGCTTGCTGGTCAAGGCACCCACGGGGCAGATGTCGATCATGTTGCCCGAAAGCTCTGAATCTACCGTGTCACCAGTCACCGTGGTGATTTCGGAATGCTCGCCGCGATGGATCATGCCCAACTCCATCACCCCAGCCACCTCCTGGCCAAAGCGCACGCAGCGGGTGCAGTGAATGCAGCGACTCATTTCCTGCATGGAAATCAGCGGCCCCACATCCTTGACGGGCACCACGCGCTTTTCTTCCTCATAGCGCGAGGAAGATCCGCCATAGCCGACGGCCAGATCCTGCAGCTGGCACTCGCCACCCTGGTCACAGATGGGGCAGTCCAACGGATGATTGATCAGCAAAAATTCCATGACCGACTGCTGGGCCTTGATGGCCTTGTCGCTCTTGGTGCGCACGATCATGCCCTGCGTCACCGGCGTGGCGCAGGCAGGCATGGGCTTGGGTGCCTTTTCCACATCCACCAGGCACATGCGGCAGTTGGCGGCAATCGAAAGCTTCTTGTGGTAGCAGAAATGTGGAATGTAGGTGCCCGCCTTCTCGGCTGCATGCATCACCATGCAGCCTTCGGCGACTTCCACTTTCTGACCGTCCAGTTCAATTTCAACCATATGTCTTCTCGCGATCAGGCGGAGGTCGCAGCCTGGGAGGCGTTGTTCCGGATCAGTGCTTCAAACTCGGGACGGAAATGCTTGATCATGGCGCGCACCGGCATCGCGGCAGCGTCGCCCAGCGCGCAGATCGTCCGGCCCTGGATGTTGTCTGCCACCGAATTAAGCAGGTCCAGGTCACCCGTGCGGCCCTGGTTGTGCTGGATGCGGTCGATCACGCGCCACATCCAGCCGGTGCCTTCCCGGCAGGGCGTGCACTGGCCACAGGATTCGTGCGAATAGAAGTACGACAGGCGCAGCAGGCTTTCGACCATGCTGCGGGAGTCGTCCATCACGATCACGGCGCCCGAGCCCAGCATGGAGCCGGCCTTGGCGATGGAGTCGTAGTCCAGCGTGCATTCCATGATGATGGAAGCTGGCAGCACCGGAGAGGACGAGCCACCAGGGATCACCGCCTTGAGCTGGCGCCCCTTGCGCACGCCACCGGCCAGTTCGAGCAGCTTGGCGAAGGGCGTGCCCATCGGTACTTCATAGTTGCCAGGCTTTTCCACGTCGCCCGAGACCGAGAAGATCTTGGTGCCGCCGTTGTTGGGCTTGCCACACTCCAGGTACGCCGCACCGCCATTGCGGATGATCCACGGCACGGCCGCGAAGGTCTCGGTGTTGTTGATGGTGGTGGGCTTGCCGTACAAACCGAAGCTTGCGGGGAACGGTGGCTTGAAGCGCGGCTGGCCCTTCTTGCCTTCCAGCGACTCAAGCAGCGCGGTCTCTTCGCCACAGATGTAGGCGCCGAAACCGTGCGCTGCGTGCAGCTGGAAGCTGAAGTTGCTGCCCAGGATCTTGTCGCCCAGGTAGCCCGCTGCGCGTGCTTCTTCGAGCGCTTCTTCGAAGCGGTCGTAGGTCTGGAAGATTTCGCCGTGGATGTAGTTGTAGCCCACGGAGATGCCCATCGCGTAGGCCGCAATGATCATGCCTTCGATGACGATGTGCGGGTTGAACTGCAGGATGTCGCGGTCCTTGCAGGTGCCAGGCTCGCCTTCATCGGAGTTGCACACCAGGTACTTCTGGCCAGGGAACGAGCGGGGCATGAAGCTCCACTTGAGGCCCGTCGGAAAGCCCGCGCCGCCGCGGCCGCGCAGACCCGATTCCTTGACGGTGGCAATGACCTGGTCCTGCGTCAGCGGCTCGCTGCCGTCGGTACCCAGGATCTTGCGCAGCGCGGCGTAGCCGCCGCGCGCTTCGTAGTCCTTGATGCTCCAGTTCGTGCCGTCCAGGCCCGCATAGATCTGCGGGTTGATGTGGCGGTCGTGGAAGCAGGTCTGGACGCCGGTGGCCTGGAACTGCGAGAGGATCTGTGCTGCGGTGGTCATGCTTGCCCTTCCGCAGCCTTGAGGCCATCGACCAGCTGGTCGAGCTTGTCGTTGTCCATGAAGCTGCACATGGTGCGGTCGTTGACCAGCATCACGGGCGCGTCGGCGCAGGCACCCAGGCACTCGCACTGCTGCAGCGTGAACAGGCCGTCCGGCGTGGTCCCGCCCATAGTCACGCCGAGCTTCTTCTCGAGGTGGTGCAACGCCTTCTGGCCGTCGCGCAGCTGGCAAGGCAGGTTCGTACACACGTTGAGCTTGTACTTGCCGGTAGGCTGCTGGTTGTACATGTTGTAGAAAGTGGTGACTTCGTGCACCGCGATCTGGGCCATGCCCAGGTATTCGGCGATCACGGCCTCGCTCTCGACGCTGACCCAGCCCTGCTCCTGCTGCACGATAGACAGGCAGGCCATCACGGCAGACTGCGCTTGCTCGGGCGGGTACTTGGCCACTTCGCGCGCAAAGCGCGCCAGCGTGGCTTCGGTGATCTTGGTATTGCTGCTGCTCATCGGTCGATCTCCCCGAACACGATATCCATGGTGCCGATGATGGCCACGGCGTCGGCGATCATGTGGCCGCGCGCCATTTCATCGAGAGTGGCCAGGTGCGCAAAGCCGGGCGCACGGATCTTCAGGCGGTAGGGCTTGTTGGCGCCGTCGCTGACCAGGTAGATGCCGAACTCGCCCTTGGGATGCTCGACGGCAGCGTAGGCCTCGCCTTCTGGCACGTGGAAACCTTCGGTGAAGAGCTTGAAATGGTGGATAAGCTCCTCCATGTTCGCCTTCATGGATTCACGATCGGGCGCAGCCACCTTGTGGTTGTCGGTAATGACAGGACCCGGATTGGCGCGCAGCCAGTTCACGCACTGCTTGATGATGCGGTTGGACTCGCGCATCTCCTGCACGCGCACGAGGTAGCGGTCATAGCAATCACCCGTCTTGCCGACTGGCACGTCGAAGTCCATGCGATCGTAGACGTCGTAGGGCTGCGTCTTGCGCAGGTCCCATGCAATGCCGGAGCCCCGCAGCATGGGGCCGGTCATGCCCAGATTCAGTGCACGCTCGGGGGGCACCACGCCGATGCCCACGGTGCGCTGCTTCCAGATACGGTTGTCAGTGAGCAGGGTTTCGTACTCGTCCACACAGGCCGGGAAGCGCTGCGTAAAGTCGTCGATAAAGTCGAGCATGGAACCTTGGCGGTTCTGGTTCATGGCCTCGAGGGCCTTGGCGTTCTTGATCTTGCTGACCTTGTACTGCGGCATGGAATCCGGCAGGTCACGGTAGACGCCACCCGGACGGAAGTACGCCGCGTGCATGCGCGCGCCGGAGACGGCTTCGTACATGTCGAACAGGTCTTCACGCTCGCGGAAGGTGTAGATCAGGATGGTGGAGCTACCGCAATCGTTGCCGTGCGAACCAAGCCACATCAGGTGGTTCAGCAGGCGCGTGATTTCGGAGAACATCACACGGATGTACTGGGCGCGGATAGGCACTTCCAGGCCCAGCAGCTTTTCGATGGCCAGGCAGTAGGCGTGCTCGTTGCACATCATGGACACGTAGTCCAGACGGTCCATGTAGGGCAGCGACTGGATGTAGGTCTTGTGCTCGGCCAGCTTCTCCGTGGCACGGTGCAGGAGGCCGATGTGCGGGTCAGCGCGTTGGACGACTTCGCCATCGAGCTCGAGCACCAGACGCAACACGCCGTGCGCGGCAGGGTGCTGCGGCCCGAAGTTGAGGGAATAGTTTTTGATTTCAGCCATGGTGGATCACGTGGGACGCAGGGCGCCTTAGTGCAGGCCTCCGTACTTGTCTTCGCGGATGATGCGCGGCGTGATCTCGCGCGGCTCGATCGACACCGGCTCGTAGACCACCCGGCGCTGCTCTGCGTCGTAGCGCATCTCGACATGGCCGGACAGCGGGAAGTCCTTGCGGAAGGGATGGCCGATGAAGCCGTAGTCGGTCAGGATGCGGCGCAGGTCGTTGTGACCGTCGAACACGATGCCAAACAAGTCAAACGCCTCACGCTCGTACCAGTTGGCCGAGTTCCACAGATCAGCAACCGAAGCCACCACCGGGAAGTCGTCGTCGGCACAGAACACCTTGACGCGCACACGCTGATTCAGACTCACGGACAACAGGTGCGACACCACGCAATAGCGCGCCCCCTCGTTCACCGCATCGGCATATGCAGAATAGTCCACTCCGCACAAATCAATCAGTTGTTCGAAACGACAACCCTCTGCATCGCGCAGCAAGCGCATGGCCTCCAGGTAGTCGGCCGCAGAAACCACCAAGGTGACCTCATCCAAAGCCACCGTGATCTGGCGCACCTTTGCACCCAGCGCCGCAGCAATGTTGTCTTTGAGTTTTTCGGGGCGAATGGCAACAGCAGTCATCATCAACCCTTCAGACGCGCGCAATGGTATTGGTACGACGAATCTTCTGCTGCAGCTGAATGATCCCGTAGATCAGCGCCTCCGCCGTGGGAGGGCAGCCTGGGACATACACATCCACAGGCACGATACGGTCACAGCCGCGCACCACAGAGTAGCTGTAATGGTAATAACCACCACCATTGGCACACGAGCCCATAGACAGAACCCAACGTGGTTCGGACATCTGGTCGTACACCTTGCGCAGCGCGGGTGCCATCTTGTTGCACAGCGTGCCAGCAACAATCATCAGATCCGACTGACGAGGACTGGCACGAAACACCTCCGCACCAAAGCGCCCGATGTCATAGCGCGCTGCAGCAGCATGCATCATTTCAACGGCACAGCACGCTAGGCCAAATGTCATCGGCCACAGGGAACCGGTCTTGGCCCAATTCACCACGGAGTCATAGCTCGTGGTGATGAAGCCTTCCTTCATCACGCCTTCAATCATTGCATCATCCTTGTTGAGGCTCGCTCACTCCCAATCCAGGGCACCCTTTTTCCACTCGTAGGCAAAACCCACAACCAGGATGGCCAGGAAAATCACGACCGCCACAAAACCAGCGATCCCAACCTCATGCAGCGTCACCGCCCACGGGAAAAGAAACGCGATTTCGAGATCGAACAGAATGAAGAGAATGGCCACGAGGTAGTAGCGCACATCAAACTTCATGCGCGCATCCTCGAAGGCTTCAAAGCCACATTCGTAGGGAGAGTTCTTTGCGGCATCCGGGCGGTTGGGACCCAGTATGTAGCCGAGCGCAAGGGGGACAACGCCTACGGCGATGCCGACCAAGATGAACAAAAGGACGGGGAGGTACTGATCGAGGTTCATCTTGAGGATGTGCTCACCGCTGTGGCCTTGCCCGTCAGGACCCAAGCCGGGTCATGCAGGCAGGCCTTTGTTTTGGTGCCGTCGGCGAGACTCGAACTCGCACAGCTTTCGCCACTACCCCCTCAAGATAGCGTGTCTACCAATTTCACCACGACGGCTGATTTTTGCATCTGGATGGCATGAGGAACCTTGCGGTTTTGGCTTTCCAGACAATCCAGAATTCTACTCCGGAAAAACCCTGCTTCGGCTCCCGGAACCCAATTTAGTGCAGATTATTTGGTGGGGATCTGAGCAGCACCCGATGCAGGCACCGCAGGTGCTACTGAGGCGTCCGACGCCGATCCGGCGGGTACGGCTGCGGCCGGAGTTTCCAACACACTGCCCGAACTGGTAGGACGCGCATTGCCAAAGTAAGCCAAGGCCAGCGTTGCCACAAAAAATACCGCAGCCAGTACCGCCGTGGTGCGCGACAGGAAGTTGGCACTACCGCTGGCACCAAACAAACTCCCGGAACTGCCACTGCCAAACGCCGCCCCCATGTCAGCACCCTTGCCGTGCTGAATCAGAATCAAGCCAATCATCCCCAAAGCCGTCAGCATCTGTACAGCCAAAACCACATTCACGATCACGTTCATTCTCTGTTCACTCCTGATTGAATAGTTTGAAGGGCCGCCTCAAGAGGCGGCCGCAATAATTTGCAGGAAATCGGACACCTTCAACGATGCGCCCCCGACAAGGCCGCCATCGATGTCCGGCTGGGCAAGCAGTTGGGCCGCATTGGCCGCATTCATGCTGCCACCGTAAAGCAGGCGGATTCGATCCGCATGCTCGCTGGCCGCTGAAAGTTGCGAGCGCAGCACAGCATGCACTTCCTGCGCCTGCTCGGGCGACGCGGTACGGCCAGTGCCAATGGCCCAGACCGGCTCGTACGCCACCACTACTTCGCTGATGCAGTGCCCATTGAGGTGAATCACCGCTGCCAACTGGCGCTTGACCACAGCCTCGGTCTGGCCTGTTTCACGCTCCTGCAGCGTTTCACCCACACAGACGATGGGCGTGATGCCAGCCGCCAGTGCGCGCTGCGCTTTCTCGGCGACCACCACATCGGTCTCACCATGGTATTGGCGGCGCTCTGAATGCCCCACCAACACGTAGCGCACACCCAAGTCCTTCAACATGGAGGCCGACACCTCACCGGTGTATGCCCCCACCTCGTGCGGCGATACATCCTGGGCAGCCACAGCCACCACAGATCCAACCGTGGAAGCCTGCACCTGCGCTATGTAAGGCGCCGGCACAGCAACGGCCACATCACAAACCGCGTCAGCCAACCCCGCCATGATGCCTTTCAGCAAAGCATCGTTGGCAACCAGGCTGCCGTTCATCTTCCAGTTGCCTGCGATGAGTTTTTTCTTGCTTTTCATGATCACCACGTCAAAACAATTTTGCCAATGTGCTGGTTCGACTCCATCAGCGCATGGGCCTTGGCAGCCTCTGCCACCACAAACGTGCTGTGGATGACTGGCCGCACACGCCCCGCCACCAGCAGAGGCCACACATGCTCTCGCAGTGCACGAGCAATGGCCCCCTTGAATGCCACAGAGCGCGGGCGCAAGGTAGACCCAGTGATGGTCAACCGTCTGCGCAGCACCAGCCCCGCGTTGAAATCGCTCTTGACCCCACCCTGCACCGCAATGATGACAAGGCGGCCATCTTCAGCCAGACACTCCACCTCGCGTGCCACATAGTCCCCGGCAACCATATCCAGCACCACGTCCACGCCTTTGCCTTGTGTGATGCGCTTGGTTTCTGCCACAAAGTCCTGTGACTTGTAATGGATGGCATGGTGGGCACCCAACTGCAGACATGCGGCGCATTTCTCGTCGCTGCCCGCCGTCGCAATGACCGTCGCGCCAAAGGCGTGTGCCAGTTGCACAGCAGTCACACCAATACCGCTGGTGCCACCTTGCACAAGCAGGCTTTCTCCCGCCTGCAGGCGCCCCCGGTCGAACACGTTGCTCCACACGGTGAAGAACGTCTCCGGCAGCGAGGCCGCCTCCACGTCGCTGAAGCCCTCAGGCACCGGCAAACACTGCAAGACCGGTGCCACACACCACTCAGCATAGCCACCACCCGCCACCAGCGCACAAACGCGGTCGCCCACCCGAATGCCCGCCTCGGCCATGGCCAAAGCGTCACCCGACTCCACCACCCCCGCAACCTCCAGACCCGGCAGATCCGAGGTGCCCGGCGGTGGGGCATAGTGCCCCATCCGCTGGAGCACATCGGGGCGGTTGATGCCACTGGCAGCAACGCGAATCAGCAACTCACCAATGCCCGGTTGCGGCACGGGCCGCTCACCCAGGCGCAACACTTCAGGCCCACCAAAGGATGTGATCTCGACTGCGCGCATGTTGCGACTCCTCGGAGAATTAGGTATTTGAGTGATTTTGGCCGGTAGCGCTCAATCTAAAAGCGCAAGCAGCTACAAAATCAATAGCAAATAACCCAATCAACCGACGATCTGCCCGGAACCGTTTTCCGAAGGCTGCGATTGCTGTTGCTGTTGCTGGTCCGCTGGCTGACGACCACCGTCACGGCCGTGGTCGCGGCGTGGCTCACGATCACCGCGCTCGGCAGGCGCAGGGCGATCACTACCGCCGGCGGGGCGCTCGGCCAGCACCTTCATCGACAGCTTGACGCGACCCTTTTCATCAGTCTCCATGACCTTGACCTTCACGATCTGGCCCTCGGTGAGATAGTCACCCACACGCTCGACACGCTCGTGGGCGATCTGGCTGATGTGCAGCAGGCCGTCCTTGCCGGGGAGCAGGTTGATCAATGCACCGAAGTCCAGGATTTTCGTCACAGGGCCTTCGTAGATCTTGCCGATCTCGACTTCAGCCGTGATCTGCTCGATGCGCTTCTTGGCTTCGTCGGCCTTGGCCGCATCGGTCGCGGCGATGGTGATCGTGCCGTCTTCCTCGATGTTGATCTGGCAGCCAGTTTCTTCGGTCAGCGCTCGGATCACGGCGCCGCCCTTGCCGATCACGTCACGGATCTTCTCGGGGTTGATCTTCATCGTGTAGAGCTTGGGCGCGAAGTTCGACACCTCGGTCTTGGCTTCGCCCATGGCCTCTTGCATCTTGCCCAGAATGTGCATGCGCGCCTCCTTGGCCTGGGCCAGTGCAACTTGCATGATTTCCTTGGTGATGCCCTGGATCTTGATGTCCATCTGCAGCGCCGTGATGCCACCCGTGGTACCGGCCACCTTGAAGTCCATGTCACCCAGGTGATCCTCATCGCCCAAGATATCGGTCAGCACGGCAAAGCGGTTGGCATCCTTGATCAGACCCATGGCGATACCCGCCACGTGCGCCTTCATGGGCACGCCAGCATCCATCAGCGACAGGCAGCCGCCGCACACCGAAGCCATCGACGACGAGCCGTTGGATTCGGTGATTTCGGACACCACGCGCATGGTGTAGGGGAATTCTTCCTTCGTCGGCAACACGGCAATCAGAGCGCGCTTGGCCAGACGGCCGTGGCCAATTTCGCGGCGCTTGGTCGAACCCATGCGACCCACTTCGCCGGTGGCAAAGGGAGGCATGTTGTAGTGCATCATGAAGCGGTCTTCGTACTCGCCAGCCAGGGCGTCGATGCGCTGGGCATCGCGCTCCGTGCCCAGCGTGGTCACCACCAGCGCCTGGGTTTCGCCCCGCGTGAACAACGAAGAACCGTGGGCACGGGGCAGCACGCTGCCGCGGATCTCAATGGGGCGCACGGTGCGTGTATCACGGCCATCGATGCGGGGCTCGCCGGCCAGGATCTGGCTGCGCACGATGCCGGCTTCGATGTCGAACAACATGCCTTCAACCTTGACAGCGTCGAATTCGACACCATCGGCCTTCAGCGCAGCCATCACCGCCGCGTAGGCTTCGCGGCAAGCTTGGGTACGGGCTTGCTTGTTACGGATCTGGTAGGCAGCGCGCAGCTTGTCGTCGGCCAGTGCCACCACCTTGGCGATGAGGGCTTCGTCCTTGGCGGGGGCTTCCCACTGCCACACGGGCTTGCCGGCTTCACGCACCAGTTCGTGGATGGCGTTGATGGCCACATTGCCTTGCTCATGGCCAAACACCACGGCGCCGAGCATGATTTCTTCAGACAGCTGCTGGGCTTCGGATTCGACCATCAGTACAGCAGCTTCGGTACCAGCCACCACCAGATCCATCTGCGAGTTCTTGCGCGCAGTCTGGCCGGGGTTCAGCACGTATTCGCCGTTGATGTAGCCCACGCGCGCGGCGCCAATGGGACCGTTGAACGGAATGCCGGAGATGGCCAGGGCTGCACTGGTGGCAATCAAAGCGGCGATGTCAGCGTCCACTTCGGGGTTCAGCGACACCGTGTGAATCACCACGTGCACTTCGTTGAAGAAGCCTTCAGGGAACAGCGGACGGATCGGACGGTCGATCAGGCGGCTGGTCAGGGTTTCGTGCTCGCTGGGCTTGGCTTCGCGCTTGAAGAAGCTGCCGGGGATCTTGCCTGCGGCGTACGTCTTCTCGATGTAGTCCACCGTCAGGGGGAAGAAGTCCTGGCCGGGCTTGGCACCCTTTGAGGCAACCACGGTGGCCAACACCACGGTGTCGTCAATATTCACCAGCACGGCGCCGGAGGCTTGGCGGGCGATTTCGCCCGTTTCCATGATGACGGTCTTGTCACCCCATTGGAAGGTCTTGGTGACTTTGTTGAAAATGCTCATGTTCAGCTCCTGTTTTAATAGCTGGTAGCGCGCTACCAGATTGGTCTGGAGGGCAATTCAGAACACGATGCCATTCCAGTGGAACTGCCTGCCAGCGCGTGGCAACAACCCCATTGGAATGACACAGCTTCGCTCCGTTTTGCGGCTCCGAAGTAAAAAACGCCTGAGCTAGCGGACTAACCCAGGCGTTTTCGCATGCGATTGCAATTACTTGCGCAGACCCAGCTTGGCGATCAGCGCGGTGTAACGGTCAGCGTCCTTGGCCTTCAGGTAGTCCAGCAGCTTGCGACGACGGCTCACCATGCGCAGCAGGCCACGACGACCGTGGTGGTCCTTGGCGTGCGTCTTGAAGTGGGGAGTCAGTTCGTTGATGCGAGCGGTCAGCAGGGCCACTTGCACTTCTGGGCTACCGGTGTCGTTGGCAGCGCGAGCGTTGGCCTTGACGACCTCGGCCTTGATGGAGGATGCGATCATTGGGTTTCCTTGAATGACTTGCCAGATAGAACTCCGGAAAGCCTGGGTTTTACTTGCGCAAGCCGCTGGAACGGCAACTTGCGTGCGTCTTGCACCATGCAAAACCGAGCGATTATAACCCTGGTGGGATTTCCCCCTTGTCCCGAACACCCAACCCGCCGAAAGCCCGCAATGCCACACCCCCAAAGCCAGTCGCCGCGCACATCCATTCGCTATTTGCTCCTGGCTACAGGCGTCGTCCTGAGCCTACTTACCGCCCCTGGCATGGCCCTCGCCAAGCGCCAACCCGGCGACCCATCCGCCGCCACCCACACCCCAGCCAAGAAAAAAGGAGTGAGTAAGGTCACCTACCAGCGTAGCAGCTCCGAAGAATCCACCACCGAGCGCGACCGGCGCATGTACCGGGAATGCAAAGGGATGCACAACGCGGGAGCGTGCCGCGGATATACCCGCAAATAGCGCCCTGACTGCCGCTTGTCCTCATCGCGGCGCCATTGGTCACGCCACCCGCGCACCGCGCAGCCAGTCTCACTAGGATCGCACGATGCTTGCACCGCCCCTTCTTCCGGATTTCACGCGCTCCTCCACGCAACGGGGATTCACAGCTATTGAGTTGATGGTTGTCGTGGCCATCGTGGCTATTCTTGCAGCATTGGCAGCCCCTAGTTTCACCCCCTTGATTGAACGCTGGCGCGTGCGCAGCGCGACAGAAGAATTGACATCCACCATCTACTTCGCGCGCTCTGAAGCCATCAAGCGCGGTGGTGGTGTCATCGTTGACGCGACCGGAGGCTGGGGGAATGGCTGGAAAGTCACCCACACCCTGAATGGCGTTACCACTGATTTGCAAACCAGCCCAGCCCCCAACAAGGTCGTACTTGCCCAAAACAATGGCAAGGAACAGATTTTCATAGACCGCTGGGGCATGCTGTCCGAAACGAATGGCGGCGTGGCCGCCCCCATGAGCTTTCCGATCTATGCCACCGGGAGAACATCCACCGACACCAATGCGATCCGGCTTTGTGTAGCAGGTGCCGGACGCATCGAGCAAGTAAAACAAGGCGGGGCCTGCACGCCATAGCCCATCATGCACACCCGGCATATTCCACCCACCCAGCCCCGACGTCATGTTGTCGGGTTCACCGCCATCGAACTGATGGTGGTGGTGTCCATCGTCGCCGTCCTGGCGGCTTTGGCCGCGCCCAGTTTCACGCCTCTCATCGAAAACTGGCGTGTTCGTGAATCTGCAGAACAGTTGCAATCCACGCTGTTCTACGCGCGCTCCGAAGCCATCAAACGCGGTGGTCACGTGGTCATCCAGAAGATTCCCAACAATACCAACGGCTGCACCACCGCCAGCGGCACTCGCGCCTGGGACTGCGGCTGGATCGTATGCCACGACATCAATGACAACGGCGACTGCAACGCCACCGATCCAGTGTTGCAACGTGTCGAATCCTCGGCCAAAGTGCATATCAATCGCACCGGTGGCGGCGCCAGCATCAAGCTCAACCGCTGGGGCCTGATTGATGGCACTTGGCTAGGCTTTAATCTGATACCCCTGGACAAAACCGTTTCCCATGCGGCCGCACGCGGCGTCTGCATGAGCTCCGGTGGGCGCGTTCGCGTCATTTCCCAAGAAGCCATTCCCTGCACAGCATGACGACCATGACCAAACCACTGCACACGCACCAACGCGGTATCACGCTGATTGAATCCATGGTGGCCCTTGTCATTGCGGCACTGGGCATCCTGGGCATTCTCGGCGTGCAGATGCGCACACTGACAGACACCCAAACCACGGTGCGCCGCGCGCAAGCGATCCGGTTGATTGAAGACCTAAGTGAGCGATTGAAAGTCACTCCCAATGCCATTGTCAGTGCGGACTCCTACAGGATCGATTTCGCCACCGTGCCTACGTACACCCCAACAGCTTGCGACACTGGTTGCGATGCCGCCGCGCTCGCCACGTTTGATTTGGCCAAATGGAAGAAAACCGTGACCGAAACCCTTCCCCTCGGCCAAGCCAGCATTTTTTGGGCCCAAAGTGAAGGCGCGACAGCCAAAGACCCCAACCGCCGCCAACTGGGCGTCATGATCAGCTGGCGCGAGAACGAGCGCAATGGGACCAAAACAGACGACATCGACGCGAGCAAAGGAGCCGCCAGCGGGGGCGCCGACGTCGCATGTCCGGCCGACCGAATCTGCCATTTGCAATATATCCCTGTGTCCGCTCGCTGCGCGCCTTACGACAACGGCAGCGGTACACCCTTGTTTTACTGTTCTTAGTGATAACGCACATGGCTTTCGAATACACCAAAGCGCATCCCATGCTTGGCACATACCAAACATCAAACCGCCCTGTGGCCGCACGATTCAATCGACGAGCACCACGGCGCATTGGCCAACGCGGCGTTACGTTGATCGAACTCATGGTCGGTATCACCATCGGCTTGATGGTGATTGCTGTCTCCATGGGTGCACTCATGGTGTCGCGTGGCGTATCTGGCTCCGTCAGTGATGCCAGCAACATCCAGCAGCAAGCAGCCTACGTTATGCGCTCCATCGGTCAGCAACTGCGCCAGGCCGGCTCGCTATACGTCAATACCACGCCGGTCACAGGTGCAGTGGCCACGGATCCACTAACGGCCGTGGCCTTTGAGACTGACGCCAACAGTCCCACAGGCATCAGTTTCGAGCAAGCCAAAACCATTTTGGGCGACACAACCACGGGCGCCCCTACAGTTACCTACCGGCGCTACAAAGATCCGGTTTTCGCAGCGGCGACACCTCAGTCATCGGCACGTAATTGCTTAGGAGGCCCTTCAGACGACGGTCCCAGCGTAGACGAAGCCATTACAAGCACATTTCAACTCAGCGGCATCCAACTGGAATGTGGTGGTAATGGTGCTGCAGCCCAAGCAATTATTCAAAACGCTGCGGAATTCCAGATCACCTATTTGGAGCAGGTACTGACGCCAACGGGCAGTGCGATCAAACCTGTTAAGGCGGCCACCGTAACCAATTGGCGCGCTGTGCAGGGTGTGGAGGTGTGCTTGGTGTTGTATGGCACCGAAGCCATTGATATGCCCTCACCGAGCAATTACAAAGATTGCAGTAATACAGACGTTGATATGACGGCTCTTGCAGGACCGCGCAGAAACCGGATGCACATGGTCTTCCGCAACGTTTTCCAACTGCGCAGCCAAGGGCTGATCTAACAACGCTCGAACAAACAGGCCTCCCATGCCCAGCACCCATGCTTCCTTTATGAAACCACGCCCGCAACGCCAAAAAGGCGTAGCGCTGTTCGTGGTCATTGTTTTCGTCATGCTCTCCATGCTGCTTGCGTTGTGGGCATCGCGCACTTCGCTGTTCAACGAGATGGTCGTAGGCAACGACGCCGATTACCAGCGTGCCTTTGAGGCTGCCCAAGCTCTATTGCAGGACGCCGAACTCGATATACGCAGCTCCGACTACGACGTAGCCACTGGAAAAACCACAGACGGATTGAATTGCATTGCAGGGGGGAATATTTGCCGCAGCTTTACCGCAGACAAATTCCCCCTGGAATCCAAGGAAATCACCGCCCTGATCAATACGATGGATGGCGAAACCACCAAATGTCGCAGTGGCATATGCACAAGACGCACTGGACGACAGGATTTCTGGAATTACACCAGCACCACCACTCCGGCGCCCGCAGACCTGCAACCTGGCGAAGTTCCGCTGGAACAACTCGCCACAACAGGGGTTGCTGCGCGTTTTGGCGAATATACGGGGGCCAAAATTGGGACTGGCAGCAACGCCAACCCCATTTTGGCAAACCGCAGTGCAGATAACCAAGGCGGATGGTACTGGATTGAAGTCATGCCGTACAGCGACGCAAGCAAAACCCAAAATCTCATTGTAGACACTGTAAGCAACCAGCTAAAACTTAATTTGGATGTGTATGTGGTCTATCGCATCACCGCGCTCGCGTACGGCCGAAAACCAGGCACCATGGTGGTGCTGCAAGAAACGTATGCACGTCAACGCAAAAAAGACTGAATTTTCGAACATTGACGTTTATTGCTTCAACAATAATTTTTTCAGATAAGCACACACTTCGAAGGAGCACCCATGCCCCGCACCAGCGCCCCCCATTTCCGCAAAAATCTTCTCGCCCTTGCAGCATGTGCAGCACTGACTCCTCAAGGCGTTTGGGCCCTTGACTTAGTGCAACAGCCACCATTGCCAACAGCAAAGTCTTCCTTCGTGGCGCCGAATGTCATCATCTCCATTGATGACTCGGGCAGTATGGGATTCCGTCTGGATCAAGAAAGTCTCACTGGCGTGACCAATGAAACGGTACCTAATGGCTCTGGTGTTTGGCCAAACACCAGCCGTCGCATGAATATTCTGAAATATTCCCTGAAACAGGTATTCAACGACACCACCTTGATTCCCGACAACAAAATACGGCTCGCGTGGCAGGTTTTGCATAACAATGGGAACTCGGTAAATAGATATAGCGATTTGTTTTACTGGTACGGCGGCAGCACGGCGAATCCAGGCAAGGGAAAGACGCCCGGTGCAGATGATGTCAACACCACGGCAACTGGTGCCAAGAATAAAATGCGTTCACTGGATGCCACGCACAGGGCTAATTTTTTAAGCTTTGTTGATTATTTGCTACCTAACAATGGAACGCCGTCGCACGACATGTTTGCGCAAGCGGACCAATACATGCGTGGCGCCTTGAATGCTGATGGACCATGGGCTTACAAACCAGGAACACAAGGCGAGCCCTACCTTGGATGCAGGCGCAATTACCATATTCTGATGTCCGATGGACGCTGGAATGGCACACCCATTGCAGTCACGGATTCCACCTATCGGGACAACAGCTCCAATTTATCCCTCAATGACGGTAAAATTTATGGGGGCGACGCTGCCGGAATAGCGCAGACCAACGTTTACCGAGACACAGACACGGCGGGGCAAACTTACAGCAATACTCTGGCCGACTGGGCATTCTTCAGTTGGTCCAAGCCTTTGCAAACCACCGGCTTGACCGACGCAAACAAACTAAAGCCCACCAAAGAATACGAAAATGCGCCAGCCACGGAAACGTTTACAGCGGGCGGAAAGTCCGTAATTCTGCAAAAATATTGGAATCCAAAATATAATCCGGCCACTTGGCCCCACATGGTTACCTATACCATTGGCGTCAGTGATGCAGCGACCACCTGGCCAGGCGCCAACACCATTTTTGCGCCCACTGCCAAAACACCTTTTGGGTACGATGGCAGCTTTCCTGATTTCGTGACGAAAAACAAAAATTGGCCGGCCATGAGTGATGAAAACAGGCGTGCACTGGACCTGTGGCACGCTGCCATCAATGGTCGCGGGCGATTTTATGGCATTACCAAAGCGGAAGACCTGAAAAAAGCCTTTGAAGAAATTATCGGCAAGATTAACGAAGAAGCCGCGCCTTTGCCGGACAAGGTAAGCGGCAGTGGAACAGCATCTGGTACCAATGTCTCTCAACAGAATGTGGGTACTTTTGCTTCTGTTTACAGCCCCAAGCAGTTGTGGAAGGGCTGGGTGCAGGCATCGCCGGTTTCGGCTCCAATCGAAGTTCCCTGCCCAACCGCAGCGGAGCCTACTAAAACCTGCACCAAGTTTGGCGACCCCACTAAAGACTGGGATGGAAAGACCACTGCCGACCGTCTGGACGAAATAACTGCCGCCAATCTCGACAATCGATTGATTTTGAGTTGGAGCGACAAGTGGACCAGCTCCGCGCCCAAAGGAGGGGTGTCATTCAAATGGGCGTCTGACGAAAGCAATCTCAGTACCCCTCAAAAAGCACTGCTGGGCAAAGAGGACAGCGATGGCACCGCTACCATCTATACCAAAGGCAGCAATGTACTCAGCTATATCCGCGGCAACCGCACCTTAGAGGGGACAGCCGACCCAGAGAGCTATCCAGCCACAAAGCCCTTTCGCGAGCGCAAAAGCCGCCAAGGCGACATCGTAAATTCCAAAATTTGGTACACAGGCGCACCTGCCAGCAGTTATTCGATCAGTGGCTACGGTGCTTTTGCCAAAACAAACAAGTCACGCACCCCTATGCTGTATGTGGGTGGCAATGACGGGATGTTGCACGGTTTTTCGGCCCTGGACGGCAGAGAAAAACTTGCCTACGTCCCCCGCGGCGTGATTGGGGATCTGAAAAAACTTGCCGACCCCCAGTACGTACACCAGTATTTTGTGGATGGCTCTCCCATGACGGGGGACGTGCAATTGACCGGTGGTTGGGCCTCCATGCTGGTGAGCAGCTTGGGCGCAGGCGGTAAGGGTTACTTCGTGCTGGATGTAACCGACCCGGCCAGTTTTGCCACGGCCGAAACACCCACATCCGCCGTCACACCAAAAACCTTGGTCAAACGTGACCGCACCCGCGGCAATTTGGAAGTGGCACCCAACTGCAGCATCATTACCGACACCACTGAAAAAGCCGCGTGCACCAAAGTGGTGGATGAGGACAAAGACATTGGCAACATTGTTGCGTCGCCAGTGGTCAACCCCAGCAATCCACAGCAAGCCACGCAAATCACGCGCATGAACAACAACCGTTGGGCTGCGGTGATGGGCAATGGCTACAACAGCCACAACGAGCGCCCGGTGCTGCTGGTACAGTACCTTGACAATGACATGGAGCTCAAGCGCATTCCTGCCACCCCAGATGCTAAAGGGGTAGGCAATGCTAAAGACAATGGACTTGCTGCCCCTGCCTTGGTAGATTTGGACGGAGATGGCCGAGTGGATGTGGTCTATGCTGGTGACAACTTGGGCAACCTCTGGAAGTTTGACTTGACCAGCGACGTTGAAGGCGACTGGAAGATGGCCTTTGGCACCAACAAACCGTTGTTCACAGCTCGGGGACCCAAGGTAGTGGGCGGCACGCGCGACCAGGTGCAGCCCATCACGGCCCCGCCCATCGTGCGTGCCAATGACCGCCTGATGACCATTGGCACCGGAGCTAGCGCCAAAGATGTGGCAGTTGGAGGCCTGATGGTGGCTTTTGGCACGGGCCGCAACCTGACTGCCGACGATCGGGATACCAGTATTCCCCAGAACGTTCAAACGCTGTATTCCGTTTTGGACAACACCCGATATCGTAAGAGCGGTACACACTTGGAAGTACACCCTGGCGGCGGTACTTGCCCGGGCTCCACCTGCATCCCCACGCCCACAGACTTGGGTGTAGGCATTGCCAACGCAAAGTTGCGCAAGCAAAGCGCAACTGTCGTCAGCGGGGGTTATTCCACCATCGATGCCACCGAAGAACTGAAAACCAGCAACTGGAAAGACTACAACGGCTGGTACCTGGACTTCCCAACAACCGGTGAACGCCTGCTTGAACCCATGCAGTTCTTTGACGGTGCCAATATTCTGGCCGTGTATTCCGGCAATCCAGCAGGTACCCAAACCACCAGCGGTGCAGGCGCAGCCAACGAAAGTTGCACCGCCACTGAGATAGGCACAGCGCCAGGTACGCAATTCCGCACCTTGCTCAACATCATGGATGGCAAGCGGCCCCAGGTACAGTTGGTGGACTCAAACAGCGATGGCGTGTACGACGCAACAACTGACAAGAACGTGTCCCGTGCTGCAGTCGGTACAGGCACACCTATGCTGATTACCAAAGGCAAGCGGATTCTGGATCTGACTGGCAACGACGGTAAAACAAAGCCCGAAGAACTGAACCGCATGCCCGAACAATCACTGCGCCCCACATGGCGCCAATTGAAGTGAGAAAGAAGACATCATGACCCGACATCTGCCGAAAAAGCAGTATGGCTTTACGCTGATAGAACTGATGATCGTCGTGGCCATCGTGGGCATTCTGTCTGCTATTGCCTACCCCAGCTACGCCGAATATATAAGGCGGGGGCATCGGGCAGATGCACGTGCAGGGCTATTGCAGGCCCAACAGTGGCTTGAGCGAGCCTCTACAGCCACAGGCGTCTACCCAACGGCCTTGCCCGCCACACTAACCTGGGCGGGGGATGCCACCAAGCGTTACACCATCGGGTTTCAAGGGGTCAACACCAATGCATCTTTTACCCTGGTTGCCACCCGAAAAACGCCTGGGCCCCAAGCGACAGATCGCTGCGGCGACTTCACTGTGACCAATACGGGAACGCGTAGCGCAATCAATCTGGGATCAGGGGCAACAGCCGCAGAGTGCTGGAGCAAGTAGCCGCTGCGCTACCATCCAGGGTGCAATGACGGATACATCGCACACCTCTATTGACCAAGCGCTTGGGCTCGCCACCCAGGCGCTTTTTGTTTCCAACCCCAACCCTCGCGTTGGCTGCGTGCTCGTTACTCCCAGTGGCGAAGTGATTGGCCAAGGTTTCACACAGCGCGCGGGCGGGCCGCATGCTGAAGTCATGGCGCTGCGCGATGCCAAGGACAGGGGAAGGGATACAACGGGCGCAACCGCCTACGTCACGCTGGAACCATGTTCTCACCATGGGCGGACTGGTCCGTGCTGCGATGCGCTCATCCAGGGCGGGGTTGCCCAAGTGGTTGCTTCCATCGCTGACCCAAACCCTCTGGTGGGTGGGCAGGGGTTTGATCGGCTGCGTGCAGCAGGTGTGGAAGTCGTCGTCGGTCCGGGGGCCGCAGAAACGCGAGAACTCAATATCGGCTTCTTCAGCCGCATGATCCGGGGCACACCCTGGGTGCGACTGAAAGTCGCAAGCTCCCTGGATGGCACCACGGCGCTTAACAATGGTGCCAGCCAGTGGATTACGTCTCGTGCGGCGCGGGCGGATGGACATGCGTGGAGGGCCAGGGCGTGCGCTATCTTGACGGGTATCGGCACCGTGTTGGATGACAACCCTCGGCTTGACGTCCGCGAAGTGCCTACTCCACGCCAACCCCATGTGGTGGTGGTGGACAGCCAGCTGCAGCTGCCCACGGATGCCAATCTGTTGATGGATGGGCGTGACTGCTTGGTCTACACGGCCTCCGAAAACGAAGCCAAGAAGGCGGCCTTGCAAGCCCGTGGGGCAACCGTGATCCATTTGCCCAATGCGAACGGCAAAGTCGATCTTTCGGCAATGCTCCGGGACCTTGGCACAAGGGGCATCAACGAGCTGCATGTAGAGGCCGGGCACAAGCTCAATGGCTCTCTGGTCCGAGAAGGTCTGGTTGATGAGCTGTTGCTGTACCTGGCACCACGGCTTTTGGGTACGGGGCGTGGCATTGCAGACTTTGGCCCACTGACAGCCTTGGCCGATGGCCTGGCGCTGGAATTCAAATCCGTAGACACCCTGGGGGCGGATCTGCGCATTGTGGCCCGCGTGCAGGGGCGCGATAGCTTCTAGAGTTCCGATAGAGCCCTACCTACCAATCACCGCCTGTGGATGGACTGGTGAGTCGGGGTTGGCGCTAGTCAAAAGATGGCAATGGTCTGGCGTCACAGCCTCACTGGGCGCGTTCAAAAAGAACCTACGCCCCCTCTTGCACTATCTCCTTCCACCGGTTCAGCATGCGCGGCCATGCAGCGACCGAGCAATTCCACACCACGCAGTTTGGGTTGGTTTCGCACTGGGGGACAGAGATAGAAAGAGAAAAATCCACTCAATAGCTATTATTTTTATAGCAACAAATGCTTACCCACTAAGCGCTAGAGCCCTGTTTATTTCAGAACTGGAGTTTACAGCAAGGCCCCTGCGTCCTTCGTCCCGCCACACGCGGATTGCACGCTCCCACACCAGGCAATTGGCGAGCCTATACCCAGTTCGCGCCAATGCGCCCCACATTTCGTCCCATCACACCAAAACGGTGCAAAACAACGCACCATCGTCTGGCGCGGTTTTTGCTTCAATTTGGTGCAAATCTGGTGAACAGGCTCAAAACGCACCAGAACAGATCAACCAATCGCGCGAGGATGTTATGGAAGCACTCAAACAGGGCACAGATGCCCTGTTCATTCTTCTGGGGGCCATCATGGTGCTGGCCATGCATGCAGGGTTTGCCTTTCTGGAACTGGGCACGGTTCGCAAAAAAAACCAGGTGAATGCGCTGGTCAAGATCCTGGTGGATTTCTCGGTGTCCACCGTGGTGTATTTCGTGGTCGGCTACAGCGTGGCGTACGGAACGCACTTCTTCGTGGGTGCGGAATCGTTGACGCAGCAAAACGGTTATGCGCTGGTCAAGTTTTTCTTCTTGCTCACCTTTGCGGCAGCCATTCCGGCGATTGTGTCGGGCGGGATCGCGGAGCGGGCCAAGTTCTGGCCCCAGTTGATAGCCACAGCGGTCATTGTGGGGTTTGTGTATCCGTTCTTTGAAGGCATTGCCTGGAACCAGCACTTTGGAGTGCAGGCCTGGATCAAGGGACTGACGGGCGAAGAGTTCCACGACTTTGCGGGCTCCATTGTCGTGCATGCCATGGGCGGGTGGATCGCCCTGCCTGCCGTGATCCTGCTGGGCTCGCGCGCCAACCGCTACCGCAAGGACGGTGCGATCTCTGCACACCCGCCGTCCAACATCCCCTTCCTCGCGCTGGGTGCCTGGGTGCTGGTGGTGGGCTGGTTTGGGTTCAATGTGATGAGCGCACAGACCGTGGACAAGCTCTCCGGCCTGGTGGCCGTCAATTCGTTGATGGCCATGGTGGGCGGCACGCTGGCTGCCTTGGTTTTGGGCAAGAACGATCCTGGCTTTGTGCACAACGGCCCGTTGGCCGGGCTGGTGGCCGTGTGCGCGGGCTCTGACCTGATGCACCCGCTGGGCGCCCTGGTGGTAGGCGCCGTGGCGGGGGCCATCTTTGTGGTGATGTTCACGCTCACGCAGAACCGCTGGAAGATCGATGATGTGCTCGGCGTGTGGCCGCTGCATGGCCTTTGTGGCACGTGGGGTGGGCTGGCTGCAGGCATTTTCGGCAGCAAGGCGTTGGGCGGGCTGGGTGGTGTGAGCCTCTCGGCCCAGCTGATCGGCACCACCCTGGGCGTGGCCTGGGCGCTGGTGGGGGGCTTTGTGGTGTACGGCATCCTCAAGAGCACCGTGGGCCTGCGGCTCACGCAGGAAGAGGAATTTGACGGGGCCGACCTGTCGATCCACAAGATCAGCGCCACGCCAGACCGCGAAGTGAGCTGGTAAACGCAGCACCGGGAAGCCGGAGCGCCGAAAGCGCACACCCGGCCTGGCCCGGCCACGATGGCGATGGTGTTGGCGCCGCGTCTGACAAGCGCGGCCACCGCCGCACGGTCACAATCGCGCCATGCTTGCATTGCCCCCTGCCCTCGCCGCTCCTGCATTTCCGGGCACCACCGCGCGCCGCGGCTGGCTGGCAATCCTGGCCCTCTGCCTTGGGGTGACCATCAGCGGCTGCGCAGGCCTGCCCAAGGACGTGGACCGGCCAGTGTCGAATGCATTGGAATCCCCCGCAGGCACGGCCCTGGGCCAACTGGTAGAAGAGCGCCGGGCATCGGTGGGCGGGCGCCACCCCTCGGGGTTCCTGCTGCTCAGCGGACCGCAGGCGGCCTACAGCAGCCGCCTGGCGCTGGTGGATGCCGCGCAGAAAACGCTGGACCTGCAGTACTACGCCATCCACGCCGATGCGAGCAGCGAGCGGCTTTTGCTGAGCGTGGTCGCTGCGGCCCGGCGCGGCGTGCGGGTGCGGGTGTTGCTGGACGATTTTCACAGCGTGGGCCGTGATGCACAGGTAATGCGCCTGGCCTTTGTGCCCAACATCGAGATGCGCATGTTCAACCCGCTCACAGGGGCGCGTGGCTCGCCGCTGGGGCGCATGTTCAGCGCGCTGGGCGACTTTTCGCGCGTGCAGCAGCGCATGCACAACAAACTCTTCGTCGCCGACAACGCCATGGGCGTCACCGGGGGACGCAACCTGGGGGATGCCTACTTCGGCAATGCCGATTCTGGCAACTTTGTGGATCTGGACGTGCTGGCCGCAGGTCCTGTGGTGCAGGATCTTTCCCGCAGTTTCGACAGCTACTGGAACAACGAGCGCGCCTACCCCGTGCAATCGCTGGTCACGCGGGAGGAGCTGGACATCCTGCGCGAGCGCATGCGCAGCGCCGACGCCACACAGCGGGACCGCATCGCGGGCCAGGGGGGAGCCCTGGCCCCCGACAGCCAGCCCGTGGAAGACGGCCGGCGCACCACCGCCGCACAGCGCGCGCGCATCTGGGACTACCAGCCCATGGACCTGGCGCAAGCGCAGTTCACCTGGGCACCAGCAGCGGTGCTGGTGGACAAGCCTGCCAAGATCCCGCCCGATGGCACTTCCTCGGCCACGCTGCCTGAAAAGTCCCCGTCCCGTGCCACTCCCCTGGCCGTCGTGTCGCGCGGCGCGGCACACGCGCCTGCGACGGCGCCAACAAACCCAGCTCCGCCCGCTTCCGTGGGGCCCGTGTCTCCCCAGCCCCCTGCGCCCGCCTCGGCAAACGGCGCCGCACCTGGTGCCACGGCCGCGCCGCCACCCGACAGCAACACCCTCGACGCCCAGACCGATACCGTGGTGGATGGCCTGCTGCACCTCATGGGCCAGGCGCGGCGCGATCTGCTCATCATTTCGCCCTACTTCGTGCCGGGTCCCGACATGAAGCAAGCCTTTGCGGCCGCGCGCGCGCGGGGCGTCCGGGTGCGGGTGCTCACCAACTCACTGGCCTCCAACGATGCGCCCATTGCCCACGCAGGCTATGCGCGCCACCGGCCCGATCTGCTGGCCATGGGCGTCGAGCTGTACGAGATGCGCAGCGAGCTCACGGGTGTTCTGCGCGGGGCACTCGGCTCCACGGGCAGCACGGGGGGGCGTGACAGCAACGGTGCTGCTGGCTCCGTGGGCAGCTCGCGCGCCATGCTGCATTCCAAGCTCCTGATCATGGATGGCCGCCTGCTGGTGGTGGGCTCGATGAACCTGGACATCCGCTCGCAGCGCCAGAACACAGAGATCGCGCTGCTGATCCGCAGCAGCGACCTGTCACGCCGCGCCACCACGCAGATCGAAACCGCGCTGCGCGAAGCCGCCTGGCAGGTGCAGTTGGGCAATGGTGGCCAGCTGGTGTGGCACGCCCCCGCGGGCAGTGGCCTGCCGGATGCCACCACCGAACCCGATGCCAGCGCCCCGCTGCGGCTGATGCTGCAACTGCTGGGCCCGCTGGCGCCCGACCACCTGCTCTAGTCTGCGTTGACAGCAGCGCAGCGCAGCGCCGCCACCCATGCGGTGATCGCCCGCTGGTCCGTCATGGTGCGCACATGCTGATAGGCCACCTCGGCCTCCGGGAAGCGCCTGCGCAGCAGGTTGAGCCATTGTTTGAGCCGCCCCGCGCGCTGGCGCGGCTCCAGGTCGTCACACACCAGTTGCCAGAAGGCCGCCAGGTGCGGCAGCAGGTCGGCCCAGGCCACCGTGTCCGCGCCCGGCTGCCCCACATCCGACGCGCGGATGGCACGGGCCAGGCCGGGGTCGGCCACCATGCCGCGCCCGAGCATCAGCGCATCGCAGCCAGAGACGTCGCGGCAACGCTGCGCGTCGGCCACGGTCCAGATCTCGCCATTGGCCACCACAGGGATGCGGACCGCCGCGCGGATGGCGGGGATGTGCTCCCAATACGCGGGGGGGCGGTAGCCGTCGGCCTTGGTGCGGGCATGCACCACCAGCTCGGCGGCGCCGCCCGCCTGCATCGCCTGCGCGCATTCGCGCATCAGCCCGGTGTCGTTGAAGCCCAGGCGCATCTTGGCGGACACGGGCAGGTGCAGGGGCACCGCGCGGCGCACGGCGGCCACCACGGAGGCGATGCGTTCGGGCTCCTGCAGCAGCGCCGCGCCACCACCGTGGCGGTTGACCACCTTGGCCGGGCAGCCAAAGTTCAGGTCGATCCCCTCGGGCCCCAGGGCTGCCAGGCACGCCGCGTTCTCAGCCATGCAGACGGGATCGGAGCCCAGCAGCTGCGCACGCACCGGCACGCCGGCCAGCGTGCGGCTGCCGTTGTGCAACTCAGGCACATAGCGCAGAAACACCTTGTCGGGCAGCAGCGTGCCGGTGATGCGGATGAACTCCGAGACGCAACGGTCCACCCCACCCACGCGGGTCAGCACATCACGCAGCACAAAATCCAGGAGCCCCTCCATCGGGGCAAGCAACAAGGTCATCGCGAGAAAGGCCGCCGCACCTGCACCCCAGCACGGGGCACGGCCAGCACACAGCCAAAATATGAATCAAACAGGGCTCTAGCGCTTGATAAGCAAGCGCCAATAGCTATCAAATAAGTAGCAAGCACACTTTCCGCAGCAAGGTGCGACCGGGGGCAGCCCGCCATTGTGCGGCAGCGGGGTCATCACAGCGTCATGGCGGCTTGCTGCAATCGCTGCCATTCACCCGTGAATGGAGGCGCCCATGCTGCTACAAAAAACCGAAAAAGCCCGCCTGGAACTCTTGCCCGGCGTCCGCACCCTGAGCCTGCGCGAGCGTTCGCTGTTGCTCCTGGTGGATGGCAAATCGCTGTCCGATTTGCAGGCCATGTACAACGGCATCGGCGCACAGATTGTCGACAACCTCATGCGCCAGGGCTACCTGGCCGGCCCGGCCGAACTGCCGCCGCCCTCCGCTGCGCCCCGCATGCCCCAAGACATGCCGTCGATCCAGCGCCCCGAGCCTGGCGACGCCCTGCGCTCGCTGGCCGGCGCCCGCATGTACCTGTTCGACACCTGCGAACGGCTGTTTGTGCGCCGCGATCCCGTGCTGGCGCAGCAGTTTCGCGAGGCGCTGCGCGCCGCCAAGGACCGCGCAAGCATGCTGGACGTGGGCGAAGCCATGTTTGACGAAGTGGCGCTGGCCGCAGGGGCCGAACGCGCTGCCAGCCTGCGCGAAAGGTTCGAGCAGCTCCTGCCCCCAGAACGGTACGAATCCACGCAGCCTTCAGCCCTGGCTTGAGGGGCAGAGGGGGTTAGGCAGCTACGCCGCCAAGCCAGCCATCAGGCCGCAGCCAGCCGCCACAGCGACGTGACCTCTACCGCGCGGGCTGCGTGCAAGGCATCACCCGCATCGGCCGCCTTGCCGTGGTGCGGTTTCACATCGTGCCGGCCACGCACCACCAGCCCCGCACCGGCGATCCACTCGAGCAACTGCGCGCGTGGGCGCAAGCCCAGGTGTTCGGCCAGGTCCGACAGGATCAGCCAGCCCTCGCCTCCAGGCTCCAGATGGTCCGCCAAACCCGCCAGAAAGCCCTTGAGCATGCGGCTGCCTTCGTCGTACACCGCGTGTTCGATGGGCGAGCTGGCGCGTGCAGGCAGCCAGGGCGGGTTGCACACCACCAGGGGCGCGCGGCCCGGCGGAAACAGGTCGGCCTGCAGCAGCTCGACCTGGGGCATGACCCCCAGTTGTTGCAGGTTCTCGCGGGCGCAGGCCAGGGCGCGCGGGTCCTGGTCGGTGGCCACCACGCGCTGCACACCACGGCGTGCCAGCACGGCAGACAGCACCCCGGTGCCCACGCCAATGTCAAAGGCCAATGTCTTGGTGGGCAGCGCAGTGTCGGCAACCAGGCCCACATATTCGCCGCGCACGGGCGAGAACACGCCGTAGTGCGGGTGGATGCGGTTGAGCGGGGGCGCGCCCAAGGCGGGCACCTCCACACCCTTTTTGCGCCACTCGTGCGCGCCCACCAGGCCCAGCAACTCGCGCAGCGTGGCCACCGAACGTTCACCCGTGGCCGGGCCCCAGGCCTCGGTACAGGCCTGGCGCCAGTCGGGTGCACGGCGCAGGTCAATGGTGTAGTCGCCTTCGAGCGGGATGAGCACCGACGCCAGCACCCGCGCGCGCTGCGCCTGCGCCTGGCGGTGCAAGTGAAAGGCTTCAGCAGGTGTGGCGGCAGCAGCTTTCTCGGCTGCCTTGGCGGCAGACTTGCGCGGCTTGGCCGACTTGCCCCCCTTGCCGGACTTGGCATCGGCCCGGCGCATCAGCGCCTGCAGCAACATGCGGGCGTTCTGAAAGTCGCCCTGCCACAGCAGGCCGGTGCCTTCACAGGCCATGCGGTAGGCCGTGTCGGCGGCCAAGGTATCGTCGGCGGTGACGACCCGGCGCGGGGCCGGGGCTCCGCTCTCGGAGCGCCACTGGGCTTGTTGAATCTGGCCCTGGCGGCTCCATTCGATCATTGAGTGCCTTGTGCGTTCTTATGCATTAATCGGGCGCTTCAGGCGCACTTCTTCAATCTTGACGCCCCCCACCACGGCCGTCTTGGCCGTGGAGAGCTCCTGCTTGAAGCCCGCCAGTTCATGGAACCGGATCGCGCGCTCGTTGCGCAGGGGCACCCACGCCGTAACGTTGGTGCAACCTTCTTCTTGCAGCCCATCGCGGGCGGCATCCCACAGGGCCAGGCCTACGCCCTGGTTCCAGTGGGTGGGCGCGGCATAGATGGCCCAGATTTCACCGGTGGTGGGGCGGGATTTTTCATCGCGCGAGCGGTCGTAGCCGACAAAACCGACGATCTTCTCGCCGTCCACGGCCACCTGGACCTGCGGCTCGCAATATTCAATGGCCTCGCGCCAGTAGGCCTGGCGCTTTTCGACCGACATGGATTTCAACTGCTCGTCTGGCACCAGCCCTTTGTAGACCTCTTGGGCTGAGACGGTATGGATCTGGGCAATGGCTTTGGCATCGCGAAGCGTGGCGGGACGAACCTGGATACTGGACATGAAAAAACCGAACGAAAACGGGGAATGAAAAAACGAAAGGACCGGCATTGTCGCCGCAAACGGTTTTTCCCCCTGTCCGGCCTCCTCTCAAGCCCCCGGTGGAGCCCCCTCAAATGCCTGTGTACATAGCATTTCAGCGCCGGGTATCAGTGGCTGGCGCTGCGGGTTGCGCCGCACTGCAAAACCTGGCTGCGGGCGCCGCGCAGAGCCTCAGGCCAGCGCCATGGAGCCCGAGAGCGAAGCCCCCGCCGCACCGGCTGCCGCTGCCGCACGCTGCACCAGCGCGCGTTTGTTGCGGGGGCGCGGTACATGCACGATCGGCGGCGCACCGTTGATGGCCGAGAGCCCCAGCACCAGCGTGACGGTGCGCGAACACCCCTCCTCGCGCTCGTCGCTGGCATAGGCACGGTAACTTCCATTGCCCTGCCCATGGCGGCGCTCCACGGTATGGAAGGCCACCCGCGCGCCGTTCACGCGGTGGCCCCCAAAAGGCAGAACCCGCAGCCGCGCATCACTGTCCAGCGCCAGTCCCAGATTGCCAGCGCGGTTGATGAGGTCGGTGCGAATGGCACGCCAGGTTTTCCCCTCGTCCGCAGAGAACTGCCAGGTGCCCGCCTGCGCGTCCAGGTGCTCGATCACCACCCCGGCCGATGCCAGCATGCCCGGGCAGTTTTCTTCCACGATCTGGGCCAGCGTGTTGCCCCCCAGCCCCGCGCTGCCCTGCGGCGAAGCGATGCCCCCCGGTCGCCGTTCGCTGTGGTGGCGGGACACATCGGAAGCGGCAGAACCTGGGTGAAGTGCATTGGCAGTCATGAGAAACCCTTTGAAAAACGAAGGTTGCGCATTGATGGATGGCGGGTGTGCACCCCCTCAGGTGCTTTTCAATGCTTGACGGAAAGTCTAGAAAGTGCACAACGGAGCGTCCATCGCACAAATGGACTAGTCCGCAACAGCGCGTTGTGCGCAATACTTGCTGTATGACTGCCCGCCTTTTGCTTGTGGATGACCACAACCTGTTTCGCACCGGGCTGCGCCTGATCGTGCAGGACCACCCCCGCGTGGGCACGATTTCCGAGGCAGGCTCCATTGCCGAAGCCTGCGCGCTGCAGCTGGCGGATGCCGATCTGGTGCTGCTGGACATCCAATTGCCCGGCATGAGCGGCCTGGACGGCCTGCGCCTGCTGCGCCAGGCCTGCCCCAAGGCGCGCATCGTGCTGGTCTCGGCCAGCGTGGCGCCCGATGCGATCCATGAAGCGCGAGCCCGTGGCGCCGATGGTTTTCTGCCCAAATCCGCCAGCGCCGAAGACATCCTGGAAGCCATCTCCTGCGCCCTGTCGGGGCAGCCGTGTTTTCCGATCAACAGCGGCAACAGCGCCACCACGCGCGGCCCCGACACGCCGTCGCTGACCGCGCGCCAGCTCGACGTGTTGTCGCTGCTGTGTACTGGCAAGCCCAACAAGGTCATCGCACGCGACCTCGGCCTGAGCGAAAACACCGTCCGCGTGCATGTGGCAGCCATCTTTGCGCAGTTGGGCGTCAACAGCCGCAGCGCTGCCTTGCTGGCGGCCCAGCGCCTGGGCCTGTCCACTCCCCAGCTGCATGACTCCCTCTGAGGCCCTGCCGGCGCCGTCGGACGCCATCCAGCCCCCCACGCGCTGGGGATGGCCAGTCTGGGAACGCGATGAGGTGCTGCGCGAGCAGGTGGCCCTGCTGCGGCACAACTTCCCGATGACGCTGCTCGCGTCGCTGGCCACCGCGCTCGGCACGCTGTGGGTCATGACGCGTGTGGCCGACACACAGACCATCACGGTGTGGCTGGTGTCGCACACGCTGGTGGTGGCCGGGGTGTATCTCACCCTGCACAGCATTGCGCCTTTCACCGATCCGGCACCACAGGCGGCGCGCAAGCTGATCGCCTGCATGGCAGCCATGGGACTGAGCTGGGGCAGTCTGGGGTATGTGGTGCTCTACTGGGGCACGGCGGAAAGTGTCATCTACGCCATCGGCATCATCAGCACGGTGTCGTCCGGCGCGCTCGGGCTGGGCGCCCCGCTGTATCGCGCCTATGTCACCTACCTCACCTGCGCCATCGGCGGCGTGATGATGGCGGTGGCGCTGGCCGGTGGGCCGGTGATGTGGCCCGCGCTGTTTCTCACCGGTGTCTATTACGCACTTACGGGCATGCAGGCGCGCACCGCCGACCGGGCCACCCGGCGCAGCATTGCGCTCAAGCTGGAGAACGACCGGCTCGTGACCCAGCTGCGCGCCGAATCGCAACGCGCACTGGCGGCCCAGGAGGCCGCCGAGAAGGCCGACCGCGACAAATCCCGTTTCCTGGCTGCCGCCAGCCACGACCTGCGCCAGCCCTTGCATGCCATGGGCCTGTTCCTGGAATCGCTGCAGCGCAGCCCGCTCAACGACCATCAGCTCACCGTGCTGGGGCACGCCCACGCGGCTTCGGGCGCAGCGGCCGAGATGCTGACCACCCTGCTCGACTACTCGCGGCTGGAAGCCGGTGTGGTGAAAGTGCGGCCCGATGCCTTTGCCGTGCAGCCACTGCTGACGGCGCTGGAGCAGGAGTTCGGCGTGCAGGCCGACACGGCGGGCCTCGTGTACCGCACGCGGGAGACGTCGGCTGCCGCCTTTGCCGACCGCTCGCTGGTCGGGCTGGTCATGCACAACTTCATCTCCAACGCGTTGCGCTACACCGCCCGGGGCGGCGTGCTGATTGCCTGCCGCACGCGCGGCAAGCGCCTGGCGCTGGAGGTCTGGGACACGGGGCCAGGCATCCCGCGCAGCCAGTGGGAGAACATCTTCAAGGAGTTCCACCAGCTTGGAAACCCCGAACGCGACCGCCGCAAGGGCCTGGGACTGGGCCTGGCCATCGTGCAGCGGCTGGCGCGCGAGATGGGCACCTCGGTGGAGGTGCTGTCACAGCCGGGTCGGGGTTCGGTGTTCCGGCTGTGGCTTGACCGCTGGCAGGGCGCCCTGGAAGACGACACCGCACCCGCGCCCGATACCGGCAACCTCGTGGGCCTGAAGGTGCTGGCCATCGATGACGACGAAGCCGTGCGCATCGGCATGCAATCGCTGCTGCACAGCTGGGGCTGCCAGTGCATCACCGCAGAGTCGAGCGCCGATGCGCTCGAATGCCTGGAAGACATCACACCCGACCTCATCATCACGGACTTCCGCCTGCGCCACGAAGAGACCGGCAAGCAGGTGCTGCAGGCCCTGCGCGCCTACCTGGGCACGCCGGTTCCAGCGATCATCATGACGGGCGACACATCACCCCAGCGCCTGCGCGACGCGCAATCCACCTCTGCGCTGCTGCTGCACAAGCCCGTGTCCACCGGGCAACTGCGCGACGCCATGGTGCAGCTCATCACACAGCCGCAGCCTGCGCCAGCAAGCGGCCCCCCCCAGGAAGACGACGAACGGACAGCTACAGCCAGCGCCGCAGCAACCCCATGACCTGGTCGAACTTCGCGCCGTACGGCGGGTAGAACAGCGAGCCCATGGCCCAGCGCGACTGCACCAGCACCGACTTCTGGTGGCAAAAGCGCAGGAAGCCCTGCTCACCGTGATAAGCGCCCCAGCCGCTGTCACCTACGCCGCCAAACGGCAGGTTGTCGTGGGCAATGTGCATCAGCGTGTCGTTCACCGTCACGCCGCCGCTCACGGTGCGCCGCAGCACATCGCCCTGCACCGCCTCGCTCTGGCCAAACCAGTACAGCGCCAGCGGGCGTGGCCCGGTGTTGATGTGGGCAATGGCATCGTCGAGCCGTTCGTACGAGATCACCGGCAGGATGGGGCCAAAGATCTCTTCCTGCATGAGCTGCATCTGCGACGTGGCGCCGAACACCAGCGTGGGCGCCATCTGGCGGCTCGCGCCGTCGCCCAGCGTGCCTACGGTGTGGACCACCGGCTTGCCAGCGGTGGGGTCGATGGTCTGCACCTCCGCACCCTGCGTTTGTGCCTGCTGCAGCATGGTGCGCAGGCGCGCATGGTGGCGCGGCGTGATGATGGAGGCGTAGTCGGGGTTGCCCTCGATGGTGGGGAACAGGCGTGCCACCGCAGCCCGGTAGGCCTGTGCAAACTCGCCCTCGCGGCCGCGCGGCAGCAGCACATAGTCGGGGGCAATGCAGGTTTGCCCCGCGTTGAGCAGCTTGCCGTGCGCAATCTTGAGCGCCGCATCCGCCATGTCGCAGTGGCCATCGATGATGCAAGGGGACTTTCCGCCGAGCTCCAGCGTGGTGGGTGTCAGGTTCTGCGCCGCCGCCTGCGCCACCTTGCGGCCCACGGCGGTGGAGCCGGTAAACACCAGATGGTCGAACGGCAACGAGGCAAACAGGGCCGACAGGTTGGCATCGCCCTGCACCACGCAGAACTCGTCGGGGGCAAAGAACTGCGCCACCAGCAACGCCAGTTGGGCCGAAGTGTGGGGCGTCAGCTCGCTGGGCTTGAGCATCACGCGGTTGCCCGCCGCCAATGCCGTGATGGCGGGCGCCAGGGCCAGTTGCACCGGGTAGTTCCACGGGGCAATCACCCCCACCACGCCCAGCGGCTGGCGCTGGACGAAGGCATGGGCCGGCTGCAGGTAGATCGGCGTATGGACCTTGCGGGGCTTCATCCACTTCGCCAGATGGCGCAGCGTGTGCGACAGCAGGGTGCGCAGCACAAAGAAGTCGGCCACCTCGGTCAGGCGTGGCGAACGCATGCCAAAGTCGGCCTGCACGGCCGCTGCCAACACGGGGCCATTCTCGTCGAGCATCTTGCGAAGGCGCAGCAGCCGCTCACGGCGCACGAGCAGCGGCACATCCACATGCGCGCGGCTGGCCTGGCGTTGAAGATCGAAATGGGCGTGGATATCGGCTGGTGTCATGGTCGGATCATAGAAGACACCCCGACAGGCGCGTCACGGAAAAAGCAGGCGAGACCGGTACAAGGGCTCACTGCGCAAGCAGCTCCACGCGGGACCGCCAAAGGCGCGGTGCATCGGTCGGCCAGTGCCCCCTCAGCGCACTTCGCGCGCCTCAACGTCCGTGACCTCGGCGGCGCCAGGCAGGATGCCACCCCGGCGCGACGCTGCGGCCTCGTCGCTGGTGTCATCTGCGGCTGGCGCAGGACCACGGCGACCGGACGACCAGCGCTCCGTGGAGCGAAACACGGTGCTGAAGCCCGTGCGGGGATCCATGCGCATGGCCCAGGGGGTCACCGGCTGGCCTGTGAGGCGTGCCCAGCCTGCGCGCAACGTCCACACCAGCGCCAGCACCATCATGGCGATCAGCAGGCTGGCGAACAGCACCAGGCCCATGGCGATGACCACCACCCGCAGCAACAGGCGCACAACGCCCGCAACAAATTCATTCAAACGACACCTCTCCTTCACATCTTGGGGAAGGGATGGCAGCCCTGACTAGGGCCGCTATCCCTTCCCGGGCCCGCATCACTCCTGCGGGGCCACGCCGAACTGGAACACACCCGGCTCCAGCACCGGGTTCACGGTGACCGGGATCACGCTCTTGGGCGGGAAACGCCCTTCCAGCAACAGCTTGGACAGCGGGTTCTCGATGCGCTGCTGGATCGCCCGCTTGAGCGGCCGCGCACCAAACACCGGGTCGAATCCCACCTTGGCCAATTCTGCCAAGGCCGCGTCCGACACCTGCAATTCCAAATCCATCTTCGCCAGCCGGGTTTGCAACAGTTGCAGCTGGATCTTGGCGATCGAGGCGATGTGCTGCGCATCCAGCGCGTGGAACACCACTGTCTCGTCGATCCGGTTGAGGAACTCGGGACGGAAGTGGTTCTTGAGCTCACCCCACACCGCTTCCTTGATGTCCTCCGAGTCCTGCCCCACCATGGCCTGGATCAGGTGCGAGCCGATGTTGCTCGTCATCACGATCACCGTGTTCTTGAAGTCCACGGTACGGCCCTGGCCGTCCGTCAGGCGGCCATCGTCCAGCACCTGCAGCAGCACGTTGAACACGTCGGGGTGGGCCTTTTCCACCTCGTCGAGCAGCAGCACGCTGTAGGGCTTGCGGCGCACGGCTTCGGTCAGGTAGCCACCCTCCTCGTAGCCCACGTAGCCGGGCGGCGCGCCGATCAGGCGGGCCACCGAGTGCTTCTCCATGAACTCGCTCATGTCGATACGGATCAGGTGGTCTTCGCTGTCGAACAAAAAGCCCGCCAGCGCCTTGCACAGCTCGGTCTTGCCCACGCCCGTGGGGCCGAGGAACAGGAACGAGCCCGTGGGCCGGTTCGGGTCACTCAGTCCCGAGCGCGAGCGGCGGATGGCGTTGGCCACCGCAGCAATGGCTTCCTGCTGACCCACCACGCGCTCGTGCAGCTTGGTCTCCATCTGCAAGAGCTTGTCCTTTTCGCCCTGCATCATCTTGACCACGGGGATGCCCGTGGCGCGGCTCACCACCTCCGCGATTTCTTCGGCACCCACCTGCGTGCGCAACAGGCGGCGCGTGGCGGGGGCGCCGTCCTTGCCATCCTCCTGCGCCTGCGCTTCTTTTAGCTGGCGCTCCAGGTCCGGCAGCTTGCCGTACTGCAGCTCGGCCACCTTGTTGAAGTCGCCCTTGCGGGTGAACTCCTCGATCTGGAACTTGAGCTTGTCGATGGCTTCACGCACATGGGCACTGCCCTGGGCCTGGGCTTTTTCGGACTGCCAGATCTCGTCGTAGTCGGCGATTTCCTTTTGCAGCTTGGTGATCTCTTCCTCGATGAGCGCAAAACGCTTTTGCGAAGACTCGTCCTTCTCGCGGCGCACGGCTTCACGCTCGATCTGCAGCTGGATCAAGCGGCGGTCGAGCTTGTCCATCACCTCGGGCTTGGAGTCCATCTCGATCTTGATCTTGGACGCCGCTTCGTCGATGAGGTCGATCGCCTTGTCAGGCAGAAAGCGGTCGGTGATGTAGCGGTGGCTCAGCTCGGCCGCGGCCACGATGGCGGGGTCGGTGATGTCCACGCCATGGTGCACTTCGTACTTTTCTTGCAGGCCGCGCAGGATGGCGATGGTGGCCTCCACCGTGGGCTCGCCCACCAGGATCTTCTGGAAGCGGCGCTCCAGCGCAGCGTCCTTTTCGATGTATTTGCGGTACTCGTCCAGCGTGGTCGCGCCCACGCAATGCAGCTCGCCGCGCGCCAGGGCGGGCTTGAGCATGTTGCCCGCGTCCATCGCGCCCTCGCCCTTGCCCGCGCCCACCATGGTGTGCAACTCGTCGATGAAGACGATGGTCTGGCCTTCATCCTTGGCCAGCTCGTTCAGCACGCCTTTGAGGCGCTCTTCAAACTCGCCGCGGAACTTGGCGCCCGCGAGCAACGCAGCCATGTCGAGCGACAGCACGCGCTTGCCCTTGAGCGACTCGGGCACCTCGCCCGCCACAATGCGCTGGGCCAGGCCTTCGACGATGGCGGTCTTGCCCACGCCGGGCTCGCCGATGAGCACGGGGTTGTTCTTGGTGCGGCGCTGCAGCACCTGGATGGCGCGGCGGATTTCATCGTCGCGCCCGATCACGGGGTCGAGCTTGCCCATGCGGGCGCGCTCGGTCAGGTCCAAACAGTATTTGGCCAGGGCGCCACGCTGGCCCTCGGCCTCGGCGCTGTCCATCTTCTGGCCGCCGCGCACGGCCTCAATCGCAGCCTCCAGGCTCTTGCGCGTGAGGCCGTTGTCCTTGGCGATCTTGGCGGCTTCGCCTTTGCTGTCGATCACGGCCAGCAAAAACAGCTCGCTGGCAATGAACTGGTCGCCGCGCTTGATGGCCTCTTTCTCCGTGGCTTGCAGCACGCGGCCCAGCTCGGGGCCGCCCTGCACCTGGTCGTTGCCCTGTACCTGGGGCAAACGCTTGACGGCGGCTTCCGCCGCTGCCAGCAGGCCGGGCACGTTGGCGCCCGCACGCTGCAGCAGCGCCTTGGGTCCGTCGTCCTGCTTGAGCATGGCCACGAGCATGTGCACAGGCTCGATGTAGGCGTGGTCGTTGCCCAGCGCAATGCTCTGTGCATCGCTCAGGGCTTCCTGGAACTTGGTGGTGAATTTGTCGAGACGCATGTGGATGTCCTCCGAATTGCGCTGCACTTGGGGCAAATCTTCTGGAATTTCAAGACGACGCCCCAGCGCAGGCCTTGCGCCAGATCAATCTTCGCCCAGGCGCCCTGATGCCTTGAACCGATTCATTTGATCACCGCCGGCTCAGACCGCCTGCGCCGAGCCCGCAAAGCAAAAAAGCGCAGGCGGAATACCGCCTGCGCTTTTTTAGGGTCCGCGAGAAATTACTTGGCGGGAACGACGATCACGGTATCGCCCTTTTTGCCATCGGCTCCCGTATCGCCCGTGGCACCGGTAGCGCCAGTGGAACCCTTGGCACCGTCATAACCGGGAGCACCCGAAGAACCGGTAGCGCCAGTGGCACCCGTTTCGCCCGCAGGACCGGGAACGGCCACCGTGGCACCGGTCGAGCCGGTTGCGCCCGTGGCGCCAGCAGGGCCTGCCGGGCCCGGGACCACGACCACGGGGGCAGTAGCGGGAGGGGTCACAACCGTTTTCTCGCAAGCGGCAAGACCAAAAGTAACGATAAGTGCAGCGAGCAGCAGGGATTTTTTCATGGGAAGCCTTGTAGGAGATGAAGCGCACGCGAAGATGAAACTGTGCGGAGAGTTTCTTTCTGGCTGCAACTGTGGCGTTCAACAGTCACTGCCAGCGGTAGCGCTAATTTATCGATGCCCCCCCTGCCGCCTTGTAGGACGGCCCGACGACTGCTTGTGGTTCCTGGCGATGCCTCACCGCAACCCTGTGAGCCGACGAACTCCTGGTGCAGATGAAACCTTCCATCCGCCCCATTCACAATCACTACAAAATTTATAGCTGCCATCGCTTTACCAATAAGCGCTAGCGGCCAATTTCTTTCAAAATCTTGTTTGAGCCACCGCTCCAACAAACCGCGCAGACGTGCGTCGGCCGCTCCGCAACGCCAGCAACCCCAGCAGCGCGGCCAGCCCACCCAGGCCCCAGGTCGACAGGGTGGGGATGGCCGCCGGGCTGGGCGCCAGCAGCACGGGGACCACCGGGTCGTTGATGGTGCCGTCCTGCGCGCCAAAGCTGTTGTCGCCCCAGCCACCGTCCGTCACGTCGTAGGTCACGGTGTTGCCGCTGATCTGCAGGTTCACGGGGTCGTAGTAGCGGCTGGACAAGGGGCTGTCGGGTGTGGGGCCGTACTTCTTCACCGTGAAGCCCGTGAGGTCCGGAAAGGTCACCGCCACACGCACCGTCTCACCCGGCTGGCAGTTGATGAGCCGCAGGCGGAACGCCCCGTGCGGCAAAGTGGCGCCGGGGTACGGCGCCGGTGCCGCCACCGGGCCGGTGCCCGCCAGGTCCAGCTGGCAACCCGCGCTGCCATCCACCACGCCCACGTTGACCGGCCCCGACCCGGTGTTCGTGGGTGTGGGCAGGGTTTCAAAACGCGCCTGCACAGTGCAAGCGGCCGTCACCGCTGCCGTGGTGTAGGTGCTGCCCGCCAGCGCGCCGCCGCAGCCCGTGACGGCCGCAATGCGGTAGCCCGCAGCGGGCGTGACGGTGAAGGCGCCCGTTTGGCCGTCGGCCACGTTGACCACGCCCGCCGGGCTGATGCTGCCGCCGCCCCCTGCCGTGGCGGTGACAGCGTGCTGGGGAGCTTGCCCGCGTTCGACGGTAACGGTGTAGGTGCGCCGGGCCACGCCATTCTGAGCCAGCACTTCCACCTGAATGACATTGGACCCGACCGCCAGCGGCAGCAGAGCAGTCGCCGCCCCGCTGGCCACCACCACTCCATTGATCGTGATGGACGCTCCAGCGTGGGCCGCGACGGGGGTAAGTGACAGTTGGGCCACACCATGCGGCACCGTGACTGTATAAGCCGTCACGCCGCCCGCAAAGGCCGGGCTGAGCGCTCCCTGAGACAACGCCAGCGACGCGAGCGCGGCATTGGAGGATGGAGAAGCATTCATCAGCACGGCGACGCCCCCGTAGCCGTTGGCCATAGCGATGTCGGCCAGGCCGTCCCCGTTGAAGTCGGCCATCACCATCTGCTCGGGCGTGCCGCCCCCATACCGCAAGAAGGCGCTCCCCAGCCCGCCGGGCGCTCCCTGGCCACGCATGATGGCAAGCTCGCCCGAGGTTGCGTCAGCGGCCACCACATCAGGCGCCCCATCGCCGTCAAAGTCGAAAGAAGCGAGAACGCTGGCCGCGATCCCGGGGCTATAGATCCCGGCAACGCTCAACGGCTGCCACTGCGTCGAGGTCAGCGATGCGATCTGCGTACCTCCAGAGGTGAACACACCCGATTGGCCCGCCTGGCTCCACCCAGCGACGGCCCTGAGGGCCCCAATGCCCACGGGCAGGTAACTGGGATCCTGTGGAACCGGACTGGTTGAGGACCCCGATACAGCAGTCAAACCGGTTCCTACCGTACCCGCTGATGTGGATGCCACCAGGTCGGCAAGGCCATCCTGGTTGACATCCAGGGAAATGAACCCTGTCACGTTGTCCCACGTCGACATATTCAGTTGCTCGACAGTGCGCTGCGGGCTCACGCCCACCCATCGAATGGCTTCGTAAACGCCTGCCGTCTCCGGCGCCCATACGGCTGCGTACGCAGGCTTGCCGGGGCCCTGAAAGGAACCCATCGTCACCGACATCGGTGTCAGGGCAGTGAAGGACTGCCGCCCCGCCGGAGTAAAGCCGCCGACCCCATTTCCGAAGAAAACCATGACCGTCGCATCGCCCTCGTTCACCACGGCCAAGTCCGCATGCCCATCGCCATCAAGGTCGCCCGCGGCCAGGGAGCTTGGGCCCCTCCCGGGCCAGGTATCAAGCCGGGTGCGGTAGTCAAATGCGCCCGTGCCGTCGCCGCGCAGAATCCAGACTGAATCTTCATCGCGGTGGATCACGGCGAGGTCGGCGCGACCGTCCTCATTGAAATCGGCGGTTGCGACCGCCCGGATATAGCGCTCGGGGTCTCCGTAACTGCGCGCTGCGGCGAATTGGCCCGCGCCGTCCCCACGCAGGTAGACCAGATGGCCGCCCTGTCCGTTGTGGTCGTTCGACACGACGATGTCCGGATGCCCATCACCATTGAAATCTGCTGCTACCGGCCTACCCACATCCTTTCCAACGGCGTATTCCTGGGTCTTGAAGCTGAGCCCGCCACCAGCAAGGCCCGGCACTACCAGCACCGTGCCGCTGTAGCGGGACAACACCAAGTCGGGCAAGCCATCGCCCGTGGCATCCACGATCTGCCCGCCGCTGAAGCGCCCATAGGCTCTAGACACGTTTTTGCGCGAGAAGCCCCCTTGTCCGTCTCCGATCAGGAGGACAGGACTGGTGAAGGCGTTCTGCACCAGCGCAAGGATGTCCAGGTGGCCATCGCCATCGGCGTCACCTACCGCCACGAACGGGGCATACTCATCGCCGATCAGGCTCTGCGAGGCCGCAAAACCGCCCGCACCGTTTCCCAGCATCAGAAATACACCGTCGCCGGAGCCCAGGACAACGTCGGCAAATCCGTCCTCGTTCCAGTCGCCAGCGACGATGTGCCGAGCTTGAATACTCAGCCCGATGCTGGTGCCGGGACGCACGTCAAAACACCCGCTTCCATCGCCCCACAGAATAAAAATACCGCGTGTCGACCACCCCCCGGTAACGGCAATGGCCAGGTCGAGCCGCCCATCGCCATCGAAATCCGCCACCGTCAGGCCCGTGGGATTGGGGCCAACGGCAAAGGCGACCGGAGCGGACAAGCCGCCATGGCCATCACCCAGGCGAACCACCACGTTCCCGTTATTGAAACTGGTCACGGCCACATCCAGATGCCCGTCACCATTGAAATCGGCCGCTACCACACCGTAGGGAGCCCCGCCCATGCTGAATGCACCCGCCTCGGAAAAGCCTGCAGCGCCTCCAGTGCTGAGCAGGATTTTGACGCTACCGCCCGAATAATCCACCACCGCAAGGTCGGGTCTGCCATCTTCGTTGAAATCGCCTGTCGCCATGTCTGTGGGCGATCCACCCAGGCGCAAGCTGGTCGCGGCCACAAAAGACAGGTCTGCCCGCGCCTGTCCTGCGACCGCCAGGCACATGCCGAAAACGGCCAGGCAAAACCACCACGCGCGCCACCATGCTTGCGCTACACATGCCATGAAGAACTCCCCCCTGTTCATGCCCTTACCGGGCAGGGAGCGATTCTCGAAATGACCCAGGCTGTGCGCAAGTCCAAACTTTGCATGGAACTGGATTCCCCCGTTGACAGGGGTTCAACGTGCGCCCTGCAGGGGGCTTCCGGCAGTGATTCAGGCGTTGTTCGCCACAATGCCCCAGCGCGCCAGCGCCGCATCGTCGCTCACCCGCGCGTCCACCCAGCGCGCGCCCTGGGCGGTTTCCTCCTTCTTCCAGAACGGGGCCTGGGTCTTGAGGTAGTCCATCAGGAATTCACAGGCCTGAAAGCTCTGGCCCCGGTGGGCACTGGTCACTGCCACCAGCACGATCTGGTCCAGCGGTTGCAGCAGCCCCACGCGGTGGATCACGCGGGCGCCAAAGATGTCGAAACGCCGGAACGCCTCTTCCACCATGGCCTCGATGGATTTTTCGGTCATGCCGGGGTAGTGCTCCAGCTCCATCGAGGACACCTGGTCGCCTTCGTTGCGATCGCGCACCGTGCCCACAAAGCTGCACACCGCGCCCACACCCTTGTTCTCGCGGCGCAGGGCGGCGATTTCAGTGGACAGGTCGAAGTCCTCGGTCTGGATGGAAACGCGGGGCAAGGTCATGGCAAAAAGCTCTTTATGGGCATGTAAAAGTCAGACAGAAAGAGGCGTCAGGGCGAGCGGTGCAACCGCGGCGCGGCCAGCAAGGCGCGCTCTTCTTCCACCACCTTGTTCAGCTGCGCCAGCGCGGGCGAAGGGGGCAGCTGGGCCAGCAGGGTCTGCAGCCGGGTGACGTCGCCAACGGTGGGGGCCACCTTGATCTGCGCGATGGCGGCGGGCAGGTTGCCGCCCCGGACCAGCGCCAGCACCTTGGCGGGCCATTCACTTTTGTTGCGTGCCATAGATTGGTAAATAGGTTTATCTGTACGATTCGCCCGCACTGTACCCGTACTGCAGCCACCCTCGCACCTTAAGCCCATGGCCACACAAACGATTGAGACCGATCTCTACAAGCTCTACCCGTCCCCGCGCAACACGGTCCGCGACGTGTTCGAGCACCAGGTCTTCGTGCCCCACCCCTATGCCATCATCGACCTGGACGTGATGGAGCTGGCCGGAAAAACCACCCTGTTTGGCGCCTGTCGCCTGTCGGACATGAAAATGGGCCAGGTGGTGACCTTTGAGCTTGCCGCCGACCAGGCCAGGTTCGAGCGGCTGTTCACCCCCGACTGATACAACGACCCGCCAGCGCGGCACGCCCCCCATGGACCTGCAAGAATCCTTCGAGGCGCTCGACTCCCAGGCCCCGGACACCTATACCCAAGCCGTGGAGGCCTACTGCGACGGCATCCTGCGCCTGCACTGGAACGAACGGCTCATCAACAAGATCTTCGGCCGGGCGCTGCAGTCGCACGCGGCCGGCCGGTTGGTGGTGCAGCACTACCAATGGCAATTGCGGGGTGCACCGCGCCCCACGCTGACGCTCTTGCAGCAACGCATGCCGGGGGGGGCCCGCACACTGGCCACGTTCTTCGCCGTACTGCGGCTGGCGGGCATGGTGGCGGTGGACACCGATCCCGCCGACCGCCGGCTCCGCTACCTCGCGCCCACCCCCCGGCTGCTGGACGGCCTGCGCACCTGGGTGCGGCACCACCTGCACTGCGCCGAGGCCCTGGGCGCCCTGCCCCCAGGCCATGCACAGCGGCTGGACAGCGATGCAGACTACTTCGCCGCCTTTCTGGCCGGGGCCGACCACATCCTCGATCGCCTGGCCGAAACCCGGGGCCAATTTGGCGGCTGGGACTGGTTCGACCAGCGCGACGGCGGCGGGCGCATTGCCATGCTGCTGTGGCGCGAACACTGCCGGGTGCGCCGCCCCGGGGATGAAGGGTCCACGCCGTTTTCCCTGCGCGCCAGCGAGCTTGCGCAGCGCCTGGGCTTTTCGCACTCGCATGTGCGCAACCTGGTCAATGAGGCAACGGCACAGGGCCACCTGACCCAGGACGCCCCCCGGGGGCTGGTCGCGCTCACGCCCCGCTTTCAGGCCGAACTGCAGACCTGGCTGCGGCACCTGCTGGGCTGGTTTGCAGAAACCGCCACCATGGCACACCACCACCTGACAGCCCACCGGCTGCCCCGTGCGCACGGCATTGCCACAGATGCTGCGGAACACCCCTGAACAGCGCCCGCCACGGGCACCTCCCGGCCCCATGGCCGCTCTCACCACCCACCCAGCCATGTACGACGACAACCAGATCCACGTGCCGCCCTCCTTCATGGCGGTGTACACCGACGCACGGGGGCGTCTGACTGAAAAGGCAGATGGCGTACGGGCCCGCTACGAGCTGTGCGAAGACCTGGCGGGCCACCTGGTGGAGCACGCGCAGACGCTGTACCACGTGCAGGCGCCGTCTGAGACCGAGATCCTGCAGCGCATCCACGCGGGGCTGTGCACGGCCGAATCCGGCGTGTTGGTGGCCGAAGCGACATGGATCGTCACCCGGCTGGCCGAGCTGCTGGTATGGCAATGCCCCGAGCTGGTGGCACCACAGCCCGCGCCGGTGGACGAAGAAGCACCCCCACAACCGCCCACGCCCTGAACGGCCTTCTGCGCGGGCTAAGGCTTGGCTATACTGCGCCCCATGCCCACGCACACCCTCTTTGCCATGACCACCGCTTCTGCGGTGGCATTGCGGTGCGTGGTCAAAGCCAAAAAACCAGAGCTCATCTGACCGGAGCTGTGGTTCCGTCCGGATGAGCGACGGAACCACCTGGTAGAGAAATCCCCCTTCTTTTTTCTTCCCTCCCCGGCATTCCGCGCGTTCTTTTTCGGACGGTTCTTCCCTTGGTCGAACCTTGAAAGGACGCTACGCATGCCCACACTGACGACACCTTCCCCCGCTACACCCCCGGCCACCCTCCCGGCGCCCACCCGCCCCCCCTTCAGCGGGCTGTGGATCGCCCTGGTCACGCCGTTCAAGGACGGCGCCGTGGACCATCCGGCCCTGGCCGCCCTCACCGCCCGGCTGCGTGCCGACGGTGTTTCGGGCTTCGTTGCCTGCGGCTCCACCGGTGAGGCTGCGGCCCTCGACAAGGCCGAGCAACTGCAGGTGCTGGAGACCGTGCTCAGCGCCGCCCAGGGCTTGCCCGTGGTGATGGGCGTGTCGGGCTACCACCAGGGCCAGGTGCTGGAGCAGGTGCGGGCCCTTGCGCACTACCCGGTTGCGGGCCTGCTGGTGTCCGCCCCCCACTACATCCGCCCCTCGCAAGAAGGCCTGCTGCACTGGTTCCGCACCCTGGCCGACGCCAGCGCGGTGCCGCTGCTGATTTATGACATTCCGTACCGCACCGGCGCCACGCTCACCACCGAGACGCTGCTGGCGCTGGCGGCGCATCCGCGCATCCAGGCCATCAAGGACTGCGGCGGCAACCCCGCCAAGACGCAGGCCCTGATTGCCGATGGCCGGTTGCAGGTGCTGACGGGCGAAGACGCGCAGATCTTCCACACGCTGGCCCTTGGCGGTGCAGGAGCCATCTCGGCCAGCGCGCATTGGCAGACGCCGCGTTTTGTGGAGTTGATCGCATTGCTGCGCTCGGGCGATCTGCCCGCAGCCCGCCACTTGTGGCAGGCCCTGCAACCCTGGGTGGAAGCGTGTTTTGCAGAGCCCAACCCTGCCCCGCTCAAGGCCATGCTGGCCCATGTCGGTGAGATGTGCAACAGCCTGCGGGCCCCCATGATGGCGGCCTCTGAGGCATTGGAGCAGCGCCTGCGGGCGCTGCCTGGCGTCAGCCGCCCGTAACCGGGGGGAAAAACGCCACCTCGGCCCCATCGGCCAGGATGGCGGATTCATCGCTCAAGGTCTGGTTGAGCGCCATGCGCACGGCCCGGCCACGTGCAAGGCTGCTGGCGTGGGCGCCGCCACGTGCGATGAGTTCGTCGCGCAGGGCACCCAGCGTGGTGGCAGACGTCTCGACCGCCTCGCTGCCTTGCCCAATGGCCTCACGGATGGAGGCAAAGTAGCGCACGGAGATCTTCATGACAACAACTCCGCAAAGGAGATAAACCGCACCGTATCGCCGGATGCAATCGTCTGGCCCGCCGGGTTGTCCACCACGCCATCGCCCCAGGCGGCAGAAGTGAGCACGCCCGAACTCTGGTTGTTGAACAGGTCCAGCCCGCCCGCCGCGTTGTGCCGCACGCGCAGAAACTCGCGGCGTTTATCGGCCTTGGGCCAGGTGAAATCAGCGCGGGCAGCAATGGATTGAGGAGCAACGTCCTCCACACCCTGCAGGCGCAGCACAAACGGCCGCACCAGGAGCGCAAAGGTCAGAAAGCTCGACACGGGATTGCCCGGCAAGCCCATGAAATGGGCAGTACCAATGCGGCCATAGGCAAACGGCTTGCCGGGCTTCATGGCAATCTGCCACAGGTCCAGTGTGCCCAGCGTTTCCACTGCAGGCTTGATGTGGTCTTCTTCGCCCACGCTCACGCCGCCGCTGGTCAGGATCAGGTCGTGTGCGCTGCTGGCTTGGCGCAGGGCGTCGATGGTGGCGGCGCGCCGGTCGGGCACGATGCCAAAGTCGGTCACCTCGCAGCCCAGGCGCAGCAGCATCGCGCGCAGGAAGAAGCGGTTGCTGTTGTAGATCGCGCCGGGGCGCATCTGCTCGGGCGGCACCTCGCCAGGCATGACGAGTTCATCGCCCGTGGAGAACAGCGCCACGCGCGGGCGGCGCGCCACCTGCAACTGGTGCAAGCCTATGCTGGCGGCCAGGCCCAGCTCGGCCGGGGTAAGGCGTGTGCCTGCCGACAGCACCACGGCACCCCGGGTGATGTCTTCACCTGCACTGCGAATCCATTGGCCCCGCTTGGGCACGGCGTTGAGGCGCACCTGGCCCAGGCCATCACCCTCGGTGGCAGAGGCCAACGCCTCACAGTCCTCCTGCATCAGGACCGCATCGGCACCCGCAGGCACCGGAGCACCCGTGAAGATGCGCGCAGCCGACCCTGGCAGCAGCGGATCACCCGCGCTGCCCGCCGCGATGCGCTGCGAAACAGGCAAGGTGATCGGCAGCGCTACACCCACAGCCGTCACATCCGCGCAGCGCACGGCGTAGCCATCCATGGCGCTGTTGTCCTGCGGGGGTACCTGCAGGGCAGAAATGCAGTTTTGCGCCAGCACGCGGCCGTCCGCATCGAAGGTGGTGACCTTCTCCGTGCCTTGCAGAGGTACGGCCTGCAACAACAGGTCGGCCCATGCTTCATCGAGGGGCTTCAAGGGCGCATTCGGGCGATTCATGCGAGACCCACCCCATAAAGCTCGCAGTCGTAGTCGAAGCGGTGCTGGTTCTGGATCAGCCAGTCCACCACCTGGGCGGGCGCGTTGAGGTCCAGCAAGGGCAATTGGGTGGGCGCAGGCAGGCCCTGCGGGGCATCGGTGGCGACGGCGACCACAAAGTCGTCCTCGGGGTAACGCACGGGCTTGGCCAGCTGCCCGGCTTCGGGCGCGCGCCACACCTCCACCTTGAGCAGGTCGCTGTCCTTGAAACCTTCGACCAGCACCCAGTCCACGCCCTGGTACAGCTCGGCCAGCAGGTGGTGCACACTGAGCGTGGCGGGTTGCTCAAACTCGCGCACCAGCATCAGGCGCTTGTCCGAGGCAGCCACCACCTCGAAGGCCCCTGCCTCGCGGTGGCGGTACGTGTCCTTGCCCGGGTGGTCGATGTCGAAACTATGGTGGGCATGCTTGACCACCGACACGCGCAGCCCCCGCAGCCGCAGCTCGGGGATCAACTGCTCGACCAGCGTGGTCTTGCCACTGCCGGAAAAACCGGCAAAACCGACAACCTTCATCCACTGCTCCTTGGTTAGCTATTGTATTTATAGCTGCTAACGCTTATCAGACAAGCGCCAGGGGCATTTTTTATACCAAATCAAGCCATCCGGAGCCGCCTACCGCCTGCGCAGCAGCAAAACGTCCCTGGATTGTCTGGCCACCCGCCTACAGGGCTGGCGCGCAGTGGCGCTCGATGTACTGCTTCACCAACTGCACGTTGGCAGGCATGACGTGCACCCGCTTGGGCAGGTCTTCGATGCCCGCGAACTTGGCGGGCCGCTCGGGCGCATGGCCCAGGGCTTCGACGATGGTCTCGGCGAACTTGATGGGCAGCGCCGTCTCCAGCACGATCATGGGCACCTTGGCATCCTGGTGGTGCTCGCGCGCCACCTTCACGCCATCGGCCGTGTGGGTGTCGATGGTGACGCCGTGGCGCTCGAAGTTGTCCTTGATGGTGGCCAGGCGGTCGGCGTGCGTGCTTTTGCCGCTTTCAAAACCGTACTTGGTGGCGGCTTCGGCAAACAGCGGTTCGGCGCTCAAGTCGAACCTGCCATAGGCGGGCAGCGCTTTGGCAAACAACGCGTTCGTGCGCTGGCCGTTGCGGCCCAGCAGGTCAAAGATGAACCGTTCGAAGTTGCTGGCCTTGCTGATGTCCATCGACGGGCTTGACGTCTCGTGCGTGTCGGCCGCCGCGCGCACGCGGTATGCGCCGGTGCGGAAGAACTCGTCGAGCACATCGTTCTCGTTGGTGGCCACCACCAGCTTGTCAATCGGCAGGCCCATGCTGCGCGCCACGTGGCCCGCGCAGACGTTGCCGAAGTTGCCGCTCGGCACCGTGAAGCTGACCTTCTGGTCGTTGGTCTCCGTGGCCTGGATGTAGCCCGCAAAGTAATACACCACCTGCGCCAGCAGGCGCGCCCAGTTGATGGAGTTGACGGTGCCGATCTTGTACTTGCGCTTGAAGGCCAAGTCGTTGCTCACGGCCTTGACGATGTCCTGGCAGTCGTCGAACACACCTTCGATGGCGATGTTGTGGATGTTCTCGTCCTGCAGGCTGAACATCTGCGCCTGCTGGAAGGCGCTCATGCGGCCGTGGGGGCTGGTCATGAAGACGCGCACGCCCTCTTTGCCGCGCATCGCGTATTCAGCGGCGCTGCCGGTGTCACCGCTGGTCGCACCCAGGATGTTGAGCTCTTCGCCACGGCGCTTGAGCTCGTACTCGAACAGGTTGCCCAGCAGTTGCATGGCCATGTCCTTGAAGGCCAGCGTGGGGCCGTTGGACAAGGCTTCGAGCCACAGGCCGTCTTCGAGGTGGCGCAGGGGCACGATCTCACCGGTGCCGAAGACTTCAGCGGTGTACGTCTTGGCGCACAGGGCCTTCAGGTCAGCGGCAGGGATGTCGTCGATGTACAGCGACAGGATCTGGAAGGCCAGCTCGGCGTAGCCTTGCTCGTGGTAGGCCTTGCGCAGCTTGGTCAGCGTGGCATCGCTGATCTTCGGGTAGTGCTCGGGCAGGTACAGGCCGCCATCAGGCGCCAGGCCCTCCAGCAGGATGTCGCAAAACCGCTTGTGGTCGGCGTGGCCGCGGGTGGAGATGTACAGCATCAGTTCAGTTCCTCCTTGCGGATGCGCGTGATGGGCGCCAGCACCGTAGGCAGCGCCTGCATCTGGGCGATCACGGCGTCCATGGTGCCTTCGCGGGTGTCGTGGGTCAGGATGATCAGGTCGGTCTGCGTGGAGCCTTCGCCACCGACCTCATCGGCTTCGCGCTGCAGCACCGCATCGATGCTCACGCCCGCCTCGGCCAGCAGGCCGGTGACCTTGGCCAGCACGCCGGCCTGGTCGGCCACGCGAAGGCGCAGGTAGTAGCTGGTGACCACTTCGCTCATGGGCAGCACCGGCAGCGTGCCCATGGCATCGGTCAGCGTGTTGGCCTGGAAGGCCAGGTGCGGCACGCGGTGCTCGGGGTCGGCCGTGTGCAGGCGGGCGATGTCCACCAGGTCGGCAATGACGGCGCTGGCCGTGGGCTCGCTGCCCGCACCCTTGCCGTAGTACAGCGTGGTGCCCACGGCATCGCCCTGTACCACCACGGCGTTCATGGCGCCTTCGACGTTGGCGATCAGGCGCTTGGAGGGCACCAGGCTCGGGTGCACGCGCAGCTCCACGCCCTTGTCGACGCGCTTGGTGATGCCGAGGAGCTTGATGCGGTAGCCCAGTTGCTCGGCGTACTTGATGTCGGCAGCGCCGAGCTTGGTGATGCCCTCGACGTAGGCCTTGTCGAACTGCACCGGGATGCCGAAAGCGATGGCGCTCATCAGCGTGACCTTGTGCGCGGCGTCCACGCCTTCGATGTCGAAGGTGGGGTCGGCCTCGGCGTAGCCCAGGCGCTGCGCTTCTTTCAGCACCACGTCGAAGTCCAGGCCCTTGCTGCGCATCTCGGACAGGATGAAGTTGGTGGTGCCGTTGATGATGCCGGCGATCCACTGGATGCGGTTGGCGGTCAGGCCTTCGCGCAGCGCCTTGATGATCGGGATGCCACCGGCCACGGCGGCCTCGAAGGCCACCATCACGCCCTTGGCCGAAGCGGCCGCGAAGATCTCGGTGCCGTGCACGGCCAGCAGCGCCTTGTTGGCGGTGACCACGTGCTTGCCGGCGGCGATGGCTTCGAGCACCAGCGCGCGGGCGATGCCGTAGCCACCGATGAGCTCGATGACGATGTCGATGTCGGGGTTGGCGATGATGGCGCGGGCATCGTTGACGACCTGGATGTCAGCACCCACTACCGACTTGGCACGCTCCACGTCCAGATCGGCCACCATGGTGATCTCGATGCCACGGCCAGCCCGGCGGCTGATCTCGTCCTGGTTGCGCGCGAGCACGTTGAACACGCCGCTGCCGACGGTGCCGATGCCCAGAAGGCCTACTTGGATGGGTTTCATAGCAATGGTGGGAAGAGTTTTTTTAAGAGGGGATGGAATAGGAGGCGATACGGCGCAGCACACAATCACCGCGTGACATAGCTGGGCAACTGCCAGGCGCCACCGGCAAAGCCACGGCACATGCTGTCGCCGGACTCGCTGGTCAGCACAAAACCCTGGCCGTCAAATTGCCACTGGCGCACCCACCAGCAGTCGCCGATGCCGCGCCCCTTCATGGCCGAATGCACGCTGCCCGTGGCGGGATCGAATTCGCCGTCCACGTCTTGCACGGGCTCAGGCTTGTACGGGGGCCGGTCGTTGGCCATCCACAGCAGGCTGGTGAAGTTGTAGGCCCCCATGCCGCAGGGCACGGACAGCAGCAACTTGCGCTCCGTCAGACGATAGACCTGCACGTTGGCTAGGTTGAAGGGGTCGTCGCCATTGCACTGGCCCTCCGCGCTGGCGCGGTCCAGCGCCGCGATCAGGGGCTTGGCCAGCGTTGCATCGCCCTTGCGCGTGGGCAGGGGGCTCACAGCCTTGACCACCGGTGCCGGCAAGGGCGGCAGCACAGAGGCTTCAGGCCGCGTGCCACGACGCACCAGCGCGCCCGGGGTGCCCACACGGCCCTGGGCCTCGTCCATCTTGAGCAGCACGGCACTGGCCCCGGCGAGCGACAGCACCCACCGGTCCTTGCCGGCGGCGAGGGTGGCTTCTTCGTTCTTGAGCAGCTCTTGCAGCAGGCGAGGCACGTCGCCTGCCGCCACCTGCGGGGCGTCGCCTTTGAGGCCTGGCAATGAAAGCTTGCCGACCTTGAGGTGCAGCGATGCAGGGGTGGTTTTCTCCGTAGAGACCTGAAAACCCACCAGTACCGGCGTGTCAGGCCCGGCGTCGCGGGTCAGGAGGATGGAGACGGGCTCGGAGTCGCCCGACTCGGGCTGGTAGCCCACAGCCCGGCAGGTGCGGGTGTTGTCGCACTGTAGTGCCCAGTCCTTGTGCTGGAAACTGACGGCACCTTTGTTATCTGCAGCCTGTACAGGCACCAATGGAGCGGCGAACGCCAGCGCGCACGCCATGAAGCGCCAGGCCCGGTGAACATCAGAGCGAATGCGCATGGAAGATAGGCTCACTCGGCGCCACGCCACCTCAGGCAGCAGCAACAGCCACTGCCTGCTTGCGCTTGCGGTACTGCTCAAGGAAGCGTGCCACGCGGCCGATGGCGTCACGCAGGTCATCCTCATGGGGCAGAAACACGATACGGAAATGGTCGGGAGCGGCCCAGTTGAAGCCGGTGCCTTGCACCAGCATGACCTTGGTTTCCTGCAGCAGTTCCAGGAAGAACTGCTGGTCGTCCTCAATGGGGTACACGGCAGGGTCCAGGCGCGGGAACATATAGAGAGCCGCCTGCGGCTTGACGCAGGTCACGCCCGGGATGGCAGTGATGAGTTCGTAGGCCAGATCGCGCTGCTTGCGCAGGCGTCCGCCATCGCCCACCAACTCGTTGATGCTCTGGTAACCGCCCAGCGCGGTCTGCACCGCCCACTGGCCGGGCACGTTGGCGCACAGGCGCATGTTCGAGAGCATGTTCAGCCCCTCGATGTAGTCCTTGGCGGGCTTCTTGTCGCCCGATACCACCAGCCAACCGGCCCGATAGCCGCAGGAGCGGTAGCTCTTGGACAGTGAATTGAAGGTGAGTGTGAGCACATCCTCGCTCAGCGAGCCGATGGCCGTGTGCTTGGCGCCGTCGTACAGCACCTTGTCATACACCTCGTCCGCAAAGATGACCAGACCATGCTCGCGCGCAATGGCGACGATGCCCTTGAGCAGCGCGTCCGAATACAGTGCGCCCGTTGGGTTGTTCGGATTGATGACCACGATGCCCTTGGTGCGGGACGTGATCTTGGAGCGGATGTCGGCCAGGTCGGGCATCCAGCCGTTGGCTTCTTCGCACAGGTAATGCACCGGCGTGCCGCCCGACAGGCTGGCCGCCGCTGTCCACAACGGATAGTCGGGCGAGGGCAGCAGCAGCTCGTCGCCATTGTCGAGCAGCGCATTGGTCGCCATGACGATCAACTCGCTGGCGCCATTGCCCAGGTAAATGTCGTCCAGCATCACGCCCTTGATGCCCTGCTTCTGCGTCTCGTGCATCACCGCCTTGCGCGCTGCAAAGATGCCCTTGCTGTCCGAATAACCCGCCGAATTGGGCAGGTTGCGGATCATGTCGAGCTGGATCTCCTCGGGCGCATCAAACCCGAACACAGCCAGGTTGCCGATGTTGAGCTTGATGATCTTGTGGCCGTCCTCCTCCATCTGCTTGGCCGCGTCCATGATGGGCCCCCGGATGTCATAGCAGACGTTGGCGAGCTTGGCGGATTTTTGGACGGTTTTCATGCGCTGACGGTGGTGCAGTGGGGTCAGGTGGCGGCCAGAGCGGCTGGCACCTTGGCGAAACCTATAATTTGACCACAGATCACAAGCGCCCCTGGGCCCTGCGCCCCGGCCCACCCGCAGTGCCACCGCCTGCAACCCACGCCAACATCCATGAAATTCCAGCCCGACCGCTCGAACGCACAAACCATCAGCGGTTACGGCCCAGGCTGGATCGGCGTGGATGCCGAGAGGATCACGCACAGCGTCATCATCGGGTCGAATGGCCTGCGCGAAGCCTGGCCCTGCACACGTTTTGAAGACCTGACACCCGAACACTTCGCGCAATTGGCCGCCCTGGAGACAGAGCTGATCATTTTTGGCAGTGGCACACGCAACCGGTTTCCGCCGCCGGCCTGGCTGGCCCCACTCATCGCCCGCCGACTGGGGCTGGAGACCATGGATACCCCGGCCGCCTGCCGCACCTACAACATTCTCGCCAGCGAAGGGCGAAACGTGGTGGCGGCATTGATCCTGGAAACCTGAATGGCAGGTCTGCAGCCTGCCATTCAGGCCCCAGCTTCGGCACCGACACCTATGCAGCGCTTTGCCTAGATGCCCGGCGCTCCTTGCCGGACACACTGTCTTACATTTGGCCGAGGGGCGATTTCGGGGTAAAATCACCGGTTGCGGTCGGGGGCACCACCAAGAGCAATAACACACTAGCTCCCCCGGCTTATCAACGACTACATCCTGAGAGATTGAAGTGATATGGCGATCGTTGTCAACAAACCCCTCCCTGAATTTGAAGCCAACGCTACTGGTGGACTCAAGGTCTCCAATACCTCCCACCTTGGCCAAATTCTGGTTCTCTACTTCTATCCCAAGGACAACACGCCTGGCTGCACCACGGAGGCCATGCAGTTTCGCGACAAGTACAAGGACTTTGTGAAGGCGGGCGCCGCCGTGTTCGGCGTGTCCCGCGACAACATGAAGTCGCACGACGATTTCAAGGAGAAGCTGGAGCTGCCCTTTGAACTCATCGCGGACACCGAAGAGAAAATGTGCCACATGTTCGGCGTGGTCAAGAACAAGATCATGTACGGCAAGAAGGTCAAGGGCATCGAGCGCAGTACCTTCCTGATTGGCCCCGATGGCCTTCTGGTCCAGGAGTGGCGTGGCCTCAAGGTCCCCGGCCATGTGGATGAAGTCCTGAAAGCCGTCAAATCCATCAAGGCCCTGAAAAAGGCCGCCTGATCCGCACATTGGGGCATTGACGCTACACCCCACTTGTTTTGCCCAGGCAAGACATCGGGAGTAGGCATAATGGATTTATGCCCCTGGTTACCGCGACGTTTGTCCCTCCCCAAAAAGCCGCCTTGGCCTCCAGGCGGCTTTTTGCTTTCTGACCCCCTATTTCATTTCTTTTACCGACCGAGGCCCTGCCACCATGCCCCTGCCCCCCGCCCCCAGCCGGCGCGCTGCACTCCTCGCGCCAGAAGCCTTTGAAGTCACGGCCCGCCCTCGGGTGTCACAGACCTCTGCCAACGAGCCCGTGGTGGCGCCCGCCGCGCGCGCAACACCCGCAGCCCGCCCGGGACGCAAGGCCGACAGCGTGGCATCAGCGACCGCCATACCGGCCACTACACCGCTCGTCCAGGTCGAGACCCGCGCCCGCGCGCCGGAGCCCGCAACCCGTACGACCACGACACGGAAGGCGCGCACCACCGGTGCCGCACCCACGATGGCAAACGCTGCCGCACCCTCCACCACGCGTGGCAGAAAGTCCGCCCCGCAAGGCCCGACCAAGCTTTTTGTGCTGGACACCAACGTGCTGTTGCACGACCCCACCAGCCTGTTCCGCTTTGAAGAACACGACATCTTCCTGCCGATGATCGTGTTGGAGGAACTGGATGGGCACAAGAAGGGCATGACCGAGGTCGCCCGCAACGGCCGCCAGACCAGCCGCACCCTGGACGCCCTGGCTGGCGTGCACGGCGCCGACATCGCCCACGGCCTCAAGCTCGATTCCACAGGCCAGCGCGCCGCCGGCGGCCACCTGTTCTTCCAGACCGCACCGCTGGACTACAGCCTGCCCACCAGCCTGCCACCGGGCAAGGCCGACAACCAGATCCTGGGCGTGGTGGAGGCATTGCGCAAGCTGCATGCGCCGCGCGAAGTGGTGCTGGTGTCCAAGGACATCAACATGCGCGTCAAGGCGCGTGCCCTGGGCCTGAACGCCGAGGACTACCAGAACGACAAGACGCTGGAAGACGGCGACCTGCTCTATGCCGGCGTGCTGGCACTGCCCCCCGATTTCTGGGCCAAGAGCGGCAAGAATGTGGAGAGCTGGCAAAGTGGCGCCCACACGTACTACCGCATCGGCGGCCCCATCGTGCCGCAGCTGATGATCAACCAGTTCGTGTACTTCGAGGCCCCCGGTGAGCCCAGCCTGTTTGCGCGCGTGAGCGAAATCCGCGAAAAGACAGCGGTGCTGCAGACGCTCAAGGACTACGGCTCGGCCAAGAACGCCGTGTGGGGCGTGACCACGCGCAACCGCGAGCAGAACTACGCCATGAACCTGCTCATGGACCCCGAGATCGACTTCGTGACGCTGACTGGCACGGCCGGCACCGGCAAGACCCTGTTGGCCCTGGCCGCAGGCCTGACCCAGGTGCTGGACGACCGCCGCTACACCGAGATCATCATGACCCGTGCCACGGTGAGCGTGGGCGAGGACATCGGTTTCCTGCCCGGCACCGAGGAAGAAAAGATGGGCCCCTGGATGGGCGCGCTGGACGACAACCTGGAGTTCCTTGCCAAGGGCGATGGCGGCAATGCGGGCGAATGGGGCCGGGCTGCCACCAACGAACTCATCCGCAGCCGCATCAAGATCAAGAGCATGAACTTCATGCGCGGGCGTACCTTCCTGAACAAGTACGTGATCATCGACGAGGCACAAAACCTGACGCCCAAGCAGATGAAGACGCTGATCACGCGGGCCGGCCCCGGCACCAAGATCATCTGCATGGGCAACCTGGCACAGATCGACACCCCCTACTTGACCGAAGGCTCGTCGGGTCTGACCTTTGCAGTGGACCGCTTCAAGGGCTGGCCGCACAGTGGGCACATCACGCTGGCGCGGGGTGAACGCTCACGCCTGGCAGATTTCGCCAGCGAGGTGCTTTGAGTTGGCGGTGGGCTGGGTTGCAGCACTGAAACTGGTGCCCTGGGGCGACGTCATCGAGGCGACGCCCCAGATCCTCCAAGCGGCCAGAAAGCTGCTGGGCACCACCCAAAAAGGAAATGCCGAGGCGGCTGCAGATGCACTCGAAGGTGCCGGCAGCGAGCCCGCCATTCCGGTCACCCTGCATCTGCAGCATCTGCGCGACCGTGTCGCGCGGCTGGAGCAGGAACAGCAGGAGTCCGCGGCGCTGATCCAGTCCCTGGCCGAACAGAACGCCCAGGTGGTGCAGGCCGTGGAAGTGCTGCGCCAGCGCCATCGACAGCTCATGGTGGCCGTGGGTGTTCTGGCGGCGGGCTGTATAGGTTTGATGGTGTGGGCGCTGCGACAGTAAGGGCCACCAGCACACAACAAAGGCGAATACACAGGCGTTGCACGGCACCTTCACCCGGGCACTGCGAAAATGCTATAAATTCAATAGCTGCTAGCGCTTACAGGATAAGCGCCAGCAGCTATTTTCATTAGAAATCGTCGCCCGAGCCCATCGCCAGGTTCTCGAAACGCGTCTGGTTCTTCTGGAAGAACAGCTTCACAGTGCCAGTGGGCCCGTTCCGCTGCTTGCCGATGATGACCTCCGCGACGTTGGGCTCCTTCGAGTCCTTGTTGTAGTAGTCGTCGCGGTAGATGAACATGATGATGTCGGCATCCTGCTCAATGGCGCCCGATTCGCGCAGGTCGGACATCATGGGACGCTTGTCGGTGCGCTGCTCCACCGAGCGGTTGAGCTGCGACAGCGCGATCACCGGGCACTGCAGCTCTTTGGCCAGCATCTTCAAACCCCGGGAGATCTCGCCCAGCTCGGTGGCGCGGTTGTCCGAACTGGAGGAACCCGAGCCGCTCATGAGTTGCAAATAATCCACCACGATCAGGCCCAGCTTGCCGCACTGGCGCGCCAGACGGCGGGCATTGGCACGCAGCTCACCCGGCGTCAGGCCAGGCGTCTCGTCGATGTGGAGCGAGACCGTGCGCAGCTTTTCAATCGCTTCCGTCAGGCGCGGCCACTCGTCGTCCGTGAGCTTGCCGGTGCGAAGGTTGCCCTGGTTCACGCGGCCGATGGAGCCGACGATACGCACGGCCAACTGGGCGGCGCCCATTTCCATCGAGAAGATAGCGACCGGCAGGCCTTCATTGAGCGCCACGTGTTCGGCGATGTTCACCGCGAACGAGGTCTTGCCCATGGATGGGCGGGCTGCCAGCACCACCATGTCACCCGCCTGCAGGCCGGACGTCATGCGGTCCAGGTCGGCAAAGCCGGTGGGCACGCCAGTCACGTCCACCGGGTTGTCCGCCATCTCCTGCACCCGGTCGAGCAGGTCGATCACCAGGGTGTCGAGCGACTGGAAGCCCTGCTTGGTGCGCGAGCCTTCTTCGCCGATGGCGAAGATCTTGGCCTCGGCCTCGTCCAGGATGCGCTCCACCGTCTTGCCCTGCGGGTTGAACGCGTTGGTGGAGATTTCATCGCTGGCCGTGACCAGCTTGCGCAGGATGGCGCGCTCGCGAACGATTTCCGCGTAGCGGCGGATGTTGCTCGCGCTCGGCACGTACTGCGCCAGGTTGTTCAGGTAGGCCAGCCCCCCCATTTCCTGCGCCTTGCCCTGGTTCTGCAGGTGCTCGAACACCGTGATGACGTCGGCCGGCTTGCTGGCATTGATGAGCGCACCGATGGCCGAATAGACCATCTGATGCTCGTGCCGGTAGAAGTGGCTCTCCACCAGCAGGTCACCCACGCGGTCCCAGGCGTTGTTGTCCAGCAGCAGCCCTCCCAACACACTGGACTCCGCCTCAATGGAGTGCGGCGGCACGCGCAACTGGGCGATTTCGCGGTCGGGAGGGGGCGCGAAGCCTTGGTCATCCAACGGGGGAAAGACAGCAGACATGGGTTTCTCCGGACAGAGCCTGACGAAATACATTCCCGGCACTTGCCACATCAGAGCAACGGCCGGGGGACAAGCCTGTGGGTAATCCGTGGATTACCGGTGGGCAATCATGTACAAATGGCGCGAACAAAAGACAAAAGCCGCCCGAGGGCGGCTTCTGATGAAACACCGGGGTGTATCAGGCGGTTTCGCCGTAGACCGACACGGTCACTTCCACCACCACATCGGTGTGCAGAGCAACGTTCACGGTGCTTTCGCTCACGACCTTGATCGGGCCGTTGGGCAGGCGGATCTGGGCCTTGGCAACCTTGTAGCCTTGCTTGTTCAGCTCTTCAGCGATGTCGTGGTTGGTCACGGAACCAAACAGACGGCCATCCACGCCAGCCTTTTGTGTCAGCTTGACGGTGGTGCCTGCCAGCTTTTCACCTTGGGCTTGGGCTTCTGCCAGTTTGGCAGCTGCGGCCTTTTCGAGTTCAGCACGCTTGGCTTCGAACTCTGCCTTGGCAGCTTCCGTGGCGCGACGGGCGCGGCCAGCGGGGATCAGGAAGTTGCGGGCGTAGCCGTCTTTGACCTTGACGATTTCACCGAGGTTGCCGAGGTTCACAACCTTGTCGAGCAGGATGATTTGCATGGGTTGTGCTCCTTAGATCTTGTGCTGGTCGCTGTAAGGCACCAGGGCCAGGAAGCGAGCGCGCTTGATGGCGGTGTTCAGCTGACGCTGGAAGATGGCGCGCGTGCCGGTCAGGCGTGCGGGGATGATCTTGCCGTTTTCGGCGATGAAATCGCGCAGCGTGTCGACATCCTTGTAGTCGATTTCTTCAACACCGGTCACCGTGAAGCGGCAAAAGCGCTTGCGCTTGAACAGCAGGGACTGGGTGTTGCGCTTTGGGCGCTTGTCTTTGTTGAACTTCTTGAACGTGGCCATTGCGGACCCCTTGAAAATTAATTTTGTTGAATATCCTGGATGTGAAGCACTGCGGTCTTGCCATTGCGTGGGGTGGCCAGAAATCCACTGAAAGTCCAGAGACTTCCGATGTTCTGCCTTGCCAGACGCTCAGCCATTGCACCAAAGGCAACGGCTTTCATGGCGGCCTTGACTTCGCGGGGGTGGCCTGCCTCGGTTTGCCAGGACTCGTGTTCGAGTCGCAGCGTAAGGGCAGGCAGTCCGGCGGGTGTGTAACGCAGGGGTTCAGCCTCTGCGATACAAGCGGTCAAGACTACGCGGTTCTCCACTCCAACGGGCTGGATCAGCGCTCGGCGCGATCTGGGCGCTCGCCACGCTCACCGCCAGCAGCTGCGTATTCAGCTTGGCTGGCCTTGCGGGCTTCTTCACGCTCGACGGTCTTCATCATCGAAGAAGGACCTGCATCGGCCTTCTTCTTTTGAACCGTCAGGTGGCGCAACACGGCGTCGTTGAACTTGAAGGCATGCTCCAGTTCAGCCATCACGGCCTGGTCGGCTTCGATGTTCACGCACAGGTAGTGGGCCTTGGCCAGCTTGTTGATCAGGTACGCCAGTTGACGGCGGCCCCAGTCTTCCACACGGTGCACCTTGCCACCGCCAGCGGTGATCATGCCCTTGTAGCGCTCCAGCATGGCTGGAACTTGTTCGCTTTGATCCGGATGGATCAACAAAATGATTTCGTAATGACGCATGCATACTCCTTTTGGGTAAGACCACCCACTGCGTCTTGAAGTGGTGTGGCAAGGGAAAGCCTGCGATTATAGCCCGACCTCTGCCGCTTGTACACTCAGGTCCGCCCAAGTCCCCGCGAGGGCGTACAAATAGGCGCCTGACAAACGCCTGGCCTCTTGCAAAACCAGGGGCTGGGCCGACATGCCATACAACAAAGCGCGCTGTACGCGGGGGCCGAAAGGACATACCCCTGGCGCAGACCTTGATTTGTGGTGGCACGGCCCCAACTCTCGCGCGTACTGTTCATTTACCTTCAGACCAAGACATGTCAGATAACAGCCAAACCACAGCCCCTCAGAATGCTCCCGCCCCCGAAGAAGTCGAAGCCGCCATGGCAGCCCACGCCTCGGACGAGCTGGCACGCCTGCAGGGCGAGCTGGCCGAGCTCAAGGCCAAAAGCGCCGATCTGGCCGACCAGTTCCTGCGCGCCAAGGCCGAGACCGAGAATGCCCGGCGCCGGGCCGAAGACGAAGTCTCCAAGGCCCGCAAGTTCGGCATCGAGAGTTTTGCCGAGAGCCTGCTGCCCGTGGCCGACAGCCTGGATGCCGCCCTGGCCATCAAGGAAGCCACGCCCCAGCAGTTGCGCGAAGGCGCCGACGCCACCCTGCGCCAACTGACTTCGGCACTGGAGCGCAACAAGGTGCTGGCCATCAACCCCGAGTCGGGCGCCAAGTTCGATCCCCACCAGCACCAGGCCATCAGCGTGGTGCCTGCCGACCAGGAAGCCAACACCGTGGTGGCCGTGCTGCAAAAGGGCTATGTGATCGCTGACCGCGTGCTGCGCCCGGCACTTGTCACCGTGACAGCCCCGAAGTAAATCTTCAAATAAATCAGCACGGATGACTTGAACCGCCACAAGTTATCCACAAGTTACTAGCCATCCAAACCATTCAAGCATTCGGAGAAAAATCATGGGAAGAATCATCGGCATTGACCTGGGCACGACCAACAGCTGCGTCTCCATCATGGAAGGCAACACGACGCGCGTGATCGAGAACAGCGAAGGCGCGCGCACCACGCCCTCCATCGTGGCCTACCAGGAAGACGGCGAGATCCTCGTCGGCGCCTCGGCCAAGCGCCAGGCGGTGACCAACCCCAAGAACACGCTGTACGCAGTCAAGCGCCTGATCGGCCGCAAGTTCACCGAAAAAGAAGTGCAAAAGGACATCGACCTGATGCCCTACAAGATCGTGGCCGCCGACAACGGCGACGCCTGGATCGAAGTGCGCGGCAACAAGCTGTCGGCACAGCAGGTGTCTGCCGACATCCTGCGCAAGATGAAGAAGACGGCCGAGGACTACCTGGGCGAGCCCGTGACGGAAGCCGTCATCACGGTGCCCGCGTACTTCAACGACGCCCAGCGCCAGGCCACCAAGGACGCCGGCCGCATTGCAGGCCTGGACGTCAAGCGCATCATCAATGAGCCCACTGCGGCTGCCCTGGCCTTCGGCCTGGACAAGCAGGAAAAGGGCGACCGCAAGATCGCCGTGTATGACCTGGGTGGCGGCACGTTCGACGTGTCCATCATCGAAATCGCGGACGTGGACGGCGAAAAGCAGTTCGAAGTGCTGTCGACCAACGGCGACACCTTCCTGGGCGGCGAAGACTTCGACCAGCGCATCATCGACTTCATCATCGAAGAGTTCAAAAAGGAATCGGGCGTCAACCTCAAGAACGACGTTCTGGCCCTGCAGCGCCTGAAGGAAGCCGCCGAGAAGGCCAAGATCGAGCTGTCGAACTCGGCCTCGACCGACATCAACCTGCCTTACGTGACCGCCGATGCTTCGGGCCCCAAGCATCTGAACATCAAGCTGACCCGCGCCAAGCTGGAGCAATTGGTGGAAGAGCTGATCGAGCGCACCATCGCTCCTTGCCGCATGGCCATCAAGGACGCAGGCGTGTCGGTGTCCGACATCCATGACGTGATCCTGGTCGGCGGCATGACGCGCATGCCCAAGGTGCAAGAGAAGGTCAAGGAGTTCTTTGGCAAAGACCCCCGCAAGGACGTGAACCCCGATGAAGCCGTGGCCGTGGGCGCTGCCATTCAAGGCCAGGTGCTGTCGGGCGACCGCAAGGACGTGCTGCTGCTGGACGTGACACCGCTGTCTCTGGGTATCGAAACCCTGGGTGGCGTGATGACCAAGATGATCCAGAAGAACACCACCATCCCAACCAAGTTCGCGCAGACCTACTCGACGGCCGACGACAACCAGCCTGCCGTGACCATCAAGGTCTACCAGGGTGAGCGTGAAATGGCGGCGGGCAACAAGCTGCTGGGCGAGTTCAACCTCGAAGGCATTCCACCCGCAGCGCGCGGTGTTCCACAGATCGAAGTGTCGTTCGACATCGACGCCAACGGCATCTTGCATGTGGGCGCCAAGGACAAGGGCACGGGCAAGGAAAACAAGATCACCATCAAGGCCAACTCCGGCCTGTCGGAAGAAGAGATCCAGCAAATGGTGAAGGACGCCGAGCTCAACGCTGCCGACGACAAGAAGAAGCTGGAGCTGGTGCAAGCCCGCAACCAGGGTGAAGCCGCCGTGCACAGCGTGAACAAGAGCCTGGCCGAACACGGCGACAAGCTGGATGCCGGCGAGAAGGATGCGATCACCGCAGCCGTGAAGGCCCTGGAAGAAGTCCTGAAGGGCGAAGACAAGGCCGCGATCGACGAGAAGACGACCGCGCTGATGGCCGCCAGCCAGAAGCTGGGCGAAAAGATGTACGCCGACTCCCAAGCGGCGCAAGCCGCTCAGGCTGCCGGTGGTGCTGATGCCGGTGCTTCGGCCTCCGCATCTTCGGCCAAGCCTGCAGACGACGACAACGTCGTCGATGCCGAAGTCAAGGAAGTCAAGAAGGGCTGAGCACGCTCCCGTTGACCCCAGCCGCCGCGCGGTGCCGTTGACGGTGCTTGCGCGGCGTTCCTGTTCCAACCGGGCTCAGAAAGACCATGTCCAAAAGAGACTTTTACGAAATCCTGGGTGTTCCCAAGAACGCCTCGGACGAAGAAATCAAGAAGGCCTATCGCAAGCTGGCGATGAAGCACCACCCTGACCGCAATCAGGGGGATGCGGCCAAGCCTGCCGAAGAGAAATTCAAGGAGGCCAAGGAGGCCTACGAGATGCTCTCCGACCCACAAAAACGTGCGGCCTACGACCAGTACGGCCACGCCGGGGTCGACCCCAACATGCGCGGCCCGGGAGGCCCGGGTGCAGAGGGCTTTGGCGGTTTTGCCGAGGCTTTTGGCGACATCTTCGGCGACATGTTCGGCCAGCAGGGCGGGCGTGGGCGGGGCGCGGGCGGCCGCCAGGTCTACCGCGGCAGCGACCTGAGCTACGCCATGGAGATCACCCTGGAAGAGGCCGCACGCGGCAAGGATGCGCAGATTCGCATCCCGTCGTGGGAGAGCTGCGACACCTGCCACGGCAGCGGCGCCAAGCCCGGCACCAGCGCCAAGACCTGCGGCACCTGCCAGGGCGCGGGCACGGTGCAGATGCGCCAGGGCTTCTTCAGCGTGCAGCAAACCTGCCCGCACTGCCGTGGCACGGGCAAGATCATTCCCGAGCCCTGCACCAGCTGCCATGGCCAGGGCAAGCTCAAGAAGCAAAAGACGCTGGAAGTGAAGATCCCTGCGGGCATCGACGACGGCATGCGCATTCGCAGCACCGGCAACGGCGAACCTGGCACCAACGGTGGCCCGCCCGGCGACCTGTACATCGAAATCCGCCTGAAGAAACACGACATCTTCGAGCGCGACGGCGACGACCTGCACTGCCAGGTACCCGTGAGTTTCATCACGGCGGCTTTGGGCGGCGAGATCGAGGTGCCCACCTTGGCGGGCAAGGCGGCCATCGACATTCCGGAAGGCACCCAGGCCGGCAAGCAGTTCCGCCTGCGCGGCAAGGGCATCAAGGGTGTGCGCGCCAGCTACCCGGGCGACCTGTACTGCCACATCGCCGTAGAGACCCCCGTGAAGCTCACCGAGCACCAGCGCAAGCTGCTGCGCGAGCTGGAGGATTCGCTCAAGAAGGGTGGCGGCCGCCATTCGCCCAGCGGCGAAAGCTGGACGGACCGCTTGAAGAACTTCTTCAGCTGATCACCAGCCTGCCCCCCAAAAAAACCGCCTGCGGCCTTTCGGCCCCGGCGGTTTTTTCTTGATGCAAGGCAAGAAAATCGCAGTCAACCCCCGCTGGCGCAGCCTCCGCAGTACGATGAAAATCCATCGGCGACGAAGCGGGAGCTGCGGTCCATGAACAATGTCAACATCACCTTTCTGGGTGGCTCCGGGACCGTCACAGGCTCCAAATACCTGGTTCGGCACAACGGCAAAAGCCTGCTGGTCGACTGCGGCCTGTTCCAGGGCTACAAGCAGCTGCGCCTGCGCAACTGGCAGCCCCTGCCCGTCACGCCGCACCAGATCGACGCGGTGGTGCTGACCCATGCGCACCTGGACCACAGCGGCTACCTGCCCCTGCTGGCGCGCGATGGCTACACCCACGCCATCCACTGCACGCCGGGCACGCGCGACCTGTGCACCATCCTGCTGCCCGACAGTGGGCACCTGCAGGAGGAAGACGCGGCCTTTCTCAACCGGCACCAGCTCAGCAGCCACAGCCCCGCCCTGCCGCTGTACACCCGGCTCGATGCACTGCACTGCCTCCAACAGTTCCAGATCCATGCGTTCCACAAAGCGTTCGAGCCCCTGCCCGGTTGGCGCATGACTTTCTCGCCCGCTGGCCACATCCTCGGCGCGGCCAGTGTGCTGCTGGAAGTCGGAGGGCGGCGCATCCTGTTCTCCGGCGACCTGGGGCGGCCCGATGACCTGCTCATGAACCCGCCCGACGCGCCGCCCCAGGCTGACACGGTGCTCATCGAGTCCACCTACGGCGACCGCGAACACCCTCCCGAAGGCCTGCTCGACGAACTGGGTCCCGCCCTGCAGCGCCTGGCCGCACGCGGGGGCATAGCGGTGGTGCCCGTGTTCGCCGTGGGGCGTGCCCAGGTGGTGCTGCACGCCATTGGCCTGCTCAAGGCGCAGGGTGTGGTGCCCGCTTCCCTCAAGGTGTTTCTGGACAGCCCCATGGCGGTCAGCACCACGGGGCTATTCCAGCACCATATGCAGGAACACCGCCTGAGCGGCCGCGAAGTACAGGCACTGGAGCATGGCGCCACCATGGTCCAGACGCCCGAGCAATCCAAGGGGCTGGCCAAGCTGCATGGCCCCATGGTCATCCTGTCGGCCAGTGGCATGGCCACCGGGGGCCGCGTGCTGCACCACCTGGCGCTGCACGCGGGCGACCACCGCAACATGATCATCCTGACCGGCCACCAGGCGCCGGGCACACGCGGCGCGCGCCTGGCCCAGGGCGAAAAGAGCATCCGCATCCATGGCCAGGACGTGGCTGTGCGCGCCGAGGTGGTGCGGCTGTCCTCCGCGTCGGCCCACGCCGACGGCAACCAGCTCATCGCCTGGCTGCGCAGCATGGGCCACGCGCCCGACCAGGTGTATGTGGTGCATGGCGAAATGGGTGCATCCGATCTGCTGCGCCAGCGCATTGAGCATGAGCTGCGCTGGCGCGCCGCCGTGCCAGAGCACGGCAGCACCTGCACTGCCTAAGCCACGGCAGCGTTCTGGGCTTCAGAGGGGCTGCTCACGCGCGGACGGGCATCCCAACCATCGTGTATCGCGATGGCAAAGTACCCATAATGCAGAGAAAATAGACAACCTTCTCATTTCGAGAAGACAAAGCCCCATGAAAAGCTCCGAGCGCAGTTTTGCGCGCCGTATCGACCTGACCTCGCTGCAACTGTTTGTGGCGGTGTGCGAGCTCGGCAGCATTGGCCGCGCGGCCGAGCGCGAGTTCATTGCCGCATCGGCTGTCAGCAAACGCCTGTCGGACCTGGAAACGGCCGTGGACACCGCCCTGCTCTACCGCCACAGCCGGGGCGTCACGCTCACACCCGCAGGCGAGAGCCTGCTGCACCACGCGCGCACCGTGCTGTTTGGCCTGGAGCGCATGCAGGGCGAGCTCAGCGAATACGCCGACGGTGTGCGCGGCCATGTGCGCATGCACGCCAACATCTCGGCCATCTTCCAGTTTCTGCCCGAAGACCTGGGCGCCTTTGCGCGCGAGCACAGCCAGATCAAGATCGACCTGCAGGAGCACCTGAGCAGCGACGTGCTGCATGCCGTGCAGGAGGGCGCTGCAGACCTGGGCATCTGCAACATCGGCATGGCCAGTGGCAACGGTGTCCTGGAACTGCAAAGCCGCCCTTACCGCGCCGACAATCTGGTGCTCGTTGTGCCCCTGGCGCATGACCTGTCTGCGCTGGCAGCTATCAATTTTGAAGAAGTTCTGGACTGGGACATCGTGGGCCTGCACGCCAACAGCAGCATCAGCCTGGCCATGCGCGCCGCAGCAGCTGCCGCCGGGCGCCCGCTGCGCCAGCGCATCCAAGTCACGGGGCTTGACGCCATGTGCCGCATGATCGACAACGGCCTGGGCGTGGGCCTGCTGCCCGACCGGGCGTTTGCGCTGATGCGCGGCGTGGGCAACCTGCAAGCCGTCCCATTGACCGACGCCTGGGCCCACCGCGAGCTGCGCGTGGTGGCCCGCGACTTTGACGCACTGCCCGTCACGGCGCGTTTGCTGGTGGAACACCTCTCACCACGCCAAGACCCCGGCACTAAAATCCAATCACCCACCTGAAAGCAGAAAGAAAGCCACGCCATGGGACGCACCCTGTACGACAAGATCTGGGACGAGCATGTCGTCCACACCGAAGAGGACGGCACATCCATCCTCTACATCGACCGCCATCTGGTGCACGAGGTGACCAGCCCCCAGGCCTTTGAAGGGCTGCGCGAGGCGGGCCGCAAGGTCTGGCGCATGAGCTCCATCGTGGCCACCGCCGACCACAACACACCCACCACGGGCTGGGAAAACGGCTACGACGGCATCACCGACCCGATCAGCAAGGAACAGATCACCACGCTGAACGACAACATGGCGCAGATCTCGCCTGCGGCATTCTTCCCGTTCATGCACAAACGCCAGGGCATCGTGCATGTGATTGGCCCCGAAAACGGCGCCACCCTGCCCGGCATGACGGTGGTCTGCGGCGACAGCCACACCAGCACGCACGGCGCGTTTGGCGCGCTGGCGCACGGCATCGGCACCAGCGAGGTCGAGCACGTGATGGCAACGCAAACCCTGCTGGCCAAGAAGGCCAAGAACATGCTGGTACAGGTGGACGGCACGCTGGCCAAAGGCGTGACCCCCAAGGACGTGGTGCTGGCCATCATCGGCAAGATCGGCACGGCCGGTGGCACGGGCTACACCATTGAATTTGCAGGCTCCGTCTTCCGCGCCATGAGCATGGAAGGTCGCATGACCGTGTGCAACATGGCCATCGAAGGTGGTGCTCGCGCGGGTCTGGTGGCGGTGGACGACAAGACCATTGAATACGTCAAGGGCCGTCCCCTGTCGCCCACGGGCGTGGAATGGGACCAGGCCGTGGCGTACTGGAAGACCTTGCATTCGGATGCCGATGCGAAGTTTGACACCGTCGTCAAGCTCGACGCAGCCGACATCCAGCCACAAGTGACCTGGGGCACCTCGCCCGAAATGGTGCTGGGCATCGACGCCCGCGTGCCCGACCCGGACAAGGAAAAGGACGCAAACAAGCGTGGCGCCATCGAGCGCGCCTTGACCTACATGGGCCTCACGCCCGGCAAGGCCATCAACGACATCACCATCGACAAGGTGTTCATCGGTAGTTGCACCAACAGCCGCATCGAAGACATGCGCGAAGCCGCCGCCGTGGTGAAGAACCTGGGCCGCAAGGTGGCCAGCAACGTGAAGCTGGCCATGGTGGTGCCGGGCTCGGGCCTGGTCAAGGAACAGGCCGAGCGCGAAGGACTGGACAAGATTTTTGTGGCCGCGGGCTTTGAGTGGCGCGAACCCGGCTGCTCCATGTGCCTGGCCATGAATGCCGACCGCCTGGAGCCCGGCGAGCGCTGCGCCAGCACCAGCAACCGCAACTTCGAAGGCCGCCAGGGCGCTGGTGGCCGGACCCATCTGGTGAGCCCCGCCATGGCAGCAGCCGCTGCCGTGCACGGCCACTTTGTGGACATTCGTCAATTTGCCTGAAGGAGCCCTGTCATGAAAAAGACCGCAACCCTCATCGTGCTCGCCATCACCTTCGTGCTGGCCGGCTGCAACACCGTCAAGGGCGTGGGCCAGGACGTACAGCGCGCCGGTGGCGCCCTTGAACGCGCCGCCAAATAAAGAACGTCATGCAGAAATTCACCTTGCTCAAGGGCCTTGTGGCCCCGATGGACCGCGAGAACGTCGATACCGACGCGATCATCCCCAAGCAATTCCTCAAGTCGATCAAGAAGACCGGCTTTGGCGTGAACCTGTTTGACGAGTGGCGTTACCTGGACCACGGCGAACCCGGCCAAGACCCCGCCAGCCGCAAGCCCAACCCCGACTTTGTGCTGAACCAGCCGCGCTATGCAGGCACCTCCGTGCTGCTGGCGCGCAAGAACTTCGGCTGTGGCTCCAGCCGCGAACACGCGCCCTGGGCGCTGGACCAGTACGGCTTTCGCGCGGTGATCGCGCCGAGCTTTGCCGACATTTTCTTCAACAACTGCTTCAAGAACGGCCTGTTGCCCATCGTACTGCCCGAGGCCACCGTGGCCCAGCTGTTTGACGAAGTGCTGGCCTTCCCCGGCTACCAACTCACCATCGACCTGGAGCGCCAGGTCATCGTCCGTCCGCAGGGCCAAGAGATTCCGTTCGAGGTGCAGGCCTTCCGCAAATACTGCCTGCTCAACGGCTTTGACGACATCGGCCTGACCCTGCGCCAGTCCGACAAGATCAAGGCCTTTGAAGCCCAGCGGCTGGCCACCAAGCCCTGGCTGGCGCACACCATGGTGTCGTGAGACGGCGCAGGCATCCAAAACATCATTCAAATTGGCATCTAGCGCTTTACCAATAAGCGCTAACAGCTATCAAAAACAAAGCAAATTCAATGAAAATCGCAGTTCTGCCGGGTGACGGCATTGGCACCGAAATCGTCTCTGAAGCCGTCAAGGTCCTGGAGGCCCTGGAACTCCCGTTCGAGATGGAATCCGCCCTGGTGGGCGGCGTGGCGTACGACGCCCACGGCCACCCGCTGCCCGAGTCCACGCTCAAGCTCGCCAAGGAAGCCGACGCCATACTGTTCGGCGCCGTGGGCGACTGGAAATACGACACGCTCGACCGCCCCCTGCGCCCCGAGCAGGCCATCCTGGGCCTGCGCAAGAACCTGGGCCTGTTCGCCAACTTCCGCCCCGCCATCTGCTACGAGCAACTGGTGGGTGCGTCGAGCCTCAAGCCAGAGCTGATCGCGGGCCTGGACATCCTCATCATCCGCGAGCTGACCGGCGACATCTACTTTGGCCAGCCGCGCGGCCGCCGCGTGGCCACGGACGGCCATTTCCCCGGCGCCGAAGAAGCCTTTGACACCATGCGCTACAGCCGCCCCGAGATCGAACGCATCGCCCACGTCGCCTTCCAGGCCGCGCGCAAGCGCAACAAGAAGGTCACCAGCGTGGACAAGGCCAACGTGCTCGAAACCTTCCAGTTCTGGAAGGACGTGGTCACCGACGTGCACAAGGAATATCCTGACGTCGAACTGCAGCACATGTACGTGGACAACGCCGCCATGCAACTGGTCAAGGCGCCCAAGGCGTTTGACGTGGTGGTCACGGGCAACATGTTTGGCGACATCCTGTCGGACGAAGCCTCCATGCTGACGGGCTCCATCGGCATGCTGCCCTCGGCCAGCCTGAACAGCAGCAACCAGGGCCTGTACGAGCCCAGCCACGGCAGCGCCCCCGACATCGCCGGCAAGGGCGTGGCCAACCCGCTGGCCACCATCCTGTCGGCCGCGATGATGCTGCGCTTCAGCCTGAACCAGGAAGCCGCCGCCCAGCGCATCGAAGCCGCCGTGCAGAAGGTGCTGGCCCAGGGCCTGCGCACCCCCGACATCTACAGTGAAGGCACCACCAAGGTGGGCACGGCGCAGATGGGGGATGCAGTGGTCAAGGCGCTGGCCGTCTGAACCCAACCGCTCAGCGGTCACGAAAAAGCGCCGGTCTTCCGGCGCTTTTTTCGTTGTTGAGCCCGCGTACCGCCTACAGCCAAGCGTTGTCGATGAACTCCATGATGGAGTAACGCCGGTTCTCCAGCGGCCGCTCGCGGACGACCGCCACAATGTGGGCCACACCCGCCGCATACGGCGCATCGCCATACACACGGGTTTCCAGCTTCACGCTGCAAGCGCCATCCTCCATCAACACTTGGTGGTACGCGTGGCGGGCAAGATGCTCTTGGGGGATTTGCAACTCGCCCCGTTGAACCTCCGGATCGCGCACGGACCGGATTTCAGCCGGACTGAGGCCCAGCGCCTGCGCCATGCTGACCGCCGTGCCCGGCACGGAGGACTTCTGCGCCTGGTGGGATTCGGTAAGCCCGATGCGGTAGCCGCGAAACAGATGCCCGCTGCGCTCCAGCATGGCCATGAACTTGAGCATGAGGAGGTTGGTGTTCGGACACAGGATGACCGGAAAACCCACGGTAGTGTGCTCCAGCGCTGACCCCGTGGACAGCTCCACCAGCGGAGATTGCGTGGATGCGCAGAACGCGCTCACGGCTTGCAGCTCCCGGCCCGAGCCAGCGTGCACCACCACCGATTTTTCTACAGGCAGCCCCTCGGCGGCCCAGGGCACAACCTCGCCAGCGTCCCCAGAGGGCAGCGCGCCCAGAAGCTCCCTGGCCAGCTTGCCGGACCCCACAACGATGACTTGCATTTTTCTACTCTCGATGAATCACAGACGAAACGATAGGCAGGACTGTAGTGCGATGCAGACCCCAAGCGGAGGCTCCCCACGAAGTCATTGGCTTTTTCTACCGTCTATCCCGCCGGTCGCCCCACAGAGACGCTGTTGGAGCAACAGCACAGAGCCCAAAGCCCACATCCGCTACAATCCCCGCCTATGTTTGCCGCCCACACGTTCGCCCTGAACATTGCACCCGCCGCCCTGGCCGGTGTCGCTGCGCGCGCAACCATCACCAAAACCACGACCATTAAGGGCTGACTCAGCCTGGTTCGTCGTGCGCCCTCCCTGGCCAGACGAGCCAGGCGAGCAGTCCGGTCTGGCACTGTTTCTTACTTAGAAAGGGCGTTGAAATGAGCAAGTTGGTAGGGTTGGTCGGCTGGCGCGGCATGGTTGGCTCGGTCCTGATGGACCGCATGGAACAAGAGAAGGACTTCGATCTGATCGAACCCGTGTTCTTCTCCACCTCGAATGCAGGCGGCAAGGCCCCTGCCCAAGCGAAGAACGAGACTGCGCTGCAGGACGCGTTCAACATCGAGGCCCTCAAGCGCTGCGACATCATCATCACCGCCCAGGGCGGCGACTACACCTCCGAAGTGTTCCCCAAGCTGCGCGCAGCGGGCTGGAATGGCCACTGGATCGACGCCGCATCCACCCTGCGCATGGACAAGGACGCCGTGATCATTCTTGATCCCGTCAACATGCCTGTCATCAAGAATGCCCTGGCCAACGGCGGCAAGAACTGGATCGGTGGCAATTGCACCGTGAGCTGCATGCTGATGGGCGTGGGCGCTCTGTACAAGGCAGGTCTCGTGGAATGGATGAGCACCCAGACCTACCAGGCAGCCTCGGGTGGCGGCGCGCAGCACATGCGCGAACTGCTCACGCAGTACGGCACGCTGAACGCCGAAGTGAAGTCCCTGCTCGATGACCCCAAGAGCGCCATCCTCGAAATCGACCGCAAGGTCATCGCCAAGCAGCGTGCCCTGACCAGCGCTGAAACCACCAACTTCGGCGTGCCGTTGGGCGGCAGCCTGATTCCCTGGATCGACAAGGACCTGGGCAATGGCATGTCCAAGGAAGAGTGGAAGGGCATGGCGGAAACCAACAAGATTCTCGGCCAGGGCGAGGGCTTCGGCGCCCCAGCCGTGCCGGTGGACGGCTTCTGCGTGCGCGTGGGCGCCATGCGCTGCCACAGCCAGGCGTTGACCTTCAAGCTGAAGAAGGATGTGCCCCTGGCTGACCTGGAAGCCATGATTGCCGCCGACAACGAGTGGGTCAAGGTAGTGCCGAACACCCGTGAAGCCACCATCAAGGATCTGACGCCCGTGGCTGTGACCGGCACCATGACCATCCCCGTGGGCCGCATCCGCAAGCTGGCCATGGGCCCCGAATATGTAGGCGCCTTCACCATTGGTGACCAACTGCTCTGGGGGGCTGCCGAGCCTCTGCGCCGCATGCTGCGCATCTTGCTCGACGCTTAAGCCGGCATCCTCCAAAAAGCGCGCACAGCCCCCGTTGTGCGCGCTTTTTTGCGCCCAGCACCATGACACACTCCGTTACGCCACGTTGGCAATTGGCAACATTTGAATGCCCCAAATTGGTGCGACTCGACCCCACACAAAGCTTCGGAGCCACCTCAGCTTGTCAGTGCAAAACATTGATGCTATGGTGCTTTTTACATATTTTCACGCGCCGGGGCGGGACCAGACCATGAGAAAAAAAGCACCGCTCGACCGAGCCGCACAAAAACCTAATCAGTTGATGGCAAACATGCATCGTTGGAAATTTTCTGTCCTGGCGGCTGCGGCCGTAGCGTCGGTCGGCTTTTACGCTGGCGATGCCTCCGCTCTGGCGCTGGGTCGCATCACCGTGCAGTCTGCCCTGGGCGAGCCTCTGCGCGCCGAAATCGACTTGCCCCAGATCACTCCGGCCGAAGCCGACACCCTGCGCGCCACCACGGCCACCCCGGAAGTTTTCCGTGCCCAGGGAATGGAATACACGCCAACGATCAACAACCTGCGGATCCAGCTACAGCGGCGCCCCGATGGCAGCGCCGTGCTGCGCCTGACGAGTGATCGTCCGGTGAACGATCCCTTCCTGGACCTGGTGCTGGATGCCAACTGGGGCTCGGGCCGTATCGTGCGCAGCTACACGATGCTGTTTGACCCGCCAGCACTGCGCCGCGCTGCGCCGAGTGTGACGGCGTCCCCCCAGATCTCAGCACCTGCGGCACAGCAGACGCCTGCAGTGCGCGCCCCGGCCGCCCCCCGCGCCAGCGAATCTCCCGCTGCGGCAGCCCCTGCTACCCAGCCAGCGCCACGCCCGGCAGCAGCCCCTCGCGCCACGCCCACTGACGGCGTGAAGGTGCAGGCTGGTGACACGGCAGGCCGCCTTGCGAACACCTATCGCCCAGCCAGCGTCTCTCTCGATCAGATGCTGGTCGCCATGATGCGAGCGAACCCCGATGCCTTCATTCAGGGCAATGTCAACCGCCTCAAGGCTGGCGCAGTGCTACAGATGCCCGACGAAGCCACCGCGCAGGCGACACCGGCTCCAGAAGCTCGTCAGATTCTTGCCGCCCAGGCCCGGGACTTCAACGAGTTCCGCCGCAAGCTGGCAGGCGCAGCCCCCACCACCGCCGTGGCTGCCGCCGAGCGCTCCGCGTCGGGTACGGTGCAGACCCGAGTAGAGGACAAGAAGCCTGCGACGACCGCGCCCGACAAGCTCACGCTGTCCAAAGGCTCTGTCAAAGGCCAGAAAGCGGCCGAGGATCAACTCGCCAAGGACAAGCAAGCCGGCGAAGCGGCCACGCGGATGGCGGAACTGTCCAAGAACATCACGGACCTGAACAAGCTGGGCGCGGCATCTGCGACCGCTGGCAGTGCCGCGCCTGCGGCGGCCGGTAGCGCCAGCGCCCCTGCTGGTGTGGCCGTGCAGGCCCCTGCTGTCCCCGCCACGCCCACGGCACCCGCCATGCCGGAAACCCCGGCATCCGCCCCGGTGACCGCAGCCAGCGCTCCGGTAGCAGATGCCGCCGTTCCCGCAGAAGCAGCTTCCGAGCCCGCCTCTGCACCGGCTCCTGTGGCGTCGGCTCCCGCAGCCCCTGTGCGAGTGCCTGCACCGGCTCCAGCCCCCGTGGAAGAGCCGAGCTTCCTGTCCGGCCTCATGGACGACCCGATACTTCCCCTTGCTGGTGGCGGCCTGCTGGCCCTGTTGCTTGGGTACGGCGCGTACCGCGTCGTTCAGCGTCGCCGCCAGAGCGGCGGTGTAGACAGCTCGTTCCTGGAAAGCCGCATCCAGCCCGACTCGTTCTTCGGTGCCAGCGGTGGACAGCGTGTCGATACCGCCAACAGCGAAATGACAACCGGCTCGTCCATGGCCTACTCGCCCAGCCAGCTGGATGCGGGCGGCGATGTGGACCCGGTGGCCGAAGCCGATGTGTACCTGGCCTACGGCCGCGACCTGCAGGCCGAGGAAATCCTGAAGGAAGCCATCCGCCACAACCCAGCCCGTGTATCCGTCCATGTAAAGCTTGGCGAAATTTATGCCAAGCGCCAGGACCGCAAGGCGCTGGAAGCCGTGGCGGGAGATGTATTCAAGCTGACACAGGGCGAAGGGCCGGACTGGAACCGCATTGCTGAACTGGGCCGCGATCTGGACCCTGATAACCGGCTGTACCAGCCTGGTGGCCGCCCCGGCATGGCCGAGGATGAATCCCCATCGCTGCCCCCAGGGGGTTTCCCAAGCACCTTCACAGGTGCAGGCAACGCCGCAGCCTCGGCGGCACTCCCCCCGGATCTTGATCTGGACCTCGACCTGGATCTGCCCGACGACGCACTGACCGACGCTCCCTCAGTGGCACCTGCGCCTCCAGGCGGATTTGCCGCGGCGGCCGCCGCTGCTGCGGCTGCAGGTGGAGTCCGCCGCGCCACCGATGCAGACGAACCGCAAACACTGCGGCCCGAGTTGGATTTGCCAGAGCTGCCATCTGCAACGGCCCCTGCCTGGGGCGGTCAAGATACTGCGCCCGGCCCGGTCATGGCCCCTCCGCCCGTGGCCAACCTGGACTTCCCGAGCGCAGACGATCTGAGCATGGCACCCTCTGGCCCCATACCCCTGGCAGGTGATGCCAAGGATTCCGGCCCTATGGAATTTGACCTGGGCGAACTGTCACTTGATCTGAACGCACCATCCAAGCCCATGGCTGCCCCTGCCTCCAAGGCACCTGCTCCAGCACCAGAGTTTGTTGACGATGGCTCGGCGGCAGCGCAGGATGATCCACTGGCCACCAAGCTGGCACTGGCTGAAGAGTTCAACGCCATTGGCGATACCGACGGCGCACGCACACTGATTGAAGAGGTGGTGGCAGAGTCCAGCGGGGCACTCAAGACCCGGGCCCAGCGCATGCTGGCTGAACTGGGCTAATGCAGCCCCTTCCCCCAGGCCACCCCATGACGCGGGTGGCGCTGGGTGTCAGCTACAACGGACAGACCTACAGCGGCTGGCAAAGCCAGCTGTCTGGCAATACGGTTCAAGACAAACTCGAAGCGGCCCTGGGCCGCTTTGCCACGCACCCTGTCAGCACCTTGTGTGCGGGTCGCACGGACGCAGGGGTGCACGGACTGATGCAGGTGGTGCACTTCGACACGCCACTCCAACGCCCGCCCTCGTCGTGGGTCCGTGGTACCAACACCTTTCTTCCTGCCGATATCGCCGTGCAATGGGCGCAGCCCGTGCCGCATGATTTTCACGCCCGTGCCAGCGCCGTAGCGCGGCGCTACGCATACGTGCTGCTGCAATCGCCCGTGCGTCCCAGTGTGGACGCAGGCCGTGTGGGCTGGGTTTACCACCCGCTGGACCACGATGCGATGCGGCAAGCTGCAGACCAGTTGCTGGGGGAACATGACTTCACTTCATTCCGCGCGTCGGCGTGCCAGGCGAAATCCCCCATCAAGACCCTGCAGCGCATCGATATTGTCCGCCGTGGCCTGAACGCGCCCCACCCGGAGCTGGGCTGGAGCCCCTGCTACTGGCGTTTCGAATTCGAGGCCAACGCCTTCCTGCACCACATGATCCGCAACATCATGGGCTGCCTGATTGCCATTGGCCAAGGCAACCAGCCCCCTGGGTGGATCACCCAAGTGCTCGCCGCCAAGTCACGCGATGCCGCGGCGCCGACGTTTTCCCCGGATGGGCTGTACTTTCAAGGGCCAATCTATGACGCCAGCTGGGGACTGCCCCAACGCACGGCTGCGTATGATTGGTTGCCATGAATGCTGATAAGTACACCCCCACGCTCCCCGCTCCGCGTGGTTCGCTGCCCCCCGAGGGGGCCCAACCCGCCTTGGGGCGGCCCGGCGGCGGGTTGAACGCCCCCTCGCTCCCCGCTTCGCGCACCCGCATCAAAATCTGCGGCCTGACCCGCGAGCAGGACGTGGATGCCGCCGTGGCGGCAGGTGCGGATGCGGTCGGATTTGTGCTCTACGCCCCCAGCCCCCGCGCCGTGACACCCGAACGCGCTGCACAACTGGCCAGGCGCCTGCCGGCTTTTGTCACCCCGGTTTTGCTGTTCGTGAACGAATCCGCTACTAATGTGATAGCTGCCAGCGCTTTGATAGCGGGCGCTACCATCCAATTTCACGGTGATGAATCCCCACAGGATTGCCTGGACGCCACCCACCAGGGCGCGCGGCCCTACCTGCGAGCGGCACGAATTCCCCTGGGCGACGGTGCAGCCAGCTTCGACCTCGTAAAATACGCCCACGATTACTCTCACGCCCAAGCCATCCTGCTCGACGCCCATGTCGAGGGTTTTGGCGGCAGCGGCAAGGCATTCAATTGGTCACTCCTTCCACCAAGCGTCAGCTCTCACCTCGTTTTGTCTGGTGGACTCACGCCTGCAAACGTGACCGATGGCATTTTGCAAGTCCGTCCGCGTTGCCACACGCTGGCGGTTGATGTCAGTTCCGGCGTCGAGGCCGATGGGCCCGATGGAAAGCCCATCAAGGGCATCAAGGACGCCATGAAGATCCAACGCTTCGTTGCCGCCGTGCGTGCGGCCGATGCACAACTTGCAAAGAACCCCCATGAATTCCTATCAGCAACCTGATCCCTCGGGCCACTTCGGCCCTTACGGCGGCAGTTTCGTCAGCGAAACCCTGACCCACGCCATCCAGGAACTGCGCGAGGCCTACGCCCGCTACCAGCACGAACCCGCATTTCTGGCCGAGTTCCACTACGAACTCAAGCACTTCGTGGGCCGACCCTCTCCGGTCTACCACGCAGCCCGCACCAGCCGTGAAATGGGTGGCGCGCAGATCTACCTCAAGCGCGAGGACCTGAACCACACCGGCGCCCACAAGATCAACAACGTGATCGGCCAGGCCATGCTCGCCAAGCGCATGGGCAAGCCCCGCGTGATCGCCGAAACCGGCGCTGGCCAGCACGGCGTGGCAACGGCCACCATTTGCGCACGCTATGGGCTCGAATGCGTGGTGTACATGGGTGCTGAAGACGTGAAGCGCCAAAGCCCCAACGTGTACCGAATGAAGCTGCTGGGTGCCACGGTGGTACCCGTGGAATCTGGCAGCAAGACGCTGAAAGACGCGCTCAACGAAGCCATGCGCGACTGGGTGGCCAATGTGGACAACACCTTCTACATCATCGGCACGGTGGCAGGCCCGCACCCCTACCCGATGATGGTGCGCGACTTCCAGAGCGTGATCGGCAAGGAATGCATCGAGCAGATGCCCGCGATGCTGGCCGAACAAAAGGTGATCGGCGGCCAGCCCGATGCCGTGATCGCCTGCGTAGGCGGCGGCAGCAACGCCATGGGCATCTTCCACCCCTACATTCCGTTTGAAAAGACGCGCCTCATTGGCGTGGAGGCGGCGGGCGAGGGGCTGGAGTCGGGCAAACACTCGGCGTCACTGCAAAAGGGCAGCGCGGGCGTCTTGCATGGCAACCGTACCTTTATCCTGCAGGATGACAACGGCCAGATCACCGAAACCCACAGCATCAGCGCGGGGCTGGACTACCCCGGCGTGGGCCCGGAGCACGCCTGGTTGCAGGAAATCGGGCGTGCCGAGTACGTCGGCATCACCGACAAGGAGGCGCTGGAGGCCTTCCACTACCTGTGCCGCACCGAAGGCATCATCCCCGCACTCGAATCCAGCCACGCAGTGGCCTACGCCATGAAGCTGGCCAAAACCATGCGCGCAGACCAGTCGATCCTGGTCAACCTGTCGGGCCGGGGTGACAAGGACATTGGCACCGTGGCCGACCTCAGTGGTGCCGACTTTTACTGTCGCCCCAGTTGCCAGGGGCAGTCCGTCAAGGGCGCTGAGCAACCCGTCAAGGTGGTCAAATGAGCCGCATCGAAGCAACTTTCTCCGCCCTCAAGGCCCAGGGCCACAAGGCGCTGATTCCCTATGTGACCGCTGGTTTCCCGTTTGCCGACATCACCCCCGCCCTCATGCACGGCATGGTGGAGGCCGGTGCTGACGTGATCGAGCTGGGCGTGCCCTTTTCCGACCCCATGGCCGACGGCCCCGTCATCCAGAAGGCGGGCGAAAAGGCCCTCAGCCTGGGCATTGGCATGGTGCAGGTGCTGGACCACGTGCGCGAATTCCGCAAGCGCAACAGCACCACGCCGGTGGTGCTGATGGGCTATGCCAACCCCGTGGAACGCTACGACCAGAAGCACGGCGCAGGCGCCTTTGTGCGCGACGCCGCAGCCGCGGGCGTGGACGGCGTGCTCATCGTGGACTACCCCCCCGAGGAGTGCGAAGCCTTCGCCGCCAGTTTGCGCGAGCACGGCATGGACCTGATCTTCCTGCTGGCCCCCACCAGCACGGACGAGCGCATGGCCCAGGTGGCCCGCGTGGCCAGCGGCTATGTGTATTACGTGTCGCTCAAGGGCGTGACCGGCTCAGGCGCGCTGGATACGGCTGCCGTGGAGCAGATGTTGCCCCGCATTCGCCAGCATGTGCAGATCCCCGTGGGCGTGGGCTTTGGCATCCGTGACGCCGCCACCGCCCAGGCGATTGGCAAGGTGGCCGATGCCGTGGTCATCGGCAGCCGCATCATCCAGCTGATTGAAGACCAGGAGCACGCCAAGGTGGTCCCCCTGACGGTGGACTTCCTTCGCGGGGTGCGCAAGGCACTCGACGCATAATGCTGCCCGGCGCGCACCTTGTGGTGTGCGCCCTCATTTCACTCCAGGCCTGCGCCCAGGACGTCTACCGGCTCCGCTTGCAGGTCTTGCCACTGAAGAGGAAAACACCATGTCCTGGCTCGAAAAACTCCTGCCCTCCAAGATCCAGCAAACCGACCCTACCGAGCGCCGCCAGGTGCCCGAAGGCCTGTGGATCAAGTGCCCGAGCTGCGAAACGGTGCTCTACAAGGCCGATCTGGAACACAACCAGAATGTGTGCCCCCACTGCAGCCACCACCACCGGATTGGCGCGCGCGCACGGCTGAATGCCTTTCTGGACGCTGAAGGCCGCTACGAAATCGGCCAGGAAGTGCTGCCCGTGGATGCCCTCAAGTTCAAGGACAGCCGCAAGTACCCCGAACGCCTGAAAGAAGCCCTGGAAAACACGGGCGAGACCGATGCCCTCATCGTCATCGGTGGCGCGGTCAAGAGCATCAACGTAGTTGCCGCCTGTTTTGAATTCGACTTCATGGGCGGCTCCATGGGATCGGTGGTCGGCGAGCGTTTTGTGCGCGGCGTGGAAACCGCCATCGAGCAGAAAGTGCCCTTCATCTGCTTTACCGCCACCGGTGGTGCACGCATGCAGGAAGGCCTGCTGTCATTGATGCAGATGGCCAAGACCAATGCAGCGCTGACCCGCCTGGCCAAGAAGGGCCTGCCGTACATCAGCGTGCTGACCGACCCGACCATGGGCGGCGTGAGCGCCGGCTTTGCCTTCGTGGGCGACATCGTGATTGCCGAGCCCAAGGCCCTGATCGGCTTTGCCGGCCCGCGCGTGATCGAATCCACCGTGCGCGTGACGCTGCCAGAAGGCTTCCAGCGCGCCGAGTTCCTGCAGACCAAGGGCGCCGTGGACTTCATCTGCGACCGCCGCGAGCTGCGCAACACCGTGGCCAGCAGCCTGGCCATGCTGCAGCGTTTGCCCGCTGACGCAGTGATGTAACGCAACCAGGTGGTGGCATGCGAAAAACCTCTTGCAGAGGTGAGGCGCCGCTTCAGCACCTCCAAATAGCTACACTATTGATAGCTATTAGCGCTTGATAGATAAGCGCCAGAGGTCAATTTTACTGACATTTTCAGTGTCAGAAACAATTTGCTGTGCAACGCATGCGGCCAAGGAGACTGGCGCTGCCCCCGCCAGGGACGGCAAGCAAAGGCCGCCCCGCAGCGAAGCCGTCATCCCCCTGGGGGGATGGCGCCGAAGGCGAGTCAGGGGGGCACCACCAGCGGGGCTACCTCATGACGCTGGCCTGCAAATGGCCCAGCACAATCATCGCCACCTGCAGCAAGACCAATGCCGCCAGCGGCGACAGGTCGATGCCGCCCACCAGCGGGATGACGCGGCGAAACGGCCGCAGGATGGGCTCGCACAGCCGGGCGATCACATCCGAGAGCGGGGACCGCGCCTGCACCCACGACATCACGGCATAGACGATCAACAAGCCAATCAGCCCCGACACTGCCACACGCGCCAGCCCAAACAATGCCAGCCACGGCAGCCAGGCCCATGCCGAGGCGGCGCCCAACAACAGGGTCAGCAAAAAGTATTGCGCCAGCTGCAGCAGCACGGCCGCCACCAGGCTCGACACATCCCAACGCCCCACCGGCGGGATCACACGGCGCAGCGGCATGATGAGCCAGTCCGTCAGTGCAAAAACCAGACCGCCGACAGGGTTGGAAAACGGTACCCGCTGCCATTGCATATACAGGCGCAGCAGGCACGCCCCCGTGAGCAGGCCACCAACAACGTCAAGCAGGAAAGAGGCGATCTGGTAGAGCATGGATGAGACAAAAATAAGGGGCCGCTGCGAAAGCAGGCTGCGCCATGGGATGATAGCGAGCCAAGGTATTCCCCCATTCATGACACAACCCCTCACCCTGTCATCCTTGCCCCTTTTCCCCCTGGGGTCCGTGCTGTTCCCGGGCGGCCTGCTGGCCCTGCGCGTGTTCGAAGTGCGCTACCTGGACATGGTGCGCAAGTGCCACCAGGCGGGTGCACCCTTTGGCGTTGTCGCCCTCACGCAGGGCCGCGAAGTGCGCCAGGCAGGCGCCCCCGAAGAGCAGTTCAATGATGTGGGCACCCTGGCCGTCATCGAGCAGATCGACACCCCGCAGCCTGGCCTGATCACCCTGCTGTGCCGTGGCAGCCAGCGCTTTCGCATCACCCAGCGCAGCCACCTGCCCCATGGCCTGTGGATTGCCGATGTGGGGCACATCGACCAGGATCTGACGGTGCCGATCCCCGAAGACCTGAGAAAGGCATCGACAGCGCTCGCCCAGGTGCTGCACACCCTGAAGCAGCGAGACCCCGACACTCCGACTGCGATTGTCCCCACGGCAGCCCAGCTGGACGACTGCGGATGGGTGGCCAACCGCTGGTGCGAGCTTTTGCCGGTGCCCCTGGAACTCAAGCAGCGCCTGATGGAGCTGGACAACCCGCTGGTGCGGCTGGAACTGGTGGGCGATGTCCTTGAGCGGACCGGGATTGCGCCCACGCAATGAGCCGCCGAATCACTGCTGCCCCACCCTTCCCCCCCAGCCCATGCTGAACCGCATCCTGGGCTGGTCACGCGCAGCCAAACGCCTCGTGGTGGTGGCCATGGACATCTGCCTGGGCCTGATCGCCATGTGGCTCGCCTTCACACTGAGGCTGGAAACACCCCACTGGCCCTCAGGCATGCAGTGGCTCGCGTATGCATTGGCCCCCGCCCTCGCCTTTCCCATTTTTGCCAAGCTGGGGCTGTACCGCGCCATCTTCCGCTATACGGGGATCACCGCACTCATCACCACCGGCAAGGCCGTGGCCATCTATGGAACCCTTCTACTGGGCTGCCTGCTGGCGGCCCAATGGGAGGGCGTACCCCGCAGCGTCGGCATTCTGCAGCCCCTGCTGTTCATGCTGCTGGTGGGGGCCAGCCGCGCACTGGGGTGGCTGGCGCTGGCAGGGCGCAGCAGCCATGCGTCTTACCGCCTGCTGATCTACGGCGCCGGCAGCGCGGGCGCCCAGACGGCGGCGGGGCTGGGCAGCATGCACCAGTACTTGCTCCAGGGTTTTGTGGACGACGACGCCAGCAAGATCGGGCGCAGCATCAATGGCGTGCGCGTGCACTCCCCCCAGGCGCTGCCCGAGGTCGTGCGCCGCCTGGACATCACGGATGTGCTGCTGGCGCTGCCCAGCACCACGCGCGAGCGCCGGCGGCAGATCATCGAAAGCCTGCGTGAATTGCCCGTGCGGATACGCACGCTGCCCGGCCTGTCCGACCTGGCCAGCGGGCGGGTCACGGTCACGGACTTCCAGGACCTCGAAATCGAAGACCTGCTGGGCCGGGAGCCGGTGGCCCCGGACCCCGGACTGCTGGGGCGCAATCTGGCGGGCACCGTGGTCCTGGTTACCGGAGCGGGCGGCAGCATTGGCAGCGAGCTGTGCCGTCAGATCGTGCGCGAAGGGCCGCGCCAATTGCTGCTCGTGGACCACAGCGAATATGCGCTGTACTCCATCCACCATGAGTTGGCGGCGCTGGCAGACCAAGGCGAGCACGCATGTGCGCTGGTGCCACTGCTCGCCAGCGTCACCCACAGGGAGCGCATGGCAGACATCTGCCGGCAATACCGGCCCACCTCCATCTACCATGCGGCGGCCTACAAGCACGTGCCCATGGTGGAGGCCAACGCGGGCGAAGGCATTCTGAACAACGTCTTTGGCACCCTGCACATGGTGCAGGTGGCGCTGGAGTGCGGCGCCAGCCATTTCGTGCTGATTTCCACCGACAAGGCCGTGCGCCCGACCAACATCATGGGCGCCACCAAGCGTGTGGCGGAAATGGTGTTGCAAGCCATTGCAGCGTCGCAGCGCCCCCCCTTCGCACCCCTTGCCGAAAGCCCGCCCGCCTGGACCTGCCCCACCCGCCTGTCCATGGTGCGCTTTGGCAATGTACTGGGCTCCAGCGGCAGCGTGATACCGCTGTTTCGCAAGCAGATTGCAGCCGGTGGCCCCATTACGGTAACGCACCCGGATGTCACGCGCTATTTCATGACCATTGCCGAAGCCGCCCAGCTGGTACTGCAGGCAGGGGCGATGGCCGAGGGCGGCGACGTGTTCCTGCTGGACATGGGCGAGCCACTGCAGATTCTGGACCTTGCAGAGCGCATGGTGGCCTTGTCGGGATTGACGGTGCGCGACGATCTGCACCCAGAAGGAGACATCGAAATCGTTTTCACCGGGCTACGCCCGGGTGAAAAACTTTTCGAGGAACTGCTGATTGGAGACAATCCCTTTCCCACCGACCACCCCCGCATCCTGCGGGCGCGTGAAGAATACCGACCCTGGGAGGAGCTGCAGACCTTGCTCCAGGCATTGCAGAAGGCAGCCCAAGCGGGCGACCCCATCGCCATGACCGCTCTGCTGCGACAGCTGGTGCCTGGCTACCACCCCGAAACGCAACCCGTACTGCCATGAAGTCGGGACTTGTACGGGCAACGCTGACCCTGCTCACGGGCAGCGTTGCAGCCCACGCCATCCCGCTGGTGCTGGGCCCAGCACTCACACGCCTCTACAGCCCTGAGGACTTCGGACAGTTTGCACTGCTGTGGGCGCTGGCCACCAACCTGGCGGTGGTGGGCTGCGCGCGCTATGAATTCGCACTCCCCCTCGAAAGCACCGAGCCGCGCGCGGCCCAGCTCATGGCGCTGTGCGCGCGCATCTTGCTCGCTGTCACCACGGCATCTGCTGCAGCCGCAGCCGTGCTCCTGCTGTGGCGCGGCATGCCGATGGTGTGGGCGCTGCCATTGGCGGTGTTCGCAGGCGGTGCTGTGCAATGGCTCACCCTGTGGGCGACACGGTCCCAACGCTTTGGTCTGCTGTCGGCGGCCAGGCTGCTGCAACAAGGCGGTGGCGCCATCCTGCAATTGCTGTTCGGATTCATGAAGACCGGCCCGCTGGGTCTGGTGCTGGGCGCCACATTGGCCAGCCTGGGCGCGGCATGGATGCTGGCCAGGCCTGCCCCTGCGGGTGGCTGGGTGGGTCTGTGGCGCCAGCCGTTGGCCACACTCCGGTCCATGGCCCAACAGCACCGGGACTTTCCGTTGCTCAACACACCCCACGCTTTCATGGGGGCGCTGCAGGACACCCTGACTCTGGTGCTGGTGGCGGCATGGACAGGGGATGCCGCAGCGGGATTCTGGGCGCTGGCGCTGCGCTACCTCAAGGCACCAGCGACCCTCATCGGCGGAGCCCTGTCGCAAACCCTGTACCCTCGTCTCCTCCAGGCCGGTGGCCCTGACGAGGCGCGTAAGCTGGTGCGCCGGGCCATGCTGGGGCTTGCCGTCCTGGCGTGCCCGCTGGTGGTAGTCCTGCTCACATGGGGCCCGGACATCTTTACCCTGGCCTTTGGAGCCCAGTGGGCAGGAACTGGGGAGCTGGCCCGAGCCATCGCGCCGTACATCGCCGTGCATTTCATGGCATCGCCCCTTGCGGTGGTCACCATGGCCTGGGGTGCACAGGCCTGGGCGCTGCGCCTGGCATTGATTGGACAATGCCTGTTTTTTGCGGGCCTGCTGCTGGGCCTCCATCTGGGCGGACTGACCGGCGCCGGATGGGGCGTGTCAGCGAGCATGCTGGCCTACTTTGCCTACTATTTCTGGGCGCTGGCAAACTGGAAGGATATTCCCCATGAGAGCCGTGCTTAACCGCTGGCGCCGCCGCCTCTGGCAAGCGCTGTTCTACCGCATGGTGTTCGGGGAAAGCGACCACCTGGACCGCAGCCTGCCCCACACCCGCATTGCCCCCAGCACCTGCATCGAGGGCGCGGAGGGGCTGCGGCTTTCCGACCACGTGTTCATTGGGCAATTCAACTTCATCGACGCCACGGCGGGCCTGCAGATTGGGCAAGGGGTTCAGATCACCAACTTTGTCAGCATCGTGACGCACAGCTCCCACCGTGCCATTCGCCTCCTGGGCAGCGACTACGCAGTCCACGAAGGCCCCAAGCCTGGCTACATCAGCGCCCCTGTGGAGATCGGCGCCTACACGTTCATCGGCCCCCACAGCCTGATCGAAGCGGGTACACGCATCGGCAAGGGGGTGGTGGTGTGTGCCTATGCGCAGGTGCGCGGTGAGGTGCCCGACTTCGCCATCGTGGCGGGGGCCCCCGCACGCCAGATCGGCGACGTGCGCGAACAGGACGAACGCCTGCTGTCACAGCATCCAGAACTGCGCCCGCACTACGAATCCTGGACGCGGACGGTCTGACATGCCAAAACACCTGTGCCTGTTGGGTGATGCCACCAGCCCCCATGTCCAGCGGTGGGCGCGAGAAATGCTCCAGCGCGGCTACCGCGTTTCGCTGATCACGGCCCGCCCCGCGTCCATCGATGGCGTCACCGTGCGGGCCATCCGGCCTGTGCACCGCTCGCTCGACTGGCTGTTCCGTGTCCGGGAAACCAGGCGCCACGTGGCCGAACTGGCCCCGGACCTCCTCCACGCCCACTACATCACTTCCTATGGCTATCTGGCCGCACGGGGCGGCAAATATCCGCGGGTGATGACTGCATGGGGCAGCGACCTGCTGGTCACCCCCGGCAAAAGCGCGTGGATGCGCTGGCTGACTGGCTGGATACTGCGCCGGGCCGACCTCATCACTGGCGACTCTGCCAGCCTCATGAGCGCCGTGGCGGATTTCCGCCCGCAATGCCCTGCCGAGGAAATTCACTGGGGTGTGGAACTGCAGCGCTTTCGACCCGCTCCCTGGAAGCTCAAGCGAGGCAGCCAACTGGTGAGCCTGCGCGCCTGGGAACCCAACTACAACATCGACACCATCATCGAGGCGTTCGCCCTTCTGCAGGCGCGGTTGCCTTCGGCCGACCTGCGCTTGCACCTGCTCGGAGGAGGCAGCATGGAAAGCGCCCTGCGCAGTCAGGTGCACAAGGCGCAGCTGGAAAACAAGGTGCAGTTCCACGGCCGACTCGATGACGCCGGCATGGCCCGGGTACTGGGCGAAAGCAAGATATCTGTGTCGGTACCCAGCAGCGATGCAACATCGGTCGCCATGCTGGAGAGCATGGCGTGTGGCCTCGCGGTGGTGGCGAGCGACCTGCAGGCCAACCGGCACTGGATCGACCCGCAGTGGCTGGTTGCAGCCGGAGATGCCGCAGTGCTCGCCGCCCGGCTGGAAGCTCTCATCGGCAACGACGCCCTGGCGGAACAAGCCAGCCTGCAAAATGCCGCCCGCATCGCCCGGGACGGAGACCGCGCGGTACAAATGAACCGCATGCACGCGCTGTACCAGCAACTGCTCCGCACACCTTGAAACCCATGCCCCAAGGCCTTGAATTGGACAACCTGATCAGCGTGATCGTGCCGTGCCGCAACGAGCGCCAGCACATCGACGCGTTCTGCGACTCCGCCCTGCGCCAAGAACTGCCCGCAGGCTGGCGCATGGAAGTGCTGATTGCAGACGGTGAAAGCGATGACGGCACCCGCGAGCACCTTCTGCAGCGCTGTGCTGCAGACCACCGGCTCGTCCTGGTGGACAACCCCGGCCGCATTGTCTCCACCGGGCTCAACGCCTGCATTGCCCGCGCGCGGGGCGGCACCATTGCCCGCATGGACGTGCACAGCCAGTTTGCCCCCGACTACCTTGCGCAGTGCATCCAGGCGCTCGAACGCACCAGCGCCGACAACGTGGGTGGCCCCTGGGTCGCCCAAGGAACCGGCCCCACCGGGGCCGCCATCGCCGCCGCCTTCCAGTGCCGCTGGGTGGTGGGCGGCGCGCGGTCGCGCGATATGCAATACGAAGGCGAGGTGGATACCGTCTACCTGGGATGCTGGCCCCGCAGCGTGTTTGACCGGTTCGGGCTGTTTGACGAAGCCTTGGTGCGCAATCAGGACGACGAGCACAACCTGCGCATGCGCCTGGGGGGTGCTCGCATCTGGCAGAGCCGGCGCATCCATTCCACCTACCACCCGCGCAATTCGCTCCGGCACCTGTTCGCGCAACAGCGGCAATACGGTTACTGGCGGCCTTTTGTGATGCGCAAACACGGGCAACCAGGCTCCGTGCGGCAGCTGGTACCTGCAGCTTTTGTGGCTGCCGCAGTGGCCAGCGCCGCCGTCTTGCCCTGGTCTGCCTGGCCGCTGGCCGCACTGGGCATCGCCTATACGGGGTATCTTCTGGCGGCATCGGTGGCGGCAGCCCGATCGGCCCGCAACCGGGGGCTGCTGCCCCGCCTCCCGGCGACGATTGCAGCGTTTCACGTGGGCTACGGCCTGGGCACCTGGCGCGGGCTGTGGGACATTGCACGCTCGCGCGCACCTTCGTCCGACTTTGCACGCATCACGCGATGACCGACAACGAACCCCAGGCCGTCAAGGCCCGCTACGCGAGGCGCGATGCTGCGGTCGACGAGGCCCGCTACAGCCTGTATGCCAATGCGGCGGCGCTGCAGGCGCAGCAAGAGCGCCTGCGTGCCATGGCACGGATCTGGCAGGCCCACGGCTGGAGCAGCCTGGCCCACCGGCCGATGCTGGAAGTTGGTTGTGGAAGCGCGGGCAATCTGCACGACCTGGTGCGGCTGGGCGCCACGCCCGCTTGCCTGACGGGCCTGGAGCTTCTTCCCGAACGCGCCGCCGCAGCGCGCGCCTCGCTGCCAGCAGGTGTGTCTATTGTCGAAGGTGATGCCGCCTTGGCCCCGGTGCAACCGGCCAGCCAGGATGCCGTGCTGGCGTTCACGCTCTTCAGTTCCTTGCTCGACGAAGACTACCGCCGCCATCTGGCCCACGTGATCTGGCAATGGGTTGCGCCCGGCGGCGGCGTACTGGTCTACGATTTTGTCGTCAACAACCCTGCCAACAGCGATGTGCAGGGCATTCCACTGCGCGAACTGAGCATCCTGTTCCCAGAGGCACAGATACACTCCCGCCGCGTTACTTTGGCACCTCCGCTGGCGCGGCGCCTGCCCGCCCCAGCGATTGCGCCAGCGTCCGCACTGCTCTGGTTTTTGCGCACCCACCGCATTACCTGGGCTGTGAAGCCGCACTGAGCGCGGCCTCGCTCTGGCCCTTTTAGCACGCACCACAATGCCCATGAACTCCGCCACCGACCTGCCCTTTCTCCCGTTCGCCCGCCCCGACATTGGGCCGGCAGAAATCGATGCCGTCAGCGCGGCCATGCGCTCGGGGTGGGTCACGACCGGGCCCAAGACCAAGGAGTTCGAGCAGGCATTCACCGCCTTCCTGGGCGGCGGTGGTCTGCAGAGCATCGCCGTCAACTCTGCCACGGCGGGCCTGCACCTTGCGCTGGAAGCACTCGGCATTGGTCCCGGCGACGAAGTGATCGCGCCCACACTGACCTTCACCGCCACCGTGGAAGTGGTGCGCTACCTGGGCGCCGACCCGGTGCTGGTGGATGTGGACCCGGTGACCCTCAATATCGACCCGGCCAAGGTGCGCGCGGCCATCACGCCCCGCACAAAAGCCATCATGCCCGTGCACTACGGGGGCCTGGCCTGCGACATGGACGCCATCCTGGCCATCGCCAAGGAACACCAGCTCAAGGTGGTGGAAGACGCAGCCCATGCCTTGCCCACCACCTGGCGCGGCACCCTGGTGGGGCAACTGCAGTCCGATGTCACGGTGTTCAGCTTCTACGCCAACAAGACCATCACCACCGGAGAAGGCGGCATGGCCGTCACGCACGACCCGGCGCTTGCGCAGCGCATGCGCACCATGCGGCTGCACGGCATGAGCCGCGATGCATTTGACCGCTTCACCTCCAAAACGCCGGCCTGGTACTACGAGGTGGTGGCACCCGGTTTCAAATACAACATGACGGACGTTGCCGCCGCCATGGGGGTGGAGCAACTGGCACGGCTGCCGCAGTTCGTACAGCGGCGCCAAGACCTGGCAACCCGCTACCGCGAACAGCTGGCGCCCCTCCCCCTGACCTTGCCAGCCACTGCGCCACCAGGCGACACCCATGCGTGGCACCTCTATGTGATCCGGCTGCGGGCGGACGCGCCGCTGGTGCGTGACGAGGTCATCCAGGCGCTGTCGGACCGGGGCATTGGCACCAGCGTGCACTATGTGCCGCTGCACCGGCACCCGTACTGGCGCGACCGGTACCAATTGACACCGGCCATGTTCCCTCAGGCCGACGCAGCCTACCAAGCCATGATCAGCATCCCCTTGTTCACCGCCATGAGTGACAGCGACCAGGAGCGCGTGATTGCTGCGCTGCACGAGGTGCTGGGCTGACATGCCCAAGCGGCTGTTCGACCTGTGTTTTGCCGCCATCGGGCTGCTGCTGCTCGCGCCCGTGCTGCTGGCCGTGGCACTGTGGGTGGTGTGGGATTCTCCGGGCCCAGCACTCTTTCGCCAACAGCGTGTGGGCCGCGCAGGCAGGTTGTTCCGCATCTACAAGTTCCGCACCATGCACCCGCGCGCCGAAGCCTCGGGCCCGGCGATTACCGTAGGAGCCGATGCCCGCATTACCCGGGCGGGCCACTGGCTGCGGCGCACCAAGGCCGATGAGCTGCCGCAGCTTTTCAACGTGCTTCTTGGCCATATGAGCCTTGTCGGCCCCCGGCCTGAGGTGCCGCACTATGTCGCGCTCTACCCGGAATCCGTGCGGGAACTGGTGCTCAGCGTCCGACCCGGCATCACGGACCGCGCCTCCATCGAATTCCGCGACGAAAGCACCTTGTTGGGCCACAGCAGCGATCCAGAGCGCACTTATGTGGAACAGATCCTGCCCATCAAGCTCCGCTACGCCGCCGAGTACGCCCGCTCGCACACGCTTTGGAGCGATCTGAAGATCCTCGCAGGGACAGCATCCGCGCTGTGGAGCGACCGCCCGTCCAAGGGCTAAGAACCTGTCAGCAACACATAGCCGATAAAATGAGGGGTTTGGCTGAACCCAGCCCCCAAATTTCACGCCCCCGCACCGACGGCACCTATGTCAGACCAAAACCACGCCCCCGCTCCCCAGGACGAAAACCAGCTCATCGCCGAGCGCCGCGAAAAGCTCCGCGCTCTGCGCGAGGCCCAGGCCAACGGCGGTGGCGTTGCCTTCCCCAACAACTTCAAGCCAGGCCACAAGGCTGCCCAGTTGCACCTGGAGCACAGCGCTGCCACGAACGAGTCCCTGGAGGCCTCGCCGGTAAATGTCTCGGTGGCTGGCCGCATGATGCTCAAGCGCGTCATGGGCAAGGCCAGTTTTGCCACGGTGCAGGACGGGTCGCTGGGCGAAGTGGGCGGGCGCATCCAGCTTTATGTGACCCGCGATGCCGTGGGCGAAGACCTGTACGCCGCCTTCAAGCACTGGGACCTGGGCGACATCGTGGGCGCCGAAGGTACGCTGATGAAGACCAAGACCGGCGAACTGTCGGTCAAGGTGACCAGCCTGCGCCTCTTGACCAAGAGCCTGCGCCCCCTGCCCGACAAATTCCACGGCATGGCCGACCAGGAGCAGAAATACCGCCAGCGCTATGTGGACCTGATCACCGACGAGCAGGCCCGCAAGCGCTTCATGGCGCGCAGCAAGGCAGTGAGCAGCCTGCGCGAGTTCATGGTGAGCCACGGCTTCCTCGAAGTCGAGACGCCCATGCTGCACCCGATTCCGGGTGGCGCCAACGCCAAGCCGTTTGTCACGCACCACAACGCGCTGGAGCAGGAGATGTACCTGCGCATTGCCCCCGAGCTGTACCTGAAGCGCCTGATCGTGGGCGGTTTCGAGCGGGTGTTCGAGATCAACCGCAGCTACCGCAACGAAGGTATCTCGGTGCGCCACAACCCCGAGTTCACCATGATGGAGTTCTACGCGGCGTACTGGAACTACCTGGACCTGATGGACTTCACCGAGACCTTGATCCGTGAAGTCGCACTGAAGGCCACAGGCTCGCTGCAGATGACCTACCAGGGCCGTGCGGTGGACCTGACTCAGCCGTTTGCCCGCCTGACCATCCGCGAAGCCATCTTCCAGTACACCGAGGCCGGCGCCCATGTGGACGACGCCGCCTGGCTCATCAGCGCCCTGAAGAAGCTGGGCCTGAACGAAGAAAAGAACAAGCTGTCCACGCGGTCGCTGGCCAGCCTGCAGGTGCTGTACTTTGAAGAAACGGTGGAAGACAAGCTCTGGATGCCCACCTTCATCATGGAGCACCCCACCGAGATCTCGCCCCTGGCCCGCGCCAACGACACCCGCCCCGAGGTGACGGAGCGTTTTGAGCTGTACATCACCGGCCGCGAGTTCGGCAATGGCTTCAGCGAGTTGAACGACGCCGAAGACCAGGCCGCGCGCTTTCACGCCCAGGTCGCCGCCAAAGACAGCGGCGACGACGAAGCCATGTTCTACGACCATGATTTTGTGCGCGCGCTGGAATACGGCATGCCGCCCACGGGGGGTTGCGGCATCGGCATTGACCGCCTGATGATGCTGCTGACCGACAGCCCCAGCATTCGCGACGTGATCCTGTTCCCGGCGCTGCGCCGCGAGTCCTGAGTCGCACGCCCCGGATGCACTCGGGGTACCCCGGACCCGCCCTTTGACGGCCCCAAGGAGACACCCCGTGCCCTTCAGCTCCAACAATGCCCCCTACCCGGCCAGCCAGCCCTTGCCCTCGGGCAATGCTTTTTCGGTGCTGGTGGTGGAAGACCAGGGTTCCGTCCGCGCTGCGCTGGTGGCCGAGCTGCGGCGGGCGGGCGTGTCGGATATCTTTGAGGCACCCGAGGGCAACACCGCCCTGCAGCTGTTCAAAACCCACCGTCCAGATCTGGTACTGCTGGACATCCGGCTGCCCGGCCAGGACGGCTACTGGGTGGCCCAGCAGATGCGCGCCAGCGAAGCCGGGGACTGGACGCCCATCATCTTTCTGTCGGGTCTGGACAACGAACTCGACGTGTGGCGTGGCATTGAGGTAGGGGGCGACGACTACCTCGTCAAACCCGTCAAGCCCATTGTGCTGATGGCCAAGCTGCGCGCCATGCGCCGGCTGCTGGACATGCGCCGCAGGCTCGTCTCTGTGTCGGCCGAGTTGCATCTGGCCAACCAGCGACTCAACGAAATGGTGGAAATCGATGCGCTCACGGGCCTGGTCAACCGCCGGGGGTTTGACCGCATCCTGCACAACGAGATCCTGGCCGCACGCCGCGAAGCGACGCCGCTCACGCTGATGCTGTGCGATCTCGACCACTTCAAGCTCTTCAACGACGCCAGCGGGCATGTGCAAGGCGATGCCTGCCTGAAGGAAGTAGGCCGCCTGCTGCGCGAGGTGTGCGTGCGCCCGCGTGACATCGCCTCGCGCTACGGCGGCGAGGAATTCGCCCTCATCCTGCCCAACACGCCACGCTCGGGCGCCATGACCTTCGCGCGCGCCCTGGGGCAGCTGCTGAAGGTGCGCGCCATACCGCATGCGGATTCGCCACTGGGCGACACGCTGACGCTGTCAGGCGGCATTACCACCTGTGTGCCCGACGACAGTACCAACGCCGAAAGCATGATCATGCGGGCCGACCAGGCCCTGTATGCCGCCAAGGCGCAGGGCCGCAACCGCTTTTTCAGTTTTGAAATGCAGATGGATACCGTGGAGCAATTGCGCAATTGAGTTTCTTTTCCGCCTTCTCGTTTGACGCCACCGAGCGCAACGCCCGCTCCGCCGTTTCGCGGATGCAGGTTCTGAAAACCCGGCTTCCCGACTGGGTGCAGGACTGGCTCGAAGTCATCATCCCCGGCACGCAGATCCTGCTGATCCTCTTTGTCGCCTGGCTGCTGCAACGGGTGCTGCGCCGCATCGTGCGCCGTGCCAGCGCGCACTACCAGGTGCCCGACGAGCTGGTGGTGCCCATGAACGGGCTGATCCGCTGGTTCATCGTGGCCAGCGCCCTGCTGCTGGTGCTGGAGCGCATGGGGGTGTCGGCCACCGTGCTCTGGACCGCGTTCACCGGGTTTGCCACTGTGGGGGCCGTGGCCTTCTTCGCGGCGTGGAGCGTGCTCTCCAACCTGTTTTGTGCGCTGCTGATCTTTACCGTGCGGCCTTTCCGGATTGGTGACTACATCGAAGTGCTGGACACCGCCGAAAAACCCGGCGCCAAGGGGCGCGTGGTGGACATCAACCTGCTCTACACCACGCTGGAGGACCATGGCGCAGCGACGGGCCAGGTGGCCTGGCTGCAGATTCCGAATGCGCTGGTGTTTCAGCGCGTGGTGCGCAGATTTCAGGGGGTGCCACCACCCCCTGCGCCCCCCGCCCATGCCAGCGTTGCGGATGCCACAGAGAGTGCACCGGCAGCCCCGCCGCCGGTCACGCCAGGACCCTTCAACACGCCATAGTGAGAAAAGTCGGGAGAGCCGCACTGGGTGGCCTTGCACGAGGCCACGCGCTCTCGGCGGTTCAGGGCAGCAGGTCCAGCGCCTGCAAGTAGGCGGGTTGGTACATCAGGTCGTCCCAGGCCTGCGGCAGGGTTTCCGGCAGCAGCGCCAGGCGGCGGGACTCGCTGTCCACACTCGGCTGCCAGCGGCCCTGCTTCTGGGCCTTTTCCAGGCCATCGATGAGTTCATCCACGGCCTTGCCATCACCCACGCTCTGGTTGCACAGCAGTACCAGGTCACAACCTGCCTCCAGCGCCGCCACGGCCGCGTCGGTGTAGCTGACCACCTGGCCGTCCAGGCGCCGTGCACCTTCCATGCTGAGGTCGTCGCTGAAGATCGCGCCATCAAAACGCATCTGGCGGCGCAGGATGTCCTGCAGCCAGCGCTGCGAGAAGCCTGCGGGGCGGCTGTCGACCTTGGGGTAGATCACATGGGCCGGCATCACGCTGGTGAGCGTGCTGCTGAGCCAGGGGTACGGCGCGGCATCGTCGGCCAGGATGGCCTTGAGGCTGCGCTGGTCCACCGGCACCTCGGTGTGCGAGTCGGCCTTGACGAAGCCGTGGCCGGGAAAGTGTTTGCCGCAGTTGGCCATGCCGGCCTGCAGCAGACCATGCATGAGGCTCTTGGCGAGCAGCGCCACCACACGCGGGTCGCGGTGAAAGGCGCGGTCGCCGATCACACCGCTTTCACCCCAATCGATGTCCAACACAGGCGTGAAGCTGAAATCCACGCCACAGGCGCGCAGCTCGGCCCCGAGCACGTAGCCCGCGGCCGTGGCTGCGTTGGTGGCACGCAGCGCGCCGCTGCCAGGCACGGCCTTGGCGCCTTTGCCGTCATCCATCCACATTTCGCCCAGCGCGCGCATGGGTGGCAGGTGCGTGAAGCCATCGGTGCGAAAGCGCTGCACGCGCCCGCCTTCATGGTCCACGCAGATCAGCAGGTCGTCACGCACGGCCTTGATGCTGCTGGTGAGCTGCAGCAGCTGTGCGCGGTTTTCCCAGTTGCGGGCAAACAGGATCACGCCGCCGGTCAGCGGGTGGGCCAGGCGGCGGCGGTCGGCAGCGGTCAGCTCAAGGCCTGCCACGTCGAGAATGAGGGGGGCGTGTTCGGTCATGGTGTGTTGGCTCAAACTCAAAAATGCTATTCAAACAATAGCTGCCAGCGCTTATCTATCAAGCGCCAGAGCCTATTTTTATTCAGATTTCTCTACCACACAGAAGCTGGCGGCGTAGTCGGTCTCGTCGGTCACACTGAGGTGCGCCTTCAGCCCTTTGGCATCGAACCATTCCTTGAGCGCCCCGTGCAACACGATGACCGGCTGGCCGGATGGCAGCTTGGCGACCTCGCAGTGGCGCCAGGTCATGGGCATGCGCATGCCCAGGCCAATGGCTTTGCTGAACGCTTCCTTGGCAGAGAACCGCGTGGCCAGGTAACGCAAGCCCCGGTCGGGCCAGCGGCTGCTCCTCTCGCGCCAGGTGGCCAGTTCACCGTCGGCCAGCACCTTCTGGGCAAAACGCTCGCCGTGGCGCTCCAGGCTGGCCGCGATGCGGCGCACGTCGCAGATGTCGGTGCCAATGCCGTAGATCATGTTTTATTGAATCAAATTGGCTTCTAGGGCTTATCTATAAAGCGCAAGCAGCTATCAAATCAGGAGTTATCTACCTGTGCCGCAAAACCCGACCGGATGCAGCCCAGGTAGGCCAACACCGTGGCGGCGTAGCCCAGTTCCAGTGCGTCGGCAATGAGGGCGTGACCAATCGAGACCTCGAGCACGCCGGGCACCTCGCGCACAAAGGCGGCAAGGTTGTCGCAGTTGAGGTCGTGGCCTGCGTTCACGCCCAGGCCTGCCTCCAGCGCGGCCTGGGCGGCGGCGGCGTAGCGTTTTAGCTCAACCTCCTGCTGCTGCGTGCCCCAGGCGGCGGCATAGGGCTCGGTGTACAGCTCCACCCGGTCGGCGCCCACCGCCTTGGCGGCCGCCATCTGTTCGGGCACTGGGTCCATGAACAGGCTCACGCGCACGCCCAGTGCCTTGCACTCGGCGATCAGCGGCGCCAGGCGCTCGGCATCCTGCGGAAAGCTCCAGCCGTGGTCGCTGGTGAACTGGTCTTCACTGTCGGGCACAAAGGTGGCCTGGTGGGGACGCACCTGGCGGATGAAATCCATCAGGTTCTGCGACGGGTTGCCCTCGATGTTGTATTCGCGGTCGGGCCAGGCCTTCATCAGCGTTGCCAGCTCGAACACATCCTGGCTGCGGATGTGCCGCTCGTCGGGCCGGGGGTGCACGGTGATGCCCTGCGCGCCGGCCTGCAGGCACAGCTCGGCCGCGCGGGCAACGCTGGGAATGCCCAGATGGCGCGTGTTGCGCAACAAGGCGACCTTGTTGACATTGACCGAGAGGGCCGTGGCGTGGGATGTGCGTGAGGTCGGGTTCATAGGGCCTGCAGATCGATCATGAGCTGGCGGGTGCGCAGCGTCGGGCTGCCGCAATGGTATTGCAGCACGGCGCGCAACTGGGGTTTGAGTTCGGTGGCCACGGGTGCACAGGCCCGCAAGGTGGCGGTGTAGCTGGCGGTTTCGTCGTCCAGCGCATGCTGCAGGGCTTGCCACTGGCTGCCCAGCAAACCCGCACGGTCGGTGGAAGATGCCGTGCGCAGCCCGCCCTCGGGCACCAGGGCATAACGGGTACCCGCATGGAGCGGCGCGAGGGTCATGGTCTGCACATCCAGGCTGGGCAGCAAGCCGATCTCGCGCAGCAGCAGGAGTTCGAAGCTGCGCAGCACAGGCTCCAACGCATCGCCGTGTTCGCTGGCCAGCACGCGCACCACACCGGCATAGGCGTCGAACAGGGCCGCGTGTGGATCGGCGCGCGCCAGCAGGCGCAGCAGTAGCTCGTTGAGGTACATGCCCGACAGCAGGGCATCGCCGGTGGGCATCACATGGCCGCCGACCCACTCCGCACCTTTGAGGGTGTGGATGTCCGCGCTGCCGTCGCCCGCCAGGCTGTAGGTGAGCAACAGTGGCTGCAGCGGCAACAACACGGGGCGGAAGTTGGAGGTAGGCTTCTTGGCGCCCTTGGCCACCAGCGCCACCCGGCCCTGGCGTCGGCAGAAGACTTCCAGGATCAGGCTGGACTCGCTCCAGTCGTAGCTGTGCAGCACGAAGGCGGGTTCATCAGAAATGCGCTTGGCAGCAGCCACAGTGGATCAGCAGTGGGGTTCAGTGTCGGTCAGGCCGGAAAACACGGAGGCTGTGGCAGGGCGATGGCCCCGCCGGATGGGCTGGCGCCCACCACGCGCCCGGACTTACTCGTAGCCAAACGAGCGTACACGGGCCTCGTCGTCCGCCCAGCCGGACCGCACCTTGACCCACAACTCCAGGAAAACTTTGGCGTCCATGAGTTTTTCCAGCTCTTGCCGCGCTTCGGTGCCGATGCGCTTCAAGCGCTCGCCTTTGTCGCCAATCACCATCATCTTGTGGTTGTCGCGCTCGACCACGATGGTGGCTGCGATCTTCACCAGGCGTTTGTGCTGCTTGCTGGCTTCTTCCTCAAACTTGTCGATCACCACAGTCGAGGTGTAAGGCAGTTCGTCGCCCGTGAAGCGGAACAGCTTTTCGCGCACCGTCTCCGAGGCCAGGAACTTCTCGCTGCGGTCCGTCAGCTCGTCTTCGCCGTACCACCAGCCTTGCTCGGGCAGGTACTTGGCGCAGATGCCAAAAAGGCGCTCGATGTCGCCCTTGTTCTTGGCCGACATGGGCACGAACTCGGCAAACGGATGGCGCTCCTGCATGCTCTTGAGCCAGGGGGCCAGCTCCGCACGGCGGTGCACCATGTCGAGCTTGTTGGCCAGCAGCAGCGTGGGAATGCCGGGTTTGAACAGCGAGAGCACCTTGGCATCGGCCAGCGTGAAGTTGCCCGCCTCGACCACGAAGAGGATCAGGTCCACGTCGCCAATGGCTCCCATCACGGTCTTGTTGAGTGACTTGTTGAGCGCCGTGGCGTGGCGCGTCTGAAAACCTGGCGTGTCCACGAAGATGAACTGCGTCTGTTCGCGCGTGCGGATGCCAGTGATGCGGTGCCGCGTGGTCTGCGCCTTGCGCGAGGTGATGCTGATCTTCTGCCCCACCAGGGCATTGAGCAGCGTGGACTTTCCCACGTTGGGCTTGCCCACGATGGCGATCACGCCACAGCGTTGGCCTGGCACGGCGGCAGGGGAGCCTGCTGCCGCCAGCATGGCTTCGAGGTCATTTTGCACTCCAGCGCTTTCTTGGCCTTCGTCACCCGCTACATCTTTGGTAGCATCATTCATAATTTCTTTGCTTTCAATGTGACCAGCATGGCGGCTGCAGCTGCCTGTTCGCCCGCCCGACGGGAGCCACCGATACCGCGTTCGGTGAGGCCCAGTTCGGGAATATCGCACTCGACGTCGAAGGTCTGGCGGTGCGCCGCGCCCACTATGGCGACGACCTTGTACTGCGGCAGCTTCATTTTGCGGCCCTGGAGCAACTCCTGCAATGCGGTCTTGGCGTCCTTGGACGCGGCCTGCATCTGAGGATTGATCTCCACCCCCTGAAAAAGGCGGTGCACCAACGCTTCGGCACTCGTGTACCCGGCATCCAGGTACACCGCGCCAATCAACGCCTCCAGTGCATCGGCCAGGATGGACGGGCGCTGCTGGCCGCCCGATTTGGACTCCCCCTCCCCCAAACGCAGCACCTCGGAAATCTTGAGGCCCAGAGCCAGCTGGTGCAGGGTGTCCTGCTTGACGAGGTTGGCACGCACGCGGGACAAATCGCCTTCCGGCAATGCCGACAACTGCCGATAGAGCAGGCTCGCGACCGCCAGATTCAAAACGGAATCACCCAGAAACTCCAGCCGCTCGTTGTGGTCGGCCGAAAAACTGCGGTGCGTGGTGGCGCGCTGGAGAAGTGACGGATCGGAAAAAACATGCTGCAGGCGAGCCTGCAGCGCTTGAAGGCCGGGGTGCACTAGTTGGTCTGTCCTTCAAAGCGATATACAAGATATGCCGGGCCTGCCAGCGCAATCTCGCGGGAATACTTATAGGAAACCACGATCTTGTTGTCACCACGCTTGGCAATTTCCAGGTCCTTGCCCTGGATAGAGCTAATGTTGTCAATCGCTCCGGCACGATCAAAAATAGCTCGAACCTCCGGGACCGTGGAGGCTTCCTTGGCGGCTTTGTTCGCAGCCTTGCTGATCGCCTGGTACTCCAGAAAAATCGGGACAGACTGCCCACCAATAGCAAATGCGGCCACTGCGATTACCCCAATGAACACCACGCCAATAAAAGACAAACCGCGTTGGCGAAGTGGACTGGTAGAGCGATTGATATGCATGTATTTCCCCTCAGTGTTCTAAAAACCTGTGCATCCATCAATGGAATGACCCAATCCGCTTGAGATTGCTGAAATTCATCCAGACGAAAAAGGCCTTCCCGACGATGTTGCCCTCTGGAACAAATCCCCAGTAGCGTGAATCGAGCGAGTTGTCCCGGTTGTCACCCATCATGAAGTAGTGGCCCTCAGGCACCTTGCACACGACACCCTCAACACTGTAGCGGCAGTTCTTGCGATAGGCAAAATTGCTGGCACCCTGCACAAAGGCTGGCACATCTGGGTTGTTCAGCAAGCGGTGGGGCTGGGCGCCCAATTGCTCTTCAAACTGCTTGAAATAGCGCATCGAATCTTCTTCAAAGAAGTCCGGCAGGGCCTTGGTATCAACGGCCTGGCCGTTCACCGTGAGGCGCTTGTTGATGTACGCGACCTCGTCACCAGGCACCCCCACCACCCGCTTGATGTAGTCGAGGCTCGGCTGGGGTGGGTAGCGGAACACCAGGACATCCCCGCGCGCAGGTTTGGTGCCTTCTGTGATCTTGGTGTGGATGACCGGCAGGCGGACTCCGTAGGTGAATTTGTTCACCAAGATCAGGTCACCCACCAGCAGTGTGGGAATCATGGAGCCCGATGGAATCTTGAAGGGTTCAAAAAGAAAGGATCGCAGCAGGAACACTGCGACGATGACTGGGAAAAGCCCGGCCGTCCAGTCCAGCCACCAGGGCTGCATGAGCAGCCGCCCCTTGGCCTCCTGCACGTCCACATCGACCTTCTGGATGCCCATGCGGTCCAACTCCGCACGGCGCTCAATGGCGGCATCTTCAATGGCCTGGGCCGCCCGACGGCGCTGCGGCAGAAAGTAAAACCGCTCGGCCAGCCAGTACGCCCCGGTCACCACCGTGGCCAGGAACAAGAGCAAGGCGAAATTGCCCTCGACGGCACCAAAATACCAGGCGCCGATATAGCCACCAAATGCGGCCAGCACCAGGGACGTGAGAATCTGCATGAACTGAAGCATCAATCTTCCACCTGCAAAATGGCCAGAAATGCCTCTTGGGGCACTTCAACCGATCCGATCTGTTTCATGCGTTTTTTGCCTGCTTTCTGCTTCTCAAGAAGCTTGCGTTTGCGGCTCACATCGCCGCCATAACATTTTGCCAGCACGTTCTTGCGCAAAGCCTTGATGGTCTCGCGCGCAATGATGTTGGCACCAATGGCCGCCTGAATGGCCACGTCGTACATCTGGCGGCTGATGATCTCGCGCATCTTGGCGACCACGGCACGGCCACGGTACTGCGATTGTGAGCGGTGCACGATGATGGACAAAGCGTCCACCTTTTCGCCGTTCAGAAGGATGTCCACCTTCACCACGTCGGACGCGCGGTATTCCTTGAACTCGTAGTCCATGGACGCATAGCCGCGCGACACGGACTTGAGCTTGTCGAAAAAGTCGAGCACGATTTCACCCAGCGGCATTTCGTAGGTGAGCATCACCTGGCGACCGTGGTACGCCATGTTCATCTGCACGCCGCGCTTCTGGTTGGCCAGCGTCATCACCGGGCCCACATAGTCCTGGGGCATATACAGATGCACCGTGACGATGGGCTCGCGGATTTCCTCCAGCCGCCCCTGGTCGGGCATCTTGGAGGGGTTCTCGACCATGATCACTTCACCATCGGCCTTGACCACCTGGTAGACCACGCTGGGCGCCGTCGTGATGAGGTCCTGGTCGAACTCGCGCTCCAGACGCTCCTGCACGATCTCCATGTGCAACAGGCCCAGGAAGCCGCAGCGAAAGCCAAAGCCTAGCGCCTGGCTCACTTCGGGCTCGTAGTGCAAAGAGGCGTCATTGAGCTTGAGTTTTTCGAGCGCATCACGCAGCGAGTCGTATTCGCTGGCCTCGGTGGGATACAACCCTGCAAACACCTGGGGCTGAATTTCCTTGAAGCCCGGCAACGCCTCGGCCGCAGGACCTGCGTTGTTGGGCAACTTTTTTTCGAGCGTGATCGTGTCGCCCACCTTGGCTGCCTGCAACTCCTTGATGCCCGCAATGATGTAACCCACCTGCCCTGCGTTGAGTGAATCGCGGGGCTCGTTGGCAGGCGTGAACACCCCAAGGTTGTCCGCGTTGTACACCGCTCCACTGGCCATCATCTTGATGCGCTCGCCCTTGAGCAAGCGACCATCCACCACACGCACCAGCATCACCACGCCCACATAGCTGTCGAACCAGCTGTCGATGATCATCGCGCGCAGTGGGCCGTCGGCCTTGCCGCGCGGCGCGGGCACTTTGGCCACGATGGCTTCGAGGATCTCGTCGATGCCCATGCCGGTCTTGGCAGAACACGGGATGGCGTCGGTGGCATCGATACCGATCACGTCTTCGATCTCGGCCTTGGCGTTGTCGGGATCGGCGTTGGGCAGATCCATCTTGTTCAGCACCGGCACGACCTCGACACCCAGGTCCAGCGCCGTGTAGCAGTTCGCAACGGTCTGAGCTTCAACGCCCTGTGAAGCATCGACCACCAACAACGCGCCCTCGCATGCCGACAACGAGCGACTCACTTCATACGAGAAGTCCACGTGCCCGGGCGTGTCGATTAAATTGAGGTTGTAGACCTGTCCATCTTGCGCCTTGTATTGCAGCGCTGCGGTCTGCGCCTTGATGGTTATCCCACGCTCTTTTTCGATATCCATCGAGTCCAGAACCTGGGCCTCCATATCACGGTCAGCCAGCCCCCCACAGCGCTGAATCAAGCGATCCGCAAGCGTCGACTTGCCATGGTCGATGTGCGCAATGATGGAAAAATTTCTGATGTGGTTCATCAACGGAAAGCGTCAAGTGATTGAATTAAAACGGAGCACACAAGAAAAAAGGGCGCGTCGAATGGCGACGCGCCCTGAACCAACAATCATTGGCAACTGCGATAGTTGGAGCTTCATTGTAGGCAAAAAGCCCGCAGGAAAAAGCCCATCCGAATGCATCCGAGGGGAGTGGCCAGGGTGCAACAGGAAATTTATTAACAACTTATCCACAGTCCGCACAACTACAACGCTGGACAACTTGTGGGTGAGCTGTGGATCAGCTGTGTATTGCGCTGCCACATCCCGCATCGTGAATCAGTGTCCGGCCAATATATGAATTAGCGTTGAACAGGGGGCTCTATTCTATCGAAATCAGTTGATAGACTTTAAAAAAGTTAGCCTCGGCTAACTTTTGCCGTCAACAGAAGGGAAAGTAAAAAAACCAACGCCGAAGCCCACACCAAACATCCACTGCTGAAGTGGGGACATTGGCCGACCCCATCGCCCCACTTGTCACAACGCTCGTCAGCGACCTGGACGGATCAAAGCATATTGAGCCCAGTCACCGCGCCGATACAGCACATTGATGGCTTTGCTCTTGTCAGCCTTGGTCAGTGCAGCCTCAAACTCCTTCACACCGGATACTTCAGTGTTGGCGATCGCAAGGATTACATCCCCTTCGCGCAGGCCGGCCCGCGCAGCGGCTTCCGTGGCAGTCGCCACCAGCACCCCGCCCTTGATCTTGAGTTCCTTCTTCTGGGCGTCCGAAAGCTCCGTCACCGCCAATCCCATCTGTTGTGCAGCGGCTGAAGCCTTGGGTTTCTCTTCACGCTCCGCTGTTTTGGCAGCCGGCTTGTCGGGCTCGATTTCGGCGATGGTGATACCTAGATCCCGCGAGGCGCCACGGCGAAATACGGTCATGGTGCTTTTGCTGCCGGGCTTGGTGTTGCCGACCAGCCGGGGCAGATCCGCAACCTTCTCGATGGACTTGCCATCGAAACGGGTGATGATGTCGCCAGCCTCCACACCCGCCTTATCTGCGGGTGATCCGGCCTCCACCCCGGTCACTAGCGCCCCCTGGGCCTTGCCCAAGCCAATGGACTCTGCAACCTCTTTGGTGACCTGCCCGATCTGCACACCAATACGGCCCCGTGTGACCCGCCCAGATGCGCGCAACTGTTCACTCACGCGGATGGCCTCATCCATGGGAATCGCAAATGAAATACCCATGAAACCGCCAGAGCGCGAATAGATCTGGCTGTTGATCCCCACGACCTCACCGCGCATATTGATGAGCGGGCCTCCCGAGTTCCCCGGGTTGATGGCCACATCGGTCTGGATGAACGGCAGGTAATCCCCGGTATCTCGCTGCTTGGCACTCACGATGCCTGCAGTCACGGTGTTCTCCAGCCCGAAGGGAGATCCGATCGCCATCACCCATTCCCCCACCCGCAAGCGCCCCACATCGCCCACCTTGACGGCAGGCAGGCCCGTGGCCTCGATCTTGACCACAGCCAGATCGGTTCGCTTGTCCGCGCCGATGATCTTGGCCTTGAACTCACGCTTGTCGGTGAGCGTCACAATCACCTCATCCGCCCCGTCCACGACATGCGCATTGGTCATCACAAACCCATCCGCAGTCAGGATGAAGCCTGAGCCCACGCCACGCGGTTGCTCATCGTCTTGCGGCCGCTGGGGACGTTGCTGCCTAGGCGCGTTAGGAATCGGCACGCCAAAACGGCGAAAGAACTCCAGCATCTCCTCGTCCATCCCATTTGCACTTGCACGGCTCGACGCTTTTTCCACCGTCCGGATATTGACCACCGATGGCCCCACCTGGTCCACCAGATCCGTAAAGTCTGGCAGGCCACGAACGGCGGCGGCAGGCTGAGCGATCGCCGCTTGCGGCAAAAGCCCTCCCCCGGCAACCCCAGCAAACATGCACGCAAATGCTACGGAGCGCAGCACATTTCCATCGAACTTCGGCATCATCGACCTTTCGTGATTGGTAGCAAATACAGTCATTAACCGTGTGTAACTGTGAAGAGTGTGCGGCCATTTGGTTCCCGCATCGGAGGGCGCTTTGCATACCCCTGCAACCCTGCGTGCCACCGCGCTGGCGTAGAGGTAGCAACAACCAGCCTTACTCCGGCAGACACCAGAGTCAGCGTGTGCGCTCCAACTGACCTGCAAACAGACGAAGGGTCTGAAGGGGAACCTCCCCCACCGCTGTAAGCCACACATCGGCCAAGATGCGCTGTGCAAGCAGTTGCGTGGCACCCATGTTCGAAATCTGGGGCTGTGCGGGATGGCGCTGGGGATCAAACGGCTCGATGAACAAAGATACCGATGCAAGGCCGTCGGAGTAGAGGCATTGCAGAACGCCCTGAGCATCGTCGTCGACGGACACCGAGCGCCGATGGCAACTCACGGGAACAAAACCCGCAATGGGCTGGCGCAGGGCCCAGCCCTGCGCAGTGGCTGTGGTCTTGACCACGGCCGGAGCCACCACCTTATAGCCTGCCGTCGCGTCCATCAGACGCGAGAGCTGTTCCACGCGTACTGGCGCGTTCAAGTCCAGCTCAGAGAAGGCAGCCTGTTCCAGAACGCGTCCATTTCCGCCCAAGGTCTGCAGCTTCACAACCAGGCCTGTCTCCCGCTCGCTCCATAGCTTGTATCCGAAACGCAGCGAGTCCACAGGCTTGAACCACACTACATCAGCAACGAAACCCGCAACCCGCTCCAGCCCCACGGAACGCGCGGAATAGAACTGGGAAATCGAAGTACCGTCGACAACGGGAACACGCGGAAACAGTCCAGAGGCTTCGCGGCGATCCGAGCGCACCACACGCGCCTGAGGCCAGAAAGTACGCACCTCATCATTGCGCCGGAAAATAGTCCGTGGCGTGCCAGTCAACGCCTCTACGCGCTCCATCTGCAGCGGCCCATCACACGCATGCCAGATGCGCGAACTGGCCATCGCGCCGGAAGCAGCCAAAACCACAAAAGTACCTGCATAAGGGCGCGCACAAGGAGCGTTGTGCATGCGCTCGATCCACTGGACAAGACTTCGCTCTATCGGCGCCGGGGCTATTTCCCCTGCAGAACTAAGCGAACTCTCGACGGGAGGCGCACCCATCGCGACGGAAAGCTCCATCGCGCAAAGCGCTGCCATCATCCAAGGTTTGAACTGGCGGCGCAGCACACCCGACCAACCACCCGCAACCCCTATATTGCCCATCGCAAGATCTCAGCACAAGGTCACATGCGCCACCCAGACTCAACGGCTGGGCGTCTCAAAGGTCGCATTGCGCAAGAAACCTGCAGGCATCTGCAGTGCGGACGTACTGCCAAACTGCTTGTGGGCCGCGAGCAACTCGTCCAGGCGAGGATCCCGAATCATCACCTGCTGCCCACCGTCGGCATCGGCCACCGAGACCACGGGCGCACCGCCAGCGCTCGGAGGCACTTCAGGCGACAGTACCAGCTGAGCGCCACCAGAAGCCCCGGGGACACCACCGCCTGGCAACGTGGCCAAAGAGGTCCAGCCAATGGCGGCAACCGCTGCCAGAGAGGCAAAACCCGCGACCATCTTCCAGCGGAAGACAGACGCATTGGCGGCATTCTCCATCGCAGGGGCGACCACTTCCACTTGCTGCGTCCGGGCTTCCGGCCGTGCAACAGGGCCTTCCTTGGCCAATTCCCCGCGCAACCGGGCCATGAAATCTGGATTGGCAGGCTGCGCCAGATCGGAAGAACGCAACACATCCCCCACCAGATGGTAGAGCTGCCAAGTGGCATGGCCTTCGGCTTGCGCGGCATAGGCCAGGGCTTCTGTCATCTCATCCCCCTGCAATTGACCATCGGCCAAAGCAGACAGCTGCTCACGCCTGCCCATCTCATTCACCACGGAACCGCCTGCCAACCCATCGCTTCGTACAGCCTTGTTCATTTCATTACCTCACCACCGTTTGCCTGACTGGTTTTCAAGCAGGGGACGCACTCTTGCCGAAATGGCTTCACGCGCCCGGAAAATCCGTGACCGCACCGTGCCGATGGGGCAATCCATGGCCGTTGCAATCTCTTCGTAACTGAGTCCTTCGATCTCACGCAACGTTACCGCCTGCCGCAGATCGTCAGGCAATGCCTCCATGGCCGCATTCACGGCCTGGGCAATTTCTCGGGCTGCGAGCACCGTTTCGGGAGTTTCGTCGCTGGTTAGTTCGTGTCCAAGGCGGGAAGTTTCATCGTCGTCATCATTCCCCCGCAACGCATTCTCGGAGATGACCGGATTGCGCTTCATGTCCATCAACGCCTTTTTGGCGGTATTGACAGCGATCCGGTAGAGCCAAGTGTAGAACTGCGCATCCCCCCGGAACTGGTGCAGCGCTCGGTACGCCCGGATGAACGTCTCCTGGGCTATATCCTGAACAATGTCGGTGTCGCGCACCATCCGGCCAATGAGGCGCTCAATGCGGCGCTGGTACTTGATGACCAGCAATTCATAGGCACGCTGGTCGCCCGCTACCGTACGCTCCACCAGTTGGAGATCGCTATCTTCGGAAGGGGAAGGCGGAGTTACAGTCATGGATACTCAAGATTCCCACCCACGGCTGCTGGCCGGGGCGGTTGCGTCAGCGTTGTCAGCGCCCGGTCTGGCGCGCGAATATACCGCACGCCGCAGATCCAGCCAACGCTCGGGCTGTGTGGAACGCTCCAGCCACAACCAGATGCGGCCACGTCCCATTGGACAGGCATGCAGCCACAAATATGACTGCACATCGAGAAGGACTTCAGGGGGGGCAGACAGCGCCATGCCTGCAACACCGGAGCTCGGGGACTCCAGCGTCCAGGCTTGACCATCCCAGCGAAGAACACCAGAGAACTGATAAAACCAGCAATGAAATGTGCTGGCAGCAGCCAGACACCAAAGGATACTGGCCACAACAACGGGCCACGGCGAAGCTGCGCCACCGCTTTGGACGAGCCAAGCGCCGAGCCCTCCTGCACTGGCCAGCAGCAAAGCCACCAACAAGAGCCCCAAAATCCGACTTCGCCGCATGGGATAGAGCACTGCTGGCGGTCGCTTTGACGTCACACCCATGGAGTGACACCCAGCCATGACCGACCACCCCTCAACACAGACCACAGCCTCGTGCCGACACCGCCACGGATTGCATGACTGCGACAAGGCAAGCAGGCCTCGCCATTCCGGGCGGCAGAGCGTCTTGCCAGAAAATCAGACGCGCTTGAAAACCAGCGTCCCGTTGGTGCCGCCAAAACCGAAGTTGTTTTTGACTGCGACGTCGATCTTCATGTCCCGCGCCGTATTGGCGCAGTAATCCAGATCGCACTCGGGATCCTGATGCAACAAATTGATGGTGGGCGGCACCTTTTGCTCATGCAGGGCCAGCACCGTGAAAATGCTCTCAATCCCACCCGCTCCGCCCAGCAGATGGCCGGTCATGGATTTGGTGGAACTCACCACGGTCTTGTAAGCATGGTCGCCCAAGGCCGCCTTGATCGCATTCGTTTCGTTGATGTCACCCAGAGGCGTGGAAGTGCCATGGGCGTTGAGATAGTCGACTTCGTCGGCGTTCATGCCCGCATTGCGCAAGGCGTTGAGCATGGCGCGGCGCGGGCCGTCCATATTGGGCGCCGTCATGTGACCGGCATCAGCACTCATGCCAAAGCCGCACAGTTCCGCATAGATCTTGGCACCCCGGGCTTTTGCGTGCTCATATTCCTCGAGCACCATGACTCCGGCCCCCTCGCCCAGCACAAAACCATCGCGGTCCTTGTCCCAGGGGCGAGATGCGGTCTTGGGGTCATCGTTGCGGGTGGACAGGGCACGCATCGCAGCGAAACCACCGATGCCCAGCGGCGACACCGTGGATTCGGTACCGCCCGCCACCACCACATCCGCATCACCGTATTCGATCATGCGGCCCGCCTCGCCGATGCAATGCAGGCCCGTCGTGCAGGCCGTCACCACAGCAAGGTTGGGCCCCTTGAAGCCAAAACGCATGGACACATGGCCCGCCACCATATTGATGATGGACGCCGGCACAAAGAACGGCGTGATACGCCGGGGGCCACGATTGACCAGCTCCGCGTGCGTATTTTCGATCAGTGGCAAGCCACCAATCCCCGAGCCGATCACGCAGGCTATGCGTGTCGCAAACTCTTCACTGAGCGCTTCACCCGTGGGCAGACCGGCATCTGCTACTGCTTGTGCAGCAGCTGCAATACCGAAATGGATGAAGCTGTCCATCGCGCGCGCATCCTTGGCGCTGATGTACGACTCCAGGTCAAGACCTTTGACCTCCCCCGCAATCTTGCAGGCGAAGTTCGACGCGTCGAACTTGGTGATGAGATCAATGCCGGATCTTCCGGCAAGGAGGTTGGCCCAGGATTCGGCCACCGTGTTGCCCACGGGGCTGACGCATCCCAGGCCGGTCACGACAACGCGACGACGGCTCATGCGTAAAAAACCTTCTGCTGATCGCTTGAGTCAGGCGCAGTGCGCCGCTCAGGCCTTCTGATGGGTGTTGGCGTAGTCGATGGCGTTTTGCACCGTGGTGATCTTCTCGGCGTCTTCATCCGGAATCTCAATGCCGAATTCGTCTTCCAGCGCCATCACCAGTTCCACCGTGTCAAGCGAGTCGGCACCGAGGTCTGCCACGAAGGCTTTTTCATTGGTGACTTGGGACTCTTCCACACCGAGTTGTTCGGCAATGATTTTTTTGACGCGTGCTTCGATATCGCTCATGGTTTCCCTCTGGGGGTTGTGAATGAATCCGCGATTCTAGCCGCTTAAGGAGAAGCCCCTCAGCAGCCCGCCGTCCGGATGAACCGGCGTTATCTTCCATCAACTACATGTACATGCCGCCATTGACATGCAACTCCTGTCCAGTCACGTACCCCGCCTCACGCGAAGCAAGGTAGGCAACGGCATGCGCGATGTCTTGTGGCTTGCCCATGTGCCCCAGCGGGATCTGGGCGTTGAGGGCTTTTTGCTGTTCTTCAGGCAACACGGAGGTCATGTCGGTCTCGATAAAGCCCGGCGCCACGCAGTTCACCGTGATGCTCCGGCTGCCCAATTCGCGTGCAAGGGCACGGGTCATGCCCGCGACGCCCGCCTTCGCCGCAGCATAGTTGGCCTGACCTGGATTACCCGAAGCACCAACCACACTGGTAATGCTGATGATGCGCCCAAACCGCTGCTTCATCATCGGCCGGATCGCAGCGCGGCTGACACGGAAGACCGCCTTGAGATTGGTATCCATGACAGCATCCCAATCGTCATCCTTCATGCGCATGGCCAGGGTGTCGCGGGTGATGCCCGCATTGTTCACCAGCACATGCAGGCCACCCTGCTGCTTGACGATGGCGTCGAGCAGCACTTCAATGGCGGCAGCATCGTTCACATTCAGGTTGGCGCCACGGCAGCCAGGATAGGCCGACAGGGTCTGGCTGATGCGCTCAGCGCCCTCGTCTGTCGTGGCAGTACCCACCACCTGATAACCACGCACAGCCAGTTCCAAAGCGATGGCAGCGCCGATGCCACGCGATGCGCCCGTGACCAGCGCCACTTGCGCCGCAGATATGGATTGCGTCATGCCAACAACTCCCGGGTTTCGGCCAGAGTGGCCGGATCAAACAGCGCAGCACCGACCAGTTCAGGATCGATGCGCTTGGCCAGGCCCGCCAGCACTTTGCCGGGACCGCTTTCAACAATATGGGTAACACCCCGGGCTTTCAGCGCCTGCACACATTCCACCCAACGCACAGGACCAAAGGCCTGCCGGTAAAGGGCATCCCGGATCGCGCCCGCGTCCTGCTGCACAGCCACGTCCACGTTGTTCAGCACAGGAATCTGGGGAGTGGCAAGCGCCACATCCGCCAGCGCCAGGCGCAACTTCTCGGCGGCAGGCTTCATCAGGCTGGAGTGAAAGGGGGCAGACACGGGCAACGGCAACGCGCGCTTGGCACCTGCCGCCTTGAGCAGCTCGCAGGCCTTGTCGACACCCGCCTTGGTACCCGCAATGACGGTCTGGGCGGGATCGTTGAAATTGACAGCCTCAACCACCTCCGCCGTCCCGGCACCGAACGAAGCCACAGCATCGGCACACCCTGCAATGACCTTGGAAGCCTCCATACCCAGAATGGCAGCCATGGCCCCAGTGCCGACCGGCACCGCCTCCTGCATGGCCGCTGCGCGCAGGCGCACCAGCGGCGCCGCCTGCGCCAGCGTCAACACACCCGCTGCGACCAGTGCCGAGTACTCGCCCAGCGAATGCCCTGCAACCGCCACCGGGGTAGCACCACCATCGGCGCGCCAGACACGCCATGCAGCCACACCGGCCACCAGCATCACCGGCTGGGTGTTGGTGGTCAGCGCCAACGCCTCTTTGGGGCCTTCCTTGATCAGCAGGCCAATATCTTCACCCAGAGCCTCCGATGCTTCCTGCACGGTCTGGGCCACCACCGGATGATCACCCCACCCATCGAGCATGCCCACCGATTGCGAACCTTGTCCCGGAAAGACAAATGCAAAAGACTTCATGAAAAATCCAGAAATATGATTGAAATTGAGGCCTAGCGCTTATCCATCAAGCGCAAACAGCTATAACTTCAGGAGCACCGCACCCCAGGTGAAGCCCCCCCCCACGCCTTCGAGCAGCAGGGTCTCGCCCTTTTTGACCTGGCCGGTGCGCACTGCATGGTCCAGCGCGAGAGGGATGGAGGCTGCGGACGTGTTGCCGTGCTGGTCCACCGTGACCACGACCTTGTCCATGGACAGCTTGAGCTTGCGGGCCGTGCCTTGCATGATGCGGATATTGGCCTGGTGCGGGATCAACCAGTCGATGTCAGCCTCGGTCAGCCCCGCTTTGGCCAGCACCGCGTGGGCAGCCCTTTCCAACACCCCCACCGCCAGCTTGAAGACGGCTTGCCCGTCCATCTTGAGGACAGGGTCACCCAGCACCTTGCCGCCCGCCACATTGCCAGGCACACACAGGATGCCCACATGTTTTCCGTCGGCATGGAGATCGCTGGACAGGATGCCAGGCGTCTCAGACGCCTCCAGCACCACAGCCCCCGCCCCATCGCCAAACAGCACGCAGGTGGTGCGGTCGTTGAAATCCAGAATACGGCTGAAAACCTCCGACCCAATGACCAGTGCGCGGTTGGCGGCACCCGTCTGGATCATGGCATCCGCCACGGACAAGGCATAGACAAAACCGCTGCACACTGCCTGCACATCAAACGCCGGACAACCGTTGGCTCCCAGCTTGTTCTGCAATATGCAGGCAGCCGAAGGAAACACCATGTCCGGGGTGGACGTAGCCACAATGATCAGGTCAATGTCTGTCGGCAAAAGGCCCGCAGCCTGCAAGGCATTGCGTGCAGCCTCCAGACCCAGATCGCTGCAAGCGACATCAGGCGCTGCGAAGTGGCGTGCGCGGATGCCAGTGCGCTCGACGATCCACTCGTCCGAGGTTTCGATGCCGCGCTGGCCCAATTCAGCCACCAGATCAGCGTTGGTCAGCCGGCGCGGAGGCAGATAGCTGCCGGTACCGGTAATGCGGGAGTAGCGTCTCATCAATGTGTCATCGTCGCCGCAACGCCAGGCTTGGGTTGGGCATCTGCAGGCACCAGAAGCGGCGCTGCATGCGCAATCCGGGCCCGGACGCGGTCGAGCAGGTTGTTGCGGGCTGCATCATACGCCCGGTTCAAAGCCTGCTCGAACGCCATTGTGTCGGCCGATCCGTGGCTCTTGAACACCAGCCCCCGCAGCCCCAAAAGTGCCGCGCCGTTGTAGCGCCGGTAGTCCATGCGCTTCATCAACGCTTTTAAGACAGGATAAGCGGTGATCGCAGCAATTTTGGTGAAGATATTGCGCGAAAACTCAGTCTTGAGGGCACCAATGATCATCGATGCAACCCCTTCGCTGGCTTTGAGGGCGACATTTCCCACAAATCCGTCACAGACCACGATGTCAACCGTGCCCTTGAAAATGTCGTTGCCCTCGACATTGCCGTAAAAATTCAAATCACCGGAACTAGCGGCCGATCGCAGCAGTTCACCGGCTTTTTTGATAACTTCACTGCCTTTGATGGCTTCTTCACCGATATTCAGCAACCCGACAGTGGGCTCACCCCCGTCCTTGAGGACCGACACCAGGGCAGAACCCATCACAGCGAACTGCAGCAAATGTTCGGCAGAGCAATCCACATTGGCACCCAGGTCGAGCACCGTCGTGGCGCCACCCGCAGCGTTGGGCAGCTGAGTCGCAATGGCGGGTCGGTCAATGCCATCCAGCGTCTTGAGGAGATAGCGCGCAATGGCCATCAGCGCGCCGGTATTGCCCGCCGAAACGGCTGCAGAGGCTGCGCCATCCTTGACCTGCTGGATCGCCACACGCATCGAAGAGTCCTTCTTCTTGCGCAATGCGACCTCGACCGGATCGTCCATAGCGACCACTTCGGAAGCGGGAACCATAGTGGCACGGTCGTGCGAAAACGATTGCAAACTGTCCACCAGGCCGACGAGCAGCAGGCGAGCATCAGGGTGTTTGTCGAGGAACTGGCGGCACGCCGCGAGCGTGACGCGGGGGCCATGGTCGCCCCCCATGCAGTCAACAGCCAGTGTGATCATGGGCGACTTGTCCGACCGGCCACACAGGCCGGAAGATGAAATGCAAGGGTCAAAACAAAGGCCCGCGCTACGATTTCAGTAGCAACGGGCCTTTGGGTGGGGCGAAGGTCAGGCTTCAGATTTGTTCTTCAGCACCTGACGGCCACGGTAGAAGCCATTGGGGCTGATGTGGTGGCGCAGGTGGGTTTCACCGGTGGTGGGTTCCACTGCAATGCCTGGCACATTCAGGGCATTGTGCGAGCGGTGCATGCCGCGCTTGGAGGGAGACTTTTTGTTTTGCTGAACGGCCATGATGGCTCCTGATCTGGAATAGGTTGGTAAAAACGCGATCAGCCCAAAAGACACGATGGGGTTCGCGTGAAGCCCACGATTATAACCCAAATGATTTTTGGGCCGGCCAATCAACCCTTGTCGTCTTTGCGCAGCGCTGCCAACGCTGCAAACGGATTGGGCTTTTCGTCATTGGCTTCCTCGAAATCGTCGTCCGAAGAAGCCAGCGGCACCGAGGTAGGGCACTCGTCGTGTTTGGGCACCACAGGCAATGCCATCAGCAACTCGTCCTCGATGAGTTCATGAAGGTCAAACTCGCGGCTCATGGCAAGCAGGTCTTCCTCGCTCTCGTCGTCCAGCGCCTCGGCAGTGGCCTCGTCGGCCACGAAGCGGAACTCCCGATCAACCTCCAGCGGCACATCCACAGGAGTCATGCAACGCTGGCATTCCATGGGAAAGCTCGCCTGCACCTTGATATGCAGCCACACCTGGCCCATTCCGCCCAACGCAGTACGCACTTCACCGAGAGCTTCCCAATCCACCATCAAATCTGGGTGCAGGCCCTTGGCCTCCTGGGCCAACCGTTCGTACTTCAAAAGTGAATCGTGGCCCGCCAGCCGACCACCCGCCTGTGCAAAGGCTTTCACGTCGAGGCGCTGTGCGGAGAATTCCTTGGTCATGGCGGCAGTGTAAGAGAATCGGCGCATGCATCAATCCCCTCCCCTGCAACGCCCTCTGGTATTGGGCTCCACCTCGCGCTATCGGCGCGAGTTGCTTCAGCGGTTGAACCTGCCTTTTGACGTCGCGGCCCCGAATGTGGATGAGACCCCACTGCCCGGCGAAGCCCCTCGTGCTCTGGCCTTGCGCCTGGCGCTGGCCAAGGCGCGCGCCGTGGCACAGCTGCACCCCGAGGCGGTGGTGATCGGCTCCGACCAGGTGGCAGACCTCGCTGGCGAGCCGTTGGGAAAACCAGGCCTTCATGAACGCGCAGTGGAGCAGCTGCGCCAGATGCGCGGACAAACGGTGATTTTCCAAACCGCCCTGGCCGTGGTGTGCACGGCAACAGGCTTCGAGCAGGTCGACCTGGCCCCTGTGGAGGTCAAATTCCGCGACCTGTCCGACGCGGAAATCGAGCGCTATCTGCGCGCCGAGCAACCCTATGACTGCGCCGGCAGCGCCAAGAGCGAAGGCCTGGGCATTGCGCTGCTGGACGCCATCCACAGCGACGACCCCACCTCGCTCATTGGACTGCCTCTGATCCGCACTTGCCGCATGCTGCGCGCTGCAGGGCTGGTGCTGCCATGATGAGACACCCCCTGAGTCGCTTTGCGCCGACCCCCACTCCTTGGGGAGGGGGACGCACCCAGGGGCCTGGCAAAGCCAGTTCCACGGGTGCACTTTCCTGGGCCATAACAGTTTCCTGGGCTGCAGATACCGGGCAGCACAATGGAGACCGACGATGAACGCCAAAACCGGAACGCTGTTCCTCGTGCCCGCGCCGCTCGATTTTGGCTGCGACACCCAGGTCCCGCTTCAGGATGCGCTGCCCACCAGCACCCTGCAGGCCGCCGCGCAGCTCACCCACTGGGTGTGCGAGAACGCCAAAAGCACCCGCGCCTACCTCAAGCGCGTGGACGCCCTCTACCCCTTGGCCGCGCCCCTGCAGCAGCAGCAGATCACGGAACTGCCCCGCGAAGTTCACAAAAAAGGCGACCACGGCGACAAGGGCTCGGCCCAATTGGATGCGCGCCCGCTGCTCGCCGCAGCCCTGGCGGGGCACAACATGGGGCTGGTCAGCGAGGCGGGCATGCCTGCCGTGGCCGATCCCGGTTCGTCCGTGGTGCGCGCGGCACACGATCTCGATATCCCCGTTGTCCCCCTGGTGGGCCCGGTGTCGCTGCTGCTGGCGCTGGCGGCCAGCGGATTGAACGGGCAGAACTTCGCGTTTGTTGGCTACCTGCCCCAGGACAGCCAGGAACGCATCCAGCGCATCAAGGAGCTGGAAGGCCTGGCCCTCAAGACGGGGCAGACGCAGCTTTTCATCGAAACCCCGTACCGCAACGCTGCCCTGTGGCAGGCGCTGGTACAGGCGCTACAGCCCCACACCCGCCTGGCGCTGGCCAGCGGGCTGACATTGCCCGATGCACGCATCCGCAGCCAGCTGGTGCGGCAATGGCGCCAGCAACCGACGCCTCCCGACAACCGCACCCCTGTCGTGTTTGCACTGGGCCGCTGAGCATGAAGTTTTCATTTGCTATATTTCTAATAGCTATCAGCGCTTACGGATCAAGCGCTGAGGCCATTATTCGTTGTGAATTGAATGGCAAGGCCATCAATATTTCCAACGGTGCTGAAACGGCCGGCCAATCCGGACTGGTGCGCTGCCGCGAAGACGACACCGGCCACCTCCAGCGCGAGCAGGAACTGCGCGGCGGCAAGTTCGTAGGCCTGGAGCGCATGTTCGACCGAGAAGGTCGCCTGCAGCGCGAACGCACGGTCAACGAACGCGGCAATAGCCATGGCCGGGTGGCCGAGTTCTGGCCCAACGGCCAGGTGCGGCGCGAGGAAACCGCCGACAACGGCCGCACCCAGGGCGCCGTGCGGCGATTTGATGTCACCGGCCGCGTGGAGCGCGTATCGTTCCACGGCGACGGACAAGAGCTGTTCTCTGTGGAGACCAACAGCAAGGGCCAGCCCACGCGCCTGCTCTGCCCGCGCGCCAGCGTGCTGCCCGAAGACCGCAAGCTCTGCGGATTTGACGGCGTCATCGACACCCTGCTCCACGCAGAAAACGGCACCAAAACCGCACAACTGCGCTACGACCAGGGCCGCCTGCTGAGCGCAACCGAATGGACCCCCGAAGGTGTCGTCGCCGCGCAGCAGCTCATGGTGGACGGCCGGCGTGTGCACCGCAGTTTCACCACGGAGGGCGGCAAAAGCGTGCTGCGTGAAGAGCGTGTCTTCAACCCGGATGAACGCACGCTGCGCGATACGCGCGGCCCGCTGCTCAGCGCCAAACGCTACGGCGCATCCGGCCAGCTCATCGAGCAGCGCAGTTTTGCCGACGGCCGCGAGGTGCAGGTCGAGCGCTGGTACCTGAACGGATCGGTGCGTGAACGCAGCACCTGGAGCGGCACCGGCGAACAGGCGCGCATGCAGCGCGAGATGTACCGCGACGATGGCAAGCTGGCGCGGCGCGAGCAGCTCAATGCCGAGCAATGGCCGGTGGGCACCCAGCAAGCCTTTCACGACAACGGGCGGCTGGCCGTGGAAGAACAGTATTCCGCACCCGAGGCCCGGGGGCGCACGCGCCTCACGGCCCGCAAGCAGTGGGACGAGGCGGGCAAGCTCGTGGCAGACGACACCATCCTCGAAGACGGTTCGCGCCAGCGCAAGGCCAGCGGGCTGGACAGCTAAAGAACCGCCCTCTTGCCAGCCCTTGGAGGCCCGGCACGGCCGGCTGCGTCACACCACGCACGCCCAGACGCAAAAATGCCCCGTGTGAAATCTCCACCCGGGGCATTTTTTTGAATGGCCCGCAAGCCAGGGCGGACAGTTTCAGCGCAGCTGAGGTCCAGCCACTGACAGCGACTTCACCGCGCCCACACCGATCGCTGCACCAAAACGCTTGACCAACCGTTCAGCCACGTTGTCGCGGCGGGTGTAGTCGATGATGTCTTCTGCCTTCACCACTTCACGCGCCACGTAGTCCAGGTTGCCCAGCTTGTCAGCCAGGCCCATTTCCACAGCCTGCTGGCCGGTCCAGAACAGGCCGCTGAAAGTATCGGGCGTGGTCTTGAGGCGATCGCCACGGCCTGCCTTCACCACAGCGATGAATTGCTGGTGAATCTGGTCGAGCATGGTCTGCGCATAGGCACGCTGCTTTTCGGTCTGCGGGCTGAACGGGTCCAGAAAGCCCTTGTTCTCGCCCGCCGTCAGCAAGCGGCGCTCCACGCCCAGCTTTTCCATGGTGCCGGTGAAGCCAAATCCGTCCATCAGCACCCCGATGCTGCCCACGATGCTGGCCTTGTCCACGTAGATGTCGTCGGCGGCGGCGGCGATGTAATAGGCGGCCGAGGCGCAGGTTTCTTCGACCACCGCGTAGATCGGCTTGTTGTGCTTGGCCTTCAGACGCACGATCTCGTCGTTGATGATGCCGGCCTGCACCGGGCTGCCGCCGGGTGAGTTGATGAGCAGCACCAGAGCTTGCGAGCCTTCGTCCTCCAACGCGCTGCGCATGGCGGCCACGACGAACTCGGCGCTGGCCTCGGCGCCGCTGGCGATCTCGCCCTTGATATCCACCACCGCCGTGTGCGGAGCACTTTTGCTCGCACTGGGTGATGCCTGGCGCAGGGCCAGGAAAGCAACGGCGGCAATCAGCACCAGCCAGGCCAGGCGGAAGAAAATCTTCCAGCGGCGGGCGCTGCGTTGTTCATTGAGGGCAGAGAAGGCCAGCTTTTCCAGCGTGGCGCGCTCCCAGCCGGGTTCACGCGATGAATCGCTCACAGATGCTCCTGAATTTGTAGCTGCTTGCGCCCACAGGTCGGGCGCGGGATTGCTTTTTGGGTCAAAGCCCGAAGAGCCGGGCTGCTGGGGGTCGGTCATGTCATGCGTCCTGGGTACTGCGCTGGCGGTGTTGCCCGCGCATCGCGCAGGCTGGCACCGGGCGACAGCACATAAGGGTATTTCAACTGGATTTTCTAGAACTCTACGGGCCGCAGGTTGTAAGCAGTATGCCAGTGCACCACACCATCGCTTTCGGACAAGGCAATTTTCACAAGCCCGCCCCGGCAGGGGCCGCCCGCGCACTGGCCGGTGCTGGGCAGGTAGGCCGCCCCATGCGTAGCGCACAGCAGCCACTGGCCGGTGTCGTCAAAAAAACGGCCCGGCTGGTAGTCCATCTCCATGGCCACATGGGTGCAACGGTTGAGATAAGCGTGGGGCACACCCCGGTGCCGGATGGCAAAAGCGCGGCAGGTCTGGCCCGAATAAATCACATCAAACGCAACGGCCAGCCCGCTGTCGACCAACTCGCTGCTGTTGCACAGTGCAATGGCCTGCTCGGGAACGGTTGTCATGGGTTTTCCCCGCTCCGGTGCCGCACTTCAGGCGTGCTGCAGCAGCCAGTCATGCAGTTCACGCACCGAATGGGCCACACCCAGCGGGTTCAGCACCTGGAACGCATCGGGTTCATGGGCGCCGTAGCTCACGCCCACGCTTGCACAGCCCGCGTTGACCGCCATTTGCAGGTCGTGGGTGGTGTCGCCAATCATCAGAAGGCGCTCGGGCGGCACGTCGAACTCGGCCATCAGCTCCTGCAGCATCAGCGGGTGTGGCTTGCCTGCAGTTTGGTCCGCCGTGCGCGAACCGTCGAACACGCCTTTGAGTTGCACCGAGTGCAAAGCCTCGTCCAGCCCGCGCCGGCTTTTGCCCGTGGCCACGGCCAGCAGGTGGCCACGCTCGCGCAGGTCCGTCAGAAGTGGCAGCACACCTTCAAACAGGCTCAGGTCATCCTGGTGCTGGATGTAGTGAAAACGGTAGCGGTTGCCCAGATCGTTGTACTTTTCAGGCGGCACATCCGGGGCCGCATGGGCCAGCGCCTGCGTCAGCGCCATGCCAATCACATACGAAGCCTCTTTGTCCGTAGGTACGGTGCCACCCACGTCGCGCACCGCCGCCTGGATGCAGCGCACGATGATGGCGGTGGAATCAAACAGGGTGCCATCCCAGTCAAAGGCGATGAGATCGAAGCGGCGCGGACGGAAGGTTTTGGCGGGCATGGGGTTCGTTCATGCCTTCTCAGGCAGGGGACACAAAATCGGCCAGCTCGGGCGGCAGCTCGGCATTCAGAGCCACCCGTTCACCCGAGGCGGGGTGGTTGAACTGTAACCGCCAGGCATGCAGGAACATGCGCTTCATCCCCTGCTTTTGCAGGCGCTTGTTCAGCTCAAAGTCACCGTACTTGTCGTCGCCCACGATGGCATGCCCCTGGCTGGCCAGGTGCACGCGGATCTGGTGCGTACGGCCTGTCTTGATCGTCACCTCCAGCAAAGACATCACCGGCAGGCCCTGGGCGGGGCGCGCCGTGACCGTGCTGCGCACCTTGACCAGCGTGATGGAGCGCATGCCGTCCGGATCGTCGGCCGTGGTCACGCGCACGCGGCGCTCGCCATCGGCCTGCAGGTACTTGTGCAGCGGCAGGTCGATGACCTTCTTGTTGGCAGGCCACGCGCCCGTCACGAGCGCCAGGTACGTCTTGCCGGTCTCGCGCTCGCGGAACTGGTCCTGCAGGTGGGTCAGCGCCGAGCGCTTCTTGGCCACCAGCAGGATGCCCGAGGTTTCGCGGTCCAGCCGGTGCACCAGCTCCAGAAACTTCGCCTGCGGGCGCGCCTGGCGCAACTGCTCGATCACCCCAAAACTCACGCCGCTGCCACCATGCACCGCCACACCGGCGGGCTTGTCGATGGCAATCAGGTGGTCGTCTTCGAGCAGGATGGGAAATTCGCGCGCGGGCGCCGGACGCTCGGCTTTTTCGGCCACTTTGTCAGAGATGCGCACGGGCGGCAGACGCACCACGTCCCCCACCTCGACGCGCGTGTCGGCACTCACCCGGCCCTTGTTGATGCGCACCTCGCCGCTGCGGATGATGCGGTAGACATGCGTTTTAGGCACACCCTTCAAGTGGCGTATCAAAAAGTTATCGAGCCGCTGGCCTGCGGAGTCTTCATCGACCTCCACCAGGCGGGCTGCGGGAAGCCCCCCAGGGGCGGCGGGCGGTTTGGCCCCTATAATGTGTTTCACCTGCGCGTTGTTATGTAAGTGGTTGATTTGTCTGGAGTTTAGTCCACACAGCCCTTGCCCCTCGTGCAGGCAGGTCGATGCCAGCGGGCGTCGTGCGCGCAGATTGCAGGCCAGATGCCTGTGGTGGCCAGCACGCCGTGCGGCGGGCTGACAGATTGAAACACTGATACGGAATCCCCCAAGCTTGCAGATGTTCCCTACCCGGGAGCGGTCTGCCAGCGGATCGAAGCGAGCATGTGGCTGTTGATGGCATGGATAGAGACCCTGTGGCGGAGGCTGCGGCCTTCGGCTGCATGCTCAAAATCGCCCTCAGCGCACAGCCAGCAAGCGCAATCAGCTACTCTTTTGATAGCAAAACTGCGCTCCTACCACTCGCCCCCTTCCACGCGCCCCTGCCTCACGATGCTGCGCTAGAGCGCGGCAGATCACTGGCATCCCCGGCAATTCCCTTCGTTTCGATGCGTCAGTCCAGGCATTCACAGCTCCTGTAGAGCTTGTTGTATTGGTTTGGAAACTGTGGGCGGCAGCCCGCGCAGCCCTCCCTGCTGGTCAGGTTGGTTGCACCGCTGCTGTCCGCGAAACACTGAAGGAATCGCATCATGAAGCGGATGCTCATCAACGCCACGCAGCCCGAAGAACGGCGCCTGGCCATCGTCGACGGACAAAAGCTCCTCGACTACGAAATCGAAATCGAAGGGCGTGAACAGCGCAAGGGCAACATCTACAAGGCCGTCGTCACGCGCGTCGAGCCCTCGCTGGAAGCCTGCTTCGTCGACTACGGCGAAGACCGCCACGGCTTCCTGCCGTTCAAGGAAATCTCGCGCAGCTACTTCACCCCCGGTGTCTCGCCCAGCCAGGCGCGCATCAATGAAGTGATCAAGGAAGGCCAGGAGCTGCTGGTCCAGGTCGAAAAGGAAGAGCGCGGCAACAAGGGCGCGGCGCTGACCACCTTCGTCTCGCTGGCCGGCCGCTACGTCGTGCTGATGCCCAACAACCCCCGTGGCGGTGGCGTATCGCGCCGCATCGAGGGCGAGGACCGCGCCGAGCTCAAGGAGGCGATGGACCAGCTCGAATACCCCAATGGCATGTCCATCATCGCGCGCACGGCCGGCATTGGCCGCACCGCGCCCGAGCTGCAGTGGGACCTGAACTACCTGCTCAAGCTGTGGACCGCGATTGACGGCGCTGGCAAGGGCGGCAAGGGCGCCTTCCTGATCTACCAGGAATCTTCGCTCGTCATCCGCGCGATCCGCGACTACTTCAACAACGACATCGGTGACATCCTCATCGATACCGACGACATCTACGAACAGGCGCAGCAGTTCATGGCGCACGTCATGCCCGAACATGCCGCCCGCGTGAAGCGCTACCGCGACGACGCCGCCCTGTTCAGCCGCTTCCAGATCGAGCACCAGATCGAATCGGCCTACGCCCGCACCGTGCAACTGCCCTCGGGCGGCGCCATCGTGATCGACCACACCGAAGCGCTAGTCAGCGTGGACGTGAACTCGGCCCGCGCCATCAAGGGCGGCGACATCGAGGAAACCGCCACCCGCACCAACCTGGAAGCCGCCGACGAAGTGGCCCGCCAGATGCGCCTGCGCGACCTGGGCGGCCTGATCGTCATCGACTTCATCGACATGGAAGAGTCGAAGAACCGCCGCGAAGTGGAAAACCGCCTGCGCGATGCGTTGCGCCAGGACCGTGCCCGCGTGCAGTTCGGCACCATCAGCAAGTTCGGCCTCATGGAAATGAGCCGCCAGCGCCTGAAACCCGCCCTGTCCGAAGGCTCGTCCATCCCCTGCCCCCGCTGCGGCGGCTCGGGCCACATCCGCGACACCGAATCGTCGGCGCTGCAGATCCTGCGGATCATTCAAGAAGAATCGATGAAGGACAACACGGCCGCCGTGCACTGCCAGGTGCCGGTGGAAGTGGCCTCGTTCCTGCTCAACGAAAAGCGCACCGAGATCGCCAAGATCGAACTCAAGCAGCGCGTGGCCGTGCTGATGGTGCCCAACAAGACGCTGGAAACCCCCAACTACCGCCTGGAACGCCTCAAGCACGACGACCCGCGCCTGGACCACATCGAAGCCAGCTACAAGCTCGCCGAAGAAGTGGAAGACCCCACGGCCGTGACGCGCCGCTCGCAAGAGCCCACCAACAAGCAGACCCCGGTGATCAAGGGCGTGCTCCCTGACGCCCCCGCCCCGACGGCCGAGCCCCGCGCTGAAGGCGCCACCCGCCCACCACGCGCCGGCCAACGCCCAGCCGCTGCGACTGCGCCAGCCCCCACACCTGCGGCAGCCCCTGCCCCGGTTGCCGCGGCACCGCAAGAGCAAGGCTTCTTTGGGTGGATCAAGAGCCTGTTCGGCGGTGGCGCTGCACCGGCAGCCCCTGCCCCCGTGGCAGCACCCGCACCGGCAGCCGCCCCAGAAACCACCGGCCGTGGCGAACCCCGCCGCGATGGACGCAACGGTGAAGGCCGTGGCCGCCGTGGTGGCCGCGACGGCAACCGTGACGGCCAGCGCGAAGGCGCGCCCCGTGACGGCAACCGCGAAGGCACCGGCGAAGGCCGTGGCCGCCGTGGCGAACGCTCGGCCGAAGGCCGCGCACCCCGCGACGCAGAGAGCCGCCCACCGCGTGACGCAGAACGCCGCCCCGAAGGCGAGGCCCGTGAAGGGCGCGAAGGTGGCCGCAATGGACGCGAAGGTGGCCGTGGCCGCCGCGACACCGAGCCGCGCAACCAGAACGCCGGGCTGAACGGTGACAACACCGCGGCTGCCAATGCGCAGGTGGAAGGCCCCAATGCCGGCAACAACGGCAACAACGCAGAAGGCAATCCCGCCCAACAGCCCCGTGGCGAACGTGGCCCGCGCCGTGAGCGTGGTGATCGCGGCAACCGTGGCGAACGTGGTGAACGCACGCCCCGCGCCGTGGAAGCCCAGGAAACCGCTGCAGCCGCCGCGCCCGGCGACTTTGTGGACACTGCGCCGCTGGCTGCCCTGCCCGACCTGGACCTGACCGGCAGCGACGCCCAGCCCAACGGCAACGGTGCCGCCGCAGAAGAGCAGCGCCGCGAGCGCCGTTCGCGCGACCGCTACGGCCGTGACCGCCGCGAGCGTGGCGAACGGGGTCCGCGCGACAACACCGGCGCTGAAGCCGCAGCACCCGCGATGCTGGATTTCGACCCCACGCAAGCCGAGCCCGCGCCCGCACAGGACGAGGCTCCGCGCCGCAGCTACTTCAGCGCCCCCGCCGCAGAGCAAGCTGCACCCACTGCAGCGCCGGTGGCTGTTGCCGAGGCCGCTGCACCGGCACCCGTTGCTGCGCCTGCCGCTGCGCCAGTGGCCCCGGTGGCGGCTGCGCCAGCACCTGCCGTTGCAGCAGCGCCTGTCGCAGCCGCCCGGGCTCCCGCTGTGGCCGCTGCAGCGCCAGTGGCGCCCACCGCACCTGCAGCACCCGCAGCGAGTGGCCTGCCACGCGTCCAGACGTTCGCACTGCCCATTGATGAACTGCAGCAGGTTGCTGCCGCATCGGGCCTGCAGTGGGTGAACTCCGACGTCGACAAGATCGCTGCCGTCCAGGCCGCGATTGCCGCAGAACCCAAGCCCATCCGCGTGCCGCGTGAGCGCCCTCCGGCCGTGGTGCTGGATGAAGGCCCTCTGGTGTTGGTGGAAACCCGCCGCGACCTGTCGGCCATGAAGCTGCCTTTTGAGCAGCCACCAGCGGCTTGATGCCCTGAAACGGCTGCGCCCCCCGGGGCCGCAGCCTTCCACAAAGAAGGCGGCCCTGGCCGCCTTCTTTTATGGGCGCCTGCCAAATACCCGTCAGCGCCCGAAGACAGCCTTTCAACAGGTACCATTTCAAGCCGCCCTGGGCCCCTGGCTGCCACTCTCTGCACCGCCCCGCCTGCTTCACCCTTCGAGATCCACGGACCTTCCGCCGCCCATGCTGTTCCTGCTGTCTCCCGCAAAATCGCTCGACTACGACACGCCCTTGCCCGAAGGCCTGCCGCACACAACGCCCCAGTTCGTGGCGCAATCCGCGGCCCTCATCGAGGTGCTGCGCGCGCAATCCCCCCAGCAGATCGCCTCGCTGATGGACCTGAGCGACAAACTCGCGGCGCTCAACGTGGCGCGCTACCAAGCCTGGCGCCCGCGTTTCACGGCCGCCAACTCGCGACAGGCGATGCTGGCCTTCAACGGTGATGTGTACGAAGGGCTGGAAGCCCGCACGCTGGCGCCCCAGGACCTGGACTGGGCCCAGACCCATGTAGCCATCCTCAGCGGGCTGTATGGCGTGCTGCGGCCACTCGATCGCATGCAGCCCTACCGCCTGGAGATGGGCACCCGCCTGGCCACGGCAGCCGGCAGCAATCTGTACCAGTTCTGGGGCAGCCAGATTGCCGAGCACCTCAACACCCGCCTGCGCGCCGACACCACGCCCGTGGTGGTCAACCTGGCGTCGCAGGAGTACTTCAAATCCGTAGACCGCAAGGCGCTCAAGGCGCGTGTCATCGAATGTGTGTTCGAGGACTGGAAAGGCGGCGCCTACAAGATCATCAGCTTTCACGCCAAGCGCGCGCGGGGCCTGATGGCACGCTATGCCATCACGCACCGCGTAGCCACACCCCACAAGCTGGAAGGATTTGATCTGGACGGCTATGCCTTTGCCCCGGCATCATCCGAACCCGAGCGCCTTGTCTTTAGGCGCAAGACGCCCACGGCGTAAACCCCAAGAATCCACCCATGTTGAAGGACCGCCATGGCATCGCGTTCTGAGCAGCACCCGGACAGCAGCACCGCAACCACCCAGCGCTCCAGCACCACACGGCAGGCCATCACGCCCGAGCTGCGCCGCTGGATCATCGAACAGGCCCAGGCTGGCTACGCCGCGCCCGTGGTGCTGCAGTCCATGCGCGATGCGGGCTGGGATGAAGACGTGGCCGCCGACGCGCTGGAAGTCACGCTGCAGGACCATTTGAACGAGCTGGCCGAGCGACAGGGCCAGCCCGCCGCAGTGCCTGTGCCCGAGCCCCGGCTTCATGACTCCCCCGCCCAGGTGGACTGCGGTGACCGCACCGTGAACGTGCTGCTAGCCATCGCCCAGCCACGGGTGGTGGTGTTCGGCAACCTGCTCTCGCCCGAAGAATGCGACGCCCTGATCGCCGACGCAGCGCCGCGCATGGCGCGCTCGCTCACCGTGGCCACCAAGACGGGCGGCGAGGAAATCAATGATGACCGCACCAGCGACGGCATGTTCTTTCAGCGCGGCCAAAGCCCGCTGATCCAGCGCATCGAAGAACGCATCGCCCGCCTGCTGAACTGGCCCATCGAAAACGGCGAGGGCCTGCAAGTGCTGCACTACCGCCCCGGCGCCGAATACAAGCCGCACTACGACTACTTCGACCCCGCCGAGCCCGGCACGCCCACCATCGTCAAACGCGGTGGCCAGCGTGTGGGCACCCTCGTGATGTACCTGAACACCCCCGAAAAAGGCGGTGGCACCACCTTCCCCGATGTGCATGTAGAGGTGGCGCCCCAACGCGGCAACGCGGTGTTCTTCAGCTACGAACGCCCGCACCCGTCCACCCGCACCCTGCACGGCGGCGCGCCGGTGCTCGCGGGCGAGAAGTGGATCGCCACCAAGTGGTTGCGCGAGCGGGAATTCAAATAAAAATAGGCTCTAGCGTTTATCCATATTGCGCCAATAGCTATCAATTTAATAGTATTCATGAACACCCCGGAACAATCCCAACTCGGCAAGGCATCGGCCTACATCGACCAGTACGACGCCTCATTGCTGTTCCCCATCCCCCGCGCGGGCAAGCGGGCCGAGATCGGCATCACCGGCGCCGCGCCTTTCTTCGGGGCCGACCTGTGGACAGCGTTCGAGCTGTCATGGCTCAACCAGCGCGGCAAGCCGCAGGTGGCGCTGGCGCACATCACCGTGCCCTGCGAAACGCCCAACATCGTGGAGAGCAAGTCATTCAAGCTGTACTTGAACAGCTTCAACAACACCCGCTTTGCCGATGCGGCCGAAGTGCAGGCCCGCATCCGTGCCGACATCAGCGAAGCCGTGTGGCGCGGGGCAGAGCACCCGGCCACCGTGGGCGTGAGGCTTCTCAGCCCCGAGCTGTTCGACCAGGAGCCCGTGCACGAACTCGACGGCCTGAGCCTTGATCGGCTGGATGTGGAATGCACGCAATACCAGCCCGCGCCCGAGCTGCTGACTGCGGAGTTTGACCAGCCCCCCGTGTCCGAAGTCCTGACCAGCAACCTGCTCAAGAGCAACTGCCTGGTCACCGGCCAGCCCGACTGGGGCAGCGTGCAGATCAGCTACAGCGGCCCGCAGATCAACCAGGAAGGCCTGTTGCAGTACCTGGTGAGTTTTCGCAACCACAACGAATTTCACGAGCAGTGTGTGGAGCGCATCTTCATGGACATCTGGACACGCTGCAAACCCATCAAGCTCACGGTGTATGCGCGCTACACGCGCCGGGGCGGGCTCGACATCAACCCGCTGCGCACCAGCCACCCGCAGGGCCTGCCGCGCAACGTGCGCACGGCGCGGCAGTAACCCCCTAGTCCATCAGCCCCGTGCATCGATCCAGTCGCACCGCAAGGTGTGGCGCAAGTGCGCGCGCGTTCGCCAGCTGACATAGAGGCTGGGCCCGAAGATCCCCATCATGCACAGCGGCGCAGTCAACGGCTCGCCAAAAGCAAAGATGGGAAACCAGCCCACCCAGCCCAGCATCCAGAGCGTCAGCACCAGATCCCAAAGGTGGTATTCGAGCGGATGGTCGGCCTTGTGCACCACATGCCATTGCTTGATGCGTTGCAGCTCGTTCAGGGTCATGGGAATCTCCCGGAAAACGGGGAAATTCACTGTAAGTTACGAGTAAGAATTCGTCAAGAAATACCGGAAAGGAAGGGCGGTGCGCCATCACCCCGGGCAACAACCGCCCACCCACCTGCCGGGTGACTCCCAAGGCCAGCCAGTGTTACTGCGCGGGCTTGTAGGCCGCAATGGCCTTGGCCAGATCGGTGGTTTCCTCGCACTGCGCGCAAATGGCCTGCAGCTTGGCGAGCTGGGCTTCGGCCTGCGCCTTCTGGCCCACCTTGAGGTAGCCCATGCCCGAGTATTCCAGCGCGCCCTTGTGGCGGGGGTCCAGCGCCAGGGCCTTGTTGTAGGCCGCAAAAGCCTCGTCGTATTTGCCGAGCCAGCGGTTGGAGTAGCCCAGCAGGTTGTAGGCGTCTGCGTTCTGCGGGTTCTGCGCCACCACCTTGCTGAAGCTGCTGGCCGCCAGCGCCCAGTTCTTGGCTTCGATGGCTTTTTTGCCCACGGCAAAGTCGTCAATGCGTGCGTTCTCCACTGGCGTGGTGGGCATATCGGCCGCGTGGGCCATGGGCAGTGCCAACACGGGCACCAGCACCAGGCTCAGCAAGGGCACAGACATCAAGGGGCGAACAGAAAATGAAGGCATGGGAGGCTCCTGAAAAACGTGAAGTGGGAAAGGTAGGAGGCCGCGCTGGCCCCATGCCGGAGACCGGCACCTCGGACAAACGACACGGAATGCAAAACGGATGCAGCGCCGGACAATTATTTTTGCAAAGCCGATGGGAGCCTTGCGCCGCTCACCACAGCTTGGCGCAGTTGCCGGTGAAGAGCACGGTGCTGCTGGGCACCTGCGGCGTTGCCGATGTCTCCAGCGTCACCATGAGTTTGCTGACCTTGAGCAGCAGCTTCTCTGACGTATCGGGCAACACCGACACCGCAGAACCCGCCACCGGCACCGTGCCCAGCACAAACGGCGCGCCATCGACTGGCACCGCCCACAGCACCAGCTGTGGGGCTGCGCCAGCCACAGTCGCTGGAGTCGCGGAAAGCGTGATAGGCCCGATGACCTTCACCGTCAGCGTGCGCCCATGGCGCAGCGAACTCACCAGCACCTTGCCGTTGCCCGCAGCGTCCGTCAGCAGGCCCACATAGGCCTGCGGCAGTTTGTCCCCCGCGCGCAGGGCCACCTGGTCGCTCGACACGAACAAGGTTGGCACCGCGACCACCAGGGCCACGGTGCCAATCACACCCAACGCCACACCCGCAAAGCCCTGCAATACGCCATTGCGCCGCCACAGCGCACCGGCCCAACCGCCTTGTGCGGCTGCCGCTTTCACATCGCGAGGCCGGGTGCGCGCCTCAATGGCGGCCCACACGCGCTGCGGTGGCTGTTGCACCGGCACCGAACTGGCCAGCATCCCCAGCCGCCCTTCCCACTGCACCACCAGCAACTGCACGTCGCTGCGATCACGCAGCAGCCGCTCAAAGCGGCGGCGCGCGCCACCGCCCAGCGTGCCCAGCACATAGGCAGACGCCAGGTGGTCCAGCAGCGCGGGGTGGGTGTACCTCATGCGCCCACCCCTTGTGTGGCCAGGCAGTTCTTCAGGCGCTCCAGGCCCCGCCGAATCCATGCCTTGACCGAACCCAGCGGCGCTCCCATCTGCGCCGCCACCTCGGAATGCGACAGGCCCTGGTAGTAGGCCAGCGCAAGGCTTTGCCGGTAGCTCCCCTCCAGGGCATTCATGCAGCCTTCGATACGCAATGCCTGGGTGGCCTGCTCCAGCAAATGCAGCGCGCTGGGTGCGGGCGTCAATGCAGATGCAGCACCCGACGCGTCGCTGCCATCCCCATCGCTGCCGGCAAGCTCTGCGGTGTCGTGCCAGGCGCTTTCTGGCCGCCGCGCACGGGCACGCAAGGCGTCCAGCGCCTTGTTGCGCACGATGGCAATCAACCATGTCATAGGCTGGATGGGCTGCCCGCCCACCTCGCTGCGGTAGCTTCCAGCGTTTTTCCAGATGCTCACATACGCCTCTTGCAGCACATCCTCGGCCGCCTGTCCTTGCCCCAACATACGAACGGCCACCCCAAACAGATGCACATGGGTGCGCTGGTAGACCTGCGCGAAGGCGGCGTGATCTCCACCGGCGGCGGCGTGGATCAATGCCTGCAGGTTGGTAGAGGGGACATCGGTGGCAGTGGCCATATGCGGGCGAGTATAGGAACGCAGCAGGGGTTGCAGGCAGGCCGCGCTGTGGGTGTTTACGCCGATTGCCACCGCACCTCTCGATGCCGCGATGTCGCAAACGCCCTAGAAAAGCTGCGCCGTGCCACCTGCACCCTCTGTGCCGTCCGCAGGGCTTGGTTTGCGCCGACGCGTTTCTGCCGTTGCCCCAGCCCGTGGTTCCAGTACCGGCTCTTCCCCCCGCCGCGCCAACGTGCTGGCCCGCACACCCAGCAGGCGCAGGCGCTTGTCCAGCGGCACGCGCTTGAGGCACTGCCCGGCCAGCTGGCGGATGGTGGCGCCGTCCGCCGTGTAGATGTTGGCCGTGTGGTCGCGCGTGGCAATCTTGAAGTCGTCGTAGCGCAGCTTGATGCCGATGGTGCGCGCCACATAGCCCTTGCGCTGCAGATCTTCGGCCAGGCGCAAACACAGGTCGGTAAAGATCGCTCCCAGCTCGGCCCGGTCGCGCACGGCGTGCAGGTCGCGGTCAAACGTGGTCTCGCGGCTCATGCTCACGGGCTCGCTCTCGGTCACCACCGGGCTGTCGTCGCGCCCCCACGACACGCGGTGCATCCACGCCCCGGTGGACTTGCCAAAATGGCCCATCAGCCATTGCGCATCCTGCGCCGCCAGCTGCCCGATGGTCTCTATGCCCAGCCGCGCCAGTTTCTCACCCGCCTTGGGGCCAATGCCGTTGATCTTGCGCACATGCAGCGGCCAGATCTTGCCCTGCAGGTCTTCCTCGTAAACGATGGAAATGCCGTTGGGCTTGTTGAACTCGCTCGCCATCTTGGCCAGCAGCCGGTTGGGCGCCACGCCGATGGAGCAAGTGAGCCCAGTCACGTCAAAGATGCTTTTCTGAATGAGCCGCGCCAGCACCCGGCCCCCTTCCCGCTGGCCGCCGGGTACATCGGTGAAGTCGATGTACACCTCGTCCACGCCCCGGTCCTGCATTACCGGTGCGATCTCGGTGATCGTGCTTTTGAACAGGCGTGAAAACCGGCGCACCTCGTCAAAGTCCACGGGCAACACAATGGCCTGCGGACACAGCTTGGCGGCTTTCATCATGCCCATGGCCGAGCCCACGCCAAACTGCCGCGCCGGATAGGTGGCGGTGGTGATCACGCCCCGGCCCACATAGTCCCTGAGCAGCGGGAAGTCCTCCACCGGGATGAAATGCCGCTCGCGCAAGCCTGTGCCATCCGGGCCTTGCAGCAGCAATTCATCCACCTTGCGCCGCCCGCCGCCGATCACCACGGGCAGTCCCTTGAGCTGCGGGTAGCGCAGCAGTTCGACAGATGCAAAAAAAGCATCCATGTCGAGGTGGGCGATGCGGCGCAGCCGCTGCCCCGGGTGCCCAGGCTGGGCGCCAGGGGCGGGCTCGTTGTCAGGGAAATCAGGCACTGAGACAGTCACGCCCGCTATTGTGCGCGGCGGGCTGCCAGGCTGCTGCCAATCACACCCAGATGCCGCTGCTCTCAACCCTCTGAAAATTCATAGATCTTGGTTTTTACGGAACACCGCAAACTCCACGAATAAACGGCTCCTTCATCCGGCGCTTCAGCGCTTCGCCATGGCCGCGCTGCGAATCCCCTGCAACGTGCCCGTGGGCGTGATTGCCTCGGGGTCAATCAGGCAGTGCAGCACGCTGGGCAAACCACTCGCACGGGCGCGGGCCAGGGCGGGGGCAAAGTCTTCGGTGCGCTCCACGCGCTCGCCATGTCCGCCAAAGGCCTGGGCGTAGGCCTTGAAGTCGGGGTTCTTGAGTTGCGTGGCACTGACCCGACCGGGGTACTCGCGCTCCTGGTGCATGCGGATGGTGCCGTACATGGCGTTGTCCAGCAGCACCACGATGATGGGCAGGCCGTATTGCACGGCAGTCGCGAATTCCTGGCCGTGCATGAGGAAGTCGCCATCACCCGCAAACACCACCACCTCGCGCTGCGGCCACAGTCGCTTGCCGCCCACACCGGCGGGCAGGCCGTAACCCATCGATCCGCTGGTGGGTGCGAGCTGGCTCGCATAGGTGGTAAACGGCCAGAAGCGGTGCACCCAGGTGGCAAAGTTGCCGGCACCATTGCAGAAGATGGTGTCGGCGGGTAGCACGTCTTTGAGGTGCTGCATCACCTGGCCCATCTGCAGCTCACCCGGGATGTGGATAGGGTCGGTGTCGCTCCAGGCCAGGTATTCAGACCGCGCCATCTCTGCATGGGCATGCCAGGCCACGGCCCCTGCAGGCCGCACACCCGCCAGCGCCGCCGTGAATGCCTGCGGCGTGGCGTGGATGGCCTGCGCGGGGCGGTAGAGCTTGCCCAGTTCATCCGCGTCAGCATGCACATGCACCAGCGGCTGTGTGGGGTTGGGGACAGCAAACAGCTCATACCCTTGCGACGGCACCTCGGACAGGCGCCCGCCCACCACCAGCACCAGGTCTGACGCACGGACGCGCGCCAGCAGGCGCGGGTTCACGCCCAGGCCCAGGTCGCCGCCGTAGCAGGCATGGTTGGCCGGGAAGAGCATCTGCCGCCTGAATGAGCAGTACACCGGCAGCGACCAATCTGAAGCGAACGCCACAAACTCGCGCACCGCCTGCTCGGACCAGCGGCTGCCACCCAGGATCGCCACCGGCTGGTGCGCGGCCTTCAAACGCTCAGCCAACTCGGCCATCTGTGCCGGGCCGGGGTGCGTTTCGGTCACTTGGTAGGGCAGCGCATCGGCCACCGTGGTGGCTTCGGTCAGCATGTCTTCCGGCAATGCCACCACCACGGGGCCGGGTCGTCCGGACGTGGCCACATGGAAGGCCCGCGAGATCAGCTCGGGCACGCGCGCCGGGTCGTCGATCTGCACGACCCACTTGGCCATGGTGCCGAACACCGCGCTGTAGTCGAGCTCCTGAAACGCCTCGCGCCCCATGGCCCCACGTGCCACCTGACCCACGAACAGGATCATCGGTGTGGAGTCCTGGTGCGCAATGTGCACACCGGCCGACGCATTGGTGGCGCCCGGCCCGCGCGTCACAAAGCAGATGCCCGGCTGCCCCGTGAGCTTGCCCTGCGCCTCGGCCATCATGGCCGCGCCGCCTTCCTGGCGGCACACCGTCACGCCGATGTCTGCATCGTGCAGGGCATCGAGCACGGCCAGGTAGCTCTCGCCCGGCACGCAAAACAGTTGCTTCACGCCATGGGTGATGAGCTGGCTGACCAGGATCTGGCCGCCGGTGCGGGAGGTGGTGGGTGCGGTGGTCATGTCAGACGGTCATTTCACAAAAAAACAAGAACTCAGAAAAGCGCCTTGCACGCGCGCTGGATGCGTGCGCAGGCCTCCTGCAAGTCGGCCATGCTGGCAGCGTACGAGATACGGAAGTACGGCGCCAGCCCCAGCACGCTGCCAGGCACCACGGCCACGTGGAACTCGCGCAGCAGGTAGTCGCAGAAATCGGCGTCCGTGCGCAACAGTTCGCCACCCGGTGTGGTGCGGCCCAGCACGCCTTCGCAACTGGCAAAGGTGTAGAACGCCCCCTCGGGCACGCGGCAGCGCAGGCCCGGCGATGCGTTGAGGGCCGCCACCACCAGGTCGCGCCGAGCCTGAAACGCGCGGCAGCGCTCGGCCACCACGTCCTGCGGGCCGGTGAGCGCAGCCACCGCCGCCGCCTGGCTGATGGACGACGCGCACGATGTGGCCTGGCTTTGCACCACAGCCATGGCCGCGATCAGTGCGCGCGGGCCTGCACCATAGCCAAGGCGCCAGCCCGTCATGGCGTACGACTTGGAGACTCCGTTCACCGTGAGGGTGCGGTCGCGCAGTGCGGGCAGCACCGCCACGGGAGTGGCAAACGCATGGCCGTCGTACAGGATGTGTTCGTAGATGTCGTCCGCCAGCACCCACACCTGCGGGTGGTTCAGCACCACCTCCAAAATGGGCCGCAGCTGCTCGGCGCTGTAGGCCGTGCCACTGGGGTTGGAGGGGGAATTGATGAACACCCAGCGCGTGCGTGGCGTGATGGCCGCATCGAGCTGCTCAGCCGTGATGCGAAACCCGTTGGCCTCGCTGCACGGCACCACCACAGGCACGCCACCGGCAATCAGCACCATGTCGGCATACGATGTCCAGTACGGCGCGGGCAGGATCACCTCGTCGCCAGGATTCAGGCTGGCCATCAGCGCGTTGTAGATGACCTGCTTGGCGCCCGCACCCACCGTGATTTCGTTGGTTGCAAACTCCAGCCCGTTATCGCGGCGGAACTTGAGCTGGATGGCCGCCTTGAGCGCGGGCGTGCCATCCAGCACCGTGTAGTGCGTGTCGCCCTGCGCCATGGCCTGCTGCGCGGCTTCAATCACATGGGCGGGCGTGTCGAAGTCGGGCTCGCCCAGGCCCAGCACGATCACGGGCTGGCCTTGGCGCTTGAGTTCGTTGGCAGCCTGGGTGATGCGCACGATGTCGGACACACCGATGGCGCTGATGCGATCGGCCGCGCGGAAGGCCGTGGCGGGGATGGGTGCGTTCATTGCTGGTAGGTCTCCAGGGGCTTGTCGTTGGGCGTGGCAAACAGCTGGCGCAGCGTGGTGCCCAGCGGCAGGCTCAGGCTCATGTTCTTCGGCGGAATGGGGTTCACGAACCACTTGGTGTAAATCTTTTCCATCTCGCCGCTTTGCATCAGCCTGGTGAGAACACCATCCACCGCCGCCTTGAAGGCGGGGTCGTCCTTGCGGAACAGCAGCGCAATCGGCTCGGCGCCCAGCGGCTCGCCCACGATGCGGTAGGCTGACGGGTCCTTGGAGTTGGCAATCATCCCGGCGAGCAGGTTGTCGTCGAGCACAAATGCGTCGGCACGGCCTGTTTCAAGCAGCAGAAAACTCTCGTGGTGGTCCTTGCCCAGCACCGTCTTGATGGGGGCGCCGCCCAAGGCACGCTCTTGCTTGCGCAGCAGCTGCACGGCCGTGGTGCCGGTGGATGCAGCAATGGTGCGGCCCGCCAGCTGGCTGAGGGACTTGAGGTCCGAATCCTTGCGCACCGCCATCCGCACTTCGCTCACATAGGTCGTCACCGCAAAGGCCACCTGCTGCTGGCGCGCCGTGTTGTTGGTGGTGGGGCCGCAGCCGATGTCGAGCGTTCCGTTCTGCACCAGGGGCAGCGTGTTCTGTGCGGTGACGGCCATGTATTCGAGCTTGGCGTCGGGCACGATTTCCTTGAGCACGCGCTCACACAGCTCCACGTGGTAGCCCACATATTTCTCGTTGGCTCCCAGCGCATAGGCCATGGGCGGCGACGTCTCGCGCACGCCCAGCACCGCCTTGCCAGATGCCTTGATCTTCTCCAGCGTGGGGGTGGATAGGGTCTGTGCGTGCGCAGGTGCAAAAGCCGTGCAGGCCAGTGCCAGCCCTGCGGCGAGCGCGGTGAATGTCTTGCGGGAAATTGCCATGGTCGTTGTCTCCGGTGGTGTTGTGATTGGCAGGTTGGAAAGCGTCGAAAGCAGAAATACCGAAAAAGGAAAAATCGAACGGGCGGTGCGCCGGGGCATCGCCGCAGGGGGCTAAAGGCTCAGATGACGTTCTTCTCCAGCAGCGGCCGGTTGCGCGCAATGCGCTCGATGGACAGCGGCGACAGGTCCAGGCTCTGGTAGCCGCCCGTCAACATCCACTCCGCCAAGCCACGCCCCACGGCCGGGCACTGCTGCAGGCCGTGGCCCGAAAAGCCGTTGGCAAACACCAGGTTGTCGCACGCCGGGTGCAGGCCCACGATGGCGTTGTGATCGAAGGTGTTCATCTCGTAGTAGCCTGCCCAGGCGCCCTGCATGCGCAGCGCTTCAAAGCCAGGAATGCGCTCGGCCAGCGTGGGCCAGATGAGGTTGTCAAACGCGTCGTACTCGGGCTCCAGCGGGGCAAAGTCGGCGTCGTTGTCGGCGTTGGGCGCAAAGCCGCAGATGAAGCCTTTGCCCTCGGGCCGCAGCCAGATGCCACTGGTGTCGATGAGCAGTGGGCAGCCCGGCAGCGCTGCGGGGCTGGCCAGGTTGAAGACCGTGCGGCGCTTGCCCACCACGGGCAAAACAATTCCCGCCCAGCCCGCGATGGCTGCCGCCCAGGGGCCACCGGCGTTCACGGCGTAGCGGCAAGGCAGCACGGTGCCGCTTTGCAGGCGTACTGCGTTCACATGCAGCACGCCGTCGCTGGCCGCCGTGTCGAAGCCCACCGCCTCGTCGGCCACATAGCGCACGCCCTGGCTCTGTGCCTTCTTGCGCAGCGTTGTCAGCAGCAGGTAGCCATCAAACCAGCCCTCGCCCGACAGGCCCAGCGAGCCCAGCGCCACATCCTGCAGTGCCAGCCACGGAAAGCGCTCGGCCAATTCACGCGGGCTGAGCAGCGCCACGTCGGCACCGTACTGCCTTTGCAACGCATGGTTCTCGCGCAGCGTGGCCTCGCCCGCTGCAGTGGCCAGGTACAGGTAGCCGCCTTCGTGCAGACCGATGTTGGGCACATCGCCGTTGCAGGCCAGGAGCGTGCCCACGTTGCGCAGAAAGCCAATGCCGTAGGCCGATATCTGGATGTTGATGTCCGTCGAGAACTGCTGGCGGATGGAGCTGGCCGACAGCGCCGACGATGCACGTGCATAGGTCGGATCGCGCTCGACCACCACCACCTCGCAGCCCGGTTGCTGCAGCGTGAGAAAGTACGCAATGGCACTGCCGATGACACCACCGCCAATGATGACGATGGGGTTTGGGGTCTTAACAATCAACATGAACGGGGCAACCAGCGCGTGGGTTACACGTCAAACGTCACGCCCTGTGCCAGCGGCAATGCGGTGGAGTAGTTGATGGTGTTCGTCGCGCGGCGCATGTAAGCCTTCCAGCTGTCCGAGCCCGCCTCGCGGCCACCACCCGTTTCCTTCTCGCCGCCGAACGCGCCGCCAATCTCGGCGCCGCTGGGGCCAATGTTCACGTTGGCAATGCCGCAGTCCGAACCCGCCGCCGACATGAACTGTTCGGCCTCGCGCACATTGAGCGTGAAGATGGACGACGACAGGCCCGCACCCACGGCGTTGTTCATGGCAATGGCTTCGTCAATGGTGCCGTAGCGCACCACGTACAGGATGGGCGCAAAGGTTTCGTGCAGCGCGGGGCCTTCGTGTTTTTGCAGCTCCACCAGCGCAGGGCGCACGTAGTACGCATCCGCACCGCCGATGCCTTCTACACGGCCACCACCGTGCACCGTGGAGCCCAGCGCGCGGCTTTGCTCCAGCGCCTTTTGCATGCCGTCAAAGGCCATGCGGTCGATCAGCGGGCCCACCAGCGTGCCCGCGGTGCGCGGATCGCCCACCTGCACGTTGGCGTACACCTTGGCGAGCTGGGGCACCAGCTGGTCGTAAGTGCTTTCGTGCACAAACAGGCGGCGCAGCGTGGTGCAGCGCTGGCCGGCCGTGCCCATGGCGGCGAACGCAATGCCGCGCAGGGCCAGGTCCAGGTCAGCCGTGGGCGCAACGATGGCCGCGTTGTTGCCGCCCAGCTCCAGAATGCCGCGCGCAAACCGCGCTGCCAGGCGCGGGCCCACGGCGCGGCCCATGGCGGTGGAGCCCGTGGCCGACAGCACGGGCACGCGGGCGTCATCCACCAGCACCTCGCCAAGGTCGCGCTGGCCGACGATCAGCTCCAGCAGGCCTTCGGGTGCGTCGGCGCCAAAGCGTGCGATGGCACGCTGGGCAATCGCGTGCGTGGCCAGGGCGGTGAGCGGGGTTTTCTCGGACGGCTTCCACACCACCGAATCACCACACACCAGTGCCAGCGCGGCGTTCCACGACCACACGGCTACCGGGAAGTTGAAGGCCGAAATGACGCCGCACACGCCCAGCGGGTGCCAGGTTTCCATCATGCGGTGGCCGGGGCGCTCGGTGGCAATCGTCAGGCCATACAGCTGGCGCGACAGACCCACGGCAAAGTCGCAAATGTCGATCATCTCCTGCACCTCGCCCAGGCCTTCGGACGGGATCTTGCCCGCCTCGATGGTTACCAGCAGGCCCAGATCCGCCTTGGCGGCGCGCAGCTCTTCACCCAGCAGGCGCACCAGCTCACCCCTGCGCGGTGCCGGCACATTGCGCCACGCCAAAAAGGCCGCATGCGCGCGGCCAATGGCGGCCGTGGCATCGGCAGCGCTTTGCTGTGGCACCTGGGCCAGCACCTCGCCCGTGATGGGCGAGCGGGCAGCCAGCGTGCCGCCGGTGTACGCGGCGCGGGGCACGCCCAGGCGTTGCAGCAGTTGATCGACTTCGGTCACAAGGAGGGTGGCGGCAGAGGTGGCAGGCATGGCGGCTCGCAAAGGTCAGGAAGGCGGGGGAAGAAGGGAAAAGCGGATGAAGAAAGCACCCAGCGAATACGCCAATATCCGCCAATCTCGCCGTGCTGGATAGCAAAAAAATGGAACTACTTGATCACAAATGAGAATGAAGTATCTGAAAATATCAGGACTATGAACGCTTATCAATTGAGCGCCCGTGGCTAAAAAGATGTAATTTTTGCCACCGCCAATCATTCCCCCTACGCATGACCCTGCTGCGCCGCACCTTCCTGCCTTCCACAGCCGATCTGCTGGCCTTTGAGGCAGCAGCACGCCACCAGAGCGTGTCGCGCGCGGCGGAGGAACTGCACCTCACCCAAAGCGCCGTATCGCGCCAGATCCGGCAGCTGGAAGATCAACTGGGCACCGCCCTCTTCCACCGCGTGCGCCAGCGCGTGGTGCTGACCGACGCGGGCCGCGTTTATGCCGCCGACGTGCAAAACGTGCTGCAACAGCTGTCGGCCAGCACGCAAAAGACCATGGCGTTCTCCAGCACCGACGGTCTGCTCAACCTGGCCGTGCTGCCCACGCTGGGCACGCGCTGGCTCATCCCGCGCCTGGGCGGCTTCATGGCGCTGCACCCCGAAGCCATGGTCAACTTCTCGGCCCGCACCGAGCCCTTTGACTTTGCGGGCACGCCGTTTGACGCTGCCATCCACTTCGGCGCGCCGCACTGGGCGGGCGCCGTGTGCGAATACCTGATGCACGAAGAAACCGTGCCTGTGTGCAGCTCCGCCTACCGTGACCGCCACAACATCCACACCCCGCAAGACCTGACCCGTGTGGTGCTGCTGCAGCAAAGCACCCGCCCCACGCAGTGGGCCGAATGGTTTGAGCTGGTGGGCGCCCCCACGGCCCTGGCCCTGCGCGGCCCCCAGTCCGAACACTTCGCCATGATTGCGCAAGCTGCGGTCTCGCACCTGGGGGCGGCGCTGCTGCCACGCTTTTTGATTGAGCAGGAATTGGCGGCGGGGAGTCTGGTGGAGCTGTCAGACCAGGTGCTGACTAGCACCGATGCGTATTACCTGGTGTACCCCGAGGCGCGGGCGCAGACGCCGTTGGTGAAGGCGTTCAGGGATTGGGTGGTGAAGGAGTGCCACGCACTGCCGACCACAGCAGGATGAGCCGGTGGAGAGATGCAGCCCGCCACCGCAGGCAAGCCAGCCCGACCACGAGGCCGGTGCGCCGAGACAAGGGAGCCCCTCCGCATCGGGATTTCAGGGCGCCAGCATGTCTGGGGCATGAATTTTGGCCCACCTGGCAAACTCCTCGATGACCAGTCTGCTGGCAAATTCTGAATAATGCGAATATTCATCCCTGAAAGCGGGCATGACAGGGAGCTTGAAGTGGCACACACGTGCATCGCAAAAAACCGTGTTCTGATCGAATACCAGAACATTGGGATTGGTTTTGAGAATTGACCCCATCAGCCGATGGAAATTATTCGCTATTTCAGCATAATCATCCACAGAAGCCAGGCAGGTTTTTTCAGTTTCCTTCAGGGGCCGCGCGTAGCAGCCCTTGATATCGTATTTCAGCCTCACATGCGGGCTAAAAACAATGACTTTGATGTTATTTTTTTCGAGAAAATCAATTCTTTTTCTCAGTCTTTCCAGGTAGCCTGGATCGGTGTTGTGGCGAACGCCACCGATGACCGCATATCGGATTGAATTCTCTTTCACAACAAGATGGTTGATGAACTCCTGCTGATCAAACCGCCTCTGGCCAGAACAGGGCAAGGAAGTCAGCTCGGTGGTTGGGTCAGACCTTTCAACCCAGCCGGCATCGCAAGTCCCGATGGAGAGCACCGAATGGTGCTTGAACTCATCATTCAGGGCAAAACCCGGATAGAGATGGTTGGCAAAGCTACTGCCCAACAACAGCAGGGTTGGCTTTTCCGGGCTATTGGCCATGCAAAACCACCAGCCATATTTTTCGGTGTCCGCAAAAGGATACTTTGATTCGCAGAGGTCATTTTTTGCAAACTTCCACAACGGCCCCACAAATTGGGCATTGATGGAATTCATTTTGACCACATGGCTCCGTGATTTGACGCCATCGCTGTCGTAGACGATATATCCAGCACTGCCAACGGTGACCATCAAAGCCACCAGCGCCACCACTTTCCATGGACTGCGGCGGCCCAGCCGCACCGGGCGCTCCACCAGGCGATAAGTCAGCCATGCCAGCACCACAGACAGAGCGACAGCCGCAATGCGGACATCCCGGCTCGGCACTTCACCTTCCACAATCCGCGCGAAGGAAAGCAGGGGCCAGTGCCACAAATACAATGGAAAACTGATCAAACCCAACCAGACTGCGATTCTGTTCGACAGTATTTTTCTGTTGATCCATGCGCTTGGCCCCGCTGAAATCGTCAACATGGTCCCCAGCACAGGCACTACCGCCCAAACACCTGGGAAGTTCATGTTTTTATCGATTCGCCAAAACCCATACGCCAGCAACAACAAACCCAGCAGCGACGATACGTTCAACAAGAACCCATCGCGGGGTTTGATTTTTTGGTAGTGAACGGCGATGGTTCGCCAGCCATGGAGTGCAACCGCCCACTTTCTGCACACATCCTTCCCATAAATAAAAAACCAAGCCAGCAGGCTTCCACAAAGAAGCTCCCAGAATCGGGTTTGAGGTGAATAAAAAGTCGTGATGGCATTTTGCCCTGCACCTTTTATATTGAGCGCAAAGGATAAAATCGCGCACACCACGGTGATTGCGAAGAGATTGAATTTGCACTTCCAGGCCACCCAGAGCAGCACGGGCCAGACAATGTAGAACTGCTCCTCGATCCCCAGGCTCCACAAATGCAGCAAGACCTTGGTTTCCGCAGAGTTGTCAAAATAGCCTGCCTCCCCCCAAAGCACAAAATTGGAAACAAATCCAACGCCTCCCATGACGTGCTTGCCCAACTGCTTGTATTCATCTGCCCATAACGTAAACCAGCCAAAGGCAAGGCAGGCTATCAAGACCAATAGAAGCGCCGGGAATATGCGCCGAATGCGGCGCGCATAAAATTCAGAAAAACTGAAAGCCTTTTTGTCCAGGCTTTCAAAAATGATGGAGGAGATCAGATAGCCAGATATCACGAAGAAGATATCGACGCCAATGAATCCACCCCCGATCCAGGAGGGAAATGCGTGGAAGGCCACCACCGAAACAACCGCGATGGCCCTCAAACCATCGATATCCGGGCGGTATTTGGGGTGCAATAGGGGAACATGTGGCACTGTCATTTCTGTCCGCTCAGGCCTCCACCCGATTGCGGCCTGAGGCCTTCGCCCGGTAAAGCATGCGGTCCGCCGCCTCGATCAACTGCCGCTCGCTGCCTTCCCCATAAGAACCTGCCATGCATGCGGCGCCCACACTGACCGTGACATGCCCGAAGGCGCTGGAGCCGTGGCGGATGGCCAGGGCTTCAATTCGCTCACGCACCACCTCTGCAACGACCTGCGCGCCTGGCAGGTCGGTGTTGGGCAGGATGATGGCCAGCTCCTCGCCCCCATAGCGCGCCACCAGATCCCCCGGGCGCTTTGCGTACTGCACCAGGCACTTCGACACCGCCTGCAAGCAGGCGTCGCCCTCCACATGGCCGTAGGTGTCGTTGAAGCCTTTGAAGTGGTCGACATCGATGAGCAGCAGGGACAGCGGAGTAGCTTCTCGACCGGCGCGGCGGCACTCCACATTCAAGGTTTCATCAAAGCAGCGGCGATTGGCCAGGCCTGTGAGCTGGTCTTGCGCAGCCAGAGCTTCGAGCTTCTGGTTCACAGCCATCAGGTCTTCTCGCGCCGCTACCAGCGAAGCCTCGGCACGGGTGCGGCGGCGGATGTCGATCAGCAGATGCCACCCAATGGCCGTGATGCCCAGCAACAAGGCCCCCACGACACCTGTGGTGAGCAGCGCCTGGCGCCGCCAGCGGCTCAGTGCTTCTTCCTTGCCCACTGCCACGGTGGTGATCAGGGGGTAGCGGTCGTTCTTGCGGTAGGCGTACAACCGCTGCGTTCCGTCGATGCCGGATTTGAACGCGGCGGTGCCGGACACCGCGCCCGAGTAGAAGCGCTGGAAGTTGGGAGACTTGGAGAAGTCGCGGCCCATGTCCTGCTCGCGGTAGGGGTAGCGCACCAGCATCTGCCCGCCGGTGGTAGACAGGCCGATGGCCCCCTGCGTGCCCACGTCGATCTTGCCAAACAACTCCAGGAAATCCTTGATGCCCAGGCTCACGACCACGACACCGGCAAAGCGCTTGTCATGGTCGTCAAAGCGCCGGCTGACGGTAATGACCCAGTCGCCCGTGGAGCGGCTTTGGATGGCGGGTCCGATAAAAGGCTCAGGGGATGAATTGTCCCGGTGGTGCGCAAAGAAGGCCCTGTCTGCCCCACTCGCATGGGCTGGTGCGGGGCCGATGGAGGACATCAGCCGGTTGCCCGCATGGTCGTAGATGGCCATGCCATTGAGCTGGTTGAGCAGGTGCTCTTGCCGGCCAATCAGCCGTTGCAGGCGCTGCAGATGCCCGGGCTCCGTCCCCTCTTCTTCAAGGCGCTCGACGATGCCCAGAAGCAGCATGGCACTTTGGGTGATGACGCCTTCCGTGTAGGTGTTCAGGGTCTGTGCCAGGTTGAGGTTCTGGGTGTCTATTTCGGCCAGCGAGTGCTCTCGTGCCGACCATATCTGCCAAGCGGTGGTGGCAGACACCGACAGGTACACCACCACCAGCAGCAGCGCAGCCCAGCGAACATCACGCTTCATTATTTATTGCCCTCTCGCACACCAGCTTCCTTGCCAGTCCCTGCCGGACGAGCCAGGGATCGCACAGGATTCGCCCTCGCTGGGTGGCTTGTTTCTCTCTATTACCCAACGATACTACGTGATCAATGACAGCCCCGAATCGGGGATGAGCGGGCAGATCATCTGCTTTGCCAGGCAAACCATGACCCATGGCAATTCAGTGCAGGGCTTGCGAGAAAGTAGGCGCGCTGGCAACCGCCGCCGCCATCAGGATGGAGGCCTTGCATCGCGCGCCATCAGCCAGTACATGCGACCCGAGACGGGCTCAACGCACTCCGTCTCGCCGGTAAACCCCAGGCGCCGGTAGAACGGAAGACTGAGCGGGTTGAAGGTTTCCAGATAGCAGGCTGTGCCTGCCAGGTCTGCGCGGACCAAGGTCGGCAGAATCAGCCGCTGCGCCAGGCCCTGGCCACGGGCCGCCGGGCGCACGCCCAGGATCGACAGGTACCAGGCGTTGTGCAGATTGCCGGGCACCTGTTCTTCCATGGCAGCGGCGATGCGCTGGTAGTTGTCGAAACCCAGGGGGCCCAGGCACCGGGCCAGGCCTTCGGTGCGCCGTGCGCTGTGCATGGCCTTCTCGCTGGCGGTGGCCCGGTTCGTGATCCAGCATGCTGCCCCGTCGGTGCCTGCCTGCAGCACCTCGCCGACGGCACAGGCCTCGTCCATGGCCAGCGCAAAGTAGTGGGCCAGCACCCGGTGCCGCAGTGCAGGGGCTGCCGCGTGGTCGATGGTGACGGCCTGATAGAACGGGTCATCCATCAACGCCTCGGCCAGAGCTGCACACACCGGCAAGGGCTCCGGCGGTGAATGCGGTGCGGGTGGTGCAGAGAGGGGTTGCATGGGCATTGAGAACGCGTGGCCAGCATGGCTGTGGCGGGCGGGCCAGACCGGGAATTCAGACCAGGTTCTGCTGGGCATAGGCGTGCACCGCCCCGCCCAAAAACTCCACCAGACGGGGATGGTAGGTATTGTGAAACGCCTTCATGTCGGCGTTGTCCGCGTAGAACAGCGCAGTGCCCACATAGGCCTCGCGCGAGGGCACGTAAAAGCGCGAGACGATGGCAAAGTGTTTTGCCATCAAGGCCTGGATGGCGGGAGACGCAGGCTCGTTTGCATCGATCAACGGGGCCAATTCCTTGTAGAACGCATCGAAGTCGGCATGCGCCTGGGGCTTGTCTACGTGCGCCCAGTTGTTGGTGCTGGCCAGGGATTGCTCCTGCTCAGCCCGCTGTGCGGCGCGGCATTGGTCGAGGTATTCGGGAGTGGCTTGCTGGAGACCCATGGTGTTTGTTCTGTTTTCTTGAAAGTAACGGGAGGGCCGCAGCGCGCACCGTTGCCGATGTGCAGCCGACCCAAAGGGAGCGCGGACTATAGCGGTGCATCCGTGTGGCACACCACCGCATTGACAATGCCGTGCTTTTTGAACCACAGGGCGGCCGCGTCAGTGCCCACAAGAAGTAGGCGGCATCACAGCGGCCCACAGGCACATTCATTTGATACTTGCACCAATTTAATTTACATCGTATATTTACACTGTAAATTACACGGAGATGCAATGCCAAAGACTTTGACGGAAGCAGAGGTTCAGGACTTTCGCCTCCGGCTACTTTCAGTGGCTGAGCGTGCATTTGCCGATCACGGCGTCGATGGTGTCTCCGTGCGGCAGCTTGCGCAGGAGTTGGGCTGCAGCGCGATGACGCCCTACCGGTACTTTCGCGACAAGAACGAAATCCTGGCCGCGGTCACCGCGGCCGCACTGGACCGCTTTTCAGAATCCCTGGAGCTTGCCTTTGCCACGGAGACCGGCGCCTGGGAGCGTTCAGCCGCTGTGCGACAGGCATACCTCGGCTTCGCGTTTGAAAACCCCAGGGCCTACAAGCTGATGTTCGACCTTCCGCACCCTGACGTGGCGGGCTTTCCGGACCTGGCCCGTGCCGCTCTGCGTGCCGAGCAGATCATGGCCGCACCCATAGAGCTTCTGGTGAAAGGCGGCTTCCTGGCCGGAGAATCCCGACTTCTAGGACGGATTTTCTGGAGCGCCATCCACGGAGCCGTTTCGCTGCAGTTGGCTGGAAAACTCGATTCCGACCCGGCCTTCGAACACGTTCTTGAGAACATGCTGCGCTTCCTCGTCGCGGGCGCCAGTGCTGGTCACCCATAAGGAGCCGGAATGTTGAATGTCGATGGAAACCAGGTGCACCTGGTGGACAAGGGCATAGGCCCCCCGGTGCTATTTCTGCACGGCAATCCAGACACCTCCGACGTATGGAGTGGCCTCATCGAACATATCCAGTCGGAGCACCGGTGCCTTGCACCTGATCTGCCAGGCTACGGGCGATCCATTGCTGCGCAGAACTTCAACTGCTCGCTGGAGCACCTGGCGAGGTTCGTTGACGGGCTGGTCCTCCAGGCAGGGCTGACGGAGCCGCTCCATCTGGTGGTCCATGACATTGGCGGCCAATTTGGCTTGGCGTGGGCCGTCAAGTGGCCTGAAAAGGTCAGATCGCTCACCATCTTCAACACGGCGTTCTCGCCGGACTACCCATGGACAACGCTGCACAAGATCTGGCGCACGCCCCTCATCGGCGAACTGGCCCAGCGCCTAACAAGCCGCCGAGCCTTCACGCGCGAGATGAAGAAAGGCGCCAGCCGGCTCACCACCGCGCAAATCGATCAGATCTACGACCGGATCACCCCCGCCATGAAGAAGATGGCGCTGCGCTTTTTTCGCGCCAGCGAACTCTCTCACTTCCAAGGGTGGGACACGCAGCTGCGCGATCTTGCATCTCGCATTCCCTCGCAGGTGTTGTGGAGTGATGACGACCCCTACATTGCCCCCGCGTTCGCGGATCGCTTCGGCGCGCAGGTGGTGCGCCGATATCCGGGCTATGGACATTGGCTCGCGCTGGAGGCGACAGACCTTGTGGGTCGTGAGTTGAAAGCGTTTCTCGCGCGGACACGCAGTTGACGCCAGGGGCGCGGGTCACCTGTCGCTTGGAGGGTAACCACGCACCCGTACACGTCCTTTGGAATAACTTTTTTGAACTGTTTGTGAGATCGGCGATTGACTCAAAACAGCGTCCCTGGAGCCGCTTCCCATCAATCCCTTTGCGTGGAGGTTGCCATTCCAACAGGGTTGATCTGCCGTTCGCCACTCCCGCCTGACAGACTTTGCGCCGGTCTTCTCAAGGTCGCATCAAACGGATTGATCTTCGGCCCAATCGCAGCAGCCTCGCGCTTGAGCAGTTCCACCACCGTGGGCATGCGGTCGGCGCTCAATCGGTCCGCAATCGTGCCCACACTCAGCGCGGCCACGGCGCGGCCTTCGCGGTCGCAGATGGGCACAGCCACACCGGCCATGCCTTCGAGCAAGCCGGTGTTGCGGCCCGCGTAGCCCAGCTGGCGCACACGCTCGATTTCGGTGCGCAAGTAGACCTCGTCAAACACGCCGTACTCGCGCACGCGCGAGAGGTTGAAGCGGATGACCTCTTCGCGCTCGGCCTCGGGCAAGAAGGCCAAAATGGCCAACGCGCCCTGCCCCACGCCCAGGGCCACGCGGCCGCCGATGTCGCCGGTGAACGACCGGATGGGGAACGGGCCTTCGCTTCGGTCCAGGCACACGGCGTCGAACCCGCTGCGCACCAATAGAAAGATGCTGTCGCCCAGGCTGGCGCACAGGCGCAGCAGCACGGGGCGGCACAGGCTGCGCAGGTCGCCGGGGTTGCCCGCTTTGGCGGCCAGGGCGAAGAAGTCCATGCTCAGTCGGTAGAGCTTGCTGCGCTCGTCCTGCTCGACCATGCCCTCTGCCACCAGCGATTGCAGCAAACGGTGCGTGGTGCCCTGCGTGAGGCCCACTGCACGCGCCAATTGGGTGACTCGCCCGCCCTCGGCCTGCACGGCCGACAGGGCCCGGATGACGGCAAACACCCGGGGTACGCCGCCGGTGGCGGTTGATGCGGCTTCCATACATCGCTCCTGTGGAATTTTGTGTTCAAACCGAAGGCATGATATTTCATTGAATGGAATAAATTCAAGAAAAATTCTGTTTAATGGAATACCCGAAGCGCTCTGGTTTGTTTATTGCAATAGATTCAATCGAATCGAGCGGTTGTTTCAAACTTTGCGAGGCGATTGCACCACCCCGGTGCAAACACTCAAAAGCCCCGCAGCCCATCCATGCAACTCCACAAGCAGGTGGCACGCACAGGCTCCAGCCAACCCGCGCAGTGCCACCACCGGAAAGGCTTTCGCCATGTCGTTTCTCAAGCTCACGGATGTGACCAAGTTCTATGGCAGCACCTGCGCGGTGCAGGCCATGAACCTCACGGTGCAAAAGGGTGAATTTGTGTCGCTGCTGGGGCCTTCGGGCTGCGGCAAGACGACCACGCTGCAGATGGTGGCGGGGTTTGAGGCGGTGACCAGCGGGCGCATTGAGCTCGATGGCAAGGACATCACGCACGCCAAGGCCAACACGCGCGGGCTGGGCATCGTGTTCCAAAGCTATGCGCTGTTCCCGCACATGACGGTGGCGGCCAATGTGAGCTTTGGGCTGGAGATGCGCAAGGTGCCCAAGGCTGAGCGCGCCGAGCGCGTGGCCCAGGCACTGGCGCTGGTGCACCTGGAGGCGCACGCCACGCGCTACCCGCGTGAGTTGTCGGGCGGGCAGCGCCAGCGGGTGGCACTGGCGCGCGCGCTGGTGATCGAGCCGCCCGTGCTGCTGCTGGACGAGCCCCTGTCCAACCTCGACGCCAAGCTGCGCGAAGAAATGCAGTTTGAGCTCCGGCAGATCCAGCGCAAGGTGGGCACGACCACCATCATGGTCACGCACGACCAGAGCGAGGCCATGTCCATCAGCGACCGTGTGGTGGTGATGGAGGCCGGCCGCGCCACGCAGATCGACCACCCGCACCGCGTGTACGAATATCCGCGCACCCGCTTTATCTCCACCTTTGTGGGCAAGGCCAACCTGCTGCTAGGCAAGGTGACCCATGCGAGCGGCACCCACACGCAGGTGGCGGTGGGCGCGCTGACGGTGGAAGTGGATGGCGCCCACCATCGCCCCGGCGCCGCCGTTCTGCTGAGCGTGCGGCCTGAAAAGGTGCAACTGGTGCCCGCCGTGCAGGGCCGACTCGATGGTCAGGTGTGCGAGCGTTTCTTTCTGGGCAGCCAGTGGCTCTACCGCATCGGCACGCCTGTGGGTGACCTGATGGTGCTGACCCCCAACGACGGCCGCCCCGACCTGGCCGAGGGCGAGCGCACGGGCGTGGACTGGCCCGACCACTGCATGCGCCTGCTGCCCGCCGATGAGACCGCCCTGGCCGAGCCGGAGGCCAAAGAAATCGCCGAGGTGGCGCCATGAACCTGGCCACCACCTTGCTGCACAAAAAGGCCGCACCCTGGTGGCTGTCAGGCCCGGCGCTGCTGCTGTTCACGGTGCTGCTGCTGGTGCCGCTGGCGCTCACGGCGGTGTTGTCGTTCAACGCGTTTGACCCGGCCACGGGGGTGAAGGCGGGTGAGTTCACGCTGGAGCATTACGCCCATGTGTTCACCGATTCGTACTACCACACGATCTTCTGGCGCACGTTCTGGATTGCCGGGCTGGTCACGCTGATCTGCGTGGCGATTGGTGCGCCCGAAGCCTACATCCTGAGCCGCATGGGCAACCCGTGGCGCTCCATCTTGCTGCTGGTGGTGCTGGCGCCACTGCTGGTGTCGGTGGTGGTGCGGGCCTTTGGCTGGAGCATGCTGCTGGGCCCCGAGGGGCTGGTGAATGGCGCACTGCAGTGGCTTGGCATTGGCCCCGTGAAGATGCTCTACACCGAGATTGCCGTGGTGATTGCGCTGGTGCATGTGATGCTGCCCTTCATGGTGATCCCCGTGTGGACATCGCTGCAGAAGCTGGACCCGGGTGTGGAGAACGCCGCCCTGTCGCTGCAGGCCACGCCGTTCACCACGTTGCGGCGCATTGTGTTGCCGCAGGTGCTGCCAGGCATTTTGTCGGGCAGTTTGATCGTGTTTGGCCTGGCCGCCAGCTCGTTTGCCATCCCCGGCCTGCTGGGCGGGCGGCGGCTGAAGATGGTGGCCACGGTGGTGTACGACGAGTACCTGCACGAGCTGAACTGGCCGCTGGGCGCTGCCATTGCGCTGACGCTGCTGGTGGCCAACCTGGTGGTGATGCTGAGCTACAACCGACTGGTTGAAGGCCGCTACAAGAAAGCGTTGGGCTGAAGCGATGCAGAAGAACGGCCCTCTCGCCCTCGCGTTCAACGCGCTGGTCATCACCTTCATGCTCGCCCCCTTGCTGGTGGTGTGCATCGTGGCGTTTACGCCGCACAACACGCTGACGCTGCCCACCACCGAGTTCTCGCTGCGCTGGTTCAAGGCGGTGTTCGAGCATTCGGACTTTGTGCAGTCGTTTTGGAACAGCCTGTGGCTGGCGCTGGCATCGGCCACGCTGGCCACGGTGCTGGCCGTGCCTGCGGGCATTGCCATCACGCGCTATGAGTTTGCGGGGCGCGGCTTTCTCAACGGTCTGTTTCTGTCGCCGCTGATCATTCCGCACCTGGTGCTGGGCGTCGCCCTGCTGCGCCTGTTTGCGCTGCTGGGTGGCACGGGCAGCTTTGGCTGGCTGGTGTTTGCGCATGCGCTCATCGTCACGCCCTACACGCTGCGGCTGGTGGTGGCGGCGCTGGTGGGGTTTGACCGCAGTGCCGAGCACGCCGCCCTGTCGCTGGGCGCGAGCCAGGCCACGGTGTTCACGCGCATCACGCTGCCGATGATTTTGCCGGGCGTGACGGGCGGCTGGATGCTGGCCTTCATCAACAGCTTTGACGAAGTGACCATGTCGATCTTTGTCACCTCGCCCAGCACGGTGACGCTGCCGGTGCGCATGTACATGTACGCCACCGAGTCGATTGACCCGCTGATGGCGGCGGTGTCGGCACTGATGGTGGCCCTGACAGCCTGCGCGATGGTGTTGCTGGACCGGGTGTACGGACTGGACCGCGTGCTCGTGGGACGTAAATAAATGGGCACGACTTTCATGACCGTGAAACCAGCCCTGCTCCACCGCGTGGCCGAAAAAGATCGGGCCTCCGTACCCTTCATGCTCGACGGCGAACCTGCCACCGCGCTCGAAGGCGACACGGTGTTGACCGCCATCCTCACCCACCGCGCCCAGTTGCGCCGCAACGAGTTCAGCCACGAGCCGCGTGCTGGCTTTTGCCTGATGGGCGCATGCCAGGACTGCTGGGTGCTGACTGCGAGCGGTGAGCGGCTGCGGTCTTGCGCCACCTTTGTGAAAGCAGGCATGCAGCTGACCACCGGGGAGCCCGCATGACCGCTCCCACCTTGCAACCGGTGATCGTCGGCGCAGGCCCGGCAGGCATTCGCGCCGCGCAAACCCTGGTGGCGCATGGTGTGCGGCCCGTGCTGATTGACGAGGCCGCGCGCGGCGGCGGGCAAATCTACCGCCGCCCGCCCGCGGACTTTGCCCGCAGCCCACAAACGCTGTACGGCACCGAGGCCAAGCGCGCCACGGCATTGCACAACACGCTGGATGGTCTGGACGCCCACATCGACTACCAACCCAACAGCCTGGTGTGGAACGCCCAGGGTGGCTTGCTCGATGTGCTGCATGGCCCCACACAGACCACGCGCACGGTGCCCTACGGCCAGCTCATCGTGGCCAGCGGCGCCACCGACCGGGTGCTGCCCCTACCGGGCTGGACACTGCCCGGCGTGTACACGCTGGGTGGCGCTCAAGTGGCGCTCAAGTTCCAGGGCTGCACCATCGGCCGCAACGTGGTGCTGATGGGCACCGGGCCGCTGCTGTACCTGGTGGCGTACCAATATGCCAAGGCAGGCACGAAGGTGGCCGCGGTGCTGGACACGGCCCGCTTTGCCGACCAGTTGGCCGCCCTGCCCGGCATGCTGACGCAGCCCACCGTGCTGGCCAAGGGCCTGTACTACGTGGGGTGGCTGCGCGCGCAGGGCGTGCCGGTGCACACCGGCGTGCGGCCCGTGCGCGTGCAAGGAGACACACGGGTGAACGCCGTGGTGTGGAGCGACGGGAACACCGAGCACACCATGCCCTGCGACGCCGTGGGCTTTGGCTACGCACTGCGGTCCGAGACCCAACTGGCCGACCTGCTGGGTTGTCGCTTTGCCTGGGCGCCGATGCACCGCGCCCACCTGCCCGAGCGCGACAGCGCGGGCCGCACCAGCGTGGCGGGCGTGTACCTGGCGGGCGATGGCGCGGGCATCATGGGCGCCGATGCAGCCGAATGGGCGGGCGAGCGCGCCGCGCTGGCACTGCTGGCCGACCACGGCGTGAAGGTAGATGCCGCACGTGCCGCAGAACTAGAGCGCAAGTTGACGAACCTGATGCCCTTCAGACAAGGGCTGGAACGCGCCTTCCCCTTCCCCACCGACTGGGCGGCCCACGCGCCCGATGCGCTGGTGGTGTGCCGCTGCGAGAACATCACGGCGGGCGAGCTGCGCGCCTGCGCCCGCGACACCGGGGCCGACGAAATGAACCGCCTCAAGGCCCTGACCCGCGTGGGCATGGGCCGCTGCCAGGGCCGCATGTGTGGCGTGGCTGCGGCTGAAATCCTTGCCCAGGCCACCGGCAAGCCGGTAGAGCTGGTGGGGCGCCTGCGTGGACAAGCGCCCATCAAGCCGATTCCGATCCATCTGCAAGCACATGCCGCTGAACCGCACCACACCCAGGCGGAGGCCGCCGCATGAACACCACCACCCGAACGATTGACACCGATGTCGCCATTGTGGGCGGCGGCATTGTGGGCGCGTCGGCCGCATTGGCGCTGCGCCGCCAGGGCGTCAGCGTGGTGCTGCTGGAGCGCGACCTGTGCGGCTCGCGATCGAGCGGCGTGAACTACGGCGGCGTGCGCCGCCAAGGCCGCCCTGTGAGCCAATTGCCGCTGGCGCAGCGCGCCCACCAGGTGTGGGCCGACCTGCCTGCGCTGATTGGCACCGACGGCGAATACCAGCGCAGCGGGCACTTCAAGATCGGCCGCAGCGAGACGGACATGGCCTCGCTCGAACACTACGCCGCGCTGAGCCGCGACTTTGACCTGGGTATCCAACTGATCTCGGGCGCCACGCTGCGCGAGCGCTGCCCCTGGCTGGGCGGGCGCGCGGTGGGTGGATCGCTGTGCCCCGATGACGGGCAGGCCAACCCGCGTCTGGTGTCGCCCGCCTTTGCGCTGGCCGCACGGCGCGCGGGAGCGCAGATTCTGGAACGTACACCCATGACGGCGGTGGAGCACGACGGACACCAGTTCACCGTGCGCTCAGGCCACGCGGTGGCTGTGCGCGCGCCAGTGCTCATCAACTGCGCGGGCGCCTGGGCCGGTGCGCTGGCCGCGCAGTTTGGCGAGGCGGTGCCCCTGCAGTCCGGCCACCCCGCCATGGCGGTGACGGAGCCACTGCCGTTCTTCATGCACTGGAGCCTGGGCGTGGAAGGCGGTGGCATCTATTGCCGCCAGGTTGCGCGCGGCAACCTGGTGCTGGGCGGTGGCGCCGGTGTGGCGCTGGATGCGGACCGCGCCCGCTCGGAGCGCAGTGCCATTGCGGCCCTGGCCGTGCAGGCGGTGGAGCTGCTGCCCGCGCTCAAAAACGCACACTTCATCCGCACCTGGAGCGGCACCGAGGGCTATCTGCCGGACCGCCAGCCGGTGCTGGGCCAGAGCCGCACCACGCCAGGTTTGATCCACGGCTTTGGTTTTGCAGGCGCAGGTTTCCAGATTGGTCCCGCCGTCGGAGAGGTGCTGGCCGAGCTGGCACGCGACGGCCGCAGCACCACGCCGATCGAGGCCTTTTCCATCGAGCGATTTCTCTCCACCACAGCGGCGCAAGTGGCCACTGCTGCGGCCGCCCACTGACCAGACACGCCACCGAACAAGCCCTGAAAGCCCCCTTCCCTCCCCCACTGAAAGGAATCACCATGACCACCTTCACCCATCGCCACGCAGGCTTCGCGCGCCGCAAAATCCTGGCCGCTGCTGCGCTGGCCGCTGTCGCCACGGCCGGTATCGCCACCGCGCAGACGAAAACGATCTACATCGGCATGAACGGCGGCACCATGGAGAAGGCCTACACGCAGTACGTGTTCCCGGCGTTCGAGAAGCTGCACGGTGCGAAGGTGGTGGTCGTGCCCGGCACTTCTTCGGACATCCTGGCCAAAGCCCAGGCCAACAAGGACAAGCCGCAGATGCACGTGATGTTTCTGGACGACGGCGTGATGGTGCGCGCCATGGGCATGGGCCTGTGCGAGAAGCAGCGCCCCAACCCACACCTGAACGACATCTACCCCGCAGCCCGCTTCAAGGACGACCTGGCCAGCGGCGTGAGCCTGGGCATGACGGGCATTGCCTACAACACCAAGATGTTTGCCGAGAAAGGCTGGGCTGCACCCACCTCATGGATGGACTTTGCGGACCCCAAGTACAAGGGCAAGGTGGTGTTCCAGTCCATGCCCTCCTCATCGTTCGGCTTGCACGGCTTCCTGATGTTCAACCGCATCCAGGGCGGCAACGACAAGAATGTGGAGCCGGGCTTCAACAACTGGGCCAAGACGATTGGCCCGAATGTGCTGGAGTACATCCCCAGCTCGGCCAAGATTTCCGAGATGGTGCAGACGGGTGAGGCCGCGCTGTTCCCGCTCACGCCCACGGCCGTGGCCGCGCTCAAGTCCAAGGGCATTCCGGTGGAATACGCACAGCCCAAGGAAGGCTCGGTGGTGCTGATGACCGGCCAGTGCGTGATCGCCAAGAACAGTGAGCCCGAGCTGGCGCAAAAGCTTGCTGAATTTTTGCTGAGCCCGCTGGCACAGGCCAACGTGCTGCAGTTTGGCGCACAGATCCCCACCAACCCCAAGGCCCCCGCCGTGGGTGAAGGTGCGGCCCAGGTGGCGCAGATCAGCCAGTGGATGAAAAACGCCGTAACCCTGGACTGGGATAGCGTGAACGCCAACCGCCCGGCCTGGAACACGCGCTGGAACAAGGCCATCGAGCGCTGAGCACCGGGGCGGTTGACGCACGCCCGCCACACCGGTGCGCCGTTTGTGACATATGTCACCGGCTGCGCCACACCCTGCGGTGGGAGGGTGTCACAAACCGCTTCTTCGAATTCAGAATCCGGCGCCTGAACACGTGAATTCGTTCGTTCAGTCAGTCATTCATTCGAAGAAGAGGGATACCACCATGAAACGCTGGATCAAATGGACCGCTGGCAGCGCGCTGCTGCTGGGCGTCATCGTTGCCGCCACGGCGGCCAGCGGCCTGTATCTGGCCGAGCAAAAGCGCAACCGCTATATCGACATCAAGCCACGCCCCGTGGCTTACACCACCGACGCGCAGACCATCGAGCGTGGGCGCTATCTGTATGCATCACGCGGCTGCACCGATTGCCACGGCGCGCAGGGCACGGGCCGCGAGTTTGTCAACGACGGCAAGGGCACGCGCATCGTGGGCCCCAACATCACCCCCGCTGGCGTGGTCGCCCGCTACCAGCCCGAGGACTGGAACAGCGTGATCCGCCACGGCGTCAAACCCAATGGCCGCCCGCTGCTGGTGATGCCCAGCGAGGACTACAACCGCTTCACCAACGACGACCTGAACGCCCTGGTGTCGTATGTGCGCCAGTTCAAGCCCCAGGAGGGCACGCAGGCGGTGGTCGATCTGCCCCGCCCCGCCTGGGTGCTGTACGGCCTGGGTGCCATCCCCGATGCGGCCGCGCGCATCGACCACCAGCTAGCCCCTTCGCGCCCCGTGCCTGCGGGCGTGACGCTGCCCAACGGCCAGTACGTGGCCAACATGTGCATCGGCTGCCATGGTGCCAACCTGGCGGGCGGCAAGATCCCCGGCGGCCCACCCGACTGGCCGGCCGCCGCCGACATCCGGCCTGGTGCCAACAGCGCCATGGCCCGCTACCCCAACGCAGCCAGTTTTGTGGCCATGCTGCGCACCGGCAAGCGGCCGGATGGCACACCGATCCAGGTGATGCCTTTTGAGTCGCTGGGGCAGTTGAGTGATGTGGATGCGCAGGCGCTGTATCTGTTTTTGACGGCACCTGGGGGGAGTGCGAATGCGGCGGGTTCCGGAGCAGGTGCCGGCCATGCACCGGCCCGTGGGGATGTGGGGCTGGGGGGTGCTGTCGATGCACATCTGGTGCGGGTGGAGCAGCCGCAGGGGCAGCAGCATCGACCGTCGAATGTGCCTTCGGTTTCTTCGGGGTTGCGGATGCCGGGGTGATGATTTTCGTCTTGGTTTTTTTTGGTGTTTTTGGCTGCTGGCGCTTATCCATAATGCGCTAGCAGCTATTGTTTTTATAGCGTCCGTGTGATCTTCGACCGTTCGGGCTTGTAGAAGCCTGGGCACGCTCGTTCGCTGAACTGTGCGGCGTGCCTGGATTGAGGGCGGAGGCCGGGATGTGCGCCCGGCGGCGCAGTAACTTTCTCTTGGGTCGCCAAGAGAAAGTCACCAAAGAGAAGGCGACCCTGCTGTCTGCGACCCCTTCGCTGCGCTGCCGCGCCTTTGGCGCTCCGCTCGGACAACTGCGGTGGTTCAGTTCACGAAGCATGTGTGTCCTTCGGCACACATGCCACCCCGCGCCCTGCGCGCCCCAGGCGCATCCAGAAGGGAACCCGCAGCCGGACATCCATTCGGGCCGTCGCTGCGCTCGGCCCAAGCTGCGCAGCGCGTGGCGCTTGCGCCCGCGAGATGGGCCGAGCGAAGCAATGGCCCGTGGGGCTGTTTGGATGTTCGGCTGTCCAACCCCCTGCTGGCTGCGCCTGCGGCGGGGCGGTTGCGGGGTGGCATGGGCGTCGGAGCGCCCATGCTTCGTGCTCTAGCTCGCCGTGGTTGTCCGAGCGGCGCGCGCAGCGCAAAGCGAGTTCCACGGCGCACCCCGCAACCGCCCCGACGCAGGTTTGCCCCTTCGCACCGCGAAGGGGTCGCAGACTGGGGGTCGCCTTTCTTTTGGGTACTTTTCTTTGGCGAAGCAAAGAACAAGTACCTCGGCCGCCGGGCCGAGACCCGGCTCCCCTCAATGCCGATGCGCAACCTGCTCTCCATGCCCAACTGGTCCCTGGCTATACCCCCCGGTCGGCCCACCCGGCGTATTGGAAGGCGCCGCTGGCGGTGCGCGCCGCACGCGCGGCACCACGCTCAGCTGCACGGTGTCCAGCACCGGCCCCGGGGCCACGTTCAACGCCTTGCGGGGCAAGTCCACCAGTTGCTCGGCATGCCAGACGCGCACCTGGGCCGCGCCGTCGGGCACGCTGGCAAAGCGGGCGATGCCGTCGGCATCGGTCTTGAGCGTCCAGGCCGAATCCGTCACAAACACATGGCCGCGCATGGAGCCGTGCAGGTGGCACGACAACAGCACCACACCGGCCGTGTCGAGCTTGACCTCGAAGGAGTTGGCCGGCTTGCCGTCGGTCTTGCCCTCCAGGCGCAGCTCGAAGCCGCTGGTGGCTGGGGCGGACGACAGGCCTGCGGCGGCGCCGCGCACATGGTGGTCCCAGCGGTCCTGGTTGGTAAACCGCACCGTGGTGCCGGGCATCACCACCGTCAGGGCGGGCACAAACCGCATGCGCTCCTGCTCGATGGTGGGGCTGGCCTGCAGCAGGCTGGGGGCCGCGCCCGGCGAAGCAGCGGGGTACACCACCACCACGGCTTCGGGCACCGGCTTGCCCTCGCGGTCCAGCACCTGGATTTGCACATTTCCGGCGCCAGCGCTTGTCAGTAAAGCGCTAGCAGCTATAAAAACCATAGTATTTTTCATATCAACAGCTTCAGCGGATGGTGATCACGTCCCGGTGCATGGGCGCCAGCAAGGCCAGCAGGCGGTTTTGCTGAGCGAACGGTATGCCCTGGGCATCCATGGCGCTTTGCAGCACCTCCACCAGGGCGTTGAAGTGGCCCTTGTTGATGTCCATGTCGGCATGGGCCGATTTCATGTCAGCGCCTTCATATTTGCAAGGGCCACCGCTCAACTGGCAGATCTGGTCGGTCAAGCTCTCCTTGAGCGCGGCGGGCTTCACGTCCTTGAAGTGGCCGCCGATGCGCGGGTCTTTGACCACGCGGTTCACAAAATCGTCCATCAGGCGGGTGATGCCGGGCTTTTCGCCCAGGGCCTGGTACAGGCCCGCCGGTGCGTGTGCAGCCGCTGGGGCTGCAGCGCCCGTTGTTTGTGCGATTGCTGGCAGGGCCAGCAGGCCGCCCAGGGCGAGTGCCCAGGCGATCAGGGTGTGGTGCTTCATGGAAATCTCCAAAGGGGGAATGTGCGCGGCCACGTCAGAAAGCGACCTGGGCCGACAGGTAGTAACCCGTCTGGCGGCGGTTGTGGGTGACACCGGGCACGATGCGGCCCAGGTCCACGTAGGCCAGCGTCAGCGCCAGGTTCTTGCTGGGCGCCCAGGCGACGAAGATGTCTTTCCAGTCGTCTTCGCGCAGCGCAGCACCCAGGCCCGCAGCGGCGCCGAGCGCCTGCAGGTTGTTGGGCTTGAAGCGAACTTCGGCACCCACCGCCAGGTTCTTGTTGATGAGGTAGGCCACGGAGAACTCGGGCTGCAGGCTGCGGCTGTTCTTGCCCGGCGCGGCAGAGCCAAAACCCAGCAGGCCGTTCTGGTTGGCGTTGGTGGAACGCAGCGTGCCGTTGACCAGCAGGCTCTGCGCGAGCAACAGTTTGGTGGCGCTCACATACACGTCGGTGCCGCTGGTCTTGGTGCCCAAAAAGTCGAGCACCGACCCGATGGAGCCCGGGTGCACACGCTTGTGCTCCAGCCCCACGGCGATCTGTGGCATCCAGCTGTCGGCGTTCAGCACGGCGTCGCCCGCCACCTTGACCTTGATGCCCACCACATCCATCTTGATGTGCTGCCCCGGCGTCACGCCAAAGGGCGCAATGCCATTGAGCGCGATGGCGGGCGAGGCGTCAAAGTCCTGCCGCGCCAGCGACAGCTCCACCCTGTCGAACAAGCCCACGGCCACGCCGTAGCCGTTCAGGCTGTAGTCCTGGGTGGCCGCGCGGGTGGCGTAGCCGCTGAAGCCCACCTCACCTTCGGTGGCGTTGCTGCCGATCACCGCCCAGGGGGTCAGCCCGCCACCGGCCGACCCGGCAATGGTGCTGACGCCGCCCGTGAGCAGCAGCTTGCCGGTGTCGGCCTGGGCCAGCCCGGCCGTGGTTGCCAGGGCCGCCAACAGCGCGGTTCGATGCCAGTGATTCATCGCGGTCTCCAGTGAAAAGCAGTTGTAAGAAGATGTTGCCTTCTACATACGCCCTGCGCCACGCAATGGATTCAAAAACGACAAAAATAGTTGATCGCCCCTGCGGCAGTCCGCATGTGTGCCTGCCAGCCGCTGTCCGGCCCCGCCTCGGGCCATGAATCTGTCCACGATGTCGCCAGGGTTCGCGAGGGCCTCTGAACAGGTTCTTAAAGCATTCGCTGAATCAGCTCACCCTTGAACAGCACCGGCCCCGTGGGGCCCGTGGCGCTCGGCACGCCGCCCAGCGGCTCCAGGCTGATGGCCAGCGTGGGCACCTCTTTCACGTCGCCCTCCTGGGCCACGAGCTTGAGCAGCTTGTCCTGACCCAGCACACCGAGCGAACGCGGTCCCCCCGCAGGCGGCAGCGCCCACAGCTGCAGCGACTTGTCTGCGCCCTCCTGAAAACCGCCCACCCGCTGCAGCACGAGCTGGTTGTTCTTGGGGTCGAAGGTGACCAGCATCGAGGCATCCGCCTTGTCGTCGGCCAGCACGGCCACGTACTGGATCTGGGGTGTGGCCTGCAGCTGCTGCTGCAGTGCGGCAATCTGCGCACCGGCGGTGGTGCGCAGGCCGCCGTTGACCTGCACGCCCACCACCACGGCCGCCAGCGTGGCGATGGCACCCGCGGCTGCAGCGCCGCGCCATACCAGCAGGTTGCGCCACCAGCCGCCGTGGGCTGCGGCCGATTCGGCGGCCCGCGAAGCCCGCAGGGCCGCCGCAGACCGGTCGGCCTGCACGAGGTTGTCGATGCGTGTCCAGACGGCGGGGGCGGGGTCTACCGCAGCTTGCAACTCGGTCAGGCCCGACCAGCGGGTCTGCCACACCAGGGCGGCGGCGCGCACGGTGGCGTGCTCGCGGGCCAGGGTTTCAAAACGGCGGCGGGCGCCGCCGCGCAGTGTGCCCAGGGCATAGCTGGCAGCCAGGCGGTCGAGCAGGTCGGGGTGTTGGGTGATGTTCATGGTGGACCTTCCGTGCTCAGGCGTACCGCGCCATGCAGGTGCGCAGTTGCTCCAGCCCCCGGCGAATCCAGGTCTTGACCGTGCCCAGCGGCAGCTTGAGCTGCTCGGCCAGCTCGCCGTGGCTTTGGTCACGCAGGTAGGCCAGGCTGACCACCTCGCGCTGTTTGTGGTCGAGCTTGCCCAGGCAGTGGTGCAGCGCAAACGACTGCTCGCTGGCGTCGGCGGCGTCCATCGGGTTGGGCGAATCGCCCTCCAGCGTCTGGGCCAGCTCGTCGTCCAGCTCGTTCATGAGGTCCGCCCGGTCGCTGGTGCGCTTGCGCAGCGCATCCAGCGCACGGCTGCGCACGATGAGCCCCATCCACGCCATCGGCGGGCTGAGCGATGCGCGGTAGTTGCTGGCGCCGCGCCAGATGCTCAAAAAAGCTTCCTGCAGCACGTCCTCCGCCACATCGCGGTTGCGAACTATGCGCAAGGCCAGGCCAAAAAGCGGTGACGAGGTGCGCTCGTACAGCCTTTTGAGCGCGGAGTCATCCTGCGCAGCGATGCGGTCGAGGAGGTCCATCAGTTCACGGTCTGGTTGGGGGGTGCTCATGCGCCCATTCTCTGGGATTGGCCGGTTTTCACGGGATTGCAGGGGTTTGCTGTGGGTGAATACGCCACAGCGGGCCATCTGGATGCAGCTGCGGGCAAAAACCAGTGTTTTCCGGCACCCGCGCCCCGCCCGGGCTACCCCGGCAGCGGGGAACACACCCCGAACGTGGAACGCGCTTTGAATCCAGCCGACAAGTCCGTCCGTATTGCGGGGGCTACTGCGGGCACCCCGCCACACGGCCCACCAAAACCCATCGCACGCTGAAACCATCCATGAAACACCTCGCCCCGCTGCCCTCCCTACGTCTTGCCAGTGTGGTGGCAGCCCTGCTGTCGGCCGCGCACAGCCCTGGCGCGGCCCAGTCGGTGGAGCGCGGCCGTGCCGTCTATGCAGCGCATTGCAGCAGCTGCCACAGCGTGGCCCTGCATGGCGACGGCCCCGCGCACGTGGGCGTGGTGGGCCGCCGCGCGGGGGCCTTGAAAGACTTTGACTATTCGCCAGCGCTGCGCAGCAGCAAGATCCTGTGGACGCGCGCCACGCTGAAGGCCTGGCTGACCAACCCCGAGGCATTGATCCCCGGCCAGGGCATGGACTACCAGCTGGACGACGAACGTGAGCGCGAAGACGTGGTCGCTTATCTCGCCACGCTCAAATACGCGCCGCGGGTGGGCGCGCGTTGAAGGGTCACGCCGTGGGATAGGTGCCAGGCAGCAGGATGGACTGGTCCACGGTGTTGATGTTGGTGTGGCCGCAGAACGCCATGGTGATGTCCAGCTCTTTCTGGATGATCTGCAGCGCGCGCGTCACGCCCGCCTCTCCGTAGGCGCCCAGGCCATACAGAAAGCTGCGGCCGATCAGCGTGCCCTGGGCGCCCAGCGCGCGGGCCTTGAGCACGTCCTGCCCACTGCGGATGCCGCCGTCCATCCACACTTCGATGTCCTTGCCTGCCGCCGCAGCAATGCCCGGCAGCGCGGCGACGGAGGACGGCGCGCCATCGAGCTGGCGGCCACCGTGGTTGCTGACGATGAGCGCATCGGCGCCGCTGTCCACCGCCAGGCGGGCGTCTTCGGCGTCCATGATGCCCTTGAGAATCAGCTTGCCGCCCCACCGCTTCTTGATCCATTCGACATCGCCCCAATTGAGCTGCGGGTCGAACTGCTCGGCCGTCCACGACGAGAGCGAGGACAGGTCGCCCACGCCCTTGGCATGGCCCACGATGTTGCCGAACGAGCGGCGCGGGGTGCCCAGCATGCCCAGGCACCAGCGGGGCTTGGTGGCCAGGTTGATGAGGTTGGCCAGTGTGGGCCGGGGCGGCGCGGACAGGCCGTTCTTGATGTCCTTGTGGCGCTGGCCCAGGATCTGCAGATCCAGCGTGAGCTGCAGGGCCGAGCAGTTGGCGGCCTTGGCGCGGTCGATCAGGCGATTGATGAAGTCGCGGTCGCGCATCACATACACCTGGAACCAGAACGGATGGCGGCCCGTGTGCTCGGCAATGTCCTCGATGGAGCAGATGCTCATGGTCGAGAGTGTGAAGGGGATGCCAAACGCCTTGGCGGCCTTGGCACCCAGAATTTCTCCGTCGGCATGCTGCATGCCCGTGAGGCCGGTGGGCGCGATGGCCACGGGCATGGCCACGTCCTGCCCGACCATGGTGGTGCGGGTGCTGCGGCCTTCCATGTTCACGGCCACGCGCTGGCGCAGCTTGATGCGCTGGAAGTCGCTTTCGTTGGCGCGGTAGGTGCCCTCGGTGTACGAGCCCGAATCGGCGTAGTCATAAAACATGCGCGGCACACGGCGCTGGGCGACGGCACGCAGGTCTTCGATGCAGGTGATTTTGGACAGATCGGGCACGCGGACACTCCAGAAAGGGGTTGCACAGGGGGCAGACAGGACTGCGCCGAATGGTAGGCACTTGCCTGCGGGTGGGCCATCAAAATTATTTGCGCAGGGCTGCAACAAATTTCCAAGACGGCGCGGCACCAGGATGGCGCTGCAGGCAGATTCTCAGACAAAAATGTGCCCTGGCGCTTATCAGACATGCGCAATTAGCTATCAATTAAATAGCACATCAGCACATCACGGGCAACTGCGCTTACTGGCCCTGGCCTGCAGCCTCTGGGGCCAACACTACCTCGGGATCGGCGTCCGGCCCCCGGTGGAGCATGAAGCGCATGCGCCCGCCGCGCTTGGCGGCGTACATCGCGCTGTCGGCATGGCGCGAAAGCGCATCGAACGTGTCGCCATGCTGCGGAAAAAGCGCGATGCCCCCGCTGAGCCCGACCTGCAACAGGCGCCCTCCCAGCTCGAAAGGCACATCGCACGACGCGAGCATCTTGCGCGCCACGTTGCAGGCGGCCTCGGCACCGTCCAGGCCTGGCAGCAGCACCACAAATTCGTCGCCGCCCTGGCGGCACACGGTGTCCGACGCGCGCACGGCGGTTTTCAGGCGCTGCGCAAACTGCACCAGCAGCAGGTCACCCACATCGTGGCCCAGGGTGTCGTTCACGTCCTTGAAACCATCCAGGTCCAGGTACATCACGGCCAGGCACTTGCCATAGCGGCGGGCCTGCGAAATGGCCAGCTGGGCGCGGTCCTGCAGCAACACGCGGTTGGGCAGGTCGGTCAGCGCGTCGTACTGGGCCAGGTGCGCCATGCGTTCGGCCATGACCACCGATTCGGTCACATCGCGCAGCACGGCCACGGCGCCGGTCACGGCGCCCAGGCGGTCGGTGATGGGGCTGGAGGTCTTGTCCACCTGGAACCGCTGGCCGCTGGTGCGGTGCACCAGCACGCCGCGCACCGACCCAGCGACGGTTCCGCTCTGGATCGCCGCCAGCAGCGAGCTGGCGAGCACACTGTCGTTGTCGGGGTTGCGCAGCACCACCACCTCATCGATGCGGCGGCCCGCGGCATCAAAGGCCTGCCAGCCGGTCAGGCGTTCGGCCACGGGGTTGAGGTAGGTGACGATGCCACGGGCGTCGGCGCAAACCACAGCGTCGCCGATCGACTGCAGCGTGAGGCGCACCCGCTCCTTCTCATCAAACAGCTCGTTCTCCATGCGCTTGCGTTCGGAGATGTCCGTCACCTGCACAAAGATGCCCCGCACCTTGCCACCTTCGGCATCGGGCACATAGGAGACCATGGTGTGGCGCACCACCCCCTGTGCATCGACCCCTGTGCGCTCAAACAACTGCGCTTGGCCCTGCAGCGCTCTGTCAAGGTAGGGTTGGTCCTGCGCGAAAAGCTCCGGGCCGAGCAGATCCGCCAGGAGCATGCCGGGCATGCGCTCCGGCAACACGCCAAACCATTCAAAGTACGCCTGGTTGGCAAACCGGTTGCGCAGGTCGCCATCCCAGTAGCCAATCATCGAGGGCATGTTGTCGAGAATGGTACGGGTGTTGTGCTCGGCCTCGCGCAGGCGCGCCGAAACCTGCTGGCGCAGCGTGAGTTCGCGCACAAACAGCGTGGCCAGCCCCACACAACTGACCATCAGCAGCAGCGCGAAGCCGCCCAGCACCCAGGCGCTGCGGGTCCACTTGGCCAGCACGGAGTCTGCGGACTGCGCCACATTGATGATGAGCGGGTAGCGCCCCACCGGGCGAAACGTATACAGGCGCTCCACACCATCGACGATCGAGGTGCCCACAAACGAGCCCGAGCCCTCCTGCTGAAACCGCAGCATGTTGGGCGTGCCCGCCAGGCTGCGGCCCACATCGGCGTCGCCATAGGGAAACCTGGTGATCATCACGCCGTCGCTGCGCAACAGGTTCACGCCACTGTTGAGCCCCAGCTCCAGCGCCCCAAACAGTTCGTTGAAAACGCTCAGGCGAACCGCCCCCACCACAACGCCCGCAAAACTGCCGTCCGCATGAAAATAGGCGCGCGACAGGGGAAGAATGTTGAGCCCCGTGACGCGCGAGGGAACAGGACGCCCGATGAACAACCCTTTGTGTCCACCGGACTTGAACGCGGTGAAGTAGTCGCGGTCCGCAAAGCTGAGCTTGCTGGGGGCATTGGAGTTCGAATCCAGCACGACATGGCCGTCTGCATCCAGCACCCACACCCCCCCGGCGCGCGCGCGCAGCGAGTTGTCAAACACCAGGCGGGAGCGCAGATCCGCAGGCAGCGCCCAGACTTCCGGGCGGCTGACCTCCCGGGTCACCCCCTCCAGCGACTGGTCAAACGTATCCAGGGTCCAGCTCAGCCCCTGCTCCAGAGTGCGCACCAGGTTGGCATTGTTCTGGCTGGCGTAGCTCCATTCGTCGTTGCGGATGCTCCAGATCGTGCGCGCAAAGATGGCACCGATCCCCAGCGAGAGCAGCAGCGAAAGCCAGATCAGGCGGTGGGAGAAGAACTGGCGCAGAAAAGGCATAGAAATATCTTGTAACGATTCTAGGCGCCCCGCTGCAGCATGCCCCGGCGGCAAGCCACACCGTATTCCTCGGACTTCACGGCGTCAATGCGCAGTGCCCCTGGGTGCGGGGGCCACGGCACCCGCACCGCGCACCTCGATGCGGATCTCGTCCAGCACCTGGCCCCCGGCATCGGTGATCTGCACCACGTGGCGCCCCGGCCAGGGCAGCCAGGCCACCCGCGCGCCGCGCCCGAGCGGCTTGCCGTCCATGCGCCACCACAACCCGTCGCCCGTGGCGGTGAACTGCAGGCGCTGGCGTGTGGGGGGAATGTCGGGGTCGAGTGCAATGATGGTGCCGGGGGCTGGCGCGGTGATGCGCGCAGCCAGGCCAGCGACGGAAGTCACGCCACTTTGTGCGGAATTTTTTGGATCTTTTTTGCCACCAGCGCTTGATACGTATGGGTTATTAGCTACCGAATCAATAGCAAATAGCGCTTGCTGGGTACCCTGCACAAACCATTCTTCCCGTGCAGCCTCCAGCGGCGGGTGGTCGCCCGGGCTTCCGGGCTGCGGCGCGGCAGGCCCAAACCGCACCGCGGAACGGGCCAGGCCCAGGGGGGCCTTGGGGGCGCGACTGGGTTCGCGCGCATGCAAAAACCCCATCACCGCCGCCCAGATGGGCGCCGCGCCGCTGGTGCCGCTGACATCGTGCATGGCAGCGCCGCTGGCGTTGCCCACCCACACGCCCACGGTGTAGCGCTCGGACCAGCCCACGGCCCAGTTGTCGCGCATGTCCTTGCTGGTGCCGGTTTTCACGGCCGTCCAGAAACGCGTGGCCAGCACGCTGTCGGTGCCAAAGGTGCGCGCACGCGCATTGCCGTCCGAGAGGATGTCGCCCACGATGAACGCAGCACGGGGGTCGATGGCGGGCGTGAAGTGCGGCTTGGCATCGGCCAGCGCCACGGCGCTGACGCGCCCGCCGTTGGCCAGCGTGCCTGCAATAGGACTGGCCCGCCCGCCGTTGGCGAGCGTGCGAAAGGCGTTGGTCAGGTGCAGCAGCGGCACCTCCGGGCTGCCCAGCGCAAGGCTGTAGCCAAAATAGTCGCCGCTTTCACGCAGCGGCAGGCCCACCGCGCGCAGCTGCCGGTGGAACGCGTCGGGCGAGACCATGACCAGGGTGCGCACCGCGGGCACGTTGAGCGACGCGGCCAGCGCCGTACGCACGGACACCCATCCCTTGAACTGCCGGTCGTAGTTCTGCGGGATGTACAACCCCCCGGGGGTGGCAATGTGCGCGGGCGAGTCATCCACCAGGGAAGCCGCCGTGAGCCGCCGCTGCTCGATGGCCTGTGCATACAAAAACGGCTTCAGCGTGGAGCCCGGCTGGCGCAGGGCCAGCACACCATCCACCTCGCGGGCCTGGCTGAGCTGCCCCGAAGACCCCACCCAGGCCAGCACCGCGCCCGTGGCGTTGTCGAGCACCAGCACGGCGCCGTCTTCCACATTGCGTCCGCGCAGTTCGCGCAGCTGCTGCTGCAGGCTCTGCACGGCAAAACGCTGCAGCGGCGCGCGCAGCGTGCTGGGCAGGCGTTCAGGCACCGCCGCGTCCTTGGACCGCTGGCGCAGCAGATAACGTGCAAAGTGCGGGGCCACGCCCTCGCTCGCATCAAACGCACGGCGCTGCAGCGCGGCGGTGGTGAACAAGTCCAGCGCATCGCAGTCCACGCGCGCCGCCGCCGGCTGGGTGCTGCCGGGGCGCTGCTGCATGTCGCGCAGCACACCACAGGCCCGCTGCGCCACCAGCGCAGGCCGCGCATTGGGCGCGCGCACCAGCGCCGCCGCCACGGCCGCCTCGCGGTCATCCAGTCCATGGGCGGCCTTGCCAAACAGCGTGCGGGAGAGCGCATCAATGCCCACCAGCTCGCTGCGAAACGGCACGAGGTTGAGGTAGGCCTCCAGGATCTGGTCCTTGCGCCAGCGCCGGTCCAGCACCTGCGCGGCCACGGTCTGGCCCAGCTTCTGCGCCACGGTGCGCCCGCCGGGGCCCTGGCGCCAGTCGCCGTCGAGCAAACCCGCCAGTTGCATGGTGATGGTGCTGGCGCCGCGCGTGCGCTGGTTCCACAGGTTGCCCCAGGCTGCCGCCGACGCAGCGCGCCAGTCCACCCCGCTGTGTTCAAAAAACCGCTTGTCCTCGCTGAGCACCAGGGCCGTGCGCAGCGCAGGCGACACGTCGGCGAGTGGCACCCACTGGCCGCGCCGCACCGTGGCATCGGTGCGCAGGCGCTGCAGCACCTCGCCCTCGCGCGAGAGGACGAGGGTGTCGGACGGTTTGAAGTCGGCATGCACCTCGTCAAATGCGGGGATAGCCCAGGCGGCCGACCCACACGCCACCCACAAAGCCCAGCCAGCGCACCAGCGGCGCACGGCCCACCGCCGTTCAGCCATCGGAGTGCTCCCGGTCAAACCGGGTTTCGGCCTCGCTCAGGTGGCGCAGCAGCACGTGCGAAATCAGGTTGACGCCAATGCCACCAAACACCACGGGCAGCACATAGAGCGCGATGGACAGCTCGGAGATGAACATCGCATCGTCCGCCAGCGACGGGGTGGTCTTGGCCAGGGACGCGAGCGATTGCAGCAGGTACACGTCCACCCCCGCAATCAGCACCAGCGCCACGCCAAAGCCCAGCACCGCCATGCGCGAGATGGACCGGGTCGCCAGCAGCAGCCCGTAGATGCCCGCAGGCAGCACCAGCGAGAACGCCACCAGCACCCAGAACCGCAGTTCCACAAACACACTGAGGCTCATGGCGCGTGGGCTGGGGGTTGGCTCAAGGCACGGTGGGGCATGGTGGTCTCTGCGGTCTACCGGGCTGGTTCCACCTTCACGCGCGCATTGGGCACTTCGCCAAACATCTCGGGCGCATACATGGCTTCGACGCGGCTGGGCGGCAAGGCAAAGTCGCCCACGTTGTTCAGGCGCACGGTGTACTCCATCTTCACCGTGCCCTTGGGCAGGTACTCGTAATAGCTGCGGAAGGACTCGAAGCTGCGCTCCTCGAACGCGGGCCAGCCGCTGCCGCTGCGGGGCTTCTCGCCCTGCGTGGCAACGGCGGAGTCACGCCCCAGGCCGCTGCCCAGGATGGTAGCGCCGCCCGGGATCGGGTCGGTGATGGCCACCCAGGTCATGTCGGCGCTGGCGTTCACCTCCAGCGTCACGCGCAGCACGTCGCCGCGTGTGTACTGGCCTGCGGGCAGCGACTTGTTGGCCTGCTCCACCGGCGTGACGGTCTTCTTGATGGCATAGCCTGCAGCAAACGGCGCCTTGAGCTGGATGGCGGCCACGGACTGCAGCGTGAGCCACGGCTTGCCCGGCCCTTGGTGGGCCACCGCCAGGCTTTCCTTGCCACCCGCTTTGCCCCAGGCCAGGAACATGTCGTTGTTCTTGAGGTTGCCGGGCGATGCGGGGGCTCCGAACCAGGTCGTCTGGTGCGCGGCGCCCGTGGCGTCACTGGCCTTCACGCGCTCGACCTTGCTCCAGTCCACGGTGGCACTGCTGCCAGACATCGTGGCCTTGGTAGTGCCCGAGACCGGCACGGCCTCGAACTTGGCGCTGAATTTCTCCAGCGCCAGCCCGCCCCACAGGTTGGCCGTGGTGGTGTGCCAGGCGCCCGCTTGCTGGCGGCTGATGAAGCCGTTGGCCAGCCGGCCCATGTCGTCCTTCCAGGTGGGGTCGTCCATCACGGCCAGCATCAGGCGTGCCGTGTTCACGTCGCCGTTTTGCATCAGCCACCACCAGTAGTCGTCCTGTTCGGTGCTGAAGATGAGCTTGGTGCCCTGGAACGACAGGCGGCTGCGCAGGATCTGCTGGGCCTCGGCCAGGCGCTTATCGCGCTCGGGCACATCGGCCACGCGCTTCAAGACGTTGACCCAGTCGATCACCGTGTGCGTGGGCCACTGGTTGGGCGCGATGGTGATGCTGCTGACCATGCGGCCCTGGGCCTTGCCGTAGCGCGACAGCGCCTCCAGCGCGGCCACCTTGCGCATGTCCAGGTCCTTGCGCGGGCTCCAGAACTCGCGCTGGATGCGGCCTTCCACAAACGCGATCAGGCCACGCTCCATCGGCGCGCGGGCGGCGTCGGGCAGTGCAAACGCGGGGTTGATGCTGGACGCCTCGTGCGTGGCGGCCAGCACATAGGCCGTGAGCGTGTCGCTGCCCCGGTTGCTGTCGCCGTCGCGCGGCGGGAAGTAGTTGGCCAGTCCGTCGCTGTCGAGGTAGGTGGGCAACTGGGCCACCACGGTTTGCCACAGCGCGCCATCGCGCAGGCCCACGGCCTTGCTGGTCTTTTGCTCCAGGCAGGCAAAGGGGTAGCGTGCCCACCAGTCGCGCACGCCGGGCAGGCCCTCGGCCAGCTTGGGCTGCAGCGACATCTTCAGGCCCCCACGGCCCGGCAGTGCATCGGCTGGCGGGTTCACATCCAGGTTGAAGCTGCCGTCCACCTGCACCAGCGTGGCCTGCTGCACCGTGAGTGGCACGGCCGGGATGATGCGCTGGCGCGCCTTGAGCGCATCGCGCGCGCCGCCCACCGTGTCCTTGGCCTCGATCTCCCACAGGATGGATTCGGCGCGCGTTTGCGCCAGTTGTGCCGGTGCTGTCACGCTCCAGGCGACTTCACGCGCTTCTTCGGGCGGGATGTCAATGGTTTGTGGCTTCAGGTCGAGCAGCGTGGCACGGGGGGCCACCTCGACCTTCATCGCCGTCTTGGTGGTGTTGCGCAGCGTGATCTGGGCGCGGAACTGGTCGTCCTCGCGCACCAGGGGCGGCAGGCCGCTGATGATCTGCAAATCCTGCGTGGCGCGGATGCTGGTGCTGCCGGTGCCGAACAGGCCCGTGGCCGCATCGGCCACCGCCACGATCTTGAAGGTGGTGAGCGCGTCGTTGAGCGGCACGGTCACCTTGGCCTGGCCGTTGGCATCGAGCTTGAGCGCGGGCTCCCACAACAGCAGGGTGTCGAGCAGCTCACGCGTCTGCGCCCGTCCACCACCACCACCGGCAGGCACGGCCTTTTTGCCGTAATGGCGGCGGCCGATGATTTCCATTTGCGCAGTGGACGTCTCCACGCCCCAGCTGCGCCGCTGCAGCATGGCTTCGAGCAGGTTCCAGCTGTTGTTGGGCATCAGCTCCAGCAAGGCCTGGTCCACGGCGGCCAATGCCACCTCGGCATTCGCGGCAGGCTTGCCGCCGGGCAGCGTGGCGGTGATGGTGACCTGGGCCTTGCCGCGCACGGCATAGCTCTCCTTGTCGGCCGTCACCTTCACGTCGATCTGGTGGGCCTGCGTGCCCACGCGGATCTCGGCCATGCCCAGACGGAACGCAGGTTTGGACAAATCCACCAATGCGGTGGGCGCCTGGTATTCCTTGCCTTCGTACCAGAACGACGTCCACCACTCGCCCGGCGCCTTGAAACCCCAGGTGAAGAAGCTGTACCACGGCACCTCGCGCAGGCGGCCGCGCAGGGCCAGCACGCTCACGTATACGTTGGGGCCCCAGCCGGGCTGCACCTTCAGGCTCACGGTCGGGTCCTGCCCGTTGAGCTGCACCACCTGGGTGTCGATGATGCCTTCGCGCTCCACCGCCACCAAGGCCGTGGCAAAACGGAACGGCATGCGCACCTGGAACTTGGCGGTCTCGCCGGGCTGGTAGCTCTTCTTCTCGGGCAGCAGGTCGATGCGGTCGTGGTCTTCGCCACCAAACCACAGCTCGCCCTGGCGTGTGACCCACACCGACGAGGCGGCCACGCTGGTGTTGCCGTCCTTGTCGGTGGCCGTCGCCACCAGTTCCACCTCGCCAGGCTCGTCGAGCTTGGATTCACACAGCAGCAAGCCACGCGCATCGCTCTTGCCACTGCACAGCGTGCCCAGGTCTTTCGTTTCGGTCTGGTTGTCGTAGCTGTAGAAGCCCCCCACCATGCGCTTGCGCGTGGTGGTGGTGATGCGCGCCACGGCCTGCACCTGCAGCGAGGTGTCGGGCGCAGGCTTGCCGTTGTGCTGCAGCGCCAGCGCCTGGAAGCGGATCTTCTGGCGGGCCGACACCCAGCCTTCGGTCTTGATGCCCGCCACCACGCCGGCGGGCCACAGCGCCTGCGTGCTGCGGATGGTCTGCACCTCGCCATTGGGGTCGGCATAGGTGGCCTCCAGCAACAGTTCTTGCGGCTGGCGGGCCTGGGGCACGTTGTCGACGGTGACCTTGCCTGCGCCGTCCTTGTTCAGCGTCAACGGCAGCTTGTCGGCAATCACGCGCGCATCCTGGCTGGCCGCGGCTTCCTCGTCGTCACTGCTGGCGCTGTCCGCACTGCCCTGCTCGCGCTTGCGTGGCGGGGTGAAACGGAAGGTCTCGTAGTCGCTGTATTGCAGCGTCTTGCCGCGCACCATGGCCGACACACGCACCGGCAGGTTCGCCGCCCCGCCACCGGCCACGTAGTGGATCTGCACATCGGTAGGCACCGAGCGCACGCGCACCAGGGCCTTCTTCTCGACCGGGGTGATGCGCCCCTCCAGCACGGGCAGGCGGAACTCCTCCACCCGGAACTGACCCGACGCAAGGCTGCCGTTCACCGTGCCGTTGCCTGCCAGCTCGACTTGGTACACCCCGAGCTTGGCGGCCGGCGGGATGGCAAAGGTACTTTGCGCGCTGAGTCCGCCCGTGGCCGTGCCCCGCCACGCCAGCGGCTGGGTGAACTGCTGGCCGCTGCCCAGATGGGTGATGACAAGCGTGTCGGGACGCGATCCCGACAGGGCAAAGCCCTGGCGTGTTTCGGCGCGCAGCAGGTGCTTCATCGACACGGTTTCGCCCGCGCGAAACAGCGTGCGGTCGAAGATGGTGTGGGCGCGTTCGTCCGGCGCGGGAGCCCGGCTGGTGGGCACGTTGAAGCGCCAAGGCTCGATGCCACGCTGCCAGTCGCTCCAGGTGAAGGCCATGTCCTCCACACCGCCGTCATCCTTGTGGCGCGCACTCACAAAATAGGCGTTGCCACCTTCGCCATACTCGCCGCCATCGCCGCCCTCACCGCAGCCGGGAGGTTCTGACGAAAGGCCTTCGAAGCGGGCCACGCCCTGAGCATCGGTCTGCGCATGGGCCAGCTCATTGCCCTTGCAGTTGGACACGCGCACCGTAGCGCCCTGCACGGGCTGGCCCTTGTCCAGCGTGGTCACCCAGGCCATCGCGTTTTCGCGGCCGAGCTTGAAATGCACGCCCAGGTTGGTCACCAGGGCCGAGGTGCGCACATACATCGTGCGGGCGTCGCCATGGCGTTCGTCCAGCAGCGAAGTGCCCAGCTTTTGCGAGGCGATCTCCACCACGTGGAAACCGGGCGACAGCGGAATCCCCACCACCTCGAAGGGGCGTGGGTCGTTGCTCGCGGGCTTGGGAAGGTCCAGCGTCTTCACGCCGCCCTTGCCGGACAGCAGCGACACCATGCGCGACTGCACGGTTTCCTTGTCGTCGTCCAGCACCTTGGGCAGCGGGCCATTCACGTCCTGGCGTGCCTGCTTGCGGTTCACCACGTAGCTGTCGTAGCGCTGCACTTTCTTGAACCAGGCAATGATGTCGGCGTCGGTGCGCGGCTTGAGCGTGCTGACCTTGCCAGGCGCCGCTGCGGGCACCGCCGCACCCGGCTGCAGGCCCTGCACGCGCAGGGCGGCCTCCACGTTGCGCAGTGTCACGGGCAGCAATGCCGGGGGTTTTTCAGAGCGCGGGCCTTCGGCAAAACGCTCGACGATGCCAAACGGCGCCGCTGCAAACTTGGCCAGGGGCGGCATGCCGCCGGTGGCCACCTTCAGCGGGAAGTTCTCCGCATTGCGCAGCGGGCGGCCCGAGGCATCCTTGAAATCCTTGGGAAGCTCCAGCGTGAAGGCCGTGTTTTCGGCCAAAGGCGCAGCAAACTGCACGCTGTTGACCAGCGCATCGCCCTTCTGGCCTTCGATGGCCCCATCCGTCTGGGGTTTCAGGGTTTCCTTGGCCGACTTGAGGCGGATGGCCGTGGCCAGGCTGCGCGGCACCGGCGCATTGAAGGACAGCTGCAATGGACGGATGGGCAAACAGGCAGCCTGCGCGTTCTCGCGCTCACAACTGAACTCGGCCGAGAACGGCTCGCGCACCTTGAAGTCAAAGCGTTTTTCCACCGTGTTGGGCACGCCACTGGGCGTGGCCACGCCCTTGCCAAACACGATCTGCATGCGCGAGCCCGAGGTGAACCGCCGGTTGCAGGCCAGCGTGGCGTATTGCAAGGGGTCTTGCGCTGCGCTTTTTTCCAGGCCCAACGTCTTCAATATTTCGGCGCGCTGCGCGCCCTCGATCAAACGCACTGGGACGCGCTCGCCCACGCCTTCCACCGTGCACCACACATTGGCCTGGATGCTGGCGATGGTGGCGGGCCCGTTGAACTGCAGCACGAAGAACTGCTCTTCGTCGATCTGCTCGTAGGGGTTGGGGCGGATAGTCTGCACGAACGGACCACCGCTATTGAATTGATAGCTTTTAGCGCCCGTCAGTTCAGCGCCAGCAGCCGACTTGAACCCAGGCTTGACCGAGGCGGTGCAGCGCACGCCCGGGGGCAGGTCGCGTTCGAAGTCGAACACCCACTCGCGCTCGCTCGTCCAGCGGCCCGTGCCCTTGGTGGCACCGGCGTCGCTGCAGCTCAGGCTGATGGGTGCGGGCGCCTTGGGGTCGCCAAAGTTGACGGCCGCCGCATCGAACTTGGCCACCACCTGCCGCACGCGCGCCACTTCGCCCTGCGGTGAAAAGCTGGTGATCTGCAAGGCGTGTGCGCCCAGCGACACCAAAGCCCCCGAAAACAACACCAGGGCACGTTGTAAGAATTTCATTTTTGACATCCCTCTATCCGACTCGACCGCGAGGGTAGCCGATATGCCGTGGGCCGCCCCGTCCTGCGATGACACGGAAGGTAACAACTCGTTCGCAGACTCCGCGCCAGCAGCAGCCTACGCCCAGCCCGCACAAACCCATCGGTATACTGCGCCGCAAAATAAAGCGGGAGAGAGGGAATCGTGAAAAAAATCGCATTGCTGGCGGCTCTGTGTGTGGGCGCCTGGTATTACTTTGTCGGCGGGCGCACATTGGACGAAAAGATGGTGCGCGCCTACTACGACCAGAGCGCGCACGCTCTCTACAAGCGAGACGCTGAGCTGATGTGCAAACAGCTCAGCAGCAAGGCCATCATCCAGGACGAGACGGTGATGAACGGCCAGACGCAGCGCAGCACACTCAACCACGACCAGCAGTGCGAGGCCTTCAAGGCCAGCATGCAGATGTTCGAGCAGATCGGTGACCGCATGGGCGGCATCCTGACGATCGAGTTTGAATTCCACATCGACAGCATCGAGATCGAACCGGGCCGCAAAAGCGCCAAGGTCAAAGGCACCAGCCTGCTGAAGATGGGGGAAACCGTCATGCAGTTCAGCTCCACCTTCAACGAACAAATCGTGCGCGAAATGGGGCAGATGAAGCTCCTGCGCTCCGACCAGCGCACCGTGGTGCGCATGGCGGGCGGGCGCGGGATGTCGCAATCCGACTTCTTCTCCAAATAAGCCCAAGGCACCCCATGCAGCGCGAAACCGCAAAGGCGCCCCGCCCGTTCTGGCACCAGATCAACACCTTTTTTGCGTTTCCGCTGCAACCTAAGCCGCTGATGTACGGCGTGCTGCTGGCACTCTCCAGCCTGCTGTTCAAGCTGATCTTCTTTGTGCCCGACGCCCTGGGCATCCTGATCGTGGAGATCGGCATCCTGCTGGCCGCATCGCGCTATGGCTTCAAGGTCACGGCCCTGGGCTCGCGCGGCATCTACAAGGCCGAGGACTATCCCTCCGAGCTGGACCCGGACTGGAAGAACCTGCCCTGGAAGCTGTTCGCCATCCTCATCGTGCAAGCCATCGCCGTGGGCTGGCTGCAGCGCCTGAACCCCCTGCTGGGCACGCTGGCCTGGCTGGCCATGTGCTTCTTGCTGCCCGCCACGCAGATCGTGCTGGTGCAGACCTGCAGCTTTACCGAAACCCTGAACCCCGCCAACGCCTGGAACGCCGTGCGCACCATTGGCTGGCCCTACCTGCTGCTGTGCCTGTTTCTCTTCCTGCTGAGCCAGGGCACCTTCATCGCGCTGGGCATGCTCGTGCCCCTCTTCAAGGGCTGGATCCTGCTGCCCATCGTCAACTGGCTGCTCATCTACTTCAGCTGGGTCATGGCCAGCCTGCTGGGCTACGCCATGTACCAGAACCACGCGGCTTTTGGCATTGACCTGCTGCCCGGCGCGGGCCTGGAAGAAGACGGCGCCCCCGTGGACCGCCGAAGCCCCCGCCAGATCGAGCAAGACGCCACCGACGCGCAAGTGGCCGAGCTGATCACCGCCGGGGACATGGTGGGCGCCCTGGGGGTGGCCTACGAAGACCAGCGCACCCGCAGCGACGAAGTGCCCGCACAGCGCCGCTACCACGGCGTGCTGATACTGGCCGAAGGCAAAACCGCCACCCTGCTCGACCATGCCCAGCGCTACATCCCGCTGCTGCTGCGTTCGGGCCAGGGCGGCGAAGCGCTCAAGGTCTTTCAAACCTGCCGTGCCAAGGACGCCCAGTTTGCGCTGCAGGATGCCAACGCCACCCTCCACCTGGCGAAAGCCGCCTGGAATGCGAACAACGCCAAAGACGCGCTGGCCTTGCTGCAGGGCTTTGACCGCCGCTTCAAAAACCACGACAGCGTGCCCGCCGCCTACGAACTGGTCGCCCGCGTGCTGCTGCAAGGCATGAACCGCGCCGACATGGCCCTGCGCGTGCTGGCCACGCTGGAGTCCCGCCACCCGGACACGGACGCCACGCGGGAAACGCGGTGGCTGCTGCGCAACCATGTGCCGCAGGCGGCGGGGGGTTGAAGAATTTTTGGGGCTCTAGCGCTTTCTGGATAAGCGCCGGTAGCTATGGTATTGATAGTGATTGCCGGATGATCTGAACCGTTCGGGCTGAGTCCGTCGGAGCCGGGGCACGCTCGTTCGCTGATTTGTGCGGCGTGCCTGGTTTGAGGGCGGAGGCCGGGGTGTGCGCCCGGCGGCGCAGTGACTTTCTCTTGGATCGCCAAGAGAAAGTCACCAAAGAGAAGGCGACCCTACACGCTGCGTCCCTTCGCTTCGCTACGGGCAACCTGCGGTGCTCAGTTTTGACGGGGTCTCGCTAAACTCGCGCCGCTTCGCGTCACTCAAACAGACGCGAGCCCTGATCCGCCAAAACCTCCGCTCCTCGGCGCATCCTGAAGCGAACCCACCGGGATCGACATCCACACGGGCCATTGCTGCGCTCGGCCCCCTCTCGCGGGCGCAAGCGCCACGCGCTGCGCAGGCGCGGCCGAGCGCAGCAATGGCCCGTGTGGCTGTTCGGCTGTTGGATGTTCGGCTGCCCAACCCCCTGGTGGCTGCGCCTGCGGCGGGGCGGTTGCGGGGTGGCACGCGCGTCGGAGCGCGCGTGCTTCGTGAACTGACTCGCCGTGGTTGTCCGAGCGGCGCGCGCCAGCGCAAAGCGAGTTCCACGGCGCACCCCGCAACCGCCCCGACGCAGGTTGCCCCGCAGCGAAGCGAAGGGGTCGCAGACTGGGGGTCGCCTTTCTTTTGGGTACTTTTCTTTGGCGAAGCAAAGAACAAGTACCTCGGCCGCCGGGCCGAGACCCGGCTCTGGATGGAAGGCAATCATTCACTATAAAAACAATAGCTTCCAGCGCTTTTCAGATAAGCGCTAGAGCCCAATTCAACCAAAAATCACCGCCTCACCCCAACCCCCGCAACGCCACACTCCCCGGCGCCAGTTGCTGCAACAACGGCCCCCACGCCACCGCCTCCGCCCGCCGCCCCGCATGGCACAAGGCCGACACCAGCATGCCCAGTGTCTCGCCCAGCTCCGGGTGCGTGGGGGCGGTCTTGTGCAAGGCGTTGAACAGCTTTTCCGCATCGCCCCACTGCTGCGCGCGGGCAAAGCGGCGTGAGAGGCGGGCCATGTCGTCCGGCTGCAACCGGGCGCCGGGCTTGGCTTTCTCAAAATACGTGCGGTAGCAGGCATGCTGAAACTGCAGCGTCTGCTCGTCATGGGCGTGCAGGCGGAAGATGCGGCGCGCGGCGCGGTGGAAGTCTTCGCCCTCGGGCCACAGCGATGCCGTTTTGAACCAGGCGCTGAGCACCGTCTGGTCTTGCGGGCGCAGCTTGGCGGCGGCGCGCCACTGGGCAAGGGCCTGCTCGAACTTCATGCCCTTCGCCAGGCGCTGGGCGTTGGCCACATGGGTGTCAAAACCGTCGTCGGGCGCGGCGTCCTGCGTCACCGGCACCTCCAGTGGCTTCTTGCGCAGCAGCATGGTCAGCGCCATCAGCGACGCACCGGTCACCAACCCTCCCAGGTGGGCCATGTAGGCCACACCCTTTCCGCTGAGCCAGTGCTGCAGCAACTCGTTGGCAATCCACGCGGGCAGCAACAGCAACGCAGGCGCGGTCACATAGTTGAAGTAGAAAAACAGCTGGTAGAAGAACCGCACGCGCCGCAGCCGGTACAGCACGGCATACATGCCCATGAGGGCCGACACGGCGCCCGAGGCGCCCAGGCCATAGCTGCCCATGCCGGCATAGGCCCAGCCCGCCAGCAGCGAGCCGCCCACGCCACCCAGCAGGTAAAACGCCAGGTACCAGCCCCTGCCCAGTGCCAGCTCGACCGAAAAGCCGAACAGAAACAAAAACACCATGTTGCCAATGAGGTGCCCGGTGCTGCCATGCAAAAACGTGGCCGTGAGCCAGGTGACGGGCCGCAGCTCCGCGTCTTTTTCAAAGCTCTGCGCCCATTGGCGGGTGAAGGGGGCAGGCAACCGTGCTTCGTACTGGGTGCGTGCGGCCTTCCAGTCGGCGTACTGCGGATCTTCGGGCGGCACAAAACGCGGGCTTTTCAGGCGCTGCTGAAAGCCGTCTTCCTGCTCCATCCAGCGCAGCAGCATGCGGTGGTCGCCCGCCTTTTGCAAGGCGCGGGCGTCTTTGAGGTGCTTGTCGCCGGTTTCCTCCAGCCAGGCCACAAAACGCGGGACTTCCACAGCGGGCAAAGGGCTGGCCACATAGAAGGCGGCAGCCCGGTCCTGCGCCTTTTCCTCCGAACGCTGCGGGCCCCAGAACACGAGCATGTTCACCAGGATCAGCACCACCGTCATCCAGGGCGGGTTGCGCCAGGTGGGCCGGCTTTCGAGGGGGATGGCGTAGAACATCGGTCAGTCTGGCAAGGGCAAAGGAGCGGGTCGCGCCGCAAGGCAACGGGTGTGGAGGGCCCTGGTGGGGAGGGTGCAAGCGTAGCAAACACCGGGCGTCTTCAGAGCACAGGCAGCGGGCCATTGCCTGACCACGACGACGCGCGGATGGGGCTGTGTCCTACTCCCCACAAGGCACGGGGGTCCAACGATGTTGGCTGGTCTTGTTTCATTACCCAGAACCCCCAGGAGCGCCCATGGCCCGAACCCCCACTTCGCGCGGCGCGGCAAAAAAATCGCCGTCCGCACTGCCCTCTTCCACCCAGTCCGACACCTTTCGCGGCAACGCTGGCGAGCTGCAGCAACAGGCTGGTGGCAAGCACCCGGTGCTGACCACGCAGCAGGGCATTCCGGTGGCGGACAACCAGAACTCCCTGCGCCCGTCGCCACGCGGCCCCGCGCTGCTGGAAGACTTCATCCTGCGCGAGAAGATCACGCACTTTGACCACGAGCGCATCCCGGAGCGCATCGTGCATGCACGCGGCTCGGCAGCCCACGGTTTTTTTGAACTCACGCATTCGCTCAAGGACCACACCACGGCCAAGGTGCTGACGGAAGTGGGCGTGCAGACGCCTGTGTTCACGCGCTTTTCGACCGTGGCAGGCGGCGCGGGATCGGTGGACACGCCGCGCGATGTGCGCGGCTTTGCCGTGAAGCTCTACACGACCGAAGGCAACTGGGATCTGGTGGGCAACAACATCCCGGTGTTCTTCATCCAGGACGCGATGAAGTTTCCCGACCTGGTGCACGCCGTGAAGATGGAGCCCGACCGCGCGTTCCCCCAGGCGGCCAGCGCACACGACACCTTCTGGGACTTCGTCTCGCTGATGCCCGAAACCATGCACATGGTCATGTGGGCCATGAGCGACCGCACCATCCCGCGCAGCCTGCGCATGATGGAAGGCTTTGGCGTGCACAGTTTCCGGCTCCTGAATGCCGCGGGCGACAGCACCTTCGTGAAGTTCCACTGGCGCCCCAAGCTGGGCATCCAGTCCACGGTGTGGGACGAAGCCGTGAAGCTGCAGGCGGCGGACAACGACTTCCACCGGCGCGACCTGTTCGAAGCCATCGAGGGGGGCGACTTCCCGGAATGGGAGCTGTCGGTGCAACTGTTCACCGAGGAGGACGCCGAGCGCTTCCCCTTCGACCACCTGGACCCCACCAAGCTCATTCCCGAAGAACTGGTGCCCCTGCAGCCCATCGGCCGCATGGTGCTCAACCGCTGGCCCGACAACTTCTTTGCCGAAACCGAGCAGGTGGCGTTTTGCCCCGCCAACGTGCCACCGGGCATCGACTTCAGCAACGACCCGCTGCTGCAAGGCCGACTGTTCTCGTACCTGGACACGCAGCTGTCGCGCCTGGGCGGGCCCAACTTCACGCAGATCCCGATCAATGCGCCCAAGTGCCCGTTCCACAACATGCAGCGCGACGGCCACATGCAGATGCAGGTGCCCAAGGGCCGCGTTGCCTACGAGCCCAGCAGCCTGCAGGGTGACACGCCGCGTGCCTCACAAGCACAAGGGTTCCGCCATTTCGCGCAGGCCGATGACGGGGTGAAGGGCCGAGTGCGCCCCGAGAGTTTTGCCGACCACTACAGCCAGGCGCGCATGTTCTTTCGCAGCCAGAGCCCGCTGGAGCAGGCGCACATGGCGTCGGCGCTGGTGTTTGAGCTGTCCAAGGTGGGCACGCCGCATGTGCGCGAGGCGGTGGTCGGCCACCTGCAGCATGTAGACCCCGAACTGGCCCAGCGTGTGGCCGACGGCCTGGGCCTGCAGGCGCTGCCCCCCGCCCCGCCCGCCGCCGAGCCGGTGCAGGACCTGCCCCCGTCGCCCGCGCTGCGCATCATCGACCGCATGAAGCCCACGCTACAGGGGCGCTGCATCGGCATCCTGGTGGCCGATGGCTCCAACGGCAACACGGTGGCCAACCTGCGCAAGGCCGTGGAAAAGGCCGGAGGCACGGTGAAGATCGTGGCCCCCAAGGTGGGCGGAGCGGTGCTGAAAGACGGCACCCTGCTGCCCGCCGACGGCCAGCTGCAAGGCACGCCATCGGTCGTGTTTGACGCCGTGGCCTCGGTGCTGTCGCCCGACATGGGCGCACAGCTGGCCAAGGAGGCCGCCGCCGTGGACTGGTTCCGCGATGCGTTCGGCCACCTCAAGGCGATTGCCGCCTGCAAGGGCACGCAAGCCATCCTGCAAGCCGGTGGCATCGAGCCCGACGCTGGCGTGGTGGACCCCGCCGACGCGCAGGGCTTCATCGCCGCCGCACAGACCCGGCAGTGGGAGCGCGAACCCAAGGTCCGCACCCTCGCATGACGCACCCACCCCGTTCCCAACCCCACCACCCAAGGAGAAACCATGCCCAAAGCCCACTATGACAGCCACCAGCTCGATGATCTTGTGCTCCAGATGATGGAAACCGAACTCGGCGGCGAGCAGGTGTACCGCACTGCGCTCACGTGCGCGGTGAACCCCGATCTCAAGAAGGAGTGGGAAGGCTATCTGGAAGAAACCCTGACCCACCAGGATGTGGTGCGCAGCCTGTGCGACACCCTGGGTCTGGACCCGGATGCGCAGTCGCCCAGCCGGGCGGTGGTCAAGCACATCGGCGAATCCCTGGTCAAGGCCATGTTGCTGGCCAAACAGGGAGGCAACCCCGCCGCCGCCCAATTGGTGGCCTGCGAATGCGTGGTGCACGCCGAGACCAAGGACCACGCCAACTGGGAGTTGCTGGGCAAGGTCGCCGAGGTCGCCACGGGCGACGTGGGCCAGACGTTGAAGGCAGCCCACCAGGCGGTGGAGAAAGACGAAGACCACCACCTGTACCACACCAAGGGCTGGTGCCGCGAGCTGGCCATCGAGGCGCTGGGCCTGCCTGCGGTGCTGCCCCCGCCCGAAGAGGTCAAGAACGTGGAAACCGCGATTGGCGCGTCGCGCGCCGAGCAGCAGCGCGAGACCATGCTCTGACCGCAGCGGTGCCGGGAGGCCCATGGTGCATCCCCGGCATTTGCTACAAATAAAATAGCTGCCTGCGTTTTACTGATAAGCGCTAGCGGCTATTTTTACTTGAACTCGTGAAAATCGAAGGTTTGCAGGGGCCGAAGGACACAGCGGCATTCGCCCGCATGACCACGCAGGCCGGTCCCCGGACTAACTACTGCGCCACAAAACCACTGGTCTTGATGATCCGCGTCCAGGCGTCGGTGTAGGCGGTCTGGCGGGTGGCCAGTTGCTGCGGTGTCATGTAGCCCACCGTGAGGCCCATGGCCGTCAGGTGCTCACGCACCTCGGGCATGGCCACCACCTTGGACAGGGCAATCGAAAACTCGGTGATGAACTTCTGCGGCGTGCCGGTGGGGGCGTAGATGCCGTAATACGGCAGGTCTTCAAAGCCCTTGAGGCCCATTTCGTCAAACGTGGGCACATCGGGCATGGCGGCCTGGCGCTTGGTGCCCAGGACGCCCACCACGCGCACCTTTCCCGCCTTGTGGTTCTCGATGAAATCCTGCACCGACGCCACACCCGCGCCGATCTGGTTGCCCAGCATGTCGGCCATCATGGGCGCGCTGCCCCGGTAGGGGGCGGACACCAGGTCGATCTGGTACTTCTGCCCGATCAGCTTGACCAGGAATTCGGGGGTGGAGGCCGGTGCCGGGATGCCCACGGCCCCCTTGCCCCGGCCCGCCGTCCGCACCCAGTTGACGTAGTCGCCGAACGACTTGGCTGGCGTGCCACCCGAGACGGCAAACGCATTCACGAAAGTGGCAAAACCGCCCACGGGCACGAAGTCGCGCACCGGGTCGTAGCCGGGGTTCTTCACCACCTGGGGCAGGATGGAGATGGTGTGGTCGTGCGTGATGAACAGCGTGGTGCCATCGGGCACCGAGGCCTTGAGCGCCTGGGCCGCGATCTGTCCCCCCGCACCGGGGCGGTTTTCCACCACCACCGGCACGCCCAGTTCGTCCTTGAGCTTCTCGGACAAGGTGCGCGCAATGGCGTCCGAGCCGCCGCCCGGCGGAAAGCCCACCAGCAGGCGGATGGGCTTGTGCGTCTGCGCAGCCGCGAGCCCCACCGTGAGCGCTGCCCCCAGAAAGGCGCTGGCGCGCAGAAGTCGGGACAGCAGGCTGCGGCGGGTCGTCGTCGTCATGGAAGAACTCCGGTCTATTCAAATCGGGCTGTTGCGGGGCGCATTCATGCACCAAGCACGGTTCAGGCCAGCGGCCGCCGCGCCACAGGGGAATGTCGCCGCCCTTCAGGCCAGCCGCGTGCGATGGCGTGCCAGCTGGGCACGCACCTGCACGGGCGCGGTGCCGCCCAGCGTGTTGCGCGCGTTGAGCGAGCCGCGCAGGCTCAGGCACTCGTACACATCCTTCTCGATCTGCGGGTGGAAGCCCTGCAGCACGGCCAGCGGCAACTCCGACAGGTCACACGCATGGGTGGTGGCCGCCTTCACGGCGTGGGCCACGGTTTCGTGCGCATCGCGGAAAGGCAGGCCCTTCTTGACCAGGTAGTCGGCCAGGTCCGTGGCGGTGGCATAGCCCTTGAGTGCGGCCTGCTCCATCGCGGGCGCGTTGACGGTGATGCCGCCCTCCTTCCTGCCCGTGGCGGGGTTGGGCTGGCCGCCGACCATCTCGGCAAAGATGCGCAGCGTGTCCTTGAGCGTGTCCACGGTATCGAACAACGGCTCCTTGTCTTCCTGGTTGTCCTTGTTGTAGGCCAGGGGCTGGCCCTTCATCAGCGTGATGAGGCCCATCAGGTGGCCGACCACGCGGCCGGTCTTGCCGCGCGCCAGTTCGGGCACGTCGGGGTTCTTCTTCTGCGGCATGATCGAGCTGCCGGTGGTGAAGCGGTCGGCGATCTTGATGAAGCCGAAGTTCTGGCTCATCCAGATGATGAGCTCCTCGCTCAGGCGGCTCACGTGCACCATGCACAGGCTGGCGGCGGCGGTGAATTCGATGGCGAAGTCGCGGTCGCTCACGGCGTCCAGGCTGTTCTGGCAGACCATGGGCAAGCCGTTGGCATCGACCATGCCCAACGTCCTGGCCACGCGCTCGCGGTCCAGCGGGTAGGTGGTGCCGGCCAGGGCCGCGCTGCCCAGCGGCAACACGTTGGTGCGGCGGCGCACATCGGCCATGCGCTCGGCGTCGCGCGCGAACATTTCCACATAGGCCAGCATGTGGTGGCCGAAGCTCACCGGCTGGGCCACCTGCAGGTGGGTGAAGCCCGGCAGGATCACCTCGACGTTCTGTTCGGCCACATCGACCAGCGAAACCTGCAGCTCCTTGAGCAGGTCGCCGATCAGGTCGATCTCGCCGCGCAGCCACAGGCGCACGTCGGTGGCCACCTGGTCGTTGCGGCTGCGGCCGGTGTGCAGGCGCTTGCCGGCGTCGCCCACCAGCTGCGTCAGGCGCGCCTCGATGTTCAGGTGCACGTCTTCCAGGTCGAGCTTCCATTCGAACGCGCCGGACTCGATCTCTTGCGTGATCTGCGCCATGCCGCGCTGGATGGAAGCGTGGTCTTCAGCGCCGATGATGCCCTGCGCCGCCAGCATCTCGGCGTGCGCCAGGCTGCCCGCAATGTCAGCCTGCCACAGGCGCTTGTCGAAGAACACGCTGGAGGTGTAGCGCTTGACCAGGTCGCTCATGGGCTCGGAAAACAGCGCCGACCAGGCCTGTGCCTTGGTGTCGAGCTGGTTGTGGGACGGCGCAGACGGCGTGGCGCTGGTGGCTTGGGCTTTGGACATAGGAGGGCAATAATCCGGAGGTTCAGACACCCGGACAACCCGGGCGCCGCAATGCAAAACACGCAAATTTTATCGACCCAGCCACCGCTGCCGGATTCTGCCCTTCCAGAAGGGCCTGCGCGCAGCGTGCGGGCCGCCGCTGGCGCAGGGCCGGGCGGCCAGCCGCCGCGCGGTCGGGCGCTGGTGTTCGATGCCTGCCAGGTCGGCGTGGTGCTGCGGGCCGTGCTGTTCGTGGAGCTGGTGGTGGGTGTGGGCGCGATGTTCGGGGCAGGCAACCCCGTGGCATGGCTGGCCACCCTGGCGCTGCTGACAGGCGGCGCGCTGCCCGCCACGCTGCTGTGGCTGGTCACGGCCTGCAGCCTCAAGACCGTGCTGCAGCGCCTGACCACCGTGCAGCAATACGTGGCGGGTGTGCTGCTGGGCGCGCTGGCGGGGGCCTATGCCTGCGGCATGCTGGCGCTGGTGGCCCAACCCGCATCGCCGCCCTGGCTTGCCAGCGCCGCCACGGGCGCATTGCTGGCCGCCATGCTGGTGGCCGCGCTGGTGCTGCGCGCACGGGGCCGCACGCCCGCAGCCACCACGGCACGCCTGACCGAGCTGCAATCGCGCATCCGCCCCCACTTTTTGTTCAATACCCTCAACAGCGCCATTGCCCTGGTGCGTGAAGAACCGGCCAAGGCCGAATCGCTGCTGGAAGACCTCTCCGACCTGTTCCGCGTGGCCCTCATCGAGCAGGGCGAGTCGACCACACTGGCAGAAGAAATCACGCTCGCGCGCCGCTACCTGGGCATCGAAGAGGTGCGCTTTGGAAAACGCCTGCAGGTGCAGTGGAATCTGGACCCCCGCACCGACAGCGCCCGCCTGCCCCCGCTGCTGCTGCAGCCTCTGGTGGAGAACGCCGTCAAACATGGCGTGGAACCCAGCCCGCGCGGCGGCAAGCTGCGGGTGCTGACCGAGCTGCGCGGCAACCGTGTGGTGGTGCGCATCACCAACACGCTGCCCCCCAAGGAGGGCAAGAACGGCAACGGACATGGCGAAGACACGGCGCCCCGGGGCCACGGCATTGCGCTGGCCAACGTGCGGGCGCGGCTGGCGTTGCTGCACGACGTGCAGGGCGAATTCACCGCCGGCATGCAGGACGGCCTGTACCAGGTGCGCATCACCCTGCCCGCCCCCGAACCCCAGCCCCGCACCCGCGGTGGGCGCAGCACCTCACCGTCCACCCGCCGCAATGCCGGCAGCCGCAACGGCAGCCGCGTGGCGCCGTTCCAGCGCCGCATGGTGGACAACACCGACGACAACAACAACAGCCCCTTGAGAGACCATGAACATCCTGATCGTTGACGACGAAGCCCTGGCCCGCAGCCGCCTGCGCACCCTGCTGGCCGATTGCGCCCAGGCACAGCCTGCCCAGCGCATGACGGTGGCCGAGGCCGCCAATGCCGGCGAAACCATGGCCCTGCTCGGGCCCACGGGCGGGCGGGGTTTTGACCTGGTGCTGCTCGACATCCACATGCCCGGCCAGGACGGCCTGGCCCTGGCCCACACGCTGCAGACCCTGCCCCAGCCCCCGGCCGTGGTGTTTGTGACAGCCCACGCCGACCATGCCGTGAGCGCGTTCGAACTGGACGCCACCGACTACCTGACCAAGCCCGTGCGCCGCGAACGCCTGCAGCAGGCACTGGCCAAGGTGCAGCGCAGCACCCGCCCCCCCGCGCCCACCCAGGCCCCCAGCGTGCCCGAGGGCGAAACCCTGCTGATCCAGGACCGGGGCCGCACCGAGCGCCTGCCCCTGGCCGAGGTGCTGTACTTCAAGGCCGAGCAAAAGTACGTGACCGTGCGGACCGCCACGCGCAGCTACATCATGGACGGCTCGCTCAGCGAGATCGAGACCAAGTTCGCCCCCCGCTTCCTGCGCATCCACCGCAACGCGCTGGTAGCCCGCCGCGCCGTGCGCGCGCTGGAAAAACACTACGACCCCGAGGAAGGCGAAGGCTGGGCCGTGCGGCTGCAGGGATCGACCGAGCTGCTGGCGGTGTCGCGGCGGCAGGTGGCGGCCGTGCGGGAAGAACTGGCGCGCTAGATATCTGAGGTCTTTTTTGGCCTCCAGCGCTTATCCATCAAGCACTGGCAGCTATCGAACCGGTAGCACGCTTCAGTGCCCGTGCGCCGCCCCGCTCACCAGCGTCACGATGACCATGCCCGCAACCAGCCAGGCAATCTGTGCAATGGTTTCACGCGCCGTCAGGCGCTTTTGCAGCTGGGGGATCAGGTCGGCCAGCGCCACATAGACAAAGCTGCTGGACGCCACGGCCAGGAAGTAAGGCAGCAGGTCTTGCAGCTGCCCCACCAGGAAGTAGCCCACCACGCCGCCCAGCGCCGTGACCGCACCCGCCAGCGACACCTTGACCAGCGCCATGCGCCGGTTGGGGCTGGTCTGGCGCAGCACCACCAGGTCGCCCATGTGGTGCGGGACCTCGTGCGCCAGCACCGACACGGCAGCTATCACGCCCAGGCGGATGTCGGCCATGAAGGCCGAGGCGATCAGGATGCCGTCGCCAAAACAATGCACGCTGTCGCCGGTGAGCACGGCCCAGCCCCCTGCGCGGGGGGCATGGTGGTGGTGCGCGTGGCCCTGGCCTTCGTGGGAATGCGCATGGCCGTGGTCATGGTCTTGCCTGGCGGGTTCGGGGTGGCTGTGCTCATGCCCGTGGTGCCACAGCTCCGCCTTGTCGAGCAGGAAGAAAAACACCACGCCCACCAGCAAGGTGGCAAACAGGTCGTGCGCACCCGCCTGGCTCTCGAACGCCTCGGGCAGCAGGTGCATGAAGGCCGTGGCCAGCAGGGCGCCCGCCGCCAGGCTCAGCAGGTGCTGGGGCCCCACGCTGTCGGCACGCCCGCCCAGCCCCAGCCGCATCAGCAGTGCGGCCAGCCAGACGCTGCCAATGCCCGCAGCCAGCGTGGCCAGGATGATTGCTACCAAAGTCATAGCTTCTTACGCTTTATAGATAAGCCCTAGGGCCTATTTTCGTTCAAATCCCACGCCCCGGACGCGAGATTAAAAAAGCCGCCCCCCGAGGGGGGCGGCTGCAGGTGCCAGTGACTCCCTGTGTCTGGCCTAGACCACGCCGTGCGTCTTGAACCAGGCCAGCGCCCGCTTCCACCCGTCTTCGGCGGCTTCCTTGCGGTAGCTGGGCCGGTAGTCGGCATGGAAGGCATGGGGGGCGTCGGGGTACACCACAAATTCCGATGCCTTGGCCTGCGGCGAGCCACTGGCCAGGGCAGCTTTCATCTTATCAACCGTGTCAAGGGGGATGCCGGTGTCTTTTTCACCATACAGGCCCAGCACGGGGGCCTTGAGGATGGGGGCGATGTCCACAGGGTGCTTGGGCGTCAGCTCGCTGGCCTGCCCCACCAGTCGGCCATACCAGGCCACGCCCGCCTTCACTGGGCCATGCGCCGCATACAGCCAGGTGATGCGCCCGCCCCAGCAAAAGCCGGTGATGCCCATGCGCGCGGCATCGCCACCATTGGCGGCGGCCCACTGCACCGCGCCGTCCAGGTCGGCCATCACCTGGGCGTCGGGCACCTTGGAGACGACTTCAGCCATGAGCTTGGCAATGTCGGTGTATTGCGTGGCATCGCCCTGGCGCGCATACAACTGCGGCGCGATGGCCAGGTAACCCGCCTTGGCAAAGCGGCGGCAGGTGTCGGCAATGTATTCGTGCACGCCAAAGATCTCCTGGATCACCAGCACCACGGGCAGGCCGGTCTTGCCCGCAGGTGCTGCCCGGTAGGCGGGCACCTTGAAGCCATTGACCGTAAAGCTCACTTCGCCGGCGGTGAGGCCATCGCTGGGGGTGGCGATGGCCGTCTGCGCCATGATGGGCGCGGCCGCCGCTGCATAGCCCAGGCCCAACGCGGTCTGCAAGGCAGTGCGGCGGGTGGCGCCCGCGTCGGTCGTGCGGCCAGGCACCAGGGCGCGGGCATCGGAATCGAGGTCTTCAGTGAGCATCGGTTTCTCCAGGGTGAAAAGGACGGAACCGCAGTCTAGGGGTTTTGAGGGACTGCCGCATTTGCGGGTACCGCAAACCGGATGGCACTGCTAGACTTTCTGCGAACCTGTTCAAGGTCTGACCGATCCGCCCGAAGTTTGCACCTGCATGGTGCAAACTGGAGAGGCCGCTGCAGCCCCAAGAAAGACTTGCGACCGCCAACCTGGGACCCCACAACCATGCCGCCTGCCCCTCCGCGCGAAACCCCCCTGGCTCTGCAGGTGGTGGCCGTGTGTGGGGTGTGCGGTATGGGCGGGCTGGCCCTGCTGGCCTGGGCGCTGGCAAGCCATGTCCTTGAAGGGCCCGTGCGCGCTGCGCTGGTGGCCGCCGGGCTGGGGCTGGGGACCATCGCCTGCCTGCACTGGCGCCTTGCGCGGCGTGCACAGCGCTGGCAGGCGGCCGCCCACCAGGCCACCACACAGCTGTCCGCCACGCTCGATATCCTGCCCGATGGCCTGGCCATCTACGACGCAGACGATCGGCTGGTGCTGTGCAACACGCGCTACCGCGAGGTGGCCCCGGGCATCGCGATGGCCGTGGACTACGGAACGCGGTTTGAAGACGTGCTGCGCCGCGCCGCCGCCTCCGGCGAGATCCGCGATGCACAGCAGGATCTGGAGACCTGGCTGGCGGGCCGCATGCAACGCCACCGCTCTCCGTCCGGCCCCGAAGTGCAGGAGGTACGGGGCGACCGCTGGATGCAGCTGACCGAGCGCACGCTCGATGGCGGCGGTGTGGTGGTGCTGCGCACGGACATCACCGATGTCGTTCACAAGCAGCGTGCGCTGAAACAGGCGCTGGACGACGCCGAACGTGCAGAACGCCAGCTGCGCGAGGCGGTGGACGCGATGCCCGCCGGCCTCGACATCTATGACGAGAACGACCGGCTGGTGCTGTGCAACAACTTCATGGCGACCCTGCGCCCGCACCTGCCCGTGCAGACATCGCTGGGCAAGACCTATGAAGAACTGCTGCGCGAAGGCCTGAAGCACGGCATTCCCGAAGAGGCGCTCGGCCAGGAAGAGCTGTGGCTGGCCCACGAGCTGGCCATCCGGGGCCACCGGCCCGGGCCTGAGGTGCGCCACTACCCCAACGGCGCGTGGATGCATATGCACGAAAGCCGCACCCCATCGGGCATGACCGTGGTGGTGCGGCTGGACATCAGCGACCTCATTGAGCAACGCCAGAAAGTGGAGGCAGCCCGCCAGGAGAGCCAGCACATCCGGCAACTGCTGGAACGCGCCGTGGAGGCCCTGCCCGTCAGCATCGAAATCTTTGACGAGCAGGACCGGCTGGTGCTCTACAACCAGCAGCTCTCGCGCATGTACCCGCACATGAACTACGCGGAGCACCTGGGCAAGAGCTTTGCCGACATCCTGCGGCATTCGGTGGAGCGGGGCCTGGTCCCCTCTGCCAACGGCCGCGAGGAGGCCTGGATTGCTGAGCGCCTGTCGGAGCACGGCAGCCGCACCTCCACGCTGGTGCAGCGGCTGGCCGACGGGCGCTGGATCAACATCTACGAAACCCGCACCCCCGAGAACTACGTGGTGGCCGTGCGCCTGGACATCACCGACCTCATCGAGCAGCGCCAGGCACTGGAAGCGGCGCAGGATGCCGCCCAGCAGGCACGGCAACTGCTGCAGGATGCCGTGGAATCGCTGCCCGAGGGGTTTGCGCTGTTCGACGCCGACGACCGGCTGGTGGTTTGCAACGCGCAGTACCGGCGGCTGTATCCCATCTCGGCCCCCATGATCGTGCCGGGCAGCACCTTCGAGCAGATTGCCCGCTACGGCGCCGAGCGCGGCCAGTACCCTGATGCCGTTGGCAACGAAGAAGTCTGGGTGGCCCAGCGCATCGCCGACCACCGTGCTGCCATCCACGCCGTGCTGCAGCGCCTGCCGGAAGGCCGCTGGGTGCAGGCCGACGAAAGGCGCACGCCCCAGGGTGGCATTGCCGGTGTGCGCACCGACGTGACCCAGCTGGTGCGCAAGGAGCAGGAGCTGGCGGCGGCCAACGCCAAGCTGGCGCTGCTGTCCACCACCGACGGCGTCACCGGCATCGGCAACCGGCGCCGTTTTGACGACCGGCTGGCCACGGAATGGATGCGCTGTGGCAGGCACGGCCTGCCGCTGGCCGTGATCCTGATCGACATCGACCACTTCAAGCTCTACAACGACCACTATGGCCACCTGGCCGGAGACGAATGCCTGCGCCGCGTGGCCCAGCTCCTGCAAGCCACCATCCGGCGCGCGGATGAAGTGGCCGCGCGTTATGGCGGCGAGGAATTCGTTTTCCTGCTGCCCGACGTGCCCCTGCCCGAGGCTGTGACCGTGGCGCAGCGCTGCATGGACAACCTGCGGAACGCCGCCCTGGCGCACCCCCGCTCCCCCACGGCGCCCATCATCACGTTCAGCATGGGCATTGCGAGCGTGGTTCCACGCCCGGAGGCCGGGTCTGACACACTGGTGCAGGCAGCCGATGCAGCCCTGTACCGCGCCAAGTACGGTGGCCGCAACCGCTTTGAGGTGTTTGACCCCGGCCTCTGAACAGGCGCGGCGTTGCACGCTACAGCGAAGCCAGGAGTTTTTTTGCGCCGCTCCACGCCAAGGCCACAACCGCGCATGGCTCCCTCTTTGTTTCAAAGGCACTGTTGATGCACATCCTGCTGACAGGCTCTACCGGATTCATCGGCCACACCGTGGCTGCCGCGCTCACCCAAGCCGGGCATACGGTGCACGGCGGCGTGTCCCCCCGGCAGCGCACCGTGCTGCCGCTGCAGGTCCCCATGGACTTTGCCCGCGACACCACGGCCGAACCGTGGCTGCCACGCCTGGCGGGGATCGATGCGGTGGTCAATGCCGTGGGCGTGCTGCGCGACAGCAGCGCCCGCCCCATCGATGCGGTCCACCAGCACACGCCCGTGGCCCTGTTCAACGCCTGCGCCCAGGCGGGTGTGAAGCGGGTGGTGCATATCTCGGCGCTGGGCATCGAGGGCAGCGGCACACGCTATGCCAGCACCAAGCGCGCTGCCGATGTGCACCTGCAGGCGCTGGCCGCGCAGGGCGCACTGACCCCCGCCATCCTGCGGCCCAGTGTGGTGTTTGGCAAAGGCGGCGACAGCAGCGCCCTGTTCGTGAACCTGGCCCGCCTGCCCGTGGCGCTGTTCCCCGGGCCCATGCTCACGGCACGCGTGCAGCCCGTGTCGGTGCACGACCTGGCCACCGCCATCGTTGCCCTGCTGGGCCCGGCCATGGCCACCCAGGGCCTCATCGAGTGCCCCGGGCCGGAGGCGCTGACCATGGGTGATTTCGTCGCCAGCCTGCGGCAACAACAGGGCCACCGCCCCGCCCGTGTGCTGCGACTGCCCGATGTGCTCACGCAGCTCAGCGCCCGCATGGGCGATGCGGTACCGGGCATTCCGTGGTGCACCGAAACTCTGAGCATGCTGGGCAGCGACAACGTGGGCAACCCTGCGGTGTTCGAGCAGTTGCTGGGGCGCAAAGGTGTGCACTACAGCCAGCTGGTGGCTACGGCCTGGCGTTAAGCACAGGTCCTGAAAACCTACCCCTGAGGCACCACGGCGCCTACTGCGGCACGTAGTCGGACGGATATTTGAGCGAATCCACCAACAAGTGCGGCATACGCATGCCCAGGTTGATGCCCTGGGGCGGGATCGGCTGCGTGAACCACTTGTCGTACAGACGGTGCAGATCACGGGTCTGGATCAGGCGGCGCAACTCGGCATCCACCACGGCCTTGAGTTCGGCGTTGTTGCGCTCGAACGCCACGGCATAGGGCTCGATGGTCATGGGCTTGCCGATGACCTTCAGGTCCTGCGGCTTGGTGTGGCTGGCGCGCAGGCCGTACAGCAATACGTCGTCCATGGCGAAGCCCTCCACCTTGCCGCTCACCACCCAGCCAAAGCCCTCGGCGTGGTCCTTGGCGGGCTCGATGCGCACACGCACCGACTTGGTGGCCGCCTCGCGCGCCAGCGAATCGATGTTGGTGGTGCCCGCCGTGGACGCCAGCGTCTTGCCGTCCAGGTCTTCAATGCGGGAATAAGGCTTGTCGCTTTGCACCACGATGCGCGACGACGCAATGAAATGCGCAATGGTGAACGCCACGCGCTGGCGGCGCGCTGCCGTGTTGGTGGTGGAGCCACATTCCAGGTCCACCTCGCCTTTCTCAATGGCATCAAAACGGCTGCTGGACGTGACCAGCCGGTAGGCCACCTTGGTCTCGCGCAGCTTGAGGTGGCGCCCCAGCGCCTGCGCAATCAGCTGGCAGACATCCACGCTGTAGCCCATGGGTGTTCCGTTGGCCACATAGGACATCGGCATGGACGATTCGCGGTGGCCGATGACCACCACCCCGCTGGCCTGGATGCGTTGCAGCGTGGTGCCAGCGGACGGTGGCGACGCCGATGGTGCCGCCGACTGGGCCCACGCCCTGCCACACCCTGCCCCGCCAAACGCAAACACGAGCATTGCCGCCCCCACGCTCGCACCCAGCCTCTTGCCGACGGTCGTGAATGCCATGACTTTCACCTTCATTGAGGAAGTCGCCGCCCCAGGCAGGCTGGAGATCGTGGCGAGAAAAAGAAGCTGCCGACACCCCCTGGGCATCCAGCAGCGTCGGGCTCAGCAGACGGGGACGGTGTCCCGGTAGGCATGCCGGGCCAAGGCCGAGGCCAGCACCACCGAGGGGTTCACCAGCGAGAGCCCTTCCAGCCGAGGGTGTTCCGAAAGAGCCAGGGGGATCTCGGTGCAGCCCATGATCAGCGTGGACACGCCATAGCGCTCCTGCAGCGCAATCGACACGGCCTCAAAACGCTGGCGCGCCAGCGGATAGTTGCCCGCCTTCACGCCGTCGTAGATGCCTTGCATCAACTGCTCGCGTTCACCGTCCTCCGGCACGAAGCATTCGATGCGTGCGCGCTCCAGCTCACGCTGGTACAGGCCGGCGTCGTAGGCACCGCGCGTGGCCAGCAGCCCCACGCCCTGCACCTTGCGCGCCGACAGTTCGGCCACCACCTCCTGCACGCCGTGCAAAACCACCATCTGCGGGAACCGCTGCTGCAGGATGCCGTGCCACGCGTGGGCCGTGTTGCAGGCAATCGCCACCACCCGCGCACCCAGCGCCGCCAGCCGCCCGGTGGCCTGCAGCATCGGGTCCGCTGGCTGGTGCGCCCCGGGGCGCTTGTCATTCAGCGCCGCCGTGCGGTCTGGAATGGGCACCTGCGCCAGCCAGTGCTCGGGGTAAGCCTGGTCATGCACCGGAATGCCCAGCACCTCCATCTGGTCGGTGCAGGCCTGCACAAACAGGCGCACAAAGTCAGCCCCGGCGGCCGGGCCCATACCGCCCAGAATCCCCACCACCTGCGGGGCGTGCGTGTGGCTTGCAGACACAGAAGACATGCGTGCTCCGGCTTACTGTGCGGGCTTGTCGCTCTGCGCCACCAGGTTCTCGCGCAGCTCCTTGCTCATGGCAAGGCTCAGGTTCTGGTTGCGCGGTGGCACGGGCGACATGAACCACTTGGTGTAGAGCTTTTCGAATTCACCGGACTTCATCATCCCGCCGATCACACCGTTGACCAGCGCCTGAAACTGCGGGTCGTCCTTGCGCAGCATGCAGGCGTAGGGCTCGACCTGCAGCGAATCGCCCACTACCGTCCAATCGGCCGGGTTGCGCTGGTTGCCCATCAGGCCGAACAGCAGGATGTCGTCCATCGCAAACGCTTCAGCCCGTCCCGTATCCACCAGCAGCAAGGAGTCGTCATGGTCCTTGCCCAGCACGATGTCCATGTCGAGGTTGTTGTCGCGGTTGTACTTGCGGATCACCTGCGCATTGGTGGTGCCCGAGGTGCTGGCCACCTTCTTCTTGGCCAGGTCGGCGTAGTTCTTGACGCCCGATGCCTTCTTGGTCAGCAGGCGCGTGCCGGTGTAGAAGTAGTTGATGGCAAATTGCACATCCTTGCCCCGGGCCGTGTTGTTGGTGGTGGAGCCGCACTCCAGGTCGATGGTGCCGTTGGTCAACAACGGAATGCGGTTCTGCGAAGTCACCGCCTGCAGCTCCACCTTGAGGGCGGGGTTGTTGACACGCTTTTTCACGGCATCGACCACCGCATTGGAGATGTCCACCGCAAAGCCCACAGGGACACCGGGCCCGGACAGGTAGCTGAAGGGCACGGACGACTCGCGGTAGGCCAGCGTGATCTTGCCCGACTCGGCAACCTTCTTGAGGGTGTCGGCGCTGACCACGGTGCTGGCCAGCAGGCCGGTGGCCACGATCGCGGCGGTGGTGACGGCGGAGAGCTTCATGGGAATCCCTTTGTGCAAAAAGCAGATTGGTGGATGGAAAAATCAGAACGCAGGGCCACTGTAAAAATTCGCGCCGCGATTGAACAATTCATTTGCACGGGTACGTCATGACCAAAAGTTATGCCGCCGATTTGGTGCACGCCGCCGCACCATCCAAGTGCCATTTCTGCAACTACACGCTGTTGTTCCGCGCGGCTTGCCTCCCACCGGTGCACATGCATAACTTCCCGGCATGGGCGCCCCCGGCATTGGCATTGTTCAAAGGCCAGCCCTCACCCTACATTGACTTTCAGTCAACCAACAACGTAGAACACACAAGATGCAGGTATGTGTCCTCGGCGCAGGCATCGTGGGCCTGGCCACCGCCTATGAACTCCACCAGCGCGGCATGCAGGTGACCGTGATCGACCAGGCCCAGCCCGGTGCTGGCGCCAGCGGCGGCAATGGCGCGCAATTGAGCTACAGCTATGTGCAGCCCCTGGCCAATGCCGGCCTGTGGCAACAGTTGCCCGAACTGCTGCTGTCGCCCCGCTCGCCGCTCAAGATGCGCCCGCAGTGGGATGTGCACCAGTGGCGCTGGGGCCTCGAGTTTTTGCGGGCCTGCAACCGGCGTACGGCCGAGCGCAGCACCCAACACCTGCTGGCCCTGGCCGCACGCAGCCGCCACGGTTTTGAAGCCATGCTGCAGGCCGAGCAGCTTGACTGCAATTTCTCCAACACTGGCAAGCTCGTGCTGTACAGCACCCCCGCTGGCCTCGCCGCAGCGCAGCAGCAGATGGAACTGCAGCGCGGCTGGGGCAGCGAACAGGAGGCCGTGTCGCCCCAGCGCTGCGTGGCGATCGAACCCGCGCTGCAGCACTACCAGCGCCACATCGCAGGCGCCATCTACACCCCCAGCGAGTGCGCCGCCGATTGCCTGGCGGTCTGCCAGGGCCTGCAAAGGCTGCTGGCGGCACGCGGGGTGCGCTTTGTGCTGGGCACGCGCGTGGAGGGCTTTGTGCACCATGCGCGGCGCATTGCGGCGGTACAGACCAGCGCGGGGGCCATCGAGGCGCAGCAGTTCGTGCTGGCCCTGGGCAGCGCCAGCCACCAGGCAGCGAAGACGCTGGGCTTTCGCCTGCCCATCTACCCACTCAAGGGCTACAGCATCACGCTCGACACCACGGAGGCTCCCGGCGCAGCACCCCGCGTCAACGTGACCGATGCTGCGCGCAAGGTGGTCTTTGCACGCATCGGCCGGCGGCTGCGCGTGGCCGGCATGGCCGAGCTGGTGGGGCACAACGACCACATCCCCCCAGCACGCATCCAGAGCCTGTGCGAGTCCACCCGCGCGCTGTTTCCGGGCTGCAGCGACTTCAGTGAACTGCGCCCCTGGACCGGCATGCGCCCGGCCACGCCCACGGGCGTGCCGCTGGTGGGACGGCACCCCCACGCACCGGAGAACCTGCTGCTGAACACGGGCCACGGTGCGCTGGGTTTCACGCTGGCCTTTGGCACAGCGGCGCAGGTGGCCGCATTGGTAGCGCCCGCGGCCTGACACCGCGCGGGCGCTGGCGCGGGAGCGCAACAGCGTCCCGCACAAAGCGCTATTCGGCTTCCCGCAGACCCACGGACTCCAGCGTCTCGGCCACCGCCTGGCGCATGCACTGCGTCATGGCGCTGGCCAGCAGCGAGCTGGGCCGGTTCACGGTGCGCAATGACTTGATGGGCACGGCAATGTGGGGAGCCAGCGCCAGCACCTCCACCTTGCTGCGGTCGGCCGACGCGGCCGTGCAGGTGTCGACCACCGCCACCGCATGGCCGTGGTGCGCCAGGGCCAGCGCGGCGTGGTAGGTCTGCACCGTGATCGCAGTCTGCAAGCCCACCCCGGCCTCCCGGCAGGCATGGTTGACCACCGTACCGATGGGGTCGCGCACATCGAGCCGCACCACCGGCGTATCCGCCAGGTCGGCCAGGTGCACCACACCCGCAGCCACCAGTGCGGCATTGAGCATGCCCTTGGGCGCCACACACACCATGCGCCCATCGGCCAAGTGCTCCTGCGTGAGCGCGGGGTGAGCGATGGCGCTGAACACAAAACCCACATCCGCCTCCTGCAACACCAGGGCCGACACGATCTGCGGCGAATGCAGCGCATCGATGGTGACCTTCACGTCCGGGTGCTTCTGCCGAAAGAACCGCAGCGCACGCGGCAGCACTTCGTAGCTCAGCGCCAGCACGCTCAGGATGTGCAACTCGCCCTCGCGCTGGTCGCCCTTGAGGCTGTTGGCCAGGCGCTGCACATCGTCGAGCTGGGTGAACAGGCGCTCAATGTGGGGGTACAGGGTCTGTGCCTCGGTGGTGGGCACCAGCTTGCCTTTGAGCCGATGAAACAGCGGAAACCCAAGCTGCAGTTCCGCATGGGCCAGGATGCGGCTGACCGCCGGCTGGGTGACGTTGATGAGGCGGGCCGCCGCGCTCACGCTGCCGGTGAGCATGACGGCGTTGAAAACTTCTATGTGGCGAAGGCGCATGGGGCAACGATGCAAGGAACGCGCCGGGCGCGCAATCCTTGAATCTCCCCATTGCGGAGACGGGCTGCGGCAGGCCGGTCGGGCGGTTAGCTGGTGGCGGGAACGGTGCTCTCAGCTACAGCGACATCGACGGCCGCTGTGCCATGGCCGCGCGCCAGCGCAGCAGGTGCGGGTGCTGCTCGCCCGGCTTTTGCTTGACCACGCGCGCAAAGTCCACAGCCACCACGGCTGTGATGTCGGCCACGCTGAAGCGGTCGGTGGCGATGAATTCGCGACCTGCCAGGCGCTCGTTCAGCAGGGCAAAAAACTGCGCCACCCGCACCAGCCCGCGCTCGGCCAGGGCGGGGATCTGGGGGTAGTCCACCGCGCCCGGCAGCGCCCGATTGGCCATGGCGGGCGCACTGTTGCGCAGCGCCTCGGCAATGGCCAGAAGGCCTTCGAATTCCATGCGCCAGTTCCAGCTCGCAATCTCGGCCTTCTCAGCGGGCGTCTCGCCCAGCAGCGCCGGCTGCGGATACCGCGCTTCGACATACGCGGTGATCGCCGCGTTGTCGGCCAGCAGCAGGCCATCATCGGTACGCAGCGCGGGCACCGTGCACTGCGGGTTGATTTGCCGATAGGCATCGCCTAGCTGTTCGCCGCTGCGCAGGTCCACCTGCACGGTGTCGTGGGCAACGCCTTTTTCTGCCAGCAGGATGCGCGCGCGGCGTGGGCTGGGCGCGGTGGCGCAGTCGTACAAGGTGATCATGGTGGCGCCTTGCGAAACACTCATGGTGCGGGTGACGAAGAAGAAGCCAACGCGGCAGCTTCGATCTTGTCCTGCGTCTTGGACTCAAAGTCACTGGCCTCATGCCGCTCGCGCAACTGGCTGGCCGGGTCACCGTTGACGCGGTTCACCTTGCGCCCCCGCTGCACCGCCGGGCGCTTGGCAATCTGGTCGGCCCAGCGCACCACATGCGTGTATTCGTGCACCTGCAAAAACTCGCCGGAGTTGTAAGCCTGGCCCTTGACCAGCAAGCCATACCAGGGCCAGATGGCGATGTCCGCCACCGTGTACTCGCTGCCAGCCACAAACTCGCTGACGGCCAGGCGCTGGTTGAGCACATCGAGCTGGCGCTTGGCCTCCATTGCGTACCGATCAATCGCGTACTCGATCTTGACCGGGGCATAGGCATAGAAATGCCCAAACCCGCCACCCACAAACGGCGCACTGCCCATCTGCCAGAACAGCCACGACAGACACTCCGCCCGCGCCGCGCCCTCTTTGGGCAAGAAGGCGCTGCCGAACTTCTCGGCCAGATACATCAGGATGGCGCCGGACTCGAACACCCGCACCGGGTGGGCCGGGTCGGTGCGGTCCAGCAGCGCGGGGATCTTGGAATTGGGGTTCACAGACACGAAGCCGCTGCCAAACTGCTCGCCCTCATTTATGCGAATCAGCCAAGCGTCGTACTCCGCCCCGCTGTGGCCCAGCGCCAGCAGCTCTTCCAGCATGACAGTCACCTTCACGCCATTGGGCGTGCCCAGAGAGTACAGCTGCAGCGGGTGCCGCCCCACGGGCAGCTCTTTATCGTGCGTAGCCCCGGCAATGGGCCGGTTGATGCTGGCGAACTGGCCGCCGTTTTCCTTGTTCCATTGCCAGATGGCGGGCGGGGCGTAGGGGGTGAGATCGGACATGCGGGCTCCAGGCTAATAGATGGAAGCTAGCGGGGTCGCTAACGGTTGCCGAATGAGTCTAGCGATGCGATTGATTCGCCGCTGGGCTGGGGCGAATGTCCTGCGGGGAGGTTTGTCTTCGGGACTGGGATGGCAGGGCGCCATCCATTGCACATATCCAGTTCGGACACTTGGCTGGCTGCAATGCACCGGCTTTTGTTGCTCAACCTGGAAACCGCAAGAGCACAAGAGGTCTCTTTCGGCCAGGAGTTGCCATTGCCCAAAAACGGCAACGGACATTCAACGGAGTCGCAACCGACAACGACAGTTGAGCCGCTATATCTGCACACGTCCTGCAGCCCGCTTCTGAGTCCAACGAATTGAAATGAGGGCGAGTAAAGCGACTAGATATAGCAGGCTAGATGCAAAGCACAGCGCCAATACACCTTGCAGGAGTTCGACAGCGCCGTATGGACATCCAACGCTGTAGTCAATGCACGAATAGCGCTTATCGTGATCGGTTACATCGTCGCCAGCCCCGCGTTCATCAATCCCGTTGAGTCCAACTGAGTAAAGGTCAAAGTCATGAATTTTCGCGCGGTAAACGTATTCCCTGCCCCAAGGATCGGATGGAATCCCACGTAACAAATATCCCGCCGTATGCACCTGTTGGAGGGATGTTGGCAGCTTTCCATGATCTACCTTGAACAAGGAAACAGCTCCCCGTAGATCTTCCAACTGGAGGAATGCCCATTTGATTTTGGGGTGGCTCAATCCCGGCGGCGAAAAAATCAAGAGCACGATCAGCGCTACCAGAGAACTGAACGTACCAAACATCGACCAAAGAATACGGGGACGCATGGATGTCTACGTGAATTTGCTCCGCAGGACTTGCAAGATAGTTTGGACGATACAAGATCTTGCGCAGGACCCACGAACGATGGCCTTCAGCTTTGGTTGTCAGCGTCTCCTTTGGGACCGAACCTACCCGCTGCAGGCTCGCACGTCTCCCCCAGCGAGAACTACGGCGCAGGCAACTGCACCGAATTTGATAGCTGCCAGCGCTTAATAGACAAGCGCTAAAGGCCAAAAACATTCAAATTGATGACCTGTCAGCTTGCTCTCGCAGGCTCAGTGCGCCTTGTCCCAATTCGCCCCCACCCCCACCTCCGCCAGCAACGGCACCTTCAGCGCCGCCACATCCGCCATCAGGCGCGGGATGTGGGTCTTGAGCCAGTCCACCTCGCCCTCGGGCAGCTCGAATACCAGTTCATCGTGCACCTGCATGATCATCTGGATGCTGGGCTTGTGGGCATCCAGCTCCTTCTGCACCGCCACCATGGCCAGCTTGATCAAGTCAGCCGCCGTGCCCTGCATGGGCGCGTTGATGGCGGCGCGCTCGGCGCCTGCGCGGCGGGGGCCATTGGGGGAGTTGATTTCGGGCAGGTACAGGCGGCGGCCAAACACGGTTTCGACATAGCCCATGGACTTGGCTGAAGCCTTGGTGTCGTCCATGTACTGCTTCACGCCGGGGTAGCGCTGGAAGTACTTGTCGATGTAGGCGGCTGCGGCCTTGGTCTCGATGCCCAGGTTCTTGGCCAGGCCAAAGCTGCTCATGCCGTAGATGAGGCCGAAGTTGATGACCTTGGCGTAGCGGCGTTGCTCGCTAGTGACCTGATCCACCTCCACACCAAACACTTCGGCGGCGGTGGCGCGGTGCACGTCCAGCCCCGCGTGGAAGGCGTGCAGCAGCGAGTGGTCGCCGCTCAGGTGGGCCATGATGCGCAGCTCGATTTGGGAGTAGTCAGCACTCGCAATCACCCGGCCCGCGGGGGCCACGAAGGCTTCGCGCACGCGGCGGCCTTCGGGGGTGCGGATGGGGATGTTCTGCAGGTTGGGGTCGTTGCTGGACAGGCGCCCTGTGACGGCCACGGCCTGGGCGTAGTGTGTGTGCACGCGGCCTGTGCGTGGCAGGGCCAACTGGGCCAGCTTGTCGGTGTAGGTGCCTTTGAGCTTGACCAGGCCCCGGTGCTCCAGCAGCTTGGCGGGCAGGGGGTAGTCTTCGGCCAGTTTTTCGAGCACCTCTTCGTCGGTGCTGCGCGCGCCGGTGGCGGTTTTCTTGACCACGGGCATGCCCAGCTTGTCGAAGAAGATTTCGCCGAGCTGCTTGGGGCTGCTCAGGTTGAAGGGCTGGCCTGCGATCTCATACGCCTCGGTTTCAAGCTGCAAGATGCGCTGGCCCAGCTCGTGGCTCTGGTTGGCCAGTGTGGGCGCGTCGATGAGCACGCCGTTGCGTTCGATGCGGTACAGGGCCTCGCTGCTCTGCATCTCAAGCTCGTAGATGAAGCGCAGCTTGTCATCGGCCTGCAGCAGGGGCCACAGGGCGTTGTGCACGTCCAGGGTCTGGTCCGAGTCTTCGCACGAGTAGGCGGCGGCCTTGTCCACCGGCACTTGCGCAAACGGAATCTGGTGCGCGCCCTTGCCGCACAGGTCTTCATAGGTGATGCCTTTGCGGCCGGTGTGGCGCTCTGCCAGGCTGGTCAGGTTGTGGGGCTTGTGCACTTCGAGCACATAGCTTTGCAACATGGTGTCGTGCGTGTAGCCCTGCACCTCGATGCTGTGGTTGGCGAACACATGGCGGTCGTACTTGATGTGCTGGCCCAGCTTGTGGTGTTTGGCGTCTTCCAGCCAAGGCTTGAGGCGGGCGAGCACTTCATCCAACGGCAGTTGCGCGGGCGCATCGGGGCCTTCGTGGCGCAGGGGGATGTAGGCGGCCTCGCCGGGCTGCACGCTGAAAGATATGCCGACGATCTGCGCGCGCATTTCGTCGAGAGAGTCTGTTTCGGTGTCGATGGCCGCCAGCGGGGCCTTGTTCAGGCGCTCCAGCCACTGGTCGAAGTCCGCCCAGTTCAGGATGGTGTCGTACACCACGGTGCGGTGCTGGGCTTCTTCGGCCACGGTGCTGGCGGAGTGGTCGGCAAACAGATCGCCGCTCTGGCCGGGCATGGCGACGGTGGGAGCTGCGGTGGCGGAGGCCGCTGCACCCTTGATCGCGCTGGCCAGGCCTTTAAAGCCATATTTTTCGTAAAACGGCAGCAGGCCGGCGTTGTCTGGCGCGTCCAGCGTGATGTCGTCAAATGCGGGCAAACCGGGGATGTAGTCGGCCAGCGCGCAATCGGTCTTCATGGTGACCAGCTGACGGCTCAATGCCAGCTGACCGCTGGCAATCGCCTCGCGCAGGTTGTTGCCCGCCACGCCCTTGATGGCTTCGGCGTTGGCAATCAGGCTGTCGAGCGAGCCATATTCTTCCAGCCACTTGGCGGCGGTCTTGGGGCCCACCTTGGTCACGCCGGGCACGTTGTCCACGGTGTCGCCCACCAGGGCCTGGTAGTCCACCATCAGCGTGGGTGGCACGCCAAACTCTGCCGTCACGCCCGCCACGTCGCGGCGCTTGCCGCTCATGGTGTCGATGATGGTGATGTGCTCGTTGACCAGCTGGCTCAAATCCTTGTCGCCACTGGACACAATGACCTCAATGCCCTGTGCGGCTGCTGCGTTGGCCAAGGTGGCGATCACGTCATCGGCCTCCACGCCGGGCACGGCCACCACCTTCCAGCCCAGCAGGTCCACCACCTCGTGGATGGGCTCGATCTGGCTGCGCAGGTCATCTGGCATGGGCGAGCGCGTGGCCTTGTATTCGGTGTACAAGGCATCGCGGAAGGTGGGGCCCGAGGCGTCGAACACGCACACGGCATAGTCGGCCGTCACCTCTTTGCGCAGGGCCTGCATCATGTTGATCATGCCCCGGATGGCGCCCGTGGCGGCGCTGGTGGGGTCACCCGGCACGGCCCGCAGGTCGGGCATGGCGTGGAAGGCGCGGTAGAGGTAGCTGGAGCCGTCCACCAGCACCAGGGTCTTTTTGTTGCTCATGCGGCAATTGTGCACGGCCCTGCGCCACCCAGGCCGCGCTCTACAATCGCCCGATGCGCGCTCTTTACCTCCTTTTGCTGCTGGGCATTGCCTCCGGCTCCGCCCTGGCCCAGACTTCAAGCCAAAATGTGCCCCAGGGCACGGCAGACAAGCGCGAGGCGCTATCAGAACCAGAGCAAGCTGCAGGCCGCTCCAACCAGCGCACCGAGCGCATCCACATCGAAGACGCGGGCAGCCGCGTCGATGAACTGCGTGTGGGCGGCCAGACCCAGACCATTTCCGTGCAACCCAAGACCGGCAACCTGCCCAGCTACGAGGTGCAGTCGCCCGACGGCGCCCGCAGCCGCGCCGGCAGCAACAACGGCGCAGAAACCACCACCGCCCCCCGCGTCTGGAACGTGCTGAAGTTCTGAGGCCTCTGCGGCACCTTCCAGCGCAGCCGCGCTGGCACCCATGGAGCCGCTGTACGCCCTGCTTTTTGCTGCCAGTTTTTCTTCTTTTGTAACCCCCTGAGCGATGGCCGTCTTTACCGAAGTCTCCAACCACGAGGCGCGCGAATTGCTGCGCCGTTTGCAACTGGGTGAGCTGGTAGAGCTGCGCGGCATCGAGGGTGGCATCGAAAACACCAACTACTTTCTCACCAGCGACCAGGGCGAGTTCGTGCTGACGCTGTTCGAGCGCCTCACCGCCGCACAGCTGCCGTTCTACCTGTACCTGATGAAGCATCTGGCGCACGGCGGCGTGCCCGTGCCCGACCCGCGCGCCGACCAGAACGGCGACATCCTGCACGCTGTGTGTGGCAAGCCCGCCGCCGTGGTGAACAAGCTGCGCGGCAAAAGCCAGCTGGCGCCACAAGGCGCGCACTGCGCCGCCGTGGGCACCATGCTGGCCCGCATGCACTTGGCAGGGCGCGGGTTTGACCGGCACCAGCCCAACCTGCGCGGCCTGCCCTGGTGGAACGAAACCGTGCCCGTGGTGCTGCCCCACATTGACCCGGCCCAGGCCGCCTTGCTGCGGTCCGAGCTGGCCTATCAGAACCATGTGGCCGCCAGCGCCGCGTATGCCGCCCTGCCCCAGGGCCCCGTCCACGCGGACCTGTTCCGTGACAACGTGATGTTCGACGGCGAAGAACTCACGGGCTTCTTCGACTTCTACTTTGCGGGTGTGGACACCTGGCTTTTCGATCTGGCGGTGTGCCTGAACGACTGGTGCATCGACCTGGCGACGGGCCAACACGATGCCGGGCGCGCCACCCGCATGCTGGATGCCTACCAGGTGGTACGCCCACTCACCGCCGCCGAACGCGAACTGCTGCCCGCCATGCTGCGCGCGGGGGCCTTGCGGTTCTGGATCTCGCGCCTGTGGGATTTCTACTTGCCGCGCGAGGCCTCCATGCTCACGCCGCACGACCCTACTCACTTTGAGCGGGTCCTGCGCGCCCGCATTGCCTACCCCGTGCAAGCCTGACCACGGCGCCAGCGCCTTCGCGGCGCGTGGCGGATCCCTTGCGCAGCGGCCGGAATGGGCCGCTGGGGTAAATTCCAAGCTATTGCACTGCCACGGGTGGCCTCCCGGCTGCTGGCAGTGCCCGGGCGCAGGCCCCACTTTTTCTCTCCAGCACCTTCATGAAACTCCACATCGTCCCCGCCCGCACCGGCATGGCCTGGGTCAAGCTTGGCATCCGGACGTTCTGGCAGCAGCCCATGGCCCTGGCAGCGCTGTTTTTCATGACCATGGCGGTCATGTCGCTCACCACCTTGATTCCCCTGGTGGGCCCCGCCGTCGCACTGATGATGTTGCCGTCGGCCACCTTGGCCATGATGGTGGCAGCGGCGCAAGCCTCGCAGGGGCGCTTTCCCACACCGGCCGTGCTGCTGGTGGCGTTTCGCACCGGGCAGCAGCGGCTGCGCGACATGCTGGTGCTGGGCGCCTTGTATGCCGTGGGTTTCCTCGCGGTGATGGGGCTGTCGGCCTTGCTCGATGGCGGGCAATTTGCCAAGGTGTACCTGGGCGGCGCCCCGCTGACCAAGGAGGTGGCGGAAGACCCTGCCTTCCAGAGCGCCATGTGGCTCTCCATGGTGCTGTACCTGCCGCTGTCGCTGCTGTTCTGGCATGCCCCAGGGCTGGTGCACTGGCATGGTGTGCCGCCGGTCAAGGCCCTGTTCTTCAGCATCGTGGCCTGCGTGCGCAACTTCGGCGCTTTCTTGGTCTACGGCCTGGGCTGGCTGGGCGTGTTTCTGCTGGGAGGGCTGGTGGTGACGCTGGTCTCGGCGCTGCTTGCGGGGGCGGGGCTTGCAGGATCGGCGGCTGGCGGCATCATGGTGGGTGCCGCGTTGATGATGGCGGCGATGTTCTTCACGTCGGTGGTGTTCACCTTCCGTGACAGCTTCGAGCCCCCTTCGCCCCCTGCATCCGAGGCGCCCCATGACGCACCACCCGCACCACCATCCGACACCCCAGCTCCTGGGCCGAACTGAAGAGGAACTTCTCTGGCACCAGCGGCGCAGCCTGCTGCAGGCGGCTGCCGCTTGGATGGCCACCGGCGGATGGGCTACCGCCCAGGCGCAGTCTGGCAGCAACTTCGTTGAAGTGCGGGGGGATGTGCTGCGCAATGGCCAGCCGCTGACCGCCCGCCACAGCATTGCCGCCGGTGACCGCATCGAGACCGGCCCCGGCTCCACCGCCGTCTTCACCGTGGGCAACAGCGCTTTCATGCTCCGGCAGAACACGCGCATGGCGCTGGAGGGCGACACGCCCACCGCAGTCAAGATCCTGCGGGTGCTAACCGGCGCGGTGGCCAGCGTCTGGGGGCAAGGTACAGAAAGGCAAGTGATCCTGCCCACCGCCACGGCAGGCATCCGGGGCACAGGTGTGTATGCCGAGGTGTTCCCCGAGCTGGCCTACCGGGGCTATTTCTGCAATTGTTATGGAACAGTGGATCTGGCCGCTGGCAGCGAGAACATCGTCAGCCAGTCCGTTTACCACCAGTCGTTCTGGGCCGAACCTGCACCGCGCGATGGCCGCCTTCTGACGCCTGCGGGTGCCATCAACCACACCGACGAAGAGCTGGAGTTTCTGGCCAGCCTCATCGGCCAGCGCACGGCATGGCAGATTGCCGGGCGCAAGGGCACCAAGGATGGCAGCGGGCAAATGAGCTATCCCTCGGCGCCCGGTGGCAGTGCGCCGACCGCACCACCCGCACCTGCATCACCCGCTTTGCCCCCACCGACACCCGCGCCCTTGCCACCTGCACCAGTGTCCCGCGCCCGTCCGCCTTCGCCCTACGGCACAGACTACTGACACCCCACACAACACCAGGCAGGCCGCAAGCCAGAGGCGCAGCCAAAACGGCAGCCCAAAAAGAAAGGGCCAGCCCCCATGGCTGGCCCGCATGCAAAGGGAGTGAGGAGCGAACCTCTCACACAGCCCGCAGCCCCCGATGCAACCCGATCAGGTACCGATGTTGCCGCCGTCGTTCTTCGTGATCACGATGGTGGCCGAACGGGGGCGCTTGCCCGCGCCGTAGCCGGCATTGGCAGGCCACTGGCTCTGGTACTTGGCCGGGTCGGCCAGGTTGGCCATGCCGGTGGATTCACCCGGGTGCTGGATGTTCACGAAGATCGTCTTGCCGTCCGGCGTTTCGGTCAGGCCCGTGATCTCGCAACCCTTGGGACCCACCAGGAAGCGCTTGAGCGTGTCGGCCGTGGCAGCCTTGCCCACGGGCGAGACGATGTCGAACTTGGTGCCGTCCGCCTTGGTGTAGGTCAGCGTCTTCTTGCCGCCGTCGCCCACTTGGCCAGGCACCGCGGCCAGCATCATGCAGTTGCTGGCGTCGGTGTAGGCGCCGTCATCGGTCTGGATCCAGCAGATGCCCGTGGCCTTGCTGAAGGCCAGGCCGTCGGGGCTGGAGAAGTCCTGGTCGTCCGTCAGGGCCGAGATATTGATCAGCGTCTTGTCGGCACTGGCTTCGGCGCCGAACAGGTACACGTCCCAGGTGAAGGCGGAGATCGACGAGCCTTCCTTCAGGCGCACCATGTGGCCGTTGGGGTTGCCGTCCTGCTTGGTGGTGCCCTTCATGTCGGTGTAGGCACGTGGGTTGGCCGCATCGGGCAGGTACTGGCCGCTGCCGGGGTTGGCGCTGCGGGCACTGTTGTTGGTCAGTGTGAAGTACACCTCGCCATTGGCGGGGTTCACGGCGTTCCACTCGGGGCGGTCCATCTTCGTGGCACCCACGGCGTCAGCGGCCAGGCGGGTGTTGATGACGATGTCGGCCGCGTCGGTGAACTTGTATGTGGCATAGCCGCTGATGGCGGTGTTGGTGAGCGATAGCTCCACCCAGCTGCCGGTGCCGTCGGCGTTGAACTTGGCTGCGTACAGCTTGCCGCTGTCCAGGTACTTGTCGCCGATGGCCAGGCGGTCGTTGGCGTTGGCGTCGGCCGGGTTCCACGTGGCGGTGGACACGAACTTGTAGATGTACTCGCCGCGCGAATCGTCGCCCATGTAGATGGACAGCGGCTGGCCAGCCACCACCTTGCCGAACGCTGCGCTCTCGTGCGCGAAGCGGCCCAGGCCGGTGCGCTTCTTGGCCATGCGGGTCTTGTCGTAGGCATCGATCTCGACGATGTAGCCCATGCCGTTCATCTCGTTGCGGTAGTCGTCCGTGCCGTCCACCGAGGTGCCGGTCTTGCTGTTGTTCCAGCGCTGGTACTTGTCGTCCGCGCCGCCGCTTTCCCAGCCGTGGCGCGATGCGGCGCCCTGGTTGCGGCCATAGCGCTTGAGGGCCGTCACAGTCTTGTCGTTGCCGCGTGCGGCGTCGTCTGCGGCGCCGCGTGTGAAGTAGCCAAACCAGTTTTCTTCACCGGTCAGGAACGTGCCCCAGGGCGTCTTGCCCGTGCCGCAGTTGTTCAGCGTGCCGCGGGTGGTGGTGCCGGTGGGCGAGAACTTGGTGAACAGCTGCGCGCTGCCGCGGGCCGGGCCCGAGATCTCGATGGGGCTGAGCGACGTGAGGCGGAAGTTCAACGCAGAGTTCTGCGCGTAGGCCCACTTGCCGCCGGACTTGGCCACTTCGACCACGGCAATGCCGTGGATGGCCGTTTCCTTGTCGATTTCCGCTGCGGGGCGGGGCAAGGTGGTGGTGCCGCCGTTGGCGTGCAGGAAGTACGAAGACAGCTTCTCGTCGGTGGTGGCTTCGTGGTTGATGGCCAGCAGGCCACGCTCGGTGGCGTTGTCGCTGCGCTTGCCGTCGGTGCCCAGGCCAAACCACTCCATACCGTCATGGTGGTCGCCAGCGCGCTTGTCGAAGTCGCCGTCGGTGCCGTCGTTCTTGTACGCGGCCACGCCTGCGGCAATGGGGTCGCCCAGTGCAAAGATCACGCTGGCGGTGTAGCCCGCAGGCACGGCCACCACGTCGGCCAGGCTCTTGGGCACGGCGCCGAAGCCCAGCAGCTTGGGGCCGGCAGGTGGAGGCGTGACTGCAGGATCATCGCTGCCGCCGCAGGCCGATACGCCAAATCCGGCCAGCATGGCCGTGCCTACCGAGCCCACGCTGCCACGCAGCACGCCACGGCGCGACAGACGGGCGCCCAGCACCGAGTCGAACGTGGGGTTGGCGGAGGTGTTGGCGTTCTCGTTGTTGAAATCAATGGCCAGCTCTGGCGCATCCACACGGTGGGTCATGGGGGTTCCTCGGGTTGTTGGTTACAAAACCCATGGAGCGTAGAAACCACGGGTGACATCACCGTGAAGGTTTTGCGTCGGTTCGATGACAGGCGTTTCCAGCCAGTGGCCATGGATTTGGCAAATACGAATCACTACCATTTGTATAATTCCTCCTCAGTCCTGCCCACCCAGCCACTCGTCTGTGCCCACGCTTGCGCGCAGGCCCCGTCCAGCCAGTGCGGCCCCGCCACCCCCATTCATCCTGCGCGGCACCACCACCGGCCTTCGGCCGTGCGTGCGGCGGCCCGCGTGATCCTCTGGAGACCACTGCATGACATTTCCCCCCCTCAAGACGTCCCTCGTGGTGGCTGCCCTTTCCGTCTGCGCGTACAGCGCTGGCGTGGGCGCACAGATCGCCCCCACGGCAGCAGCCCCACAGGCCCAGACGCCGCAGGCCGTGACGAACCAGGCCGTGGCCGCACACTACGCACAGCTGGTGCACGCCTACTACGCCGACGCGCTTGCCAGCGCACAGGCACTGCGCGAGGCTGTGCAGGCCTTCACGGCCAAGCCTTCGGCCGACACGCTGGCCGACGCCCGCAAGAAGTGGCTGGCCGCGCGCGAGTTCTATGGCCAGACCGAAGCCTTCCGCTTCTATGGCGGCCCCATCGACAACGACAACGGGCCTGAGGGCCGCATCAACGCCTGGCCGATGGACGAATCGTTCGTCGACAGCGTGCAGGGCAAGCCCAACGCGGGCCTCGTGAACAACCGCAAGTTCGTCATCAACAAGAAAAACCTGTCGGCGCAAAACGAGCGCGGCGGCGAAGAAAACATCGCCACGGGCTGGCACGCCATCGAGTTCTTCCTGTGGGGCCAGGACCTGTCCGAGACCGGCCCGGGCGATCGCAACTTTGAAGACTTCGTGGACGGCAAGGCCCCCAACGCCGACCGCCGCCGCCAGTACCTGACCGTGGTGACCGACCTGCTCATCGACGACCTCACATCCCTCATCAAGGCCTGGGCGCCCGACGCCAAGGACAACTACCGCAGCAAATTCGTGCGCGGTGGCCAGGAATCCGTGCGCAAGATGCTGGTGGGCCTGGGCTCGCTCTCGCGCGGCGAGCTGGCCGGCGAACGCCTGGAAGTGGCCCTGAACAGCCAGGACCAGGAAGACGAGCACTCGTGCTTCTCGGACAACACCCACCGCGACGCGGTGACCAATGCCAAGGGCATCCAGAACGTGTGGCTGGGCGAGTACCAGCGCGCCGACGGCAGCGTGGTCAAGGGCGCATCGCTGCGCGACCTGGTGGCCGCCAAGGACGCGGCGCTGGCCGACAAGACCACGAAGCAGATCGCGGCCTCGGTGGCTGCCGCTGAGGGCATCCAGGCACCGTTCGACCGCGAGATCATCGGAGGCAAGGACGCGCCGGGCCGCCAGCGCATCCAAAAAGCCATCGACAGCCTCACGCAGCAAAGCAAGGACCTAGTGGCCGCAGCCAACGCGATCGGCATCACCAAACTCACGCTGGTGCAGCCCTGAACATGCAGTTTTCGCCAGCCATTCGCCGCCAGCGCACCCTGCGCCTGGCGGCAGCCAGCACCGCCATCGTCGCAATCGCCGGCTTCGGCGGCCTGGGCCTGCAGTCGTTGACGGCGGCGCCCCAGCCCGACCCGCTGGGCGAAAAAACCGGCGGAGAGACCACAGTGTTCGCCACCGGTCGCAATGCCTTCTCGTTCCCGGCCGCCAACCTCACCGATGAGGAGCGCACGCGCTTCGTCATCGGCAACTCGTTCTTCCGGCGCAACTGGGTGGAGGCGCCCGCCTCCACCAAGGCCCGCGACGGCCTCGGCCCGCACTTCATCGCGCGCTCGTGCGGCGGCTGCCACGTGCAGGACGGCCGGGGCGAGCCGCCAGCGATCTTCAACCGCCTGGGTGAAACGAAGGACCCCACGGTCGCATTGCTGATTCGCCTGTCCATCCCCGGCACCGACGCGCATGGCGGCCCCAAGCACGACCCGGTGTACGGCGACCAGTTCAACAACGCGGCCATCCAGGGCGTCAAGCCCGAAGGCCGCGTGACCCTGCGCTACGACACCATTAAGGGCAAGTTCGCCGACGGCACACCCTACACGCTGCAAAAGCCCGTCTACGGTTTTGCCGACCTGGGCTATGGGCCCCTGCACAAGGACGTGATGACGAGCCCGCGCATCGCGCCGCAAATCATCGGCGTGGGCCTGCTCGAAGCCATTGCCGAGGCCGACATCCTGGCCAACGCGGCAGACCAGGCCGCGGCCCCCGGCCCCATCAAGGGCGTGCCCAACAAGGTGTGGGACGGCCCTGCCAGCCGCATGATGGTTGGCCGCTTCGGCTGGAAGGCCAACGTGGCCACCATTGCGCACCAGACGGGCGGCGCCTTCCTGGGCGACATGGGCATCACCTCGCGCCACTTTGCGCAGGAGGCCTGCACACCCACGCAGAAGGACTGCCTGGCCGCCCCCAGCGGCAAGAGCGGTGGCGACCAAGGCCAGCCCGGCGTCGAGATCGACGACAAGACCCTGGCCGACGTGATCTTCTACCAGGCCACGCTGGCCCCGCCCGCGCGCCGCAACATCAACGATGCGCAGGTGCTGCGCGGCCAGGTATTGTTCAGCCAGGCCCAGTGCGCCACCTGCCACCGCCCCAGCTACGTCACCAAGGAAGGCCCCTTCCCGCAGTTGACGAGCAAGGCATTGAACGGGCCGCGCATTGCGCCCTACACCGATCTGCTGCTGCACGACATGGGCGAGCGCCTGGCCGACGGCCGGCCCGACTTCGGCGCCAACGGCCGGCAGTGGAAGACTCCTGCGCTGTGGGGCACGGGCCTGATCAAGGACGTGAACGGCCACACCCGATTGCTGCACGACGGGCGCGCGCGCGGCGTGCTGGAGGCGGTGCTGTGGCACGGCGGCGAGGCCGAAGCAGCCAAGGACCAGGTGCTCAAGATGAAGAAGACCGACCGGGATGCGCTCGTGAAGTTCGTGGAGTCACTATGAAGCTCAACACCCCTCGGCGCATGCTGCGCGCCAGCCTCTGGCTGGCGGCCCTGGCCCCTGCAGTGCTGCCTGCGGTGGCACAAGCGCAGGTACCCGCCGCTGCCCCAGCCTGGCAGCGCAACGCTGTGCCGTTCTACGACACGGTGCATGCCCTGCAAGGCATCTACGGCCACTGGGCCCTGCCACGCGCCAAGGACTTTGACCGCGATGCCCGCGCCCTGGTGCCCGCCGTAGCGGCACTGTGCCAGGCCCCGGCGGCAGACGGCAAAGCGGCGCTCGAATCCGCACGCGCCGCGTGGCAGGCCACGGCCCGCTCGTGGGAGCAGCTCGCCGCCGCGTCCGTCGGCCCGGTCATCGCACGCCGCAGCCAGCGCGCCATCGACTTCACGCCCACGCGCCCCGCATTGATCGAAAAAGCCATCGCCACCCAGCCCCAGGGCGCCAAGGCCTTCGAGCGCATCGGCACGCCCGCCAAGGGCCTGCCCGCGCTGGAATGGCTGCTGTGGACGCGCCCGGCCCAGCCCGGCAGCCCCGCCTGCAGCTACGCCCATGAAGTGGCGCAGGACGTGGCGCGGGAATCCGCTGCACTCGCCAAGGCCTACGCCGACGCGGCGACCACCGACTGGGGCGCCGAGGACGAGCAGGAGCAGTCCACCCAGGCCATCAGCGAATTCGTGAACCAGTGGGTGGGCGGCATCGAACGCCTGCGCTGGGCGCAGATGGACAAACCGCTGCGCGCGGCTGGATCGGGATCTGGCGCGCGCATGCCCGACTACCCCCGCACCGCCAGCGGCACCACGCTGGCGGCCTGGGCGGCCACCTGGAGCGGCCTGCGCAGCGTGACCACCCTGCCCGCCAGCGCCGACATGCCTGCCGCCGGCGAAGCCCTGGTGCCGCTGGAGATGTACCTGCGCGGCAAGGGCCTGAACCCGCTGGCCGACAAGCTGCGCCAGGCCACCGACAAGGTCGACGCGTCGATGGCCCAGGTGCAGAAGTCGGGCCTGCAGAACAAGGCGGCCATCCAGCAGACGGCCAAGGACCTGACGGCGCTGAAGTTTCTGGCTGAGTCCGAAGTGGCGCCCGCGCTGCAGGTGAGCATCGGGTTTTCGGACGCGGATGGTGATTGACCTCCGCCGCCGCACAATGCTGGCGGGGCTGGCAGGCCTGGGCGCGTGGGCGTTCGCTCCGGCCTCCGCGTTCGCCAGAAACAACGGCACCGTGCAATTGGCTGCCGCCTGGGAGCGCGAGGGCAGCTTTCACATCGGGCTGCTATCTACCCAACTCGGCGCCGGGCAGCCGTTGCAGATTCACGCATCGCTCGAAGTCCCCACCCGCGCCCACGGCCTCTTTGTGCTGCCTGATGGCTCGGTGTTGGCCACCGCCCGCCGCCCCGGCGACTGGCTGGTGCGTTGGTGGCCCGGCCAACGCACCGAGCCGCAATGGCTGTGGCAGGACGGCGAGCGCAGCTTCAACGGCCACGTCCTCGCCAGCCCCGACGGCGCCCGCTTGGTCACCACCGAAACCGATGTCGAAACCGGCGCCAGCTGGATCGGCGTGCGCGACGCCCGCACACTGCAAAAAATCGCCGATTGGCCCACCCATGGCATCGACGCCCACGAGCTGACCTGGGACACGCGCACCACCCACAACGGCGCCCCCACCCTCATCGTTGCCAACGGGGGTGTGCCCACCGCCCCCGAAACCGGCCGGGTCAAGCGTGACCTGCAAAGCATGGATTCATCCATCGTGCGGCTGGACGGCCACACCGGCCGCCTGCTGGGCCAATGGCGCCTGCAAGACAAACGACTGAGCCTGCGCCATCTGGCCTGGAGCCCCGATGTTCGGACTCTGGGCATCGCCCTGCAGTCCGAGCACGGCGACACCACCGCCAAAGACGCCGCCCCCGTGCTGGCCCTGTTCGACGGCACGGCCTTGCGGGTGGTGCCCACGCCCGAGCACCTCGCGCAAAACATCCACGGCTACGGCGGCAGCATGGCCGCCACACCTGCGGGCTGGGCCGTCAGCTGCCCGCGCGCCAATGGCATTGCCACGTACACGCCGCAGGGCGAATGGCGCGGGCTGGTGCCGCTGCCCGACGTCTGCCCGCTGGCTGTGCACGGCGGCGCGCTGTGGGCGGGCGGTTTGGGCGCCAGCCTGCAGAACGCGCAGGCCGCAGCGCCTGTGAGCCACCCGCATGACCGCAGCCTGCAAGGCGTGCGGCTGGACAACCACTGGGTGCTGGCAGCGTAGAAAATTTAAGCCAACATGGCCTCTAGCGCTTGATGAATAAGCTCCAGTAGCTATAAAAAACTGAGCAGACTGCTCGCACACCTACGGCTGGCGTGCATAGCGCCCGGGCGACAGCCCCACATGGCGGCTGAATGCGGTGCTGAAGGTGCTGGCCGAGCTGTAACCCACGCGCGCGGCCACTTCGTCGATGCCTATGCGGCCGTCGCTGCCGCGCAGCAGCTTCTTGGCCAGCGCCATGCGCCAGGCCAGCAGGTATTCCATGGGCGGCACCCCCACGGCGCGCAAGAAGCGCTCAAAGAATGTGGATCGCGACAACGCCGCCTCGCGCGCCAATGCATCCACCGTCCACGACTGCTCTGGCGCGCTGTGCATCAGCCGCAGGCTCACCGCCACGCGGGCGTCTGCCAGGCCGCGCAGCAGTCCGGGGGGCGCACCCGCCTCGCCGCTCGACCGCAGGGCCTCGATCAGCAGCAACTCCACCAGGCGGTCCAGCACCAGGTCCCGGCCGGGCAGCGAGGCCAGGCATTCCTGCCGCACCAGTTGCACCAGGGTCGGCAGCCGCTCGACGCCGCGCACATGCAGCAGGGCTGGCAGCAGCGACACCAGCAACGCGGCGTCGGGCGAATCAAACTCAAAGTAGCCGCCCAGCATGCGCATGTCCGGCGGGCCGTCGGGCGTGCCATGGCGCAGCCCGTGCTCGCCATCGGGCGCTGGCAAACGGTGGGGGTCCATGAACACCGGCTGCGTCGGTGGCTGCTCCATGCCCGACAAGGTGAACCCCGGCGTCGCGGGCATCAGCACAAAGTCGCCCGCCTCCAGCGTCACCGGCTCTTGCCCCGCCACGGCCAGCACACACTGGCCTTCCAGCATGGTGCAAAAGCTCGGACTGCCGAACTCCCCATAACGCACGGCCCAGACGCCCGCGCCGCTGATCACCTTGGAGAACACGGCGCGTGGCCGCAGCAGCGCAATCACTTGGGCAAGGGGATCCACCAAAGCCGGACTCCTGCAAACAAAATTTGGACTTTCGATTGTAGTTAATCCAGCCTTGGCCCGATATCGTTGCACCACCTTCCATCTGTTCCCATCCACCATCCCCAAGGAGTTTCACCGTGAAGACCATTCTCATCACCGGCTGCTCATCCGGCTACGGCCTGGCCACCGCCCGCCACTTCCACGCTCAGGGCTGGAACGTGATCGCCACCATGCGCACTCCGCGCGCAGACGTGTTGCCCGCATCAGACCGCCTGCGGGTACTGCCGCTGGACATCACGCAGCCCGACAGCATCGCCCAGGCACTGCAGACCGCAGGCCCCATCGACGTGCTGGTCAACAACGCAGGCCTGGGCCTGTTCGGCGCCTTTGAGGCCACGCCCATGGCCACGGTGCGCGAGATCTTCGACACCAACACCTTCGGCACCATGGCCATGACCCAGGCCGTGCTGCCTCAGATGCGCGAGCGGCGTGCAGGCTTGGTGATCAACGTCACGTCCAGCGCCACGCTGGCCCCCATGCCACTGGTGGCAGCCTATACCGCCAGCAAGACGGCCATCGAGGGGTTTACCGCATCGCTGGCCTTTGAACTGAAGGCGTTTGGCGTCCGCGTGAAACTCGTCGAGCCCGGCTACGCGTCCACCACCCAGTTCACCGCCAACGGCGCGGAGCGCATGCAGGGGTTGATCCCGCCCGCCTACGCTCCCTACGCCCAGTCAATCTTTGCAGCCCTGGGGCAGCCAGCCGCCGTGACGACGGAGCAGGATGTGGCCGAGGGTGTGTGGGCGGCGGTGAATGATGTGTCAGACCGGCTGCGGTATGCGGCGGGGGCAGATGCGGTGGCGCTGGCGGAAGCGCCGGTGGGTGAGCTTGTTGTGGCTTAAGAGCGCCCAACAAACCATTGCCCCGCATCGGGCAACCCGGCACCTTGGTCCAGTCACTCGTAATGGCTGACCGTGACGCTGTACAACACCCCTGGGCGTACCGGCTGCACCATCACAACAACTACCCCGTCCGCCACAGACGCGTATTCGGCATAACGCGCAAAGTAGCCGTTGTGCGCTCGCACAGCCTCCAGTTCCGATGGCTCCAACGCACGCTCTTGCAGGCCGTTTTGCAGCAGGTAGGCGTTGACGGCAGCCACAAACCGGCCCATATCGTTGCGGGCAACTTCAAACGACACCTCCGAGCGTGGTTGCTTGTTGCCGTCACCCACTGTTCCAAAGTACTCCGGCTCCGTCGCAACCCCCACCGCAGGGGCGCCGCGCACCAGTGAAGAAATCCCGAGGTAATAGGTGAGCGTGCCGCGCTTGGGCGTGAAGTCCTCTTGGGAGATGAGAAAGAGCCATGCACTCACCCAGAGTGCCAACGACGCGCAAGCCACAACGCCCAAGGCGATGCCGAGCACGCGCGGACGAAAATGCAAGCGCAGAAACCTGCCGACAAAAGCGATCACCTTGGCGTCAATCCACCACCGTCAACTTGGCCACCGACAACGCCAGCCACTTGGTGCCGTGGCGCGGGAAGTTGACCTGCGCACGCGCGTCGTCGCCCGTGCCTTCGATGGCCAGCACCTTGCCTTCGCCGAACTTGGTGTGGAACACGTTGATGCCTGCGCGCAGGCCGTGGGACGGCGCGGTCTTCTGCACGGGCACCGGTGGGCTGGCAAATGTCTCGGATTTGAAGCCAAATTGGCCTCTGGCGCTTGATGGATAAGCGCTACCAGCTCCTGAATTAGGAGCAAACGAACCAAACCCCTGCTGCTTGGGCGTGATCCACTTGAGCGCCGCCTCAGGCAGCTCGTCAAAGAAGCGGCTCTTGATGTTGTAGCGCGTCTGGCCGTGCAGCATGCGCGTTTGCGAGTGGCTCAGGTACAGGCGCTTGCGGGCGCGGGTGATGGCCACATACATCAGTCGGCGTTCTTCCTCCAGGCCGTCGCGCTCGCTGGCGGAGTTTTCGTGGGGGAACAGGCCCTCTTCCATGCCGCCGATAAACACACCGTCAAACTCCAGCCCTTTGCTGGCGTGCACGGTCATCAGTTGCACGGCGTCTTGCCCGGCCTGGGCCTGGTTGTCGCCCGCCTCCAGCGCCGCGTGGGTCAGGAAGGCCGCCAGGGGCGAGAGGGTTTCGCCCGTGTCGGCGTCCACGATGCCCGGCACTGGGGGCCTGAGCGGCTCATCCAGCACCGGCGCGTTGGGGTCCAGCCCCTGGCTCACCGCGCTTTGCGTGAGCGGTGTGCCGTGCTCGTCCAGCGGCAGGGCCACGGCATCGCGGCCAAAGCCCTCTTGGGTGACAAAACTCTCGGCGGCGTTGACCAGTTCCTGCAAGTTCTCGATGCGGTCGGCGCCTTCCTTTTCGGTGCGAAAGTGCTCCACCAGGCCCGTGGATTCGAGCATCTGCTCGATGATGCCGCGCAGGTTCAGCCCCTGGGTCTGCTCGCGCAGCACATCCACCATGGCGACAAACGCGCCCAGGTTGGCGCCCGCCTTGCCGGGCACGGCGCTCACCGCATCGTGCAGCGAGCAACCGGCGGCGCGGGCGGCGTCCTGCAGCACCTCGATGCTGCGCGCGCCAATGCCACGCGGTGGAAAATTGACGACCCGCGTGAAGCTGGTGTCGTCGTGCGGGTTCTCCAACAGGCGCAGGTAGGCCAGCGCATGCTTGATTTCGGCACGCTCAAAAAACCGCAGGCCGCCGTACACGCGGTAGGGCACGCTGGCATTGAACAGGGCCGATTCAATCACCCGGCTTTGCGCGTTGCTGCGGTAGAGCACGGCGATTTCCTTGCGCTCAAAGCCATCGTTGCGCACCAGCTGCTTGATCTCATCGACCATCCACTGCGCCTCGGCCAGGTCGGAACTTGCCTCGTACACGCGCACGGGCTCGCCCGCGCCCTGCGTGGTGCGCAGGTTCTTGCCCAGGCGGCGGCTGTTGTGGCTGATGAGGTGGTTGGCCGAGTCGAGGATGTTGCTGTAGCTGCGGTAGTTCTGCTCCAGCTTGATCTGGCGCTGCACGTCAAACTCGCGCACGAAGTCGGTCATGTTGCCCACGCGCGCACCACGAAACGCATAGATGCTCTGGTCGTCGTCGCCCACGGCAATCACGCTGCCACGGGCTTCAAAGCGCCCGCCCACCTCGTTGCCCGCCAGTTGCTTGAGCCAGGCGTACTGCAGCTTGTTGGTGTCCTGGAACTCGTCGACCAGGATGTGCGCAAAGCGGCGCTGGTAGTGCTCGCGGATGGGGTCGTTGTCGCGCAACAGTTCGTAGCTGCGCAGCATCAGCTCGCCAAAGTCCACCACACCTTCGCGCTGGCATTGTTCTTCGTAGAGCTGGTAGATCTCGACCTTTCTGCGTGCATCGCTGTCATTCGTCTGCACGTCGCCGGGACGCAGGCCTTCTTCCTTGCAGTTGGCGATGAAATAGGACAGCTGTTTGGGCGGAAAACGCTCGTCGTCCACGTTGTGCTGCTTGCACAGGCGCTTGATGGCCGAGAGCTGATCTTGCGTATCCAGAATTTGAAACGACTGCGACAGGCCGGCCGCCTTGTGGTGCGCGCGCAAGAGCCGGTTGCACAGGCCGTGGAAGGTGCCGATCCACATGCCACGCACGTTCACCGGCAGCATGGCCGACAGGCGGGCCACCATCTCTTTGGCGGCCTTGTTGGTGAAGGTGACGGCCAGAATGCCGCCGGGCGTGGCATAGCCGTTTTGCAACAGCCAGGCGATGCGGGTGGTGAGCACACGCGTCTTGCCCGAGCCTGCCCCCGCCAGGATGAGCGCGTGGCCTGCGGGCAGCGTGACGGCAGCCAGTTGCTCGTCGTTCAGGTTGGCCAGGAGGGGCGATGCAGCCGGGGCCGCAGCAGCGTGTGGGGGCACCAGGGCTTCGGGTGCACCCGGGAACGGGTCTTGTGGGAACATGCGGCCATTGTAGAAAGCGCCCCGGCGCCCGCCCCTGGAGCCCATGAAAAACATTGCCCGCACCCTGGCCAGCCTTCTGGCCCTCGCACTGACCCATACACCTTCGGCACTGGCCCAGGCCAGTTGCAGCAGTGACGGTACCCCACAGCCCGTGGCCGTTTTCGAGCGTTTCATCAGCGCCGACTGCGAAGCCTGCTGGAGCGATGCGGCCACCCCCGCGCCCTCTGCCACGGAGGGCGTGGCGGTCCTGGACTGGATCGTTCCGGGTAAAGCGGGCGACGACGCGCCGCTGTCGGCCGCCGCCACCAGCGACGCCCTGGCCCGCCTGCAGGCCCTGGGCCGCAAGCCCCCTGTTGCCACCGATGTGCACACTGCTGCGATCGAAGCGACCATGCCCGCCCGCCTGCGCGTGGCCCATGGCATGCCGTTCAACGACTACGTGGGCACGGCCATCGCGTTCACGCCAGCGCAGTGGGCTGCACAGCGCACCGGTGCGGCGCCCGCAGCCATGGACTTCTACCTGCTGCTTGTCGAATCCGTGCCTGCAGGCACCGAAGGCACGAAAGTGGCACGAAATATGGTTCGAAATATGCTCCATGGCACGTGGGAGAAGCGCAATAAGCTATCAAAATCAGAGCAAATGAAATGGATGGAAACCCGGTCCATGCGCATCCCGGAAGGCGCACAGGCCGAGCGGCTGCGCATGGTGGGCTGGGTGCAGGATGCCCAGGGCCGCGTCATTGCGGCTGCGCAGTCCACTTGCAGGTGACGCCAGTGATACCGGTCATACCCGCACCGTTATAGGGTCTGCCAGGCAGGCGGGTAGAATCAATCACCGGGCCCAAGTTTCTTGACGCCCGGTTTTTTTGTGCCCGCGCAATCTGCGGGGTTCGGAGCTGGCTACCACGCCAGTGCCCACAAAGCCGGTCCCAAGCCAAGCGCCCACGCCCGTGAAATCCTTCGCGGGCGACCTTTTCAAAGGAGCTTGGAATCTCATGGAAATCTTCGACTACGACAACGTCCTGCTGCTGCCCCGCAAATGCCGCGTGGAAAGCCGTTCGGAATGCGACGCCAGCGTGGAGCTGGGCGGACGCTCGTTCCGCATCCCCGTGGTGCCGGCCAATATGAAAACGGTGGTGGACGAAAAGATCTGTACCTGGATGGCCCAGAACGGCTACTTCTACGTCATGCACCGGTTTGACTTGGACAACCTCCAGTTCGTCAAGGATATGCATGCCAAGGGCTGCTACGCCTCGATCTCGCTCGGCGTCAAACAACCCGACTACGACACCGTGGACCAGTTGGTGGCCGAAGGCATCACGCCCGAATACATCACCATCGACATCGCCCACGGCCATGCCGACAGCGTGAAGAACATGATCGGCTACCTCAAGGCCAAGCTGCCCAAGGCCTTTGTGATTGCCGGCAACGTGGCCACGCCCGAGGCCATCATCGACCTGGAGAACTGGGGCGCGGACGCCACCAAGGTGGGAGTGGGCCCGGGCAAGGTGTGCATCACCAAGCTCAAGACCGGCTTTGGCACGGGTGGCTGGCAGCTGTCGGCCCTCAAGTGGTGCGCCCGCGTGGCCACCAAACCCATCATTGCCGACGGCGGCATCCGCAGCCATGGCGACATCGCCAAGAGCATCCGCTTTGGCGCCAGCATGGTGATGATCGGCTCGCTGTTCGCAGGCCATGAAGAGTCCCCCGGCAAGACGGTGGAAGTCGATGGCGCGCTGTTCAAGGAGTACTACGGCTCGGCCAGCGACTTCAACAAGGGCGAGTACAAGCACGTCGAGGGCAAGCGCATCCTCGAACCCGTCAAGGGTCCGCTGGCCGGCACGCTGGTAGAGATGGAGCAGGACGTGCAAAGCTCCATCAGCTATGCCGGTGGCAAGAAGCTGATGGACATCCGCAAGGTGAACTACGTGATCCTGGGCGGCGACAACGCGGGTGAGCACCTGTTGATGTAGCTCGGTGCCAGTGGCCTGCTGTGCAGGCCCTGCGTCAGGATCGCAACAGGTTTTGCGCCATGTGGTGCAGGTCATGCCCCGGCCTGGCCAAGGCGTCCACGATGCTGAAGTGGTGCAGGCCGGGCAAGCTCACGCTACGGGGCACGAAGTGGCTGCCCCAGGCGTCTTGCATCAATTGGTTCTGCCGCAGGAATTCGGGGCTTTCATCCGCACCCACGGCGCAATGGAGCGTGCCGGTGGCGGGCTCCAGCAGGCGGGCAGGGCTGTATTGCAGCACCTGCTGCTCCGTCAGGTTCAGCACCGACTGGTACATGGGCGTGTACATGATCGGTTCCAGATCATGCACGCCCGAAATCGACAGCGCATTGCGCACCAGCCCGTCGGGCAGACCGTCGCCGATCAAGGGCCATACGCTGGTGAGCAGCAGGGCCGCCAGTTGGCCGCCCGCCGAATGCCCGGCCACCGTGACGCGCCGTGGATCCCCACCATGGCTGGCAATGTGGCGCCACACCCATTCCAGCGCCTTTTCCATCTGCCGCACGATATGGGGAATGGTGACAGGCGCCTCGGGCGTGCCGGGGCACAGCGCGTAGTTCACGACCACCACACAAAAGCCCGCCTGCGTAAAGGGAGGTGCAATGAACGAGTGGTCTGACTTGTCGAGCGAGCGCCAGTACCCGCCGTGGATGAACACCAGCACAGGCACGCCAAGGTCCGAGGCCCGCGCAGAGGGGAAAATATCCAGCACCTCCCCAGTGCCGGTGCCATACGGCACATCCAGCACACAAGGCTGGCTCGCACGCACCTGGGCAGAATCCCCGGCCCAGCGCTGCAGGTAGTCCATGTGGTTGGGCACCAGGGCGCGGTTGTTGTACATGCGCTCTAGCCAGGCGGGGTCGTGCAAGGGCAGGCTCATGGGTAAAGTCTCCTGTGGCTGTGCGGGATCATCATTCCAATCCCGCCATGCTGCAAGCTCCGTGACAGGGTGATGCACCAAAAAGGCACATGATGCACAAAGAGACAACGATTCTGGATGAATGACGCCATGACCACCACCCCGCTTCGCATTGCAGTCCTTGGCATCGGCATGATGGGCCACCCCATTGCACGCCGCTTGAAGGACGCCGGCCATCAGGTGCATGCATGGAACCGCACCCGCGCCAAGGCAGAGCCCCTGACAGCATTGGGCATCGCCGTCCACACCACCCCCGCCGAAGCAGTCCAGAACGCCGATGTAGTGATCAGCCTGCTGGAAAACGGCCCCGTTGTGGGGCAAGTCCTCTTTGATGCGGGAACCGCCAAGGCCATGCGCAAAGGTGCCCTGTTCATCGACATGGCCTCCATCCAGCCTCGTGAGGCGCGCGACCACGCTGCGCGCCTGGGCGAGATGGGTCTGGCCCACCTGGATGCACCCGTGTCGGGCGGCACCGTGGGGGCAGAAAATGGCACGCTCGCCATCCTGGTCGGCGGGCGCCCCGAAGACTTTGCACAGGCCGAGCCCGTGTTTTCCGCCTGCGGCCGCGCCACCCATGTGGGCCCACACGGCGCTGGCCAGCTCACCAAGCTGGCCAACCAGATGATCGTGGGCATCACCATCGGTGCGGTGGCCGAGGCCTTGCTGTTTGCCGCCAAGGGTGGGGCCGACATGGCCAAGGTGCGCGAAGCGATTCAGGGCGGCTTTGCCGACAGCCGCATCCTGCAGCTGCATGGCCAGCGCATGGTGGAGCGTGACTTCGCCCCCCGCGGCCGCATGGCCGTGCAGCTCAAGGACATGCGCAACGCCCTGGCGACGGCGGGCGAGATCGGCTTCGACGCCCCCATCACCGCCCTGTTCGAGACCCTGTATGCCGAAGGCGTAGACCACGGCCTGGGCGAGCTGGACCACAGCGGCCTTTTTGTCGAACTGGCAAGCCGCAATGCCATGCAATAATTTTGTGGACCGCTTGCCAAGCCACAAAAAACTAGTGCATAATTCGAGGCTCTGCAGCAATGCGGACAGATCAACGAAAAGTTTGGGTTCTTAGCTCAGTTGGTAGAGCAGCGGACTCTTAATCCGTAGGTCGAGTGTTCGAGTCACTCAGGACCCACCAAACGAAAGCCGCAAGGCGCATAAAGCCGGTGCTACTTCAACGTAGCGTCGGCTTTTTTGTTTTTCTGGCTACCGTGTGAGGCAGAGTGAATCGCCTCTGCAACCTCTCACCGGATTCAGACTCCGCCAAATGCAAAGGTCAGGTGCAAGGGTCAGGGCCTGATCCCGAGTCGGCTCACCAATGTGCGCAGCGGCGCCGTGATCCGCCAGGATAGGCTGCTCTTGAGCGCTTCCATTTCTGCCTGCAGTTTGGGTTGAGCGTAGCAATGGCCATTGACGCGAAGTAACACGCTTTTCAGCAGGGCCAGCCGCTTTTCCGGGCCTTGCAGGTCGCCCCACCATCTCTCCAGTTCCGCCACCCTTTCGGCGTTGGACAGGCTACGGCGCGTAACTGAAGAAAAATGGAGCACGGTCGGCCATTTGACCGAGGCGTAGCGCACCCCGGTTTGCTCCAGCACTTGCAGCCAGAAGTGCAGATCGGTGTTGATGCCAAGTGGCGCGGGACACCACCCTGTCGGCAGTGCCCGATAGGCGGCAAGCGTATGCGCTCCACAGGCCAAGCCGAAGCCGCCCGCCGACTTTCGCATGCGCGCGATTTGCTGGTCGTCCTCGAAAGCATCAAACGGCCAGGTGGCCGTCTGGCCGGAAGGCGATACATCGATCTGCATGCTGTGAACCAGATCGTGTTGTGCCAGCGCATCCGCCAGCGTTTCAAGGTGATCCGGCAGCCACAGGTCATCGTCCGACTGATAGGCGACAAAACGGCCCTTCGCCTCCTGCAAGGCCAAATGCCTGTAGGCCTCGCCATGCCGCTGACCTTTGGGGTTGTCGAAATAGCGAATGCGGGGGTCCCGCCCCGCCAGAGTCTGGGCAATTTCGCGCGTACGCTGGGGTGCGCCATCCCCTACGATGAACAACTCGAAGCCCTGGCACGTTTGCCACTGCACGCTGGCCACCGAATACCACAAGGTATCTGCGTGGTCGTGTGTGGGGATCACAACCGTAAAGAGAGGATCGCTCATCCAATCATCCGCCCAGCCCAGCGAGTGTCCGCAATCGCGAAATGTGCTCAACCACCAGCAAGCCTTCCGCTGCGCTGCTCTTGGGAGGCCCCTGGCGATGGCACAGGTACTCCAGGAACGCTGTCAGCTCCAGCAAAAGGGGCATGGTGGTGGCAACGGGGCGCATTTCCACACTCGATGCACCCGCCTCCGCCAGGCAGTTGGCCGTGCGCTGCAGAGCAATATGGTCGTCGTACGCGTCGCTTAACGAGGCAATGCCATCGCGGCAGCGCAATTCGACAGTCCGTCGATGGACAGGGGAACGGGCTCCGATTTCAAACTGCATCCATGGGCGGCTCCGATCCTCTAGCCCCAGAATCCCGGAGAGCGCTATCAAACCATCTTCGCTGGTTTCGGCCCAGGCAGCAGTTGGTTTTGGAAGGTAGCCCAGAATCTCAATGGCGATGCTCAGATCGTGCGGGAGCAGTATCCAGTCAGCGCTTACGTCCATGTGAGGGTTGCCCCATCCCAGCCGGGTCGTCTTGAGCCCCAACACCGGGCCCAATTCGCCAGACCGGACCAGCGCAGCCAGGGCGAGCACGCCACCGTGGTAGCGCCACTTGTCCATGATGAAAATTCTGTCGCCAGCCAATTGCGCGAGGACTCTCGCCTCCGAAGCGTCGGAGGTGAAGGGTTTTTCGCAAAAGATGGGCTTGCCCATTGGCACCAGTTGCCGGAGAAAGGCTGCATGCAGCGCGGTGGGCACAGCCACCACATATCCATCCACCTCCGGCAGCGCATCAAGGGTGGAAACCACTGCGTCGGCCTTGCCCTCCAAAGCACGGGCACGGCTTGCCTCCCCTACGGCTAAGACCGCGACGTGCGCCCCCAGCTGCTTCAGGTCGCGCAGAATCAGCCGCCCCCAGCGGCCACATCCCAGTAGCCCGATCTTCACCATGGCTTGTCCTTGGTATCGCGCAACTCTTCCAGCAATGCGTCGAGGGATTTGGCGTTTTGATCTCTTGGAGAGAGGATGGGATCGCTGACGGGCCAATCCAGCCCGAGCCCAGCGTCGTCCCATCGGCAACCCAACTCATCCGTCACGGGATCCCAGTAGTGCGTGACGGAATACAGAATGTCTGCGGGCTCTGGAAAGTAAAAGCCGTGTGCGACCCCTGTCTCAATGCTGACCATGGTGGGCTCGGTACCACTAAGTTCGAGCACCGTACTCCGCCGAAAATGCTCAGTCCCCTCTCGGAGGTCTACCAGACCCAGCAGCATCGAGCCACCCAGCACCAACAGATGATCGGTATGCCGAACGTGCACATGCACACCTCGCAACACGCGGGGCCTGGACCGGACATGGTTCCACTGCACAGGGAGAAGGGTTGGGTGCCATTCGTTACGAAAAACCTCCGTCAGCCGTCCACGCTCGTCTTCCCAAGGTTGTAGCCGCCTGATTTGAACCCCTGGAATATCGCCAGTCCCGCCCAATAGTTGCTGTTGCATTTGATCCATGACTTTGAGCAAGTTAGCACTGAAATAGCACCTCTACCGCAATACTTTCGGGGCAAAGGGCCCCGCCTTTTGTAGCACCTTGGATTCAGAGCGTGCTGGCAGTCGCGCACCGCAACCCCGCAGATCGCGAATACACCCTCTTCAAGTTTCGGAACTTCGGGCGGCGGCACCAGTGCTGTACTAGTATAGGGAACCCCTTGGGCACGCCGCCTTGCCCCGCAAGTTCCGGGTGGCTTTTTCAGCCAAACACCGTGCAGGCGCCGCCATTGGCAGAACCCAGGAAAAGGCCCACACCATTGCCCTCGAGAAACAAGAATTCTCCCAACATGACTGCATCGCTCTTACGGCGAACGGCCCTTCTCACAGGACTGGGTCTGATCGCACCCTGCGTGCTGCCACGCGCGCAGGCACAAACACGTGCGCCGGCCGGACTGGCCCGTGGAGGCAACTGGCCTGCTTGGGACGCCTTCAAGGCGCAATTCACCAGCGAAGAAGGCCGGGTCGTCTCGGACGATGGGGAAGGAGGACGTACTTACTCTGAAGGCCAGGCCTACGGGCTTTTCTTTGCCCTGGTGGCCAATGATCGCAAGGGTTTCGATACCCTCCTGCGCTGGACCGAAAACAACCTGAGCGGTGGAGACCTGGGCGCACGTCTGCCTGCATGGCTGTGGGGGCGCCGGCCGGATGGCTCCTGGGGCATCCTCGACAGCAACGCGGCATCTGATGCAGACCTCTGGATTGCCTATGCTCTGGGCGAAGCCGCCCGTTTATGGAAAGCACCGCAATACCACGCGTTGGGAGTCCGCCTGGCTGCGCGGATCATTGCCGAAGAAACCGCAGACCTCCCAGGTCTGGGCCTGAGCCTGCTGCCAGCTCCGCACGGTTTTGTAGAGGGCGAAGGCCGGTGGAAACTCAATCCCAGCTACTTACCCTTGCAGGTCATGCAGCGGCTGGCCACGCTCTACCCTCAGGCCGCCTGGAAACAACTGGCTCAAAGCTCCGAGAAAATCGTGGTGGGATCATCCCCCAAAGGCTATACCCCTGACTGGACCTTGTACGACGCACGGCAAGGTTTTCTCATTGACGAAAAAGGCAAAGAAAAGGGCCAAGGCACCTACAACGCCATTCGCGTTTATCTGTGGGCCGGCATGCTGAACCCTGCCGCCCCCAGCCGCAAGCCTTTGCTGGCTGCATTGGGGCCCATGGCAAGGTATGTGCGCGAGCAGGGCCACCCCCCTGAGTCCATTGATGTACTGACCGGACAGGGCTCCGGCCCTGGGCCCGCGGGCTTCACGGCAGCCATGCTGCCTTTCCTTCAGGCGCAAGGGGAAAACACCGCACTGCAAGCACAGCGCAGCCGCCTGGCCGCAAGCCCCATTCGCCCCACGGCGTACTATGAGCAGACCCTCGCTTTGTTCGGGCTGGGCTGGATGGAAGGCTGGTTCCGATTTGCATCCGGGGGCCAACTGGTACCCCAAAAAACCAAGCCCTGAAGGCTCCTGTCACAACGGCCACCAACCTCGGCCACACGCCTCCGCCATCTCTCGCCGCCGCACCCTATCGCCTCACCGATGAATCCCAACGCCCACACACTCTGGCGTGCGCCCCAATGGGCCCTGGCCGCCCTCCTGGCCGTGCTGGGCATGCTGGGGCCCTTCTCCATTGATACCTACATCCCTGCCTTCACAGGGATTGCCACCGCCCTGGGGGCCACCCCGGTGGAGATGCAGCAGACCCTGTCGGCGTATCTCTTTGGTTTTGCGTTCATGAACCTCTTCCACGGGGCACTCGCAGACAGCTTTGGTCGGCGGCCGGTTGTCTTGTGCGGGATTGCCATGTTCACGCTGGCCTCGGCAGGTTGCGCGCTTTCGCAAAGCATCGGCCAGCTCATAACGTTCAGGGCACTGCAGGGACTGTCCACCGGGGCGGGGATCGTGGTGTCGCGTGCGGTCATCCGCGACATGTTTCCACCGGCGCGCGCGCAGCAGGTGATGAGCCAGGTCACGATTTACTTTGGCGTAGCCCCGGCCATCGCACCCATCGTGGGCGGCTGGTTGTTTGTGCATGCGGGCTGGCACAGCATCTTCTGGTTTCTGACCTTTGTGGGCGTTGCACTTTGGGTCGCGAACTTCAGGCTCCTGCCCGAAACACTGCAGGCCGAACATCGCCAGCCGTTCAACATTCCGCATCTGATGCGGGGGTACTGGCAGCTAGGGTCCAGCCCGCGTTTTGTGCTGCTGGCGCTCGCCAGCGGGGTTCCCTTCAACGGGATGTTTCTTTACGTGCTGGCAGCGCCCGCCTTCCTGGGCGAACACCTCGCGCTGGCCCCCACGCAGTTCTTCTGGTTCTTTTTACTGACCATTTCCGGCATCATGGGCGGTGCTTGGCTCAGCGGGCGCCTGGCCGGAAAGATCGCGCCAAAACGACAAATACGGCACGGCTTTGTGATCATGTTCACGGTAGCTGTCTTCAACCTTGGAGCAAACCTGCTCCTCCCGGCGCACGCGGCATGGTCACTTGCACCGATTGCCATCTTCGCGTTCGGCTGGGCACTGATGGTGCCTGTCGTGACCTTGCTGGTGTTGGACCTCCACCCCGAGCGCCGTGGCATGGCATCGTCCATGCAGGCGTTTGTGGGCTCTACCGCCAATGGTCTTGTTGCAGGCGTGCTGGTTCCGCTGGTCATGCACTCGACCGTCTTGCTGGCCCTGGCGTCGCTGCTCATGATGTGCGTGGGCATGGCAGCATGGATCTATCTGCACCATCGCTGGCCGGATGTGGGCCGGATCGCCGCGCCCGATTGACCCGCATGTGTTGTGAATCACCATGCATGCTGCAACAATGGGGCTTCCCTCCCACTCCCGGCACAAGCGTGTGCACGCGAGAGAGGGAGGCTCTAGGTGCCTGAGGACAACCATGCAACTCTTGAAATTGGTTGAATCCAAAATACGGGTGGGAGTCCCGTTGCCCTGGAATGTGCGCAACCAGGACTGCACACTGCTGCTGGCACGCGGACACGTGATCCGTAGCGATGCCCAGCTGGAAGCACTGCTGGAACGTGGCATGTTTGTCGATGTCGAAGAGTTCAAGGCGGTGGAGGCATTGGAGGCCCCGCCAGCCAAGCCGCTGGAAAGCCTCTATACCCGCTGGACACTCTCCATCGACGCATTGGAAACAGCGCTGCCCCGACTTGGAGATACCTCCGATGGCCTCGACGCCATATACGCGCTGACCGATGAAATTCTGGAGCTTGCCGAAAAGGATGCCGATATCGGCTTGTTCATGGCAATTCGGCAGGATCAGGCCAAACATCTGCGCTATGGATACAGCCACGCGGTCTACACCGCGCTACTCAGCATATTGATGGCACGACAGCTTGGATGGACCGCCGCGCGTGCACGGCTACTCACTCTGGCTGCGCTGACGATGAACGCAAGCATTGCCGAGCTGCAGGGGCAGATGGCGGCGCAAGACTACCCCGCCTTGGACCGGCAGCGCGCGCAAATCCGGGCGCATCCCGCACTCAGCGTCGCAATTCTGGAGAAAGCAGGCGTCACGGACACAGAATGGCTCACCACAGTCATGCAACACCACGAACAGACAGACGGCACAGGGTACCCACAAGCTATCTCATCGGTGAGCGACGCTGCTCAGGTACTGCGCATGGCGGACCTGTTCATGGCACGTATCAGCCCTCGGCAACTGCGGCAGCCGCTCTCGATCCAGGACGCCGCCCGGCTGATGTTCCGGGATGACAAGGGGGGGCCATTTTCCATGGCGATCATCAAGGTGCTGGGCATTTACCCTCCCGGCGATTTCGTGCAAATGGCATCTGGAGAAATGGGGGTGGTGATGCGCCGCGGCTCGGAAGCGCGCACCCCACTGGTCGCCGCTGTGACGGACTCACAAGGCAAGGGAGTCACCACCACGCTGCACCGTGATACCTCGCAGGCCGCCTATGCCATCACGGGCCCGGCCTCGGACCGCAGCTTGCTGGCCCGAGTGCCTCCCGAGCGGCTGTATGGCTATGCGGTGCACGCGGGCTGAGTTTTCAGCCATGCCCCACATTGCATACCGCCTCAGCTTCGGTGCATCCGGTGGCAGCTTCTATGGGACTTGCCGCCTGTCCACACCCCTGTCCTGGTAGTACCGGATCTTTTCAGCATACATGGCCTGGTCGGCGCGATGGATGGTTGCCTCCACCATATCTCCCGAACGGCAGGAGGCCACGCCCATGGCCAGGCTGATCGGCTGGCCCGGATAGAACTGGTTGTTCAAATCCAGCATGGAGAGGATGCGATCCTGCAGCGCAAAGGCGCTGCGTTCGTCCATGCCCGGCAGCAACACCGTGAACTCATCTCCACCAATGCGGGCAGCGCAAGCAGGTGGGTCCACGGCCTTGGCCAACACTTCGCCCACCCTGCGCAGCATGGAATCGCCCGCAGCATGGCCCTGCTCGTCGTTCACGACCTTGAGTCCGTTCAGGTCAATCGCAATGATGGACAAAGGCCAGGGTCCCTTGCGGGTGACACGGTTGAGTTCTTCGGCATAAAAGGCCCGGTTGCGGAGCTGGGTCAAGACATCATGCTTGCCAAGGTATTCCAGGTACGCCTCCGCTTTCTTGCGCGCGGTAATGTCCACCAACGACAGCAGCACCAACCCCCAGTCCGCCAGGTGGTCTGCCAGCACCGAGAACTGCATGTGAATATGCACCGCATCACCCGACAACGCGTAGTTGACCACTTCGCGCTGCTGAAAGGTCTTGCCCTCCCACAGGTCCAGCAACTGGTCAGCGAAGGACTCGTGCATCTCGCCCCGAAATACCCGTCCGATGTTATTGAGGAGCATCTCCTTGCTAGAGGCGCCGAACATGCGCAGCGTCTGCTGGTTGACATCGATCACGCGGATCTCCTGCATGCAGCGCGTGACGAATTCGGGATGCACCGTGATGAATGTCTTGAAGTCGTCAATGCCCTGCGCGCGAACGCCGTCGAGCAGGCTTTTCACGGCGCTGAAATCCTCGACCCACAGTGAGACCGGCGAATGCTCGAACAAATCCCGTGCATATTGTTCGCTGCGCCGAAGTTGGCGGGCCCCCCGTACCTGGGCGGTGATGTCTTCCAACGAGAGCAGAACTCGGCTCCAATCGGATTCGTACCCAGGCAGGATGCGTGCGCGGATCTGAACGTCAAGACGCCGGCCATCCAGCGCATAGTTGACGGTCTGGTTCGAGAACTCAAGCTGCCCGGACCACAGCGCCGCCAGTTCATGGGAGACCGCATCGTGCATGTCATCCCTGAAAACCTTGTCCAGATTCGCTTCAAGTACCTGTTGGCTCTCGGCCGCAAACAGCTCCAGCGTGCGGCGATTGACTTTCATCACCTTCAGAGCGGCGCTGCATTGCCGTACCCGCGTGGGGTCCTGCGCAAGGTGGGCACGGAGATCGACGACCCCTGCAGCGCGCCAACTGTCAAAAAGCTGCTTCAGGGCGCTGTAGTCCTCCAGCCAAAGGGATACAGGCGCCAGCTCAAACATGTGCTCAAAGTCTGCACCGGAAGATAACGAAGACGACACTGCAGATTCCTCCCTGGGCAATTATTGTCGAGCTGCTCTCCATATTCTTGATCCAGGGTGCCCACAACAACAAAAAAGGCCAGCACCTTGCGGTACCAGCCTTTTAAAAACCACCTCGACAAGACGAGGCCAACGGACGAATCAGCGTGCCGGGCGTGCAGGACGCTTGCGGGCATCATGGGCCACAAAGGGCTTGCCGCCGCCACCGCCAGCGGGTTTGGCGAAGCTGGGCTTGCGGGGCGCAAAGTCACCGCGCGGCGCGCCCGCATCACCACGGGGGGCGAAACCGCCACGGCCTGCTGCGTCACCGAAGCCGGGCTTGCGGCCATAGCTGTCACCATCGCGGCGGGGGGCAAAACCCCGGTCATCGCGGGCACCAAAACCACCACCCTCACCGCCACGGGCGGGGGCTGCACGCTGGTTGTCGCGGCCGGCAAAACCGCCACCAAAACCACCACCGAATCCGCCACGGTCATTGCCACCACGGGCCGGTCCGCCAAACTTGCGATCACGGCTGTCGCGGTCATAACCGCCACTGGGGCGACCACGGCCTGCAAAGTCACCACCACCGCGGGGTGCCTGGGGGGCACGTTGCGACGGTTCCATGCCTGGAATCACTTCGGCCTTGAACTGCTGGCGGCTGTACGACTCAATGTCGTAGATCTTGCGGCGATCGCGGAACTCGGCAAACGTGATGGCCAGGCCATCGCGGCCCGCACGGCCTGTACGGCCAATGCGGTGGGTGTAGTCCTCGGCCTTCATGGGCAGGCCAAAGTTGAACACGTGGGTGATCGTGGGCACATCGATGCCGCGTGCAGCCACATCGGTCGCCACCAGAATCTGCACCTGACCAGCGCGCAGTGCCATCAAACGGCGATTGCGCAGACCCTGGCTCAGGGCGCCATGCAGTGCCACGGCCGAGAAGCCTTCCTGCTGCAGGTCATTGGCCAGTCCGTCACATTCCACCTGGGTACTGGCAAAAACGATGGCCTGGTTGATCGTGGTGTCACGCAGCCAGTGGTCCAGCATCTTGCGCTTGTGTTGGGCGTTGTCGGCCCAGTACAGCATCTGCTTGATGTTGGCATGCTTCTCTTGCGGAGAGTCGATGGTGACCTTCTGCACAGACGAACCACCGTCGTGCATCACGCGCATGGCGAGTTGCTGGATACGGGGTGCGAACGTGGCGCTGAACATCATGGTCTGCTTGCGCTGGGCAGTCAGCTGGTTCAGTTCGGCCAGATCGTCCGAGAAGCCCAGGTCGAGCATGCGGTCGGCTTCGTCCACAACCAGGAACTGCACCTTGTCGAGCTTGATCTGCATCGAGCGCTGCAGATCCAGCAGGCGGCCAGGAGTGGCCACCACCAAGTCGGCGTTCTGCAGCTTGGCGATCTGCAACTGATAAGGCATGCCGCCCACCACGTTGGCCACGCGCAGGCCACGGCAATGCTTGACGAGGTCGATGGCGTCATGCGCCACCTGCTGCGCCAGTTCACGCGTGGGGCACAGGATCAGGGCGCCAGGGGTGGCAGCCTTGAAATTGCGCGAGCTGGTGGGGTCCTTGCGCTTGGCGCGCTTGGGAGCGGGTTCGCCACGCTCGGCGGCTTCGGCCACGGAGCGCTCGAAAGCAGCACGTTCTTCGGCCTCGGCAGCGGCTTGCTGGTTGATCAGCGTGTGCAGCACGGGCAACAGGAAGGCAGCCGTCTTGCCGGAGCCGGTCTGGCTGGAGACCATCAGGTCGATGAACTTGGTGGCATCGTTACCGCCGCCCATGGCCAGGGGAATGGCCTTGAGCTGCACGCTGGTGGGCTGGGTATAGCCCAGGTCAGCCACGGCCTGCACGAGTTCAGGGGCCAGACCCAGCTCGATGAAGCCATTGGGCTCGGCGGTCACGGCGACATCGGCTTCAATAGCAGATGCCACCACGGCGTCCAGAGGGGAAGACTGCACGGAAACGTCGGCAGCAAAGGAAGTATCGGCAGGCGCGAATTCGCCCTGCACCAAAGAGGTGTCGGTCATGATTTTCTCTCACGAAGACGATCGCAAGCGTAGCCTGCGAGTGGCTTCGTCAATGGTTAAAAAACATCAACCATCAAACGAAACCTGCATTGCTCTGGGCGGATGCTGGTGGGCGTTGTTCGCTAGTCCTGCACTGCGTTGAAAGCAGTCGGCTGGCAAGCCCGGTGTGTGAGGGGAGATGCACAATCTGCGAGGAATGGATTCCTGCGCAGCCGCTGATTATGGCATGAATAGGGTTTTCCCCGCAACCCCTTTTCTATTTTTGCGGTATTTCACCGGTCCCTTACAAAGCGCGCTCCACAGCACGCCCCGGGTTCAATCAGACCGACAGCAGGTGCTTGCGGTAATGTGCCAGCTCTTCAATCGATTCATGCACATCGGCCAAGGCCGTGTGCTTCTGCGCCTTCTTGAAGCTGGTGTAGGCCTCAGGTTTCCACCGCTTTGCCAGTTCCTTGAGGGTGCTCACATCCACGTTGCGGTAGTGAAAGAAGCGCTCGAGCTTGGGCATATAGCGCACCAGAAAGCGCCGGTCCTGGCCGATGCTGTTACCGCACATAGGCGCCGTACCCTTGGGCACGTACTGACTCAGAAAGGCGATGATCTGCTGCTCAGCTTCCTCCTCCGTCACGGTCGAGGCTTTCACCTTGTCGATCAGGCCACTGCGGCCATGGGTGCCTTTGTTCCAGGCATCCATCTTGTTGAGCAGCTCATCGGGCTGGTGAATCGCAAACACGGGCCCCTCGATGCGAGGTTCGAGGCTCGGGCCCGTCACAATGACGGCAATTTCCAGCAGGCGGTCGGTATCGGGCTCCAGGCCGGTCATTTCGCAGTCCAGCCAGACCAGGTTCTGGTCGGATTTGGCAAGTGCGTGAGGGGTGGGGTTGTTGGCTTCTGACATGGCGCGCATTGTCGCCGATGGCCTAAACTCGCCGCTCATGCCCACTTCCGACGTTTTTTCTCCCGACATGGCGTTGACGCTAGCGTTTGCCATTGCGCTCTCCCTGGGCCTTGTGCTCAAGTTCTGGCTCGCTACGCGCCAGATCCGGCATGTCGCGCGGCACCGCAGCGCAGTTCCCCCCCCATTTGCAGAACGCATCGCGCTGGCGGCGCACCAGAAAGCCGCAGACTACACGATCACCAAGGCGCGCCTGGGCTTGCTGGAAATGGCACTGGGCGCGGCCGTGCTGCTGGGCTGGACGCTGCTGGGCGGGCTGGACGCGCTGAACCAGGCCTTGCTCAGCGCCCTGGGCGGCGGAATGTGGCAGCAGTTGGCGCTGCTGACTGCCTTTGCCACCATCAGCGGACTCATCGACCTGCCGCTTTCGCTCTACCAGACCTTCGTCGTGGAAGAGCGCTTTGGTTTCAACAAGATGACGTGGCGCCTTTGGGTTGCCGATGCGCTCAAGGGCCTGCTGGTCGGCGCACTCATCGGTCTGCCTATCGCCGCGCTGATCCTGTGGATCATGGGGGCGACCGGTCCGCTGTGGTGGCTGTGGGCCTGGTGCTTCTGGATGGGTTTCAACCTGCTGCTGATGGTGGTCTATCCGACCTTCATTGCTCCGCTGTTCAACAAGTTCCAGCCCCTCGAAGACGAATCGCTCAAGGCCCGGGTCACGGCGCTGATGCAGCGCTGCGGCTTCTCGGCCAAGGGCCTGTTCGTGATGGATGGCAGCCGCCGCAGCGCGCATGCCAATGCCTATTTCACCGGCTTTGGCGCCGCCAAGCGCGTGGTGTTCTACGACACCCTGCTGCGCCAGTTGGCCCCAGGCGAGGTCGAGGCGGTCCTTGCCCATGAGCTCGGGCATTTCAAGCACCGCCATATCATCCAGCGCATCGTGACCCTGTTCGCCATGAGCCTGGCAGGCTTTGCACTGCTGGGCTGGCTCTCCAACCAGGTATGGTTCTACACCGGCCTGGGCGTGCGGCCCAGTATCTCGCTGGACCCCGCCATGGCCGCGGCCCCCAACGATGCGTTGGCCCTGCTGCTTTTCATGCTGGTGGTGCCGGTCTTCACATTTTTCATCTCGCCACTGTTCTCCCAGCTTTCGCGACGCCACGAATTCCAGGCAGACGCTTATGCCGTGGCCCAGGCCAGCGGCGCCGACCTGTCTTCCGCCCTGCTCAAGCTGTACGAAGATAATGCCTCCACGCTCACACCCGACCCGGTGTACGTGAAGTTCTACTACTCGCATCCACCCGCCACCGAGCGGCTGGCGCGCATGCATACCCCCTCCCTCCCATGACTACCATGTTGAAGAAAAAAGACTGGTCAACGCTGACACGCCGTGCGCTGACAGCTACTGAAGTTGTAGCAAACCTGGCCAAACTCGAAGGCTGGAGCCTGACCGGCGATGGCGCCGATGTGGCCATCGAGAAGACCTACCAGTTCGCCAACTACTACGAGACCATCTCGTTCGTGAACGCCCTGGCCTTCATCGCCAATGCCCAGGACCACCACCCCGACCTGTCGGTGCACTACAGCCGTTGCGTGGTGCGCCTGAACACACACGATGTGCATGGCATTTCGTCCACGGACTTTGAGTGCGCGACGCAGTTCGACGCCCTGGTGGCGTGACCCCATGACCCTGCGCACGCCCCCTTCCCATGGCTGAACGCAGCGCACTCATGGATGGCACCGTGGTGGCCAGCCATGGGCGCCACTGCATGGTGGAAACCCCCGACGGCGCACGCCGCATCTGCCATCCACGTGGCAAGAAGAGCCAGGCCGTGGTGGGCGACCATGTGCTGTGGCAGGCACCACCACCCGGCCAAGGCGAAGAGGGCACCATCGAGAAGGTCAAGGAGCGGCGCAACCTCTTTTACCGCCAGGACGAAATCCGCACCAAGTCATTTGCCGCCAACCTCGACCAGGTGCTCATCCTGATCGCAGCAGAGCCGGTGTTCTCGGAAAGCCAGCTCGCCCGCGCCCTGATTGCCGCCGAGGCCGAAGGCATCAAGCCCATCATCGCACTCAACAAGAGTGATCTGGTCGAGCCCTTCGCCCGCGCCTGGGAGCGTTTGCTGCCCTACCGACACATGGGTGCGGGCAAGCACTACGGCGTGCTGCCGCTGTCGCTCGCGCTCTCCAGCGAAGTGGACCGCGCACTGCTGATGGAACACCTTGAGGGCAAGACCACACTGGTGCTGGGGCCCTCGGGATCCGGCAAAAGCACCCTCATCAATCTACTGGTGCCAGGTGCTACCGTGCTGACCGGCGAAATCTCGCAGGCGCTGAACTCCGGCAAACACACCACCACCAGCACCCACTGGTACTGGATGGACAAGGCCCGCGCCACCGCCCTCATCGATTCACCGGGCTTTCAGGAGTTTGGCCTGCACCACATTGCCCCCATGCAACTGGCAGCCTGCATGCCCGACATTGCAGCACATGCGACAGCCTGCAAGTTCTACAACTGCACCCACCTGCACGAACCAGGCTGCGGCGTGCTGGATGCGGTCAAATCAGGTCCTGGCGCTGGCGGTATCAGCGCAACACGCTATAAAATTTATAGTGATTTGTTTGAAGAACTGAGCCACACCCGGTATTGAGCTGGACGCGGCCTACATCACCGGCGTGATCGCACCAGCACATCCGTGGAACTGGCTTTGCCAGGCCACTGAGTGAGCCCCCTCGGGGGGGGACAGCGCCGAAGGCGACTCAAGGGGGCTTCTGGCCTCTACCCCAGCAACCGCGCCAACGTGAGCAGCGCCAGCAGCAGCATCCACACCACCACCGAGCGCCACACCAGCCCCACCACGCTGCGCAGGTGGCCCACCTCAGGCTCGCGGCCCGGAGTGGAATCGCTGTCACCCATGTCGGCATCAATCTCCAGGCCCTGCGGCGTGTGCAATTCGGTGCGTGCCTTGAGCGCCTCGCCACCCAGACGCACATTGATGGCACCCGCCGTGGCAGCCAGCACTACACCATCATTGTCATTGGGGAAGCGCTGCGCATGAAACCGCCAGCCCTCAATGGCTTCTTCAAAGCTGCCCACCACGGCAAAGCTCAGCGCCGTAAGACGGGCCGGCAGCCAGTCGATGGCCGTCCATGCCTGGGCAGAGGCTTGCTGCAACGAGGCACTGGCAGGCTGGGCACCCGCGCGTTGCTTGTAATGCCAGTAACGCGATACAAACTCGGCCAACCGGTACAGCACGGCACCTGTGGGCCCCAGGCCCAGAGCTGCCAGCACGGAGAACCATGCCAGCACGCCGAACACATGCCGGTGGGCTGCCAGCACCGAATACTCGATCACATGGCGCACAATCTCGCTGCGCGGCAGCGCTCCCACATCCACCTGCTGCCAGTGGGCCAGGCGCTCGCGGGCAGCATCTTCATCGCCCTCCTCCAGCGCATCGCGGATGCCAGTGAAGTGGTGGCTGAACTGCCGAAACCCGAGCGTGATGTACAGCACTGCAACGCTCCACAGCACCGCAAAGGGCCACCCCAGTCCCCAGAGCAGCAGCCAGTGGATGGCCAGGGTCACCAGGGCCGGGACCAGCACCGCAAGGCTCCAGGCCACCCAACCGTGGTGTGGTTTGCCCGCATCAAAATTGCGGCTCACGGACAGCGCCCACGCACGCAGACCTGCATGGATGGGATTGCTGCGTGCCAGCGGGCGGGCCTGCTCGATCAGCAGAGCGAACAGGATGGCGAAGAAACTCATGGAGGGCAATGATACTGGTGCTTTACCCCAATGCACCCCATCGCACGCGAGCCCGGCTTACGCCTGCATAAAACGGTAGAAATTGCGCAGCATGCCCGCCGTCGCGCCCCAGATGTAGTGATTCTTGCCACCGTCCTGGTAGGGCATCGAGAACCACTCGCGGTGTACACCATCCCGGTCGAAGACATGGCGCTGGTGGTTGGCAGGGTTGAGCAAAAAAGCAAGCGGCACCTCAAAGAGATCTGCCACCTCATAGGGATTGGGCTGGAGCACGCAGTCCGGCTGCACAAGCGCCACCACCGGCGTGATGATGAACGACGAGCCCGTGACATAGATCGGCAACGTGCCCAGCACCTCGACAAAATCCCGCGCAAGCCCCACCTCTTCCTGAGCCTCGCGCAAGGCCGTGTCAGCGGGCGTGGCATCCCCAGGGTCGGCCCGTCCACCCGGGAAAGCCACCTGCCCCGAATGGGTGGACAGGTGGGCCGTGCGTTCGGTCAATAGCACCATGGGTTGCTCGCGCAGCACGATGGCGATCAGGACTGACGCATGGGCCGGCTCGCGGTTCATGAACTTCTTTTCCAGCAGTACCTCGGGCTCCCACTGCGGCGGGTGCACAAAACGCGCCCGCAGTGCTTCGGGAGTCTGGGCCTGTGCAGTCACTGCAGGCAGGTGCGCATCCACCCCCGCCACCGGGACGAGGCGGGGATCAAAGTCGGGCAGGCTCGACAAAGGAGCGATGGCCGAGGAGACAACAGGACTGGAAGAAGGGTTCACAAAAGGGCCGAGGCCGAGAAAGCCAAAAAACAAAAAGCCGCTACAGGCAGATGCTGTAGCGGCTTGTCAGGTTGAGCCTGCGCCTTAAGCGGCGGTGGCTGCTGCAACCTTGTTGGCACGCGCAGGCAGCTTTTCCTTGATACGTGCCGACTTGCCGCTGCGGTCACGCAGGTAGTACAGCTTGGCACGGCGCACGTCACCACGGCGCTTGACTTCGATGCTGGCGATCAGCGGGCTGTAGGTCTGGAACGTACGCTCCACGCCTTCACCGCTGGAGATCTTGCGCACGGTGAAGCCGCTGTTCAGGCCACGATTGCGCTTGGCAATCACCACGCCTTCGTAAGCCTGCACGCGCTTGCGGGTACCTTCCACCACGTTCACGCTCACGATGACGGTGTCACCGGGGGCGAATTCGGGGATGGTCTTGTTCAAGCGGGCGATTTCTTCCGCTTCCAGGGTCTGAATCAGGTTCATGTTTGATATCCAACGATCTTGTCCGCGCCAAAAATGGCTGCGTCGGGATTGACGTCTCAGTGTTTTGCGGGAGAACTCCCAGTCAAAACGGCCGGCCAGAGGATCGAAAAGCCTTTGATTATAGCAATTCAGCCAAGCTTGGCCAATACGGCTTCATCGGCGGAGGCGAGATGCCCTGCTTTGCGCGCCGCCTCGATGAGGTCAGGCCGGTGCCGGGCCGTGGTGGCCAAGCGCTGGTCACGCCGCCAACGCTCGATCTGCGCATGGTGGCCGGACATCAGTGCGGCAGGCACCTGCTGGCCTGCCCACTCTTCGGGGCGCGTGTAGTGCGGACAGTCGAGCAAGCCATCGAGCGCCGGGTTGAAGCTGTCGAGCTGATGGCTGCCCTCGTCATTGAGCACGCCGGGCTGCAAGCGCGCCACGGCGTCCAGCAAGGCCATGGCGGCAATTTCGCCACCCGACAGCACAAAATCCCCCAGACTCATCTGCAGATCGACATGGGCATCGATAAAACGCTGGTCAATGCCTTCATAGCGCCCGCACAGAAGGATGGCACCGGCGCTCGCAGACCAGCGCTCCACGGCAGCATGGTTCAGCGTCTCGCCAATGGGCGAAAAAAGGACCAGCGGCACCTGGCTGCCTTCGGCCTCGCCACGCTCGGCCCGGATGGCCGCAAGGCACCGTGCCAGGGGCTCGGCCAGCATCACCATTCCCGGCCCACCGCCAAAGGGCCTGTCGTCGACACGGCGGTAATTGCCATCGGCGTAGTCACGCGGGTTCCACAGGCGCACATCGACTTGGCCGCCGGCATACGCGCGGCGGGTCACACCGCTGGCCAGGAACGGCGCAAACAGCTCGGGAAACAGGGTGAGAATGTCAAAGCGCATGGTGCGCGGCGCGGTCAGTGCGTGCCGATCAGTAGTCGGGTTGCCAGTCCACGGTGATGCGTTTTTCGGCCAAGTCCACCTTGTCGACAAAGGCAGAGACAAAAGGAATCATGCGCTCCTGCGCCTTGCCGTCCTGTTCGTAGGCCAGCACCAGCACCGTCTGGGGGCCAGTGGACATCAGCTCCTGCACCTGCCCCAGCGCCACGCCTTCGCGGTTGACGACCTCAAGACCAATCAGATCGACCCAGTAGTACTCATCTTCTGTGGTGGACGGAAAGCTGGAGCGTGGCACAAAGATGCGCGCGCCGCGGAGGGCTTCGGCCGCGTCGCGGTCATCAATGCCCTGGGCCCAGGCGACCACGGTGTCCGAATGCTCCTTGGCCTGGCGGATGGACAACAACACGGTGCCAGCAAACGTCTTGGCACCGCGCTCCGAGGGCTGCAGATACCAGCGCTTCGACGAAAACAGCGCCTCGGGACTGCTGCTGTGCGACAGCACCTTGAACCAGCCCTTGACGCCCCAGGCATCGGCAATGCGCCCCACTTCAATAGCATCGGCGGGCAGCTCTGCGGGTTCGAGAGTCAGGTTGGTGGCCATGGCGGTGATTCCAGAATAGGAAAAGGGCGGGTTTCGTCAGGCATGCCGACGAAACCCGCCCTTTTCAGGGAGCTTTAAGCAGCCTTCTTGGCAGCTTGCTTGATCAGGCGGTCCACGGTGGGCGAGGACTGGGCGCCCACGCTCTGCCAGTACGTCAGGCGGTCTTGCACGATGCGCAGGCCTTCTTCGGTTTCCTTGGCGGTAGGGTTGTAGAAGCCGATGCGCTCGATGAAGCGGCCATCGCGGCGCACGCGCTTGTCAGCAACGACGATATTGAAGAAAGGACGGCCCTTGGAGCCGCCGCGAGAGAGTCGAATGACGACCATGATTTATCCTTCGGGTGGTGAACTCCGGCAACATTTGCCTTGAGCCACAGTGTTCGCAACCATATTCGCAACGCTTGAGACACGCGACATGGCCACCCGGCCAGCGACACGCTGCAAAGCCCGCGATTATATCCATTTCCTCCAATGCCTACCATCCGCCCCAGCACCGACAGCGATATTCCGGCCATCACGGCCATTTACCAACACCACGTGCTCCACGGCACGGGCACGTTCGAGATCGACCCCCCATCGGAGGCCGACATGGCAGGCCGCCGCGCCGATGTGCTGGCGCGTGGCCTGCCCTGGCTGGTGGCCGAGCAAGACGGCCAGGTGCTCGGCTATGCCTATGCCAACTGGTTCAAGCCACGCCCGGCCTACCGCTTCTCGGCAGAGGATTCGATCTACGTCGCCGACAGCGCCCGTGGCATGGGCCTGGGCCGCACGCTGCTGGCCGAGCTGGCGATGCAGGCCGAAGCGGCTGGTGTGCGCAAGCTGCTGGCCGTCATTGGCGATTCGGCCAACGCGGGATCGATCGGCGTGCACCGGGCACTGGGTTTTACCGATGTGGGCGTGATGCGTTCGGTGGGCTGGAAGTTCGGCGCCTGGCGCGACATCGTGCTCATGGAAAAAACCTTGGGCGCGGGCGATACCACTTCGCCGGAATGAAAACAGCCTCCATGCGCCCCAGCGGCGCGGGTTGCAGCCCCTCCAAAGGAGACCACTTGTTCATCTCGGGGCGACCCGACGATGAATAATGCCCCATGAAAAACAAAACTCTGGCGGCCTGGCTCGCCTTCGTGGGCGGGCCGCTGGGCCTGCACCGTTTCTACCTGCACGGGCTCACCGACATGCTGGGATGGCTGCTACCGATCCCGACGGCGCTGGGCATTTACGGTATCCAGCGTGTGCAGCAGCTGGGCCAGGACGACCACTACAGCTGGATGCTGATTCCCTTGCTCGGCTTCACGATTGCGGGCTGCGCATTGCAGGCCATCCTGTTTGCGCTCAAGACGCCTGAGGCCTGGAACGCACGCTACAACCCCACGGCCGCACCCGACGCCCCGGCGGGCAGGACCCAATGGATCACCATCGGCGCCATCGTGGTCTCGCTGATGGTCGGTACCGCCGTGCTGATGGCCAGTCTCGCGTTCAGCTTTCAGCGGTATTTCGAGTACCAGATCGAGGAAGCCCGCAAGATCTCGCAGTGACCTCACAGGCTCCCAAGCAAACGCCCCATTGAATTTGCATTCAATGGTGCGTTTTCGCTTATTCATATTGCCTGACTAGCTATATATTTTATAGCTATCCGGGAATTTTGCCCCTCAGAACATCTGCAGGCTGATCCAGTACGCCACGGCGGCCACAAACGCGCTGGCAGGAATGGTCAGTATCCAGGCCCAGACGATGTTGCCCGCCACTCCCCAGCGCACGGCGCTGGCGCGCTGGGTGGAGCCAACGCCCACGATGGCACCCGTGATGGTATGGGTGGTGGACACCGGAATGCCCAGCGTGGTCGCCAGGAACAGTGTCAGCGCGCCACCCGTTTCGGCACAGAAGCCGCCCACGGGCTTGAGCTTGGTGATCTTCTGGCCCATGGTCTTCACGATGCGCCAGCCGCCGAACATGGTCCCGAGGCCGATGGCCACATAGCAGCTCACAATGGTCCACGTGGGGGGCGACGCGTCGGATGCGGAGGAGTACCCCGTCGCTATCAGCAGCAGCCAGATGATCCCGATGGTCTTCTGGGCGTCATTGCCACCGTGGCCCAGGCTGTAGGCCCCTGCAGACACCAGCTGCAGCCGGCGGAACCACTTGTCCACCTTGCTGGGCCGCGCCCGCCGGAAGATCCACGCAACGCCCACCATCATCAGAGAGCCGAGCGCGAAGCCCAGCAGCGGCGAAACGAAGATGAACGCCACCGTCTTGAGAATGCCGGCGGACACCAGGGCACCAGCCCCCGCCTTGGCAATCACAGCACCCACGATGCCACCGATCAGCGCATGCGAAGAACTGCTGGGGATGCCGTAGTACCAGGTGATCACGTTCCAGGTGATGGCACCCACCAAAGCGCCGAACACCACATGCGTATCCACGATGCCAGGCTGCACGATGCCTTTGCCCACCGTGGCGGCCACGCTCAGGTGAAAGACGAAGATCGCCACGAAGTTGAAGAACGCAGCGAACAGCACGGCCTGTGCAGGCTTGAGCACCCCGGTGGAGACCACCGTGGCAATCGAATTGGCGGCGTCGTGGAACCCGTTCATGAAGTCGAACAGGATCGCCAGCGCCACGAGCAGGACCACAACCCAGAGGGCCGTTTGTACGGTTTCCATGCTGGTCAGCCCGCCGGATCAGGAGTTTTCGAGGACGATGCCCTCGATGCAATTGGCCACGTCCTCGCACTTGTCGGTGATGGTCTCCAGCAGCTCGTAAATGGCCTTGAGCTTGATCACCTCGCGCACATCGGGCTCTTCGCGGAAGAGCTTGCTCATGGCGCTGCGCATCACGCGGTCCGCGTCGGATTCGAGCTTGTCGATCTCTTCGCAGGTTTTGAGTGCGGCCTCGGCCACGGCCGGGTCGGCGATCTTGTCGAGCAGTTTGACGGCATCGCGCAGGCGTTCACAGCACTTGAGGCTGAGGTCCGTGAGGCGCGTGATCTCTTCCGTCATGTGGCGTACGTCGTACAGCGCCATGGTCTCGGCAGAGTCCTGGATCAGGTCGGCCACGTCGTCCATGGTATTGATCAGCGTGTGGATCTGCTCACGGTCGATGGGGGTGATGAAGGTCTTGTGGATGGCCTTGTTCACTTCGTGCGTCACGCGGTCAGCGGCACGTTCGGCGTTGTCCACGTCCTGGTTGTACTTGTCACGCAGGTGCGGGTCGTTGTAGTTGGCCACCAGTTGCGAGAAAGCCCTGGCCGCCTCGACGATGCGGTCCGCATGCTGGTTGAACATTTCGAAAAAATTGCCTTCGCGTGGCAACAGCTTGGCAAACAGCATGGGGGCTCCTGGATCGGGATCGATTTTTTGAAAAAGAGGCAAAGCCATGACATTGGCATGACTTTTTGGTGACCGGGCGAGTTTAACCGGGTGTCCCCGCCTCTCGACCACGGGGCACGCGCGCGAATGCAGGGCACCGCGCGCCTTCTTTCTCTTCTCGATCAGGCGCCGCGGAAAATGAAATACACCGCCCCCACCAGGCACAGCCCCGCCCAGAGATAGTCCCATTTGAGCGGCTGGCCCATGTAGAACACCGCAAACGGCACAAATACCGCCAGCGTGATCACCTCCTGCATGATCTTGAGCTGCCCGACATTGAACTGCGTGAAGCCGATGCGGTTGGCGGGCACCTGCAGCAGGTATTCAAACAGCGCGATGCCCCAGCTCACCAGCGCTGCGGTGTACCAGGGTGACGTGACCAGGTTCTTGAGGTGCCCGTACCAGGCAAAGGTCATGAAGACGTTGCTGGCCACCAGCAGCAACACGGTCTGGAGCGGGATGGGCAGGGATTGCAGGAAGTTCATCGACATGCAGCGACGGGCGGTAGGTGGGCGGGTGGGTGGCTGGACAGCAGCAAATTATGAACAAAATTGGTGCCTGGCGCTGGATACACCCCCGTCAATAGCTATAAAAAATATAGCAACTACTGCATTGATCGAAAATCTGCGCACCATGAAAAAAGGCACTGCCACATGGCAGTGCCTTGCATGAACCCACCTTTACCAGCGCCCAGACGCTGGCGTTGGCTTACTCGCCCAGGTAGGCTGCGCGCACCTTGGGGTCGTTGAGCAGTTGCTGGCCCGGGCCCGACATGGTGATCAGGCCGGACTCCATCACGTAGCCACGGTCGGCAATCGCCAGCGCACGGCTGGCGTTCTGCTCCACCAGCAGGATGGTCACCCCCAGGGCGTACACGTCACGCACCACTTCAAAGATCTTGTCCACCATGATGGGCGACAGGCCCATGGAGGGCTCGTCCAGCAGCAGCACCTTGGGCTGGCTCATCAGCGCACGACCCATGGCCAGCATCTGCTGTTCGCCGCCCGACATGGTGCCCGCCAGCTGGTCCTTGCGTTCACGCAGGCGCGGGAAGATGGTGAACATCTTTTCGATGTCGGCCAGGATGCCCGCCTTGTCGCGGCGCGTGTAGGCGCCCATCTGCAGGTTTTCGGTAATGGTCATGCGGGCGAACACGCCACGGCCTTCCGGCACCATCACTAGGCCCTTCTTCACCAGGTCCCAGGCGCCCTTTCCCTTAATGCTCTCGCCCAGGTACTCGATGCTGCCATCGTTCATGCCCAGGGTGCCGGTGATGGCCTTCATGGTGGTGGTCTTGCCGGCGCCGTTGGAGCCGATCAGCGAGACCAGTTCACCCTCGCGCACTTCAAAGTCCACGCCCTTGACGGCCTGGATACCGCCGTAGGCCACTTTCAGTCCCTTGACCTGCAGCAGTACCTTGTTGGATTTTTCGGCCATTCTCAATGTCCTCCGGTGCCCAGATAGGCCTCAATCACTTTTTCGTTCTTCTGCACGGTGGCAGGCGTGCCTTCGGCGATCTGCTTGCCGTAGTCGAGCACCGTCACGCGGTCGCACAGGCCCATCACCAGCTTCACGTCATGCTCGATGAGCAAGATGGTGCGGTTGTCGTTGCGGATGCGGTCAATCAGCTCGCGCAGCAGCACCTTTTCGGTGGCGTTCATGCCCGCAGCGGGCTCGTCGAGCGCGATCAGTTGCGGATCGGTGGCCAGTGCACGGGCAATCTCCAGGCGGCGCTGGTCGCCGTAGGAGAGGGTGCGCGCCTTGTAGTCGGCAAACTTGCCAATGCCCACGTAGTCGAGCAGTTCCTGCGCACGCTTGGCGATGGCAGCCTCCTCTTCCTTGAAGCCCTTGGTGCGCAACACGGCGCCCAGCAGGCCGGACTTGGTGCGGATGTGGCGGCCCACCATCACGTTTTCCAGCGCCGTCATTTCTGCAAACAGGCGGATGTTCTGGAAGGTGCGCGCAATGCCCGCCTTGGCCACTTCATGGACAGCCGTGGGCTCGTAGGGCTTGCCGGCCAGCTCGAAAGTGCCACTGTCGGGCGTGTAAAGACCCGTGATCACGTTGAAGAAAGTGGTCTTGCCAGCCCCATTGGGGCCGATCAGGCCATAGACCTGGCCACGCTCGATGGTGATGCCCACGTCGGAGAGGGCTTGCAGGCCACCAAAACGCTTGGAAATGCCTGCAACCTTCAGCACCACGTCGTTGGCCGAATTCTTGATGTTCTCTGCCATGTTCTAACTTTCTGCGGTGTTCAGGTCTTCTGCGTGAGGCTCTTGCCATGGTCGGGCGCAGGCCACAGACCACGGGGACGCAACAGCATGATGATGATCATGGCCAGCGCAATCAGCAGCTGGCGCAGGATGGCGGAGTCCAGACGGCCGTCCGTCATGGCCTGCAGGGGGCCCGCCACATAGCGCAGCACTTCGGGCAGGGCCGACAGCAGCACGGCACCCAGGATCACGCCAGGAATGTGGCCGATACCGCCCAGCACCACCATGGCGACGATCATGACCGACTCCATCAGGCTGAACGACTCGGGCGACACGAAGCCCTGGAACGCACCGAACATGGCGCCCGACACGCCGCCAAACGAGGCGCCCATGCCAAAAGCCAGCAGCTTCATGTTGCGGGTGTTGATGCCCATGGCCTTGGCGGCGATCTCGTCCTCGCGGATGGCCATCCAGGCGCGGCCAATGCGCGAATCCTGCAAGCGATAGCAGATCACGATGGACACCACCACCAGGATCAGGAACAGGTAGTAATACAGCGTGACCGAGCTGATGTCGAAGCCGAACAACTCCAGGCGCTTGCCCAGGTCCAGCCCGAAGATCTTGACCGAATCGATCTGGCCCAGGCCCTTGGGTCCGTTGGTCAGGTTGGCGGGATGGTCCAGGTTGTTCAGGAAAATACGGACGATTTCACCGAAGCCGAGCGTCACGATGGCCAGGTAGTCGCCGCGCAGCTTGAGCGTGGGCGCCCCCAGCAGCGCCCCGAAGAACGCCGCCAGCAAGGCCGCCAACGGTATGACCAGCCACAGCGAGGTGTGCAGGCCGTTGGGGAACATGGCGGCAAAGGCCGCAAAGTTGTCCGCAAGGTGCGGCGAAGCCATCAAGGCAAACAGGTAGGCGCCCACGGCGTAGAACGCCACATAGCCCAGGTCCAGCAGGCCGGCGTAGCCGACCACGATGTTCAGGCCCAGGGCCAGCAGCACATACAGCAGCGCCAGGTCGGCAATGCGCACCCAGGCGTTGCCGAAGGATTGCAGGATCAGCGGCAGCACCAGCAGCGCGACCGCGCCGATGATCCAGTTGGTTTTGGTGTTCTTCATGGTGTGGGGCTCCTCAGGCGCGATCGGCCACACGCTCACCCAGCAGACCCGAGGGTCGCAGCGTCAGGATGATGATGAGCACGATGAACGCAAAGATGTCGGTGTAGTGGCTGCCCAGGAGGCCGCCCGTCAAGGTGCCGATGTAGCCCGAGCCGATGGCTTCGATGAGGCCCAGCAGAATGCCGCCCACCACTGCGCCCGCCAGATTGCCGATGCCGCCGAACACGGCCGCCGTGAAGGCCTTGAGGCCGGGCAGGAAGCCCATGGTGTGCTGCGCCGTGCCGTAGTTGGAGGCATACATGATGCCGGCGACGGCTGCCAGGATGGCGCCGATGATGAAGGTGGCGGAGATCACCATGTCAGGCTTCACGCCCATCAGGGACGCAACGCGTGGGTTCTCGGCCGTGGCGCGCATGGCGCGGCCGAGGTTGGTGTGGTTGACCAAGTACACCAGCGAGGCCAGGGCCACCGCGGTCACGCCCAGGATCAGGATCTGGGTGGGGGTGATGAACGCGCCGCCGATCTCGAAGGGCGAGCTGGGCAGCATCGTCGGATAGGGTTTGTAGTTGGGCTTCCAGATGATCATGGCCAGCGTCTGCAGCAGGATCGACATGCCGATGGCCGTGATCAAGGGAGCCAGGCGTGGACTGCTGCGCAGAGGGCGGTAAGCCACTTTTTCGATCACGAAGTTGAGGGTGGCTGCGACCACGCAGGCAATGATGGTCGCGAGCAGCAGGATGACCCAGCCGGGGGCGCCGGGCATTGCGCCCTGCATCATTCCTATACAGCTCCAACTGGTCAGAGCCCCGATCATGAGCACTTCGCCATGGGCGAAATTGATCAGCTGAATAATGCCGTACACCATCGTGTAGCCCAAGGCTATCAAGGCGTACATGCTGCCGAGTACCAGACCGTTGATGATCTGTTGCAGCAAAATGTCCATAAGAGAAGTCCTTCGTTTGTAACGTACCCACCGCTTTGGCACCGGAATCGGTACAGCCTTGTGGGCCCGACTGCCATCTAGCAAAAAACCCGCCAGAAGTGCAGCTGTGCGGGTTTGTGGACGGGATTGTAGCGAGTAGTCACAAGCGGCCCCCACCAAGCCGGGCGGGGTTTTCCCTCGGGTTGGCGGCACATCAGCGGGCAACGCGATCCATAAGCTCACATGATGCAAGCAGGAAAATTGATGTGCAAACTTATTACCAGCCTCATGCCAAATCAGCATGACACGGATTGCGGCCTTTGCAGTCCGGGCTCAGGGCTTTTCGTCCGACCCGTCCTCAAAATCTGCTGAAACATTGCGCGCGCGCAGCTCACGCAACTTCTGTGCAATCTTGATTTCGAGGCCCCGCTCCACCGGCGCATAAAAACCGGGCGCTGGCATGCCCTCGGGCAGGTAGTTTTCGCCCGCAGCAAAGCCGCCCTCTTCGTCGTGCGCGTAGCGGTAGCCCTTGCCGTAGTCGAGCTCTTTCATGAGCTTGGTCGGTGCATTGCGCAGGTGCATGGGCACCGGGCGGGTGCCATCCTGCTTCACCCAGGCGCGGGCGGCGTTGTAGGCCTTGTAGACAGCGTTGGACTTGGGCGCCATCGCCAGGTACACCACACATTCGGCCAGGGCCAGTTCGCCCTCGGGGCTGCCCAGGCGTTCGTAGACCTCGGTGGCGTCCAGCGCCAGGCGCAGCGCACGCGGGTCGGCCAGGCCGATGTCTTCGCTGGCCATGCGCACCAGGCGCCGCGCCATGTAGCGCGGGTCGGCGCCGCCATCGAGCATGCGCACCAGCCAGTACAGAGCGGCGTCCGGGTCGGAGCCGCGCACGGATTTGTGCAGCGCGCTGATGGTGTCGTAGAACTGCTCGCCACCCTTGTCGTAGCGGCGCATGCGTTCGCCCAGCACCTTGAGCAGCCAGGCGTCGGTGATCTCGGCCAGCTTCTCCTGCGTGGCTGCCATGGCCAGGGTTTCGAGCGTGTTGAGCAGGCGGCGGGCATCGCCATCGGCATAGGCCACCAGGCGGTCGATTGCTACATCTTCGATAGCTGGCAGCGCTTTCTCTGCCTGCGCCAGGGCCACTATTTGCTTCAAATCCTCTTCGGACAGCGGTTGCAGCACATACACCGCAGCACGCGACAGCAACGCGGAATTGACCTCAAACGAAGGGTTCTCGGTGGTGGCGCCGATGAAGGTGAACAGGCCTGACTCGACATGCGGCAGGAAGGCATCTTGCTGGCTCTTGTTGAAGCGGTGCACTTCATCGACGAACACGATGGTGCGCTGCTGCATCAGGCCATCGCGCGCCGCCTCGGCGCGCTCCACGGCCTCGCGGATGTCCTTGACCCCACCCAGCACGGCACTGATGCTGATGAACTGCGCGTCGAAGGCATCGGCCATGAGCCGCGCGATGGTGGTCTTGCCCACACCCGGCGGCCCCCAGAGGATGCAGCTGTGCGGACGGCCCGATTCAAACGCGAGCCGCAGCGGCATGCCCGGGCCCAGCACATGCTGCTGCCCAATCACCTCGCCCAACGTGCGGGGCCGCAGGCGCTCGGCCAGGGGCTGATGGGCCGAGGGGTGGGCCTGGGAAGGTGCGGCAGAGGCACTGCGTGCTGCCATGTTCGTGTCCTGTCTACGTCAGCTGATTTTCAAGCAAAATTGGACTCTAGCGCTTACCCATAAAGCGCGGGCAGCTATCTTTTTCGCAGCGACTTACTGTTTGATCACATCCGCCCCGGCCGGCGGCTTGAACTGGAAGGTGCTGGCGGGCAGCGCCGCATTGGCCTGCATGCCGGTAAAACGAATCAGCGAGCGCTGGCCAAAACTGTCCAGAATGTCGAGCGCCGCCAGCTGGTCCCCCGCAAAACCCACGCGCACGCTCTTGAGCTGGCCGTCCTTGGTCTTGGGGCTTGCCAGCACCCACTGCAGGCCTTCCTGGTCGGGCGAGGTCTCCAGCGTGAACTCGGCCTTGAGCGCCGACAGGTCGGGGGCCGATGCCAGCAGCGCGGCGGGCGTGCTGCCGAGCGCCTGGGACTGCGAGCGCTGGGTGACCTGGTTCAGGTCCACGTCGTAAAGCCACAGAGTCTGGCCATCGGCCACGATGGTCTGCTCGAAAGGTTTCTTGTAGACGAACTTGAAGCGCCCGGGGCGCTGAAACTCAAAGCTGCCGGTCGATGTCTTGGTGCGTGCAGTTTGGCCATCCTTGGGAGGCGAAGTCACGGTCTGCGTGAAATCCGCCTTGCCCGTTTGCGTGCCCTTCATGAACGATTCCAGGCTTTTCAGGCCATCAGCGCTTGCCAGTGTTGCGCTGGCAGCTATCAAAATTGCAGTAACGGTCTTTTTCAACAAAAACTCCTGTGGGGCACGGGCCGGGCTTGGCGCCCTGCGTGGGTCATTCACTCACTACGCGCTGGCACCAAAACCTCGCGCTGGCCGCTGGTGGTGAGGCCACTGACGAGTCCGGCCTTTTCCATGTCTTCCAGCAAACGCGCCGAACGGTTGTAGCCAATGCGCAGCTTGCGCTGCACGTACGAGATGCTCGCCTTGCGGTCCTTGAGCACCACCTCGACGGCCTGGTCGTACATGGGGTCTTTCTCACCCCCGTCGCCGCCGCCCTCCCCTGACAGATCCCCCTCGCCATCCACAGTTCCGCCTTCGAGCACACCTTCTATGTAGTCCGGCTCCCCTTGTTCCTTGAGGTAACTGACGACACGGTGTACTTCCTCGTCCGACACAAAGGCGCCGTGCACACGGATCGGCAGGCCCGTGCCACTGGCCATGTAGAGCATGTCGCCCATGCCCAGCAGGGCTTCGGCGCCCATCTGGTCGAGGATGGTGCGGCTGTCGATCTTGGAGCCGACCGAGAACGCGATGCGGGTGGGAATGTTGGCCTTGATCAGGCCCGTGATCACATCCACACTGGGGCGCTGCGTGGCCAGGATCAGGTGGATGCCGGCCGCACGCGCCTTCTGCGCCAGTCGGGCGATCAGCTCTTCGATCTTCTTGCCCACCACCATCATCAGGTCGGCCAGCTCGTCGATGATGACCACGATGTGCGGCAGGCGCTGCAGCGGCTCTGGCTCTTCGGGCGTCAGGCTGAAGGGGTTGTAGATGAACTCCTCGCGCGCCTTGGCCTCGTCGATCTTGACGTTGTAGCCCGCCAGGTTGCGCACACCCAGCTTGGACATCAGCTTGTAGCGGCGCTCCATCTCGGCCACGCACCAGTTCAGGCCGTGCGCCGCCTGCTTCATGTCGGTGACCACGGGCGCCAGAAGGTGCGGGATGCCTTCGTAGACCGACATTTCCAGCATCTTGGGGTCGATCATCAACAGGCGCACGTCGCGCGCCTCGGCCTTGTACAAGAGCGACAGGATCATCGCGTTGATCCCCACCGATTTGCCCGAGCCAGTCGTCCCTGCCACCAGCACGTGCGGCATCTTGGCAAGGTCGGCCACCACCGGGTTGCCCACGATGTCCTTGCCCAGGCCCATGGTGAGCATGCTCTTGGCCTCGTGGTAGACCTGCGATCCCAGGATCTCGGACAGGCGGATCGACTGGCGTTTGGCGTTGGGCAGTTCCAGCGCCATGAAGTTCTTGCCCGGGATGGTCTCCACCACGCGGATGGAGACGAGGCTGAGCGAGCGCGCCAAGTCCTTGGCCAGGCCCACGATCTGCGAGCCTTTCACACCCGTGGCGGGCTCGATCTCGTAGCGCGTGATCACTGGGCCGGGCATGGCGGCTACCACGCGCACTTCCACGCCGAAATCCTTGAGTTTTTTCTCGATGAGGCGGCTGGTCATCTCCAGCGTCTCGGGCGCTACGGTCTCCTGGCGCTGCAGCGGGCCGTCGAGCAAGTCCACCAGCGGCAGCTTGCTGTCGGGCATCTCGGTGAACAACGGCTTTTGACGCTCTTTCACCACGCGGGTGCTCTGCGGCACATCCACCAGGATGGGTTCGATGATCTGGATCGGCTGAGGGTGGTGCACTTCGCTCTCGGTGCGTTCTTCGAGCACCACCACTTCGCGCTCGCGCGCGGCCTTGCGGCCCACAGCCACGTCCTTGGCCACTTCGCGCTTGGCCAGGCGCGATTGCACGAGCGCATCGATGCGCGAACCCAGCGACTCCGCCACGTGCCCCCACGAAAAGCGGAACACCAGCGCCGCACCCAGCACCGCCAGCACGATCGACAGCAGGGCCGAGCCGGTATAGCCCAGCCACTTCACGCTCGCGGGCCCCACCACGTACCCCAGCACGCCACCGGCGTGCCCGCCCGGGAGCAGGGACTCGAACCGGTACAGGCGCGACCACTCCAGGGCCGTGCTGGCGCACATCAGCAGCACCAGCCCACCCCAGAACAGCGCGCGGCGCTGCATCGGGCTGGCGGCGCCCGGCACCTGCTCGCCACCGCGCATCCAGCGCGCCAACGACGACAGCCAGGCCCTCACACCTGCCGCCACGCACCACCACACGGAAAAGCCCAGCGCAAAGTAGCTGCCGTCGGCCAGCCAGGCGCCAAAACGGCCCGCCCAGTTGGCCACCATGCGGACCTCGCGCGAGCCGGAATTGGAAAACGCAGCATCCTGCGCGGAATAGCTGGCCAGCGCCAGCAACCAGAAAACCAGGGCCAGCAGCCCGACCATCAGGCCAATTTCATGGCCAAAACGGGCAGCGCCCGTGCGCGGCGGCGACTTGGCCGCAGCCGATGCATTCAGGGTATTAAGGGAATAGGTCATAAGCGTGCCGGGCGAGCTTACCCCATGCACCACAAGGGATTGGCGCCTGGGCTGACATCCGCCGGCTCGGCGTTCAGCCCAGCGCGTTCAGGCGGTCCTTGAGCAGCGTGGCACCACTGGGCAGCGCCTCGATGAAGCCACGCTCTTCCAGGTCTTTCATCACGCGGCTGACCATCTCGCGCGAGGCCCCCACCATCTTGGCCAGATCCTGCCGGGAGATTTTGTCCTTGATCACCAACTGGCCCTGGGCATCGGGTATTGCAAAGTCCAGCAGGGCATGGGCCACGCGCCCATACACGTCCAGCAACGCCAGTGACTCGATCTTGCGGTCGGCATGGCGCAGGCGCTTGACCAGCCCCCGCATCACGACCAGCGACATCGAGGCGTTCTCGGTCAGGCAGCGGGCGAACTCGGCGCGGCCCAGCATGAGCACGTCGGTCTGCACCTCGGCGCGCACCGTGGCCGAATGGGGTTCGTTGTCGATGATGCTCATCTCGCCCAGATAGTCACCCTGCGAGAGCGTGGCCAGGATCACCTCGCGCCCCCGGCTGTCGGAGGTCATCACCCTGGCGCGCCCCGTGAGCAGGATATACAGGGCGTTGGATTTTTGCCCCTGCTCCACCAAAGGCTCGCCGCGCTTGAACCGGCGCTTGATCACCGCACCGCTGATCACCTCGGCCTGGGCCACCGTCAGCAGCGAGAACAAGGGCACCCGGCGCAGCAGGTCCAGGTTGGACAACATCGTCGACATGAAAACATCTCCTCTCAGGGGCGCGACCCAACCGGAGCCGCAGCGGGTTATGAAGGGACTCTCAATGGGTTCTTACAATCGCCGAGATTGAAAAAGGCGCTGCCCGCGTGAGCGGCGCACGGTTGATACTTGCCGGTTCAACCCCCAGTTTCCCCAACAGCGCCGCATGTAGCGGGCGCAAAACACAGGCTTTTACCATGTCCACCACCCAACACGCGAAAGTTCTGATCCTCGGCTCTGGCCCTGCAGGCTACACCGCAGCGGTTTATGCCGCCCGCGCCAACCTGAACCCGGTGCTCATCACCGGCATGGCCCAGGGTGGCCAGCTGATGACCACGACCGAAGTGGACAACTGGCCCGCCGACGTGCACGGCGTGCAGGGCCCGGACCTGATGCAGCGTTTTCTGGAGCATGCCGAGCGCTTCAAGACCCAGATCATCTTCGACCACATCAACAAGGTCGATTTCAGCCAGCGCCCCTTCACACTCACCGGCGACAGCGGCACCTACACCTGCGACGCCCTGATCCTGGCCACCGGAGCATCGGCCAAGTACCTGGGCCTGCCGTCGGAAGAGGCCTTCATGGGCAAGGGCGTGTCCGGTTGCGCCACCTGCGACGGCTTCTTCTACCGCGAGCAGGACGTCTGCGTGGTGGGCGGCGGCAATACGGCGGTGGAAGAAGCGCTGTACCTGTCGAACATCGCCCGCAAAGTCACCCTAGTGCACCGCCGCGACAAGTTCAAGGCCGAGCCTATCCTGGTGGACAAGCTCCACGAGAAGGTCGCCGCCGGCAAGATCGAACTCAAGCTGTTCAACACGCTGGACGAAGTGCTGGGCGACAACACAGGCGTGACCGGCATCCGCATCAAGAGCACCAAGGACGGCAGCACCGAAGACATCAAGCTGCAGGGCTGCTTCATCGCCATCGGCCATGCGCCCAACACCGAGATCTTCCAGGGCCAGCTGGAAATGGAGAACGGCTACATCATCACGCAGGGCGGCCTCAAGGGCTTTGCCACGCAAACCAGCGTGCCGGGCGTGTTCGCCGCAGGCGACGTGCAGGACCATGTGTACCGCCAGGCCATCACCAGCGCGGGCACGGGCTGCATGGCTGCACTCGACGCCCAGCGCTTCCTGGAACAAGAGTCTTGATGAAAAACTGGGCAGCAGGCTATAATTTGCGGCTTTGCTGAATTCGGCCCGTTTTTGCGGTCCTTTCGAAAAAGGCAAATCGGGTTACCGCCACCCTTTCTGGCGAGGTGAGGCCGCAAGCCAACCTGGGGAATTGCTCTTCAGGGTCCAGCAAACGGCCGTTAAAAAGTATCGGAGTGTCCTCATGGCACGCGTCTGCGACGTAACGGGCAAGAAGCCCATGACGGGGAACAATGTTTCCCACGCCAACAACAAAACCAAGCGCCGGTTCCTGCCGAACCTGCAATACCGCCGTTTCTGGGTTGAGACCGAAAACCGCTGGGTTCGCCTGCGTGTTTCGAGCGCTGCCCTGCGTTTGATCGACAAGAACGGTATCGACTCGGTGCTCGCAGACCTGCGCGCACGTGGTCAGGCTTAAGGAGAAGCACCATGGCAAGCAAAGGCGGACGCGACAAGATCAAGCTGGAATCCACTGCGGGTACTGGCCACTTCTACACCACGACCAAGAACAAGAAGACCATGCCCGAGAAAATGCTGATCATGAAATTTGATCCAAAAGCTCGCAAGCATGTGGAATACAAGGAAATGAAGCTGAAGTAATCGTTCAGCCTCGTCTTCCCCCAAAAACCGCCCGGACCCCGGGCGGTTTTTTTATGCCTGTTCTTTGCCTGCGCCTGCTTGCCCTACGCAGCCTTGCGCGACGGAAAGGGCTGCTGCGCGGCCAGTTGATCCGCCATCAAGGCGCCCAGCGTGCGGTAGCCCTCCTCCACCTGCGTCGTGAAGGGCATGCCGCAGCTCAGGCGCAGAAAATGCTCATAGCGCCCCGTGTTGGTGAACATGGGCCCAGGGGCAATACGTATGCCGCTCAGCAGCGCCTGGTCGTAAAGCCGTGTGGACGAGATGCCGACCGGCAGCTCCAGCCACAGGCTCAACCCACCCGGCGGCAGGCTCAGCCGCGTACCCGCCGGAAAGTAGCGGGCCACAGCCCGCGCGGACTGCTCCCGCTGGATGCGCAGCTGCGCGCGCATGCGGCGCATGTGGCGTTCGTAGGCCGGGGAATCCAGGCTGCGCGCGGCCAACAGCTGCGACCACGTCTGCATGTTGCGCGTGCGGGCAAACTTGAGCATCTGCACCCGGGCCTGCCAGCGCCCCGCACTCATCCAGCCCTGGCGCAGGCCCGGGGCAAAACTCTTGCTGAGCGAGGCACAGTAGATCACCTGGCCCGCATCCCCCTGACGGTCCCAGGCCTTGGCCGGACGCAGAACGTGCGGGGACTCCACGAACTCGCGATAGATATCGTCCTCGATGAGGGCCAGGCCGTGCTCCACGCACAGGGCTACCAGGCGCTCCTTGTGTGCGTCGGGCATCACGCTGCCCTGCGGCATCTGCAAATGGGGCACCACCACCACACCCCTGAGCCGGGGCTCGTTGCGTGCAGCCAGCTCCAGCGCCTCCAGTGATATGCCGGTGTGGGGGCTGCAGGGGATCTCCAGCGCGCGCAGCCCACGCACCTCGATGGCCTGGAGGATGCCGAAGAAGGTGGGCGATTCGACGGCAATCACATCGCCCGGCTCGGCCACCGCTTCCAGGGCCAGGTTGACCGCCTCGGAGTTTCCATGGGTTGCGCCAATGTCTGCAGGGGCCATACAGACCCCAAAGGTGAGCGCATGCCGCGCCATGGCTTGCTGGAACTCGGGATGCGTCGTAGGTGCCGATGGGCCATACACCAGGATGTCCGGCTGCTCCCGCAGCAAGCCCTGCGCAAGCCGGTTGAGCGCCTTCGCATCGAACAGGCTGGGTGCCGGCATCGCGCTGCCCAGGTCCAGCGGCAGAGGACCCGCACGGCGGGCCTTGTCCAGAAAAACCGAAATGCGCTCGTTGATACCCGCAAAGACATGGAGATCACTGGCCAGGGGTTCATGCACGTCGGGCTCACGCGCACCCGGTAGCACCACGCCGCCCAGCCCACGCACGAAGTAGCCCACGCGCTCGCGCGCTTCCACACGGCCCTGGGATTCAAGATGGCGCAGCACCTGCAGCGCCGTCGTCAGGCTCACCTGGTGGCGCTGGCACAGCTCGCGCACGGATGGCATGCGCATGCCGGGCGTCAGGCTGCCTGCAGCGATGGCCTGTTCATACAAAACTGCCAGTTGGCGATAAAGGGGAGTCATACGGGTATCAGAGAGACGTGACATGGCTCGTAGCTCGGGAAACTGTTGCAGCCCAGACGCAGGCGCGAGGCTGCAGGCAAAGGCATCGTGTCCTAACGCCACCTGCGGGTACAGATACAGGAAAGGACAGAAAGAACCATAACAGCACGCCAGCAACTGCGGCTGTTCTACCCCACCAAGCTGACGCGTGTATCTGTCGCCGCAGGACGGCATTTCTTACGCTAAAGCCCTCGCCACAGCCTTTCACGGTCTTTTTCACCAGGAGCCTCTACACCATGAAAACGGACATCCACCCCAAGGCAACCACAGCCCCCTTCACGGTCCACATCGCATCCGGTCAAATCCTGTGGGTCTGCCTTCCGCCCGGCAGCGTTTTGCACACCACCCAGGGGGAAATCACCATACGTTCGGCCCCCTACTCCTATGGATACGCAGTGCACTCACCACCACGGGCCGTCTTGAAGGCAGGCGCCCAATTGCCACTGCCGAGGCATGACCGGGCCACCTGGATGCAACTCAGCAGCACCACAGACGGCCCCGCAGAGATCAAGATTGTGGAAAGCATGCCCGAAGCCGGGCTGCGGCAGAAAGCTTGGGCGCTTCTGCGGACGATCTTCGCGGGCCGCAAAAAAGAGCAGCCGGATGGAGCGTATGGCGCGTTGCACGCCGCACGATGAACAAAGGGTAAAGGGTGTCTAAAAAAACAAAGGCCTTGCCAGGGAAGGCAAGGCCTTGCACAGAACCGCCTCCGGTGGTCTCAGGCGCGTGCAGCACGCAGGCTGATCGAAAACTCCCGCAAAGCGGCAATGCCACTCTCCTCGGCCCGGCGGCACCACGCCTGCAAATCGGCGGTGAGCTGTTCGCGGGATTGTGAAGTGTTGAGCCACAGCTGACGCAGCTCTTCGCGCATGGTCACCATCTTGTCGAGGGCCGGGTGCGCCGCGCGGGCCTGTGCCAGCTGTGGCAGCGCCACGGCTGGCACCTTCTCCGCGTCGCGGGGCAGCCAGCGCTTGGCCGCCTTGAGCACCGAGACATCGGCCTGGCGGGCCTTGAGCGCAGCGATTTCTTCCTTGCAAGCCTGGCGCACCCCACGGGCGTAGCCCGCCATCACCTCGTAGCGGTTGGCAATCAAAGCCTCCAGCGTCTTTTCATCGGCCACGGGTTTCACGTCGCCCAACTGCAGCTTGGGCGGCACCTTCTTGACCGTAGCCCAGCCGATTTTCTTCATCAGCGTGATGTAGACCCAGCCAATGTCGAACTCATAGGGCTTGACCGAGAACTTGGCCGACGTCGGGTATGTGTGGTGATTGTTGTGCAGCTCTTCCCCACCAATGATGATGCCCCAGGGCGAAAGGTTGGTGCTGGCATCCTGCGCCTCGAAATTGCGGTAGCCCCAGTAATGGCCCACACCATTGACCACACCCGCCGCCCAGAACGGAATCCAGAGCATCTGCACCGCCCACACAGCGGCGCCCAGCGCGCCAAACAATGCGAGGTTCAGGATCAGCATAAGGCCCACACCCTGCCAGCCGTAGCGGGTATAGACATTGCGTTCCATCCAGTCATCGGGTGTGCCGTGGCCGAACTTCTTCATGGTCTCCATGTTCTTGGACTCGGCGCGGTACAACTCGGCGCCGCGCCACATCACGGTGTCCAGGCCGCGCGTCTGCGGGCTGTGCGGGTCGTCCACGGTTTCGCACTTGGCGTGGTGTTTGCGGTGGATGGCGACCCATTCCTTGGTGACCATGCCGGTCCCGATCCACAACCAGAAGCGGAAAAAGTGCGAGGGAATGGCGTGCAGGTCCAGCGCACGGTGCGCCTGTGCACGGTGCAGAAAAATCGTGACCGCCGCAATGGTGATGTGGGTCGTCGCCAGGGTGTACAGGACAACCTGCCACCACGCCAGATTCCACAAACCGTGGCCCAGCCAGTCAATGGCGGCGTTCAGCACAGCCCAATCGGGTAACAGCATATTCAGAAAACCTTACGTCTACAAAGAACCCGCTCGCCAGAGGAGCAGGTATCTGATTTTAGAGCGGGAGCCCCCCGATAGGCTCGGGGGTATTCACCGTATTTGCGCCGTTTTAGCGTCTTTAGAGGACAAAGTCAGCCTTTTTTGGCCCAGGTTGCGGCAAAAAATCCATCTGTCTGGTGCACATGGGGCCAAAGGCGCAGATATCCACTGCCCGACTCACCGCCGCTGCACAGGCCCTTGGCGCCCTCGACCTTGAGCTGCTCCAGCAATTCACCCGCGTCGAGCAGTTCGAAGTCAGGGTGGGACGCACTGAAGGCCTCGGCAATGGCCTCGTTTTCCTGCGGCAGGATGCTGCAGGTGGCATACACCAGACGGCCGCCGGGCTTGAGCAGGCGCGCTGCGCTGTCCAGAATGGCGGTCTGCTTGGCCACCAGTTCTTCCACGGCCTTGGCCGACTGGCGCCATTTGAGGTCGGGGTTGCGACGCAAGGTGCCCAGGCCCGAGCAGGGCGCATCCACCAGCACGCGATCAATTTTGCCCGCCAGCCGCTTGACGCGGTCGTCTCGCTCGTGGGCAATGGCGGCGGGGTGCACGTTCGATAGGCCACTGCGGGCCAGGCGGGGTTTCAGGGCATCCAGGCGGTGCGCCGACACATCAAACGCATACAGGCGGCCGGTACTGCGCATGCCCGCGCCGATGGCCAGGGTCTTGCCGCCTGCACCGGCGCAAAAGTCCACCACCATCTCGCCGCGCTTGGCGTCGAGCAGCAGGGCCAGCAACTGCGAGCCTTCGTCTTGCACCTCAATGGCGCCGCGCGTGAATGCGTCCAGCTTGGTCAGCGCAGGCTTGTCGTCAATGCGCAGGCCCCAGGGCGAATACGGCGTGGGACTGGCCTTGATGCCGGCCTTGGCGAGCTCCTTCTGTACATCGGCGCGCTTGTCCTTGAGCGCGTTGACGCGCAAATCCAGCGGTGCGCTCTGCGCCAGGCTTTCCACCAGCGGCCAGAATCCGTCGCCCAGCTGGTCCTTGAGGGGTTTCACCAGCCATTCAGGCAGGTTGTGGCGGTGGCGCTCCATCAGGTCATCGACCGTGACGGCATCGCACTGGTCCAGCCAGTTCTTTTCCTGGTCGGTCAGTGCGCTCTTGAGGAAATCACGCGGGCCATAAAACCCCAGGATGGCCAGGCGGCGCTCCTTGGGGCCTGAGCCCGAGGGAGCCATGTGGTCGAACAGCAGCTTCTTGCGCAGCACGGTGTAGACCGTTTCGGCCAGCGTGGCACGCTCGCGAGGCCCCAGGCCCCGGTTGTCGCGGAAAAATCGTGACACCACCGCATCGGCGGGGTGTTCAAACGTGAGGGTGAGCCTGACCAATTCAGCGCAGGCGTCGAGAAGAACTTTGGGATGCATCCCCGTATTGTCCACCCCCTGAGCCGCTTCGCGTCATCCCCCGGAGGGGGACGCCACCTGCGGCCTGGCGAAGCCAGTTCCACGGTGGCACTGGGCCGGGCCTGCGCCTGTCTCCACCACCGTGTGCAACTCAGCGTGCAGACGAGAAAGGGATGAGCAAAAAGTTGGCCATCAACGGGTATAGATCGGATCGAACGCATAGCGCTGGATTTCCTTGAGCGTGGGCGATTCGCCCGCCCACAGCGCCAGCGCGGGGCCCGGAAGGCTCAGATTGCGCTCCAGGGCACGGCACAGGTGGTAGCGGCTTTCGTCGTCCATGCCTGGCAGCTCCAGGAACACCAGGTACGCCCGACGCTGCGGATGCTCGCGCAGGTTCTTGCGCACCAGCCAACAACGGGTGAGGGGCGCGCAGCGGGCCAGCTCCGATTGCAGCTCGGCCAACTCAAACGGGCTCAGGTCGTTGCGCGCGATCTGGCTGAAGAAGGAGGTGCCCGACAGCTCTTCCCAGGCGCGCTCTTCAGATTCCTGCGCACGCTCCAGCCGCTTTCGCCATTGCTTGAAGGCCGCCGCGTCATGGTCCCTACCCATGCGCGGGGTCTCCAGCTCGGCCAGTGCGGTACGTGCAGCCCAGTAGCGGTCGTTGCTGCCGGCTTCCCACACCCGGTGCAGCAGCAGGAGCTTGCCCTCGCGGTCGTCCTCGGGCAGACAAGGCACCAGTCCGCACAGGGCGGGCGGGTATTCCGCGCTGCGCTCAAGCGCCAGCTCATACAGCGCACGCACATCGGCGCGGGGATCGAGATGGCGTTTGAGGCGGGCCAGCTCCACCAATTCGGCAGCACTGCTCTGGGCTATCGACGCGCTGAGCGCTTCGGCGCGCGTACGCACACGCTCCAGCCACGCATGGTGCTGCTTCCACTCCGTGGCGTTGTCGCGGCACCACTGCTTGTCAAAGTGCTTCACCCACCGCTTTGCCCCATCGCCCAGCAGGGTCAAGGCATTGCCATGCGACCAGTCCGGCAGTGTGGGCGTGGCATCCAGTGCTTCAATGCGATCCCGCAGGCCGGGGTGGGTGTCGTCCACACTGCTCAGGCGCTTGAGCGCCTGGCGCAGTGCGTCGTTGGCAAATGCGGCATCCGGGGCCTCGGCCAGATAGCGGCGCATGCTGCGATAGGGCCCCACCGGCAGCGGATTGCCAGCGGCACCGCACCAGTGGTGGCCCCAGAACTCCGCCTGCAGCGCCGCGCCGCGGATTTCAATCTCGGCCAGGGCGGCGGCGGTCACGTCACGGCCCAGCAGCTTGCCGGCAATGCGGTCGGCCTCGTATTCGTCCTGGCGGGCCAGCGCAAAGGTCTTGGCCGAAAAGCGCGGAAAGTACCAGCGCATGAAAGCCTGCGTGGCGGCAGCCACCGGGCCTTCGTCGTCGGCCAGGCTGTGGTTCAGGCGCATCCACGACAGGCGCGTGCGGTAAATCCAGGCGGCAAACCGGCCGTGGTCACCGCGCAGATGCCCGTACTCATGCGCCAGCACGGCCAAAAAACGCGGCCGGTCCAGGGCCATGAGCAGGGGCAAGCCAATGCTCAGGTGGTTGACAGCGCCGCCCAGCAGGCCGTACTTGGGCAGCTGCTGGATGCAGGCATTGAACTCGTCGTTCAGCGTGACTTTGTGGATGGGCGGGCCCTTGATCTTGCGGCGAATGCGCTCCAGCGCCTCAAAAAGCTCCGGCGCCTCCAGCGCCGTGATCTCCACACCCTCGGGCGCGTCAAAACGCACCCACAGCGCCCGCAGGCTGACCCACAGCAGGCCTGCAGCCCCCAGCAGCAGCCACACCATGGCAAAACGAAAGCGCCCCTGCAGCAACTGCGGCACGACCCACAGCACAATGCCAGCGGCCAGCCCCAGGCAACCCAGCACCCAGGCATAGCCCAGCGCCGCAAACGCGGCCACACTGCGGCGGTACGCTCGGCTGTTGTCGGCACTGGCATGCTCGCTCATGCGCACCAGGTGCACAAAATCTGCCTGATCCACGGGCTTCCCCCACTCTTGGTTGTTTTCAGCCGCCATCCTAACCACTCACGCACGCCCACTCGCCACCATGACCGACGAAGACCTGCCCGCACTCATTCGCACTCCGCCTGGCCTGTACCGCCACTACAAGGGCATGCTCTACGAGGTGATCGACACCGTGCGCCACAGCGAGACGCTGGAACCCATGACGCTGTACCGCGCGCTCTATGGCCAGCGGGGGCTGTGGGTGCGGCCCGCCGCCATGTTTGAAGAGCAGGTGCTCATCGATGGCGTGATGCGGCCACGGTTCGAGAAATGCGGGGACGAGACGGAAACCCGCTGAAACCCGTTGAACTCACGCCGCAGTGCGCGGAAAAATGGCTGCTGCCACCAAACCACACCCGCGGCATTGCGCAAGGCCAGCCGCCCCCCCCCGTGGCGCCGCACCACGTCAGAAGCAATGGTGAGCCCCGGTCCGGCCCCGCCGCTCTGGCGGTTGCGCAAGGACTCCACGCAGTAGAACGGCTCCATGACCCGCTCCAACTCTTCAGTCGGCAGGCCCGGCCGTGGTCGCGCACCTCGATACTCAGCGTCGGCCGTCGGCCCGGCCATCGGCTGCAGGTTTTCTGGCCACGCAGTGCGATTCGCCCGTCAGTTGATGAGCTGCGTGCGCCGGGATCCCTGAGGCTGTCCGGCGACGGGTAAATATGAATAAAAATAGGACCTAGCGCTTTATAGATAAGCGTAAATAGCTACCATTTTTATAGCAAACAACATCCCTGTGCCCACCAGGGTCTGCCAGGGCGACAACCGGACCATCCCAACCCGATCGGCCGGTGGGCTACAAGGCCTGAACCAGCGCCCGCACGGCGCGGGGATAGATCACATGTTCCTGGGTCAGCACCCGGGCCGCCAGCGTCTCGGCCGTGTCGCCGGGCAGCACGGGCACCACCGCCTGCTCCAGGATGGGACCCACATCCAGCTCGGCCGTCACCTGGTGCACCGTGACGCCCGCAAACTTGCAGCCTGCATCGATGGCGCGCTGGTGCGTGTGCAGCCCGGTAAAGGCAGGCAGCAGCGAGGGGTGGATGTTGATGAGCCGCCCCGCGTAGTGCGCCACAAACCCTGGCGTCAGGATGCGCATGAACCCCGCCAGCACCACGAGGGCAGGCTGGTGGCGGTCGATGGTGGCCGCCAGCTCGGCATCAAAAGCCTCGCGGCTGGCAAAGACCTTGTGGTCCAGCGCCTCGGCAGCGATGCCCTGCTCCCGCGCAAACACCAGCCCGGCGGCATCCGGTTTGTTGCTGATCACAGCCGCCACGCGGGCGCCGTAGCGTTGTGCCCAGTTCTCCTGTTGCGCGGTGCGGACGATGGTGGCCATGTTCGAGCCGCCGCCAGAGATCAGAATGACGATGTTCTTCATAAATTGCCACGGATTATCCCAGTGCCCTTCGATCCCATCACCCGCCCCCTCACCCCCCACGAAGCCCGCGTACTCGCCACGCTGATGGAAAAGGCCCGCACCGTGCCCGACAGCTACCCCATGTCGCTCAACGGCCTGCTGACCGGTTGCAACCAGAAAACCAGCCGCGACCCGGTGATGAACCTCAGCGACGCCGAGGCGCAGGAGGCGCTGGATTCGCTCAAGCTGCTGACGCTGGCGTTTGAGAGCAGCGGCAACCGCACCACGCGGTGGGAACACAACTTCCAGCGTGGCGTGGGCGTGCCCGAACAATCGGCCGTGCTGCTGGGGCTCTTGATGCTGCGCGGCCCGCAAACGGCGGGCGAGCTGCGCATCAACGCCGAGCGCTGGTACCGGTTTGCCGACATTTCTTCGGTGGAGGCCTTCCTCGACGAGCTGCAAGAGCGCAGTGCAGAGAAAGGCGGCCCGCTGGTCGTGCAGCTGCCCCGCGCACCCGGCGCGCGCGAACAGCGCTGGGCGCACCTGATGTGTGGGCCGGTGGACACCCGCCAGCAGGCCTACGGCGGCCACCCCGCCCCTTCGCTGGACACCCCTGCCCCCGCCCTGCAAGCCCGCGTGCAAGCCCTGGAGGCAGAAGTGGCGGGCCTGCATGCCACGGTGCGCCGCCTGTGCGACGAACTGGGTGTGCGCGGGTTGGAAGACGACAAGTAGCCTCTGCCCGGCCAGGCGCAGCGAAGCAGGCCTGAACGAGACCCCGGCGGTGAAGCACGCCAGCGCTCAGGCCTGGGCCACTCGGCCCTCGATCTGCGCCAGGATGCTGGGGTCCTTGATCTTGTCGTCGGCGCTGAGCAGCAGCAGCTTGGACAACACCTCGCTGGTACGTTGGTCATCGTCGACGAAAGGCAAAGCCACGGCCTTCTGGCTGGCTTTGTCGGCCGGCACGATGCACAGGTATCCCGCAGGGATCACGTGAATCACCGCGGTGCCCAGGTGCAGACGATAACTCGCACGCTTGCCCTGGATGATGGCGTGATGCCCCTCCAGGCTGACGTTCTTCAACCCCAAGCTGGGGAGCAAGGCGCCCACCAAGGCCACGCGGGCGTGCTGCACCTCAGCGGAATGCTCATCGCTGTCGGCGGCGCCGGCGGTGATCACGAGGTCGAGGTCGCGCATGGCCTCGGAGAATCCGAGCGGCGGCGCCTCCTCCAGCGCCATGGGTTCACCTTGGCGGGTGAACGAGATCTCACCCAGCACTGTCGCCTCTTCCTGGGTCAGGAATTGATAGACATCGGGCAACGACAGCTCGACGGCAATGTCGGGCGCCAAGCGCTTGCGGGCTACAAAATCGAAGTCGCTCCCATCGATCCGCCATCCGCGTGCCGAAAGGATGGCGCCCAGCACCGAGGTCTTGACGCGGCGCCCTTCGAAGCGGCGTGACACATCTCGCGCCTCGCGCTCGGCGGGCGTCAACACATAGCATTCGCGAAACGCCTGCTTGAACGGTTGCACCAGGGACGACTGCACCGCGTGCCGCTGGCAAGCGATCAAGCGGCCTGTCGCCAACATCGAATGGACGTGCGCGATGGTCAGCGGCAGCTCCACCGGGCGGGCGGCATCGGCCAGCGCGCCATCCGCGTCCAGCAGACGCAACTGGGCCAGGCTGTCATCGAGCAGGCCCAGCCCGCCATCTGGCGTTTGCAGGTAGAGCGCGGTCAGCAGCTGCCGGGCCATCGGCAGGTTGGACAGCTCCTGAAGCTGGTCCGGCGCGAGTGCACGGCCACTGACCATCAGGTTTTCCAGGGCAATGCGGTAGCGCTTGCTCTGGTCCTTGAGCAGGTCGAGCTGTGCCAGCAGCGGAGCCAGCCCCGCGTCCTTCTTCAACGCAGGCGGCAGGCTCTTCAAGGCCTTGCCGGCCTTGCGTACCTGCAGCTGCGGCTGAAACCTGACCAGGCTCAGCTCCACGGCATAGTCGTCTTGCTGCCAGGTCCAATCCTGGGCCGATTGGGACGTAGCGTCCAGCGACCATTCCATTTCGGTCACGTCCGCAAAACCGGCGTTGTGCGCCAGCTGCACCAGCGCTGCGGCGGCCGCATCGCGCACGTTGGCACTGCGCTCGGAGCCGAACAGCTTCGAAGCCTGCTTGCCGGCGCCCTTGAAAAAGTCGAAGCGCTCACGCAAGTCTGCTGTGTCCCGCAGGGGAACCATACCCCACACGCGAATGTGCTCCTGGGACAGCTTGCCCAGCATGCCGGCCAGCTTCTTGTCTTCCACGCCTCGCACTGCGTTGATGCGATACACGGTGACTTTCAGGTGCTTGTACTTCTTGTGCCAGTCCAGCAGCAGCTCGCCAGGCTGCCCGGCGCGCTGGAGATGTTCCTTCAACAACGGCACATCGAAGTACTCGTTCGGGTCAGCCCGCTCGCGCTCGCGCATGAAACGGTACAGCGGCGCGGCGCTGCCCCAGCCGTGGGCCTCCAGCACCTCGTCCGCCTGGGCGCGGCAGTGGCGCAGCAATTGAAGCAGAACCTCCGGGGCGAACTGCCGCAGCTCAGCCACCAAGTCTGCGGACTCCGCCGCGCTCAGGGGTTGCACATTGCAGATCAGTTTCAACGCACGCGCAGCAGAGCGCTCGGCATCGGTCTGAACCAAGCCGAGGATCGGCGGCGGCGATGGCATCTGCGCCAACAGGCGCGCACCTGCCACCACGAACCGAATGCCGCTCAAGCTTCGGCGTTCGCCGCTCTCGTAGTCCACACCCAATTCCTGTGCCAATTGCCCCAGCGAGGTGATGGCTTCGGTCAGCGGTTTGACGCAGTGGCCGTACACCCAGTCCAGCGCCTCGGGTTGAAAGTCTTTCAAGACATCGTCCTCTTGAGACAGGCACGCGCCCACCACGCGCGCGCTGCGTGGCCATTCCAGATCGAACAGGCGTTTGACCCATTCAGCGCTCAGGGGCCCCTGGCGCGCGTAGGCCTGTGCCAGTTCATCCGCTTGCTCGGTCAGGCCGAAAAACTCCGCAGTGCGCATGCGGCCGGTGCATTCGCAATCTTCCACCTGAGGTGGCGGGCGGAACTGCTCGTCGACCCAGGTGTCGCAGGAGCGCTCCATCAAGTCCATCAACTCGTCCAGTGTGGCGCGCGAGGACTTCATGTCGCAGATCAGCTGGGCCAGCGTATCGGGGGCTGGCTCCAAAAAGGGATGGCTGCTGCGGGTCAGCGCCGCTTTGAGGTCCGCGATCTGATGACTCCTCACCGGCTCCGCATACTGGGCGCGAATAAGCGCGCGCTCTGCGTCCATCCAGCGCGGTGCCGCGCATTCGGTCGCATCGGCGGGATGGCTCAGTTGGTGGCGCAAGCGTTGCAAGGCCAACTGGCAGGTGTAATCCCGCCCCCATTTTTTGACCGCCTCGGTCAGCAGATCGTTCACATCGCGCGCGAAGCCCCACACCCGGTCAGCGCGTGCGCGCATGTTGGGAATGCTTTCGTGAAGCACCGGGAACATGAAAAAGTCAGTCAAGTGCTGCTCAGCCTCGTTGCCGAACGTCTGCTGCAGCGCTGAACAGAACGGTGAATCCGCATCTCCGTTGCGGATGGCGCGCTCGTCATCATCCAGGCGGCCAGCGTCCTTGGCCTCCTGAACATAGCCCAACAACCAGGCTTCGAAACGTTGGACTCTGGCGCGCTGCGTTGCGCTCGCCTCCCAGTGCTCACTCATAGGTTCCTTTCATCCGCCCACGAGCGGACGCAATCTCAAGAAGACAGCGTGCGAGCTGTCCGTCAGGCTCAGCTCGGCATGCGACCGGTACAGCGTGCCATCGACAACCATCTGGAACTCACCCGCTTCGAAGGCGGCCATGGCCCGCTGGATCTCGGCTTGCTCAACGGCCGCCAGGTCGGGCTTGCAAGCAGGCTCCGGTGGCCGGCGCAAGGCCACACGCCCCTGTGCCAAGCCCTCTTCGATCATGGCCGGCGTCAATGTGGGGGTGGTTTGATCTCCCGGTGCGGGTGACGCAGCACCTGCGCTGGCGATGCGCTGCAGGGCGAGATGGGTCCGAACGCTCAGCGCGATCAGCTCGCGGGTCGAGATCGACAGATCATCGATCTGGAAAGCCACCCGACCCTGGTGTAGGCCGGGACTCTGGCGTTCAGCGATTTCACAGTTCAACAACAAGTTGGGCATGGCGATGGGTTCTATCTGCGGCCCGCAGGCCCCCAGGCCTGAGTGCACACGAAGACGACAATGCCGCCGTGGCGGTCCTGGATCAGCAGTTTGCCCCCCAGCAGCCGTACCTCGGCCTGCTGCCCTCGGGTGTCATCCCTGTCCGTGGCCGCCTCAACGGCCTGGTCGAAAATCTTCAGCATCTAGTGCCCCTCGTTTGGCTGATCATATTCAACCCCTGCAGCGTCTTATTGAGCCGGCATCTTTGAATTTGAACCCACCGCTTGCGCTGGGCCTGCCCCAGCCTTGCACAGCGCTTCGCCAAACTCAGCTTGAAAGCACTTCAAATGGGTTGATGCCAAATCAAGGGCTGCGCGCCTCATGTCGCCACCCGGACAGCAATAAAACGAACGATCGTGCTACAAATGCGGAATCACTTGGAGACAAGCCGCATGGATCTCGCATTCACCCCCGAAGAACAGGCCTTCCGCGACGAAGTTCGCGCATGGGTTCACGCCAACCTACCCCAGGAAATTTCCCACAAGGTGCACAACGCCCTGCGCCTGACCCGTGCAGACATGCAGGGCTGGGCCAAGATCCTGGGCAAAAAGGGCTGGCTCGGTTTTGGCTGGCCCAAAGAGTTTGGCGGCCCGGGCTGGACGGCCGTGCAAAAGCACCTGTTTGAAGAAGAGTGTGCGCTGGCCGGTGCGCCCCGCATCATCCCCTTCGGCCCCGTGATGGTGGCCCCGGTGATCATGGCCTTCGGCAATGCCGAACAACAAAAGCGCTTTTTGCCCGGCATCGCCAGCGGCGAAGTGTGGTGGAGCCAGGGCTACAGCGAACCGGGCTCGGGCTCGGACTTGGCCTCGGTCAAGACCCGCGCAGAGCGCGTGGGCGACAAATACATCGTCAACGGCCAAAAAACCTGGACAACGCTCGGCCAGTTCGGCGACTGGATGTTCAACCTGGTGCGCACCAGTACCGAAGGCAAGCCGCAGACCGGCATTTCCTTCCTGCTGCTGGACATGAAGTCCAAGGGCGTCACCGTGCGCCCCATCAAGCTGCTGGACGGCGAGTGCGAAGTCAATGAGGTGTTCTTCGACAACGTCGAAGTGCCCGCCGAAAACCTGATCGGCGAAGAAAGCAAGGGCTGGACGTACGCCAAGCACCTGCTGTCCCACGAGCGCACCAACATCGCTGACGTGAACCGCAGCAAGCGCGAGCTGGAGCGCTTGAAGCGCATCGCGAAGACCGAAGGCATGTGGGACGACCCGCGCTTCCGCGACCAGATCGCGCTGCTCGAAGTGGACGTCGTGGCGCTGGAAATGCTGGTGCTGCGCGTGCTGTCGGCCGAGAAGTCGGGCAAAAACTCCCTGGACATCGCGGGCCTGCTCAAGATCAAGGGCAGCGAGATCCAGCAGCGTTATGCCGAGCTGATGATGCTGGCCGCTGGGCCGTTTGCCATGCCTTTCATCGAAGAGGCTATGGAGGCCGGTTGGCAGGGCGACTTCCCTGGCGGCGTCACCGCCAACGCGCCGCTGGCGTCTACTTACTTCAACCTGCGCAAGACCACCATCTACGGCGGCAGCAATGAAGTGCAAAGAAATATCGTCGCGCAGACTGTGCTGGGCTAAGGAGACAAGAACATGGATTTCGATTTTTCTGACGACCAGGAACAACTTCGCGATGCGGTGCGCAAGTGGGTGGACAAGGGCTACACCTTCGAGCGCCGCCGCGCTGCGGTGGCTGCCGGCGGCTTTGACCGCGCCGCCTGGGGCGAGCTGGCCGAACTGGGCCTGACCGCCCTCACCGTGCCCGAAGCCCACGACGGCATGGGCCAGGGCGCGATCGACGCCATGGTGGTGGCCGAGGAACTGGGCCGTGGCATGGTGCTGGAACCCATTGCCCAGGCCTTCATCGCCAGCAGCGTGCTGTCGCACTACGCCCCCGCCGACGTACAAGGCGCCTGGCTGCCCCGCGTGGCCAGCGGCGAAGCGCTGGTGGTGTTGGCCTACCAGGAGCGCAAGGCGCGCTACCGCCTGGACGTTTGCGAGGCAAAAGCAGCCTTTGCGCCCGCTGGATATGCCGTAACAGCTACAAAAAGCATAGTAGCCGCTGGTGACCAGGCCGATGCCTTCATCGTGCCTGCGCAGCTGGACGGAAAAATCGCCCTCTTCCTCGTGGAACGCTCGGCCGCTGGCGTCACCACACGTGGCTATGTCACGCAAGACGGCAGCCGCGCCGCCGAAGTGCAACTGGCCAACGCCCCCGCCACGCTCATCACCACCGACGGCCTGGCCGCGCTGGAACTGGCCGTGGACACAGGCATTGCCGCCACCTGCGCCGAAGCCGTGGGCGTGATGGACAAGACCGTGGCGCTCACCGTCGAATACATGAACCAGCGCAAGCAGTTCGGCGTGTTCATCGCCAGCTTCCAGGCGCTGCGCCACCGTGTGGCCGACATGAAGATGCAGCTGGAACTGGCCCGCTCGATGAGCTACTACGCCAGCCTCAAGCTCGGCGCCCCGGCGGCCGAACGCCGCGCCGCCATGGCCCGCGCCAAGGTGCAGCTGGGGCAATCGATGCGCTTCGTGGGCCAGCAATCGGTGCAGCTGCATGGCGGCATCGGCGTGACCGACGAGTACATCGGCAGCCACTATTTCAAGAAACTCACGCAACTGGAAATGACCTTTGGCGACACCCTGCACCACCTGGGCGAGGTGTCGGCCCGCATGCAGGACACGGCCGGCGTGTTTGCCTGACGCCAAGCAAGGACTGTCACGCAACCGTGCAATGCTCGTGGACTGAACCGGTCCACGGGCATTTTTTCTTATCGGAGACACCCATGAACAATAAGCTCTTGCTGCAACGCCGATCCCTTCTGCTGGCAGCCGCTGCGGCCACCCTGGCCCTGGCCGGCTGCGCCACCCGCAGCCCCAGCCTGGCCGAGGCCCCGCCCATCGTCTTTGTGCATGGCAATGGCGACACCGCTGCGCTGTGGCAGGCCACCGCGTGGCGGTTTGAATCGAACGGCTGGCCCCGTGAGCGCCTGCACGCCATCGACGTGCCCTACCCGCTCTCACGCGATGACGACACCAAGCCCCAGCCGGGCCGCACCTCGGCTGCAGAGCACATGACTTACCTCAAGGCTGAGGTGGACAAGGTGCTCAAGGCCACAGGCGCCAGCAAAGTGGTGCTGGTGGGCAATTCGCGCGGGGGCAATGCCATCCGCAACTACATCTACAACGGCGGTGGCACCACCACCGTGAGCCACGCCATCCTGGGTGGCACCCCCAACCACGGCGTGTGGGCAACCCCCGGGGTGCGCGAAGGCAGCGAGTTCTCGGGCACCGGTCCCTTCCTCACCGCCTTGAACGCCCCCAAAAATGCAGCCGGCGATGAAGTGAGCGGCCCCGTGCAATGGATGACCATCCGCTCGGACAACAACGACAAGTTCGCGCAGCCCGATGGCCTGTGGATCGGCCAGAAAGGCACGCCCACCAATGTGACGGCCGCAGGGCCCGAGCTGAAAGGCGCGGTCAATGTGGTGATCCCGCGCATCGACCACCGCGAGACCTCCTATTCCGCCGCAGCCTTTGAAGCCACCTACCGCTTCATCACGGGCAAGGCGCCGCAGGCCACCACCATTGCGGCCGAAAAGCAGGTGGTGCTGAACGGCAAGGTCACCGGCCTGGGCGTGGACCCAACGGACGCCAAGACGGGCAACTTCAGCAACAACCTGCCCCTGGCGGGCGCGCAGCTGGAGTTGTATGCCACCGACCCCACCACGGGCGCCCGCACGGGCAATGCCTTGCTGCGCAAAACCGTGGGTACGGATGGACAATGGGGGCCGCTGGCCGTTCCCGCTGGGTCACCCACCGAGTTCGTGATCACCGCACCCGGCTACGCCACCACCCACATCTACCGCAGCGGCTTTCCCCGCAGCAGCGATCTCATCCACCTGCGCGCAGAGCGCTTGGCCGATGCCGACAAAGGCGCCGAGAGCGTGGTGACACTGACCCGCCCGCGCGGCTACCTGGACCCGGCACGCGACAAGATGCTGCTCGATGGCGCCGCACCTGCCGGTGTGCCGCCAGGCGCGGGCGTGGCGTCGGCCAAGGTCAAGCCCTCGGGCGGCGTGCGCAGCATTGCGGGCGAATTCAATGGCGAACGCGTGGTGGGACAGACCTGGCCCGCTGCCAGCGGCCATTTGGTGTTTCTCGAACTGACTTACTGATGGGATAGGCGCTGCTCGGTGCCTGTGCACCGTGCAGCACACCACCAAAAGCGGTCAAGACAGCCCCGATGGCTAGGCGCTCCGTCACAGACAGTACTGCGAGTACGGCAAGACGGAGCAACGACGCCAGCAGGCGTCGTACTGGCCGCTCCGCCAACTACGCCAACAGCCGTGAAGATTTGGGGACGTGCGCCATCAGGAACTCCATTTGATCGGCGAGGATGCGGCGATTGCGCAAGATGAAGTCTTCCCACAGGCTGGGCACATAAGGCGCGTACAGCAACGGCATGTGGGCATGTTCTGGCGTGCGTGGGCCCTTGCGGTGGTTGCACGGGCGGCAGGCCGTGACCACGTTCATCCAGTGGTCCTGCCCATTGCGGGCAAACGGCACGATGTGCTCGCGCGTCAGATCCTCTTCATGAAAATGCCCGCCGCAGTAGGCACACACATTGCGGTCGCGAGCAAAAAGCTTGCTGTTGGTCAGTCCGGGCTTGAGGTCAAACGGGTTGATGCTGGGCACGCCCTTGGTTCCGATGATGCTGTTCACGGCAATCACCGATTGTTCGCCCGTGATCGCGTTGTGCCCGCCACGGAACCGCGCGATCTGGCCGCCGGATTCCCAGCGCACCTCACCCGCGGCGTAATGAATCACCGCTTGTTCGAGCGAAATCCACGATTGGGGCAGCCCTTGGGCCGACAGCTTCAAGACCTTCAAAACACGCCTCCTGGAACACAAAGTACACAAGGATTCGGAACGCAGATGTCTCGCGAACTGCCCTGCGCTGGGCAGCCCGTGGGTCACAATATACTCCGTTTTCATGACAAATTGGCGTCTTGCGCTTGATACACCTGCGCATGCTGCTATCAAAAAGATAACAAACCGATGAAGATCTTTCGCGGATTCCACCATCCCGGCATCGCCAACGCCTGTGCGCTGACCATTGGCAATTTCGATGGCGTACACCGGGGCCACCAGGCCATGCTGGCCCTGCTGAACAGCGAGGCCGCACACCGGGGCGTGGAAAGCTGCGTGCTCACGTTCGAGCCCCACCCTCGCGACTACTTTGCGGGCGCCCACCACAAACCCGACCTCGCGCCCGCACGCATCGGCACCCTGCGCGACAAGCTGACCGAGCTGGCCCGCTGCGGCGTGCAGCAGACCGTGGTGCTGCCGTTTGACGCGAAACTGGCCGCGCAGTCCCCCGAGGCGTTCATCGACGAGGTGCTGGTGCGCGGCCTGGGTGCCCGTTACGTGCTGGTGGGCGACGACTTCCGCTTTGGCCGCCAGCGCGCGGGCGACTACGCCATGCTCGACGCGGCAGGTCAAGCCAAGGGCTTTGATGTGGCGCGCATGAACAGCTACGAGGTACATGGGCTGCGGGTGTCCAGCTCCGCCGTGCGCCAGGCCCTGGCCGCAGGAGACATGGAAGCAGCAGCGCGCCTGCTGGGGCGGCCCTACACCATCAGCGGCCATGTGGTGCACGGACGCAAGCTGGGGCGCGAGTTGGGCGCTACCGCCGGTGGAGCCGGTGACGGCTTTCGCACCCTGAACCTGCGTTTTGCGCACTGGAAACCCGCTGCCAGCGGCATCTTTGCGGTGCTGGTGCATGGCCTCGCCGCCGAGCCTTTGCCGGGTGTTGCCAACCTGGGCGTGCGCCCTTCGCTGGACCCGAACGATGTGAACGGCGGCCGTGTGCTGCTGGAAACCCATTGCCTGCACTGGCCTGCCGATCTGGGCCCCGAGGGGGCGTACGGTAAAATCGTGCGCGTGGAACTACTGCACAAACTGCACGACGAGCTGAAATACGACGGTCTGGACGCCCTGACAAAGGGCATCGCCAAAGACTGCGCCGATGCGCGTGCCTACTTTGCCTCGGCCAAGGCGCCCAACCACACCGAGACCCGGCGCCAGACCACCCGCGACCGAATTTGAGGGGGGCTGCTTTGCGCAGCGCCCGCCTGGCGGGCCCGTCATCCTTCGCGCTTCCACCCCGCTCTTGCCCTGGGCCTTGCCCCGGAATGCCCTGTTTTTAAGGCTCCCTCATGTCCGACGACAACGCCAGCACCCCTTCCGCAGCCCTCGCAGCCACGGATTACCGCAGCACCCTGAATCTGCCCGACACCCCCTTCCCCATGCGCGGCGACCTGCCCAAGCGCGAGCCAGGCTGGGTGAAGGAATGGGAAGACAAGGGCCTGTACAAGCGCCTGCGCGACGCACGCTGCGGTTCGCCCAAGTTCATCCTGCATGACGGCCCACCCTACGCCAACGGCCAGATCCACATGGGCCACGCGGTCAACAAGATCCTGAAGGACATGATCACCAAGGCGCGCCAGCTCGAAGGCTTTGACGCGCTGTACGTGCCCGGCTGGGACTGCCACGGCCTGCCGATCGAGAATGCCATCGAGAAGAAACACGGCCGCAACCTGAGCCGCGACGACATGCAGGCCAAGAGCCGTGCGTTTGCCACCGAGCAAATCGCGCAGCAGATGGTGGACTTCAAGCGCCTGGGTGTGCTGGGCGAATGGGACAACCCCTACAAGACCATGAACCCCGCCAACGAGGCGGGCGAAATCCGCGCGTTCAAACGTGTGATGGAGCGTGGTTTTGTGTACCGCGGCTTGAAGCCCGTGTACTGGTGTTTTGACTGCGGCTCTTCGCTGGCCGAGTTCGAGATCGAATACCAGGACAAGAAGAGCACCACGCTCGACGTGGCGTTCAAGGCGCACGAGCCTGCCAAGCTGGCGGCCGCGTTTGGCCTGCCCGCGTTGACCAAAGACGCCTTCGTCGTCATCTGGACCACCACCGCCTGGACCATCCCCGCCAACCAGGCGCTCAACCTGAACCCCGAGATCAGCTACGCCCTGGTGGACACCGGCGAGCGCGTCCTGCTGGTGGCCGAGCCGCTGGTGGCCTCGTGCCTGGAGCGCTATGGCCTCACAGGCAGCGTGCTGGCCACCACCCTGGGCAAGAACCTCGGCGGGCTGGAATTTGAGCACCCGCTGTACGACGTGAAGAGTGAAGACGGCAGCCAAGGCTACCAGCGCCTGTCCCCCGTGTACCTGGCCGACTACGCCACGGCCGACGATGGCACCGGTATCGTGCACTCCTCGCCCGCCTACGGGCTGGAGGATTTCAACTCCTGCGTGTCCCACGGCCTGGCACTGGACGACATCCTGAACCCCGTGCAGGGCAACGGCACCTATGCGGCCGACTTCCCGCTGTTTGGCGGCCAGCACATCTGGAAGGCCGTGCCCGTCATCATCGAAGCCCTGCGCAACGCCGGCCGCCTGATGGCCACCAAGGACATCACGCACAGCTACCCGCACTGCTGGCGCCACAAGACGCCGGTGATCTACCGCGCCGCCGCACAGTGGTTCGTGCGCATGGACGAGGGCGAAGGCGTGTTCACCCAGCCCGGCATGAAGCCTGCCAAGACGCTGCGCCAGATCGCGCTGGACGCCATCGAGCACACCAGCTTCTACCCCGAGAACGGCAAGACCCGCCTGCACGACATGATCGCCGGGCGGCCCGACTGGTGCATCTCGCGCCAGCGCAGTTGGGGCGTGCCCATCCCGTTCTTTTTGCACAAGGATTCGGGCGAGCTGCACCCGCGCACCATGGAGATCATGGACCAGGCGGCCGCCATTGTGGAGAAGGGCGGCATCGAGGCCTGGAGTCGCGTGACGCCCGAGGAGATCCTGGGCGCCGAGGACGCGGCCTGCTACACCAAGAGCACCGACATCCTGGAGGTGTGGTTCGACTCGGGCTCCACGTTCAGCCATGTGCTGCGCGGCACGCACCCCAACGTGCACCACGACACGGGTCCCGAGGCCGACCTGTACCTGGAGGGCCATGACCAGCACCGCGGCTGGTTCCACAGTTCGCTGCTGCTGGCGTCGGCACTCGAAGGCCGCGCGCCCTACCGCGGCCTGCTGACCCACGGTTTCACCGTGGACAGCCAGGGCCGCAAGATGAGCAAGTCGCTGGGCAACGGCATCGATCCGCAGGAGATCAACAAGAAGCTCGGCGCCGAGATCATCCGCCTGTGGGTGGCCGCCAGCGACTACTCGGGCGACATCGCAGGTGACGAGAAGATCCTGGCGCGGGTGGTCGATGCCTACCGCCGCATCCGCAACACGCTGCGCTTCCTGCTGGCCAACGTGAGCGACTTCGACCCGACCGCGGACGCCGTGCCGTTCGACCAGATGCTGGAGATCGACCGCTACGCCCTGACGCGTGCGGCCGAGTTCCAGGCCACCGTGCTCGCGCACTACAAGGTCTACGAGTTCCACCCCGTGGTGGCCAAGCTGCAGCTGTACTGCTCAGAAGACCTGGGCGGCTTCTACCTGGATGTGCTCAAGGACCGGCTGTACACCACCGCGCCCAAGAGCCTGGCGCGCCGCAGCGCCCAGACCGCGCTGTACCAGATCACCCACGGCATGCTGCGCTGGATGGCGCCGTTCCTGTCGTTCACCGCCGAAGAGGCCTGGAAGGTGTTCGGCAGCTCCGACTCCATCTTCCTGGAAACCTACGGCTCCATCGCCGGGGCCGACGAAGGCCTGCTGGCCAAGTGGGCGCGCCTGCGCGAGATCCGCGATGCGGTGAACAAGGAGATCGAGGTGCTGCGTGCCGAGGGCCAGGTGGGCTCGTCGCTGCAGGCCAACGTGGTGCTGACGGCTGCGCCTGAGGACCATGCGCTGCTGGCCAGCCTGGGCGATGACCTCAAGTTCGTGTTCATCACCTCCGCTATCGAATTGGTAGCTGGTAGCGATTTACAGATCAGCGTCAAGCCCAGTTCTGACACCAAATGCGAGCGCTGCTGGCACTACCGCAGCGACGTGGGGCAAGACGCCGCACATCCCACCATCTGCGGCCGCTGCACCAGCAACCTGCACGGAGACGGCGAAAGCCGGGTGCACGCCTGATGGCCCGCACATCGCAGGCCGGGCGTTCCGGCGCGAGCATGTGGCCCTGGCTGGCCTGGGCCACGGTGCTTCTGGTGGCGGACCAGATCACCAAGACCCTGATCATCAACCACTACCAGCTGGGCGACGGCACGATCATCACCAGCTTCTTCAACATCGTGCGGGCGCACAACACCGGGGCCGCGTTTTCGTTTCTGCAGGACGCGGGAGGCTGGCAGCGCTGGCTGTTCACCGGCATCGGCGTGGCGGCCACCATTTTCATCGTGTGGCAGTTGCGCGCGCACCCCGGTCAAAAGCTGTTCGGCTTTGCGCTGTCGTGCATCCTGGGCGGTGCGGTGGGCAACGTGGCGGACCGGCTGATGCATGGCTATGTCGTGGATTTTCTAGATTTCCATTGGGCCTTCCTTTCCGGAATTTTCCCCAACGGCCACTTCCCAGCCTTCAATCTGGCCGACACGGCCATCAGCGTGGGTGCGGCGTGCCTGATCCTGGACGAGTTCCTGAGAGTGCGGCGCGAGCGCTGAACCCGTTGTTTTTGCCTGACCTCTCCACGGCCCGCCCTGTGCGGGCCGTTTGCGTGGTGGCCAGGGCGGCCCCAACCCCCGCTGACGGAGCGGGTGGTGTCGCCAACGCACCCAGCAGCAGCATGGGCATGCGCCCGCGCTATGGAATCAGGAGTATGCTTATATGTCAGTTTTGTGACAATGCTGGGTGCGCACAGCTTTTGCGTGTACCCATGCACCCCGGAAGTCGCGCAGCCCGGCACCGCAGACCCGTCTGCCACCGCCTCCGGGCACAGAATGTGAACGCCAGCCTCCAAGCACCTGTTCAAAAACGGAGCGCAAGATGCACCTTGCGCCTGGCAGGGGCAAGGTGCATGCTCTTTGCGCACGTCACAAGAAGAAGAAATAACGGTTTTCCTCCATGAAGCATCTCTTGAATTTGTTGGCAGCCGTCTCGCTGCTGATCTGGGGCACCCACCTGGTGCGCACCGGCATCCTGCGTGTCTTTGGCGCCAATTTGCGCCAGTTGATCGCGCACAGCGTCAGTAACCGGTTCACTGCCGTTCTGTCGGGCATCGGGGTAACGGCGGTGGTGCAATCGAGCACGGCCACGGCGCTCATCGTGTCTTCGTTCGTGGGCCAGGGCCTGGTGGGCCTGCCCGCTGCCCTCGCGGTGATGCTGGGCGCCGATGTAGGCACCAGCGTGATGGCAGTGGTGTTCTCGATGGACCTGTCCTGGCTGTCGCCGCTGTTCATCTTCGCGGGCGTGGTGTTGTTCATCTCGCGCAAGGACACGGCCGTGGGCCGGGTGGGCCGGGTGCTGATCGGCCTGGGGCTGATGCTGCTGGCGCTGCGCCTCATCACCGAATCGACCACGGTGCTCACCCAGTCGCCCACCGTGCGCACCCTGCTGGGGGCATTGACCAGCGACCTGCTGCTGGAGATCTTCACCGGCGCCATTCTGGCCATCGTGGCCTATTCGAGCCTGGCCACGGTGCTGCTGACTGCCGCGCTGGCCGGCTCGGGGGGTATCCCGCCCGACGTGGCTCTGGGCCTGGTGCTGGGCGCCAACCTGGGCAGCGGCGTGCTGGCCGTTCTCACCACGATGAAGGCCAATGTACAGACGCGCCAGGTGCCGCTGGGCAACCTGTTCTTCAAGATCATCGGCGTTGTCATCATGACACCGCTCACTGGGCTGTGGCTGCAGCATGTACGCCCCTACGTGCCGGAAATCGCGGCGCTGGTGGTGCTGTTCCACCTGGCTTTCAACGTGGTGGTGGGCATCATCTGCATCGGCCTCACAGGCACGGTGGCCCGCACCGTGCAGCGCCTGCTGCCCGTCGAAAAAGCGCAGGCAGCGGCCGGCACCCGGCCCCAGCATCTGGACCCGTCAGCCCTGGCCACGCCCTCCCTGGCCATCTCGTGCGCTGCGCGCGAGGCCCTGCACCAAGCCGACGTGGTCGAATCGATGCTGCTGGGCCTGCACAAGGTGATCCGCACCGACGATATCAAGCTGGCCGAAGACCTGCGCAAGCTCGACGACGAGGTGGATGGCCTGTACTCGGCCATCAAGTACTACATGACCAAGATCTCGCGCGAGGCACTGGACGAGCGCGAAGGGCGCCGCTGGGCGGACATCATCAGCTTCACGATCAACATGGAGCAGATTGGCGACATCATCGAGCGCGTGCTCATCGATATCGAGGACAAGAAGATCAAGAAGGGCCGCCAGTTCTCCGAAGCGGGCATGGAAGAGATCACCGAGCTGCACGCCCGTCTGATCGACAACCTGCGGCTGGCGATGAGCGTATTCCTCAACGGCAGCGTGCGCGACGCGCAGAAGCTGCTGGAAGAAAAGGCCCGTTTCCGCGACCTGGAGCATGCGTATTCAGCCACCCACCTGGCGCGCCTGTCGGACAACACGGTGCAGAGCATCGAAACCAGCTCGCTGCACATCGACCTGATCAGCGAACTCAAGCGCATCAACTCGCTGCTGTGCTCGGTGGCCTACCCCATTCTGGAATCGGCCGGGGCGCTGGCGCCCAACCGGCTCAAGACGATGGTGGATCAGGCCTGAGGATCAAAGGCCGCGCTGCCCACCGCTCTGTTGGGTGATGGCCCCGCCGCGCAACGGGAAGCGGTTGCGCAGAACGAAGCGGCAGCAGCCCGTCAGCGCAACAAGGCCAGCACACTGCGGGGCAGCGAGGACGCGGTGTCACGGGTGTTGCCCGTGCTGCGCGAAACCGCCCAGGCGATGCGGGACCTGATTTGAAGGCTGTGCGACCGGGATCCCGGTTACAGCCCGAGGAAACCGGCAATCACCAGCCCGGCTTCCAGCGTGAACAGGCCCTGCGCCACCTGCTCGCGCACCGTGCCCAGGGGCAGCAGGTCAAACCGCTCCACTTCGCCGTCCTGGTTCTCGGGCGCCATGCCCTCGGGCACTTGGGCGCGAAACCAGTCGATGCGCTCGCGCATGTAGCCCGCGCCATCCCCTTCCCGGCTGGGGCGGCTGAAGTCCACATGGCCACCGTGCTGCAGGCCGACCAGCGTTTCCACGTGCAGCCCCGCCTCCTCCCAGGTCTCGCGGGCCAGCGCCTGGGGCAATGAGTCGGCGGCAGAGACCATGCCGCCCATCAGCGTGTCCCACAGGCCGGGGTTGTTGGGCTTGGTCATGGAGCGCTTTTGCACCCACATGCGGCCGTCCGGCGCCAGGCCCACCAGATGGACAGCGCGGCTGGTGATGCCCAGCACACGCACCGCACCACGCTCCACCGTGCCCACCACCTCGCCCACCGGGTTGCACACCGCCAGTTGCTCATCGCGCCAGGGGCCACACAGGCCCTCGTCGCGCAAGGCAGCGGCCAGGGTATTGAGGGCGTCGGTGATGGCGTCCACTGAAGCTCCAAACGGCACCTCCAGGTGCCAGGCTGCAGCGCCAGAATGCTCATTATTTAATAGCTTATAGCGCTTATCCAATAAGCGCTGGCGGCCAATTTTATTCAAAAAACCCTCTGCCACCGAGCCCACCACCTGCCCCGCCACCACCAGCGCCTGGCGCGGCTGGACGGGGGGCTGCTGCGCAGCCTGGCGCGCACTGGCCAACCAGTCGCCAAAGGACCGGGGCTGGACGGCGGCGTTCACAGCGTGAGGATGGTGCAGCCGGTGGTCTTGCGTGCTTCCAGCGCGCGGTGCGCCTGTTGCACATCGGCCAAGGCAAACCGCTGCTCGATGTGGATCTTGACCTGCCCGCTGGCCACCACGGCAAACAGCTCATCGGCCATGGCCTGCGTGCTTTCACGCGTGGCGATGTGGGTGAACAGCGTCTGGCGCGTGACGTAGATCGAACCCTTGGCACCCAGCGAGCCCGGCGCAAACGGCGCCACGGGGCCTGAGGCATTGCCGAAGCTGGCCATCAGGCCAAACGGGCGCAGGCAGTCGAGCGACTTGTCCCAGGTGTCCTTGCCCACCGAGTCGTACACCACTTTCACGCCCTTGCCGCCAGTGATCTCTTTGACGCGCGCCGCAAAGTCCTCCGTGTTGTAGTTGATGGCATGTGCCGCGCCGTTGGCCAGGGCCAGCTGGCACTTGGCATCGGTGCCTGCCGTGCCGATGAGCTGCAGGCCCAGCGCCTTGGCCCACTGGCTGGCGATCAGGCCCACACCGCCCGCAGCGGCATGGAACAGCACGTGGTCGCCGCTCTGCAGGCCTTCCACGGGCAGGGTCTTCTTGAGCAGGTACTGTGCCGTCAAGCCCTTGAGCATCATGGCCGCGCCGGTCTCGAAGCTGATGGCGTCGGGCAGCTTGCACACACATTTGGCGGGCATCACGCGCACTTCAGAGTAGGCGCCGGGCGGGTTGCTGGCATAGGCGGCGCGGTCGCCCACCTGCAGGTGCGTGACGCCCTCGCCCACCGCTTCGACCACGCCTGCGCCTTCCATGCCGATGGTGGCTGGCATGCCCAAGGGGTACAGGCCCGTGCGGTGGTAGACGTCGATGAAATTGAGGCCGATGGCGTGGTGGCGGATGCGGATCTCGCCAGGGCCGGGTTCGCCCACGGCGACGTCAACAATGTGGAGTTCTTCGGGACCACCATGCTGGCGGATCTGGACGGCAAGGCTCATGGCTAACAACTCCTGTAGCGGGTGAGAGAAACAAACGGCGGCCATCCTGCCACGAATCGAGTGAACGTGCCGCAGGCCGACACGGGGTCGATTGGCTCTAGGGCCTTGTGGCCTCCGGCAGCATGGCGTCGCCAGCGCCGTTACAGTGCAGCCCCATGACTCAAAAACTCACACCCGGCACGGCCGTGCTGCTGGTGATACCGCCCTTGCTGTGGGCGGGCAATGCCGTCGTGGGACGGCTGGTGCACGACCTGATTTCCCCCGCCGCCCTCAACTTCATCCGCTGGGTGCTGGCCTTTGCCATCCTGCTGCCGCTGGCCCATGGTGTGCTGCGCAAGGACAGCCCGCTGTGGCCGCACTGGCGCCGCTACGCGCTGCTGGGGCTGCTGGGCATTGGCCTGTACAACGCGCTGCAGTACATGGCGCTGCAGACTTCCACGCCCATCAACGCGACGCTGGTGGGCTCCAGCATGCCGGTGTGGATGCTGGCCGTGGGGGCGCTGTTCTTCGGCGCGGCCGTCACGCGGCGCCAGTTGCTGGGTGCGTTGCTGTCGATGTGTGGCGTGCTGCTGGTGCTGAGCCGGGGCGAGTGGTCGCAACTGCTGGCCTTTCGGCTCGTCCCGGGCGATTTTTTCATGCTGCTGGCCACCATCTCGTGGGCGTTCTACAGCTGGCTGCTGTCGCGCACCAGCGAGCCTGCCCGCATCCGGGGCGACTGGGCGGCGTTTCTGATGGCGCAGATGGTGTTTGGCCTGGCCTGGTCGGGCAGCTTTGCGGGCGTGGAATGGGCCGTGGGCCGCACCCACTTCGACGGGGGCTGGCCGCTGATCGCCGCGCTCGTGTTCATCGCCGTGGGCCCGGCCGTGCTGGCCTACCGCTGCTGGGGCGTGGGTGTGGAGCGTGCGGGGCCTGCAGTGGCGGGCTTCTTCGTGAACCTCACCCCGCTGTTCGCGGGCATTCTGTCGGCCGCTTTCCTGGGGGAAACGCCCCAGCTTTTCCACGGCGTGGCGTTTGCGCTGATCGTGGGCGGGATCGTGGTGTCGTCGCGCAGGTAAGGCGCAGTCACTGCCGGGAAGGGTGCAGCCAATGCCGTCCGAACCAACACCTAGTCCTGCGTGCGCAGCGTACCGGCAGAGCTGCTGAAGCCCGCCTCCTGCTGCGCATAGTCCGCCACCGTGGCGTTGTAGTTCACGCCCACCATGTGTCCGCCCAGGTCGGTCAGGTACATCAGGTTGCGGATCTCGGTGTCCACGGCCGGGGCCGTGCTGTCGATGCGCACCCAGGGCCGCTGCGCAATCTGCACCAGCGATGAATCCCGAAGCACCATGCCCGGAGTGAGCCTGGGGAGTGTGGTTTCCATCGCCGATTTGAACTCGGGCAATTGTTCGCTGGTCAGGGGCTTTTGCGCCATGCGCGACCAGGTCACCGCCACGGTGCTGCTGCGGCGGGCGTTCCCCCACGCGGCCAGGGGTCTGCGGCCGTAGCGTCCAAACTTGATGTGCAATTCGTCCTCGCTGAGGGCGGTGTAGCCCGCAGGCGTCTCGAAATGCAGGGTGCCGCTCGGCGTCTTGATGGCCACCGGCTCCGCGCTGGCTGCGGCACAGGCGAGCACACACGCCGCGCCGCAACTCCAGATCCTGCGCGGCCATCGCATCCACCGTGCCATAAGCATTCCTCCTGTTTGCATGCAGCGTGAACCGGAATGCGGCCGGGCGTCAGCGCTGGGGCGAGCCCCCGGTTGCAGACGAATCCACGGGAGCCTCGTCGGCAACGCGGCGCAGCAGCGCTTCCAGATCGGCCACCGGACCAGGCATTCCCAACAAATAGCCCTGGAAAAGCTGGCATCCGTAGTCCGCCAGCAAGGCCTTTTGCTCCGAGGTTTCCACCCCCTCGGCAATCACATCCAGCTCCAGGTTGCGGGCCATGCCGATGATGGTCTGCACGATCACGTCATCGGTGTGCCGCACGCCCAGGTTGCGCACGAAGGACTGGTCGATCTTGAGCTGATCGAGCGGCAACCGTGTGAGGTAGGCCAGCGACGAATAGCCCGTGCCGAAGTCGTCCACTGAAAAGCGCACGCCCTTGGTCTTGAGGAGGCCCATCTTGGCAATGGTGTCGTCCACGTTGTCCAGCACCAGCGACTCGGTCAGCTCCAGCTTGAGCAGGTGGGGCCGCGCCCCGGTTTCGCGCAGCACCTCGACGATGCGGGCCACGAAGTCGCGCTGGCGGAACTGCCGGGCGCTCACGTTGACCGACAGCTGCACATGCCGGTAGCGGGCATCGTTCTCCCACGCTGCCAGCTGCTCGCACGCGGTGCGCAGCACCCAGTGGCCCATGGGCACGATGAGCTCGCTCTCCTCCGCCACGCCGATGAAGGCGCCCGGCGCGACGAGGCCGCGCTCGGGGTGGATCCAGCGGATCAACGCCTCGGCGCCCACGATGCGCCCGTCCTGGTGGAACTGGGGCTGGTAGTGCAGCACAAACTGCCGCGCGGTCAGGGCGGCCTGCAGATCCCCCTCCAGCTGTGCACGCACGCTGATGGCGATCTGCATCTGCGGGTCGAAAAAACACAGCGCATTGCGCCCCTGCGACTTGACCTGGTACATCGCGATGTCGGCCTGCTTGAGCAGATCGACCGAGGGCTGCAGCGCCCCCCCCATCAGCGTGGCGCCAATGCTGGGCGTGCTGTGGTGGATGTGTGCACCCAGTGTGTACGGCATGTTCAGCGTGCGCAGGATCTTCTCGCCCACGCGGCGCGCGTTGGCGGCCGCTTCTTCACTGTGCAGCGACAGCTCGTGCAGCATGACCACGAACTCATCGCCCCCCAGGCGCGCCACGGTGTCTTCGCGGCGCACACAGGTCTTCAGGCGCTCGGCCACCTGGCGCAGCAGCATGTCGCCCACTTCGTGGCCCAGGGTGTCGTTCAATGTCTTGAAATGGTCGAGATCCAGAAACAGCAAGGCCCCGTACTGCCCGCTGCGCACGCTGGCGGCAATGACCTGCTGCATGCGGTCCATCAGCAGCCGGCGGTTGGGCAGGTTGGTCAGCGGGTCGTAGAAGGCCAGGCTTTCGATCTCGGCACTGGCCCGGCGCAGGGCCGTGACGTCGTGGTAGGTGATGACCAGCCCGCCCTCGGGCGTGGGCCGTTCGGTGATCTGGATCGTGCGGCCGTTGGGCAGCACCTGTTCGTGGGGCTCCAGGTGCTGGCTTTGCTTGAGCAGCCGCATCTCCACCCAGCGCATGCGTTCTTCCTCGCTGGCGCGCGGGAGGTGGTGCCGGGAGGTCTCCTCCATCACACGCCGAAACGGCACCATCGGCGCCATCACGGTGCGCAGCCAGGGGAAAATTTCCTCGAACCGGCTGTTCCACTGCACCACGCATTGCTCGCCGTCGAGCAGCACAAAACCGCTCACCATGGATTCCAGCGCCTGGTCCAGCGTGGCCTTGGATTGCGCAATGGCCAGGCGCGCCTGGGACATGCGGTGCAGGTAGCGCAGCGCCAGGTTGCCCGCCACCACGATCATGGCCACAAACAACAGCCCCGTGAGGGCGATGGCGTCGCGCTGATCGCGCCAGCCCGCCAGCGCATCGCGCAACGGAATGCTCCCAGAAATGCGCAGGTCCTGGTACAGGATGGGCCGGTAGACCACCAGCGCGGGTTCTCCGCTCAAGCGGGCCGGGGCCTTCCACTCCTGCCCCATGGCAGCCACTTCATGCAGTGGCGGGGACAACATCGGCGTGATGGCCTCTTCGCGGTTGGGCGCGCTCAGCAGCAGCAGTCCTCCCGCGCGTTCCAGCGTCACCTGCAGGCCTGTGATGTCCACCCCCTGGACGAGCACGGAGCTGAGGGCTCCCACCGGCAGTTCGGCAATGGCGACCACACGGGCGCTGTCGGCCATGCGCAGGTGGCGGGCGAAGTACAGCACGCGCTCCGCGGTGGCAAAGCTCACCACCGGCGGGCTGATCATCAGCGTGGACACAGGCTGCTCCAGCACCGCCGACAAAAACCCCGGGGGCAGCTGCAGCGACAGCGCGCTGCCAGCGGCATCCGAGGAGGCAATGGTCTTGCCCTTCGCATCCAGCAGCGCCACGTAGCGCACCATCAGGTTCTGCCGGGCCGAGCTGCGCAACCGCTGGCTGGCCACGTCGGGGTCGATCCAGTCGCTCATGGAGCCCGACAGGCCGAGCAGTTCGTCCATGCTGGCCAGCAGCACGTCCACGGACAGCAGGGATCGGTTGAGCGCCGCCTCGGCGCCCGCCACAAAACGGGTGGCCTGGGCTTCGTAGTCGTCCAGCGCCACCTTGCGGGCGTTCCACACCAGCGCGGCGGACACCATCACCACCGCTGCCATGAACACCGCCGCTCCGGCCCAGACAAAGGCCCTGATGCGCCGCGGGGTCGTGGTCTCCCTCATTTCGCCGGGGCCGCCACCAGGCCGCGAACGGGGCCGATCGTCTGGTTCCACACCTGGGCACAACGGGCCCCGCAGCGTTGCACCCAGCGTGGCAGCACGGTGGAGGCCAGGATCTCCTGGCGGCTGCGCTCGTCCTGGGCCGACACCGGTACCACCACCATGCTGCCCTTGCGGCCACCCACACAGGCCGGGGCGCCACGGTTGCAAGCCATGCCATCGGAGGTCTCGCGCTCGGACTCCTCCCAGATGGCGGCCTCCAGCCGGGGCAACTCGCGCCGCAGCAGCGCCCGCAGATCGGGCGGCAGCGCTTCCCAGGCGGCCTGGTTGGCGCCAAACACCGCCAGCCCCCATGTCACGGGAAGTGCATGCACATGCGAAGTCATCGTCGGCAGGCCCAGCGTGTTGCCCGACATGGTGCCGGTGATGGCGCATTCGGTATTGCCCGCCGTGAGGCTGGGCACTATCTGTGCGAAGCCCGTCAGCACCGGGATGCCGCCAAGCGCCCCGACAAAATCGGCCTGGGTGGAGGACGACACCCGGGTGCGGCGCCCGGCCAGATCAGCCAGCCCGCGCAAGGGCTTCTTGCAAAACACCACCTGCGCCGGATACACATACACGGCCAGGGCCTCCACACCATGCTGGTCGCGCAGGCTCTTCTCCAGATAAGGGCGAAACGCCGCCAGCGTGGACTTGAGCGTGGCGATGTCGGGGTTGAGCCCTGCCAGATCGGGCGCCGTGTACTCGGGGTATTGGGCCGTGAATGAACTCATGAGCGTCGTGCCAAAAGGCACCACGCCCAGCTGCAGCAGGCGCAGCATTTCAGTGCCGGGCACACCGGCGCGGTCAAAGGGGACAATTTCAGCGTCGAACCGGCCGCCGCTCATGCGCGACAGCTCCTTGCTCCAGAACGGCTCTTCCTGGCGGATGTACTGGTTGATGCTGGCCAGGCCACCCACGATGCGCAGCTTGTAAGGCACCGGGGCCACCGCAGGAGTTGCTGCTGTTTGCCCCACCGCCTGTGGCAGGCAGCCCAGGAAGGCCAACGCAGCGCAAAGCGGCGCAACACGGTGGCGAAGGCGGGAAATCACAGCGGGTGTCTGCGGCATGGCAAATTCTGGCGCTCCAACCCGGGAGCCGCAGATGGCCCCCACAGCGCACCATCGGCACCCGGAATATGGCCAGACACCCAGCGGCACTCGTGGAGTTCACAAGGATCTGGAAGGCCGCCCGGGGGATGGATGCACAGTGTCATGTTCCGGTACTTTCGGGTTGGAGTGCTGGGGCACCATTCTTTACCAAGTTTTCCCCCTCGGCGGCGAAAGCTGTCGGCAAAACGCCACGCGGCGTGGCAACGCGCGTGGCTGGCAAGCCCAGCCCTGGTCAGAAGGTGCCAGGATACGCGCCGCCGTCCGCCAGCACGTTCTGCCCGGTCATGTAGCCCGCCTGCTGGCTGCACAAAAAGGCGCAGATGGCACCGAACTCCTGTGCCGTGCCGTACCGCCCGGCCGGGATCTGCGCCTGCTGGGCAGTGCGCACATCGTCCACGCTCTTGCCCGCCTTGCCTGCGGCGGCAGTCACGGTGGCGGCCAGCCGGTCGGTGTCGAACTTGCCGGGCAGCAGGTTGTTGATGGTGACGCCCCGCGCGGCGATCTTGCTGCGCGATACCCCCGCCACAAAGCCCGTGAGCCCGCTGCGCGCGCCATTGGACAGGCCCAGGATATCGATGGGTGCCTTCACTGCGCTGGAGGTAATGTTGACGATGCGGCCAAAGCCCCGAGCAGCCATGCCGTCCACCGTGGCCTTGATCAGTTCAATGGGGGTGAGCATGTTGGCATCCACGGCCTTGATCCATGCGTCGCGATCCCAGTCGCGGAAGTCGCCCGTGGGCGGGCCGCCGGCATTCGTCACCACAATGTCGAAGTCGCGGCCCGGACCACCGGCCACGGTGAACACGGCAGCGCGCCCCTCGGCCGTGGTGATGTCGGCGGCAACCGCCAGTACCTTTGGCTTTGAGCCATTCAGGCCACCAGCGCTTGATGGTATTGAATTTTCAGCTATCAATTTAATAGCTGCCTGATCGAGCGCCTCTGCATTGCGGGCGTTGATCACCACGTTGACGCCCTCGCGCACCAAGGCCAGCGCACAGCCGTAGCCCAATCCCTTGCTCGCGCCGCACACGAGCGCCCATTTGCCTGCGATACCCAAATCCATAACAATCTCCGGTTCTGGTGCTGCGACCCGCAGCATTCACAAATCATCATAAGTGGAGAGCTGCAACATGAACTGGCTGCACCGCGGAGCCCTGGCCACCTGGCTGGCATTGGCCGCATTAGCACCCCTGGCGGGTGGCGCACACGCGCAGGAGGCTGCCGTGGTCAAGCGCGCCACCCAGTTGCGCGACGCTCCCGCCGACAGCGGCGCCAGCGTGGCCCCACTGGAGGCCAATACGGTGGTCACACGCAGCAACGAGCGCAAGGGTCCCTGGACCAAGGTGAGCACACAGCAAGGCGCCACCGGCTGGGTCCACATGTTTGACCTGGGCCCACAATCGGGCTCGGCCACGCCCACCAACAATGCCACCACCAGCGGCCTGCGGGGCCTGGGCGGACTGTTTGGCGGCAACAGTGGCTCCACCACCACCGCCACTTCCACGGTGGGTATTCGTGGCCTGGGTGCCGAAGACATCGCCAACGCACAGCCCAACCCCGCCGCCGTCGGCCGGGCAGAGGGCCTGCGGGTCAATGCTGACCAGGCACGCCAGTTCGCCAGCTCGGCGTCGCTGAACGCCCGCGATGTGCCCGCACTGGCCCAGCCGTCCCTGCCGACCTCCAGCGGCAGCAAGTCGGGCAGCGGCTCCGGCAATCCGTCCGACCCCAACTACAGCCCCAATTGAGGAGATGCACATGACCCGAACTCCCCCATGGAAGCGCTGTGCCCGAACAGCCGCCCTGTGCGCGGCACTGGCAGCAGCCCCGCTGGCCGCCTACAGCCAGAACGTGATGAACCTGCTGAACTCGCTGGGCGGCGGCATCGGCTCTGCCGTCACAGGCGGCAAACCCGCTTCGGCAGGACAGGGTGACGATCTGATCAGCCTGCTGACCCAGTCGATGGAGAACATCGACGAAACCAAGGAAATCGAGATCGGCCGCCAGTTGGCCGCCCTGCTGCTGGGGGCCAAGCCCGCCCACCCGGACATGGCGCTGCAGCGCTACGTGAACCGCCTGGGCCGCTGGGTCAGCCTGCAGTCATCGCGCCCCGGCCTGCCCTGGACCTTCGTGGTGCTCGATGACAGCGGCTACAACGCCTTCGCAGCGCCGGGCGGCTATGTGTTCGTGACCAAGGGGCTCATCGACCGCTGCGCCGACGAGTCCGAGCTGGCGGGCATTCTGGCGCATGAGATCACGCACGTGACCTCCAAACACCACCTGCAGGCCATCCGGCAAAGCGCCATGGCGGGGGTCGGCACGCAGCTGCTGGCCTCGCAGATCCGCACCAGCAACGTGGCCGGCCAGCTCGTCAAGGACCAGCTTCTGTCGCTGTTCCGCACGGTCTACACCAAGGGGCTGAGCCAGTCCGACGAATTCGAGGCGGACCGCACCGGTGTGTCGCTGGCGGCCAAGGCGGGTTTTGACCCCTACGGCCTGGTCTCGGTGCTGCAGCAACTGCGCACCGTGACACCGGACAACCCGATGTTCACGCTGACGATGTCCACACACCCCGCCGCACAGGCCCGCCTGGACTACCTGGAGCAATCCATGGGCCGCCAGCTCGACGGGCTGGGCGGATCGCGCGCATCGATTGCGCAGCGCCTGGGTGGTGGCAACGCACCTGCCAATGCTCCTGCACCGGCCCCCTCTGCCCGGCCTGCGGCGGCGAAGAAGGCGGGATAAGGCACCCCAAGGGAGAGCGGCGCACCCGCTCTGCGCAGCAAGGTCAAGGCGCTTGGCGGCGGGCCAGCTGGGTGAACACAAAGATCCCCGTGATCACCAGGGCCGTGCCCGCAGCCACCCACACCGTGAACGGCTCGCCCAGAATCCAGACCCCCATGAGGATGGTGGACAGCGGCCCCACCATGCCGGTCTGCGCGGTCATGCCAGCGCCCACGCGCTCGATCGCCATCATCACCATGAGCACGGGCGCGGCCGTGCACAGCGTGGCGTTGAGGATGGACAGCCAGATCACCTCAGGCGCCACCAGGGCAGCACTGAAGGGCCGCAGCACCACAAACTGCAGCAGGCAAAGCAGGCACGCCACGGTGGTGGCCAAACCCACCAGCCGCAGCGAACCCAGGCGCCGCACCAGTTCACCGCTGTAGACCAGGTAGATGGCGTAGCTCACCGCACTCAGGAACACCAGCAGGGTGCCCCATGCAGCATCGGCGCCTTGCAGGTTGGCCTCATGGCCGAACACCAGGACCACGCCGCAGTAGCTGATCAGCATGCCCACCGCTTGCCCCCAGTGAATGCCGCGCCGGTACAGCACCCAGCCGAGCATCACCACCAGCGTGGGGTTGAGGTACAGGATCAGGCGCTCCAGGCTGGCGCTGATGTAGGCCAGCCCTGCAAAATCCAGAAAACTCGCCAGGTAGTAGCCCGTAAGCCCCAGGCCCAGCACGCCCAGCCAGTCCTTGCGGGTCAGGGGCGGCTTGCCCCGGCTGGCCCACCAGGCCATCAGCGCGAAGATGGGCAACGCAAACAGCATGCGGTACATGATCAACGTGACAGCGTCCACACCATGGCGGTACGCCAGCTTGACGATGATGGCCTTGCCGCTGAAGGCGATCGAGCCCAACAGGGCCAGGGCAAGACCGGTTGCTACATTTTTAGTAGCTTCTTGCGCTTTTACTGATTGGGCTAGAGGCACTTTTAATGTATTTTCCCGTTGTTCATTGCGGCGCGCACTAACCGCATCGATGGCAACTGGCGCAGCCCAAGCCAATGCCACCGTGGAGCTGGCTTCGCCAGGCCACCGGTGGCGTCCCCCTCCCGCGCAGCGAGAGAGGGGGAAGGCGCGAAGCGGCTCAGGGGGTGTTCCATCAATACCCCGCCACCTGGCCGTCGCGGCGCGGATCGCTGGCGGCCACATAGCCCTGCACCTTGGGGTCGCCCATGCGCCAGATGAACTGGCCGGCGCCGAAGTCCTGGTAGGAGTCCTGGATCACCTCCATGCGGTGCCCCAGGCCCAGCAGACCCTGCACCGTGGCCGCAGGCATGGCAGCTTCGACATTGATCGACAGCCCTTCATTGAAGCGCCAGCGCGGTGCGTCGCACGCCGCCTGCGGGTTCTGGCCGTAGTCCAGCATGCGCACCAGGGTCTGCATGTGGCCCTGCGGCTGCATGTTTGCGCCCATCACGCCGTAGCTCATCACGGGCTGGCCGTTCTGCGTGAGGAAAGCCGGGATGATGGTGTGAAACGGCCGTTTGCCGGGTGCCACCAGGTTCGCGGGGTTGGCGCCCTTGGGGTCGGTGCTGAATGCCTGGCCCCGGTTCTGCAGGCTGATGCCAAAGGTGGGCTCCACACACCCCGAGCCGAAGCCCATGTAGTTGCTCTGGATGAAGCTGACCATCATGCCGTTTTCGTCGGCCGCCGTCAGATAGATCGTGCCGCCCTTGACCGGATTGCCTGCCCCAAAATCCTGCGCCTGGTTCATGTCGATGAGTTTGGCACGGGACGCCAGGTACGCGTCATCGAGCATTTGCGCGGGTGTCACCTCCATGGACGATGGCTCGGCCACATAGCGGTACACATCGGCAAACGCGAGTTTCATGGCCTCGATCTGCAGATGCTGGGACGCTGCGCCATCCACCGCCAGCGCGGCCAGATCGAACTGGTCCAGGATGCCCAGCGCAATCAACGCCGCGATGCCCTGGCCGTTGGGCGGGATCTCGTGCAGGGTATAGCCCCGGTAGTTGCGGGCAATGGGGGTGACCCACTCAGGGCGGTGCGCTGCCAGATCCGCCAGCGTCAGGCTGCCGCCCTGGGCCTTGGAGAAGGCCACCAGCGCCTGGGCAATTTCGCCCGTGTAGAACGCCTGCCCTTGTGTAGCACCGATGGCGCGCAGTGCACGGGCTGCGGCTGCGAACTGGAACAGCTCGCCCACCTGCGGCGCACGCCCACGCGGCATGAAGCTCTGCGCAAACCCCGGCTGCGACTGCAGTTCCGGCACTGCAGCCGCCCATTTCTGCTGCACCACCACCGGCACCAGATAGCCACGCTCGGCAATCTCGGCGGCGGGCTCCATCAGATCGGCAAAAGGCAGCTTGCCAAAGCGCTCGGACAGGGCGACCCAGGCACTGACAGCCCCCGGCACCGTGACGGCATCCATGCCGCGCTTGGGGGGTGTGACCTGACCCTCACCGTAACGGCTGTGAAAGTATTCCGGCGTCCACGCAGCTGGCGCACGGCCGGAGGCATTGAGCCCCTGCAAGGCCTGCCCGTCCCACAGGATGCAGAACGCATCGCTGCCCAGCCCGTTGCTCACGGGCTCGCAGATCGTCATGGCCGCAGCGGCGGCTACGGCGGCATCGACGGCATTGCCGCCCTGCTGCAGCATGCGCAAGCCCGCCTGGGCCGCCAGCGGATGGGAGGTGGAAACGACATTGCGCGCAAACACCGGCAGGCGGGTGCTGGCATAGGAGGGGGTGTAGCTGAAGTGCATCGGGCCATTATGGGCCGCGCCCCATGTGCGTGCAGGAGGCACACGGCATGGGCATGCACGCCCGTCGGGCTTGGACCCAGCCCCTGCCAACCCGCCCTGGCGCGATGCCCTGCGAGGTGGTGGAAAGGGTCTTTAGCGGCCCTTTTTGTGGCCTTCTCTTCTAGCCGTGCTTCCGGAAGACCCGGTGGTGCAATCGCCTCAGCGACCACCACACGGCCACCGCCACCACCGGAATCGCGATGGCCGCAGTGGTCTCGGGCGATAGGGGCCAACCGAGTTTCTGCGCGCCTTTTGCCAGGTAGCTCACCAGGCCCACGATGTAGTACGTGATGGCCGCGACCGACAGCCCTTCCACCGTGGACTGCATCTGCAGCTGCAAATCCTGCCGGTGGTTCATGGTGGTCAGCAGTGCCTGACTGCTTTGCTGCTGCTCAATCTCGACCCGGGTGCGCAGCAGGTTGCTCATGCGCGAGACACGTTGCGAGAGCGCATCCTGGCGCCGCGCCGCCCATTCGCAGGTGCTGCGCGCGGGCGTGAGGCGCCGATCCATGAACTCCCGGATTGTCTGCATGCCGGCCAGCCGCGACTCGGCAATGTCCTGGATGCGGCGGTCCAGCAGCTCGAAGTAGGCACTGCTGGCCGAGAAGCGCGAATGGGTGGCCGCATACTGGCTCTCCACCTGCCCGGCCAGGCGGGTCAGGCGGTCCAGCAGTGCAGGCTCGGCATCGCGGTTGGCGGTGCGGATGGCGTCAGCCAGCTCTGCCAGTTCGCGTTCGGCAAAGGCCAGCACACTGGCCGCCTCGCGCGCGGCGGGCAAACCCAGCAGGGCTGCCATGCGGTAGGTCTCGATTTCGAGCAGACGCTGCACCAGGCGACCCAGGCGGCGCTGCGTCATGCCGCCCGCCAGCAGCACCATGCGCGAGAACCCATCGGCGTGGATCGCAAAGTCGGTGTAGACCTCGCCATGCCCATCGGCCACCGTGGAGGCCACCAGTGTGTCCTCATGCAGCACATGCTTGACCAGCGAACCCGAGCCAAAGGTGTGCGTGGGCAGCACCCAGAGGTTCAGGCTGCACAGGCAATGTCCGGGCAACGCCGCCAGCCACTCGCGGGGCACGGCGTCTGCGGCGCTGGCAGGCTCCCGCTCGCCAAAGGCGTCCGCCGCCATGGGCACCATGAAGGTCCAGGACACAAACTCGGTATGCAGCTCCCAGCGCATGCGGTAGGCCCCCAGGTCCATGCGCAGGTGGGTGGTGTTCGCATCGGGCAACGCCAGGTGGTGGTCGCGCAAAAGGTCCGCCACATGGGCCCGGCTCGCTTCGCGCCCCGCGGCATCGGCCAGCATCACGATGTGTGCAATGGCCAGGGGGGCCGTCATGGCCTCGGGCGGACGGGCGTGGATTTCGTTGTGCAACATCGCCCGGTGGGGATGCTGCGGCAAATGGAATGGAATGGACATGCGGGCCTCTTGCCCGCCATTGTGTACTGGCACCCAAGGTGTTCCGCCGATCAGGATCTCCAAAAAACAACGGCACCCGAAGGTGCCGATGTTCTGGAGTCGGATGGAAAAGAGGCGCCGTCAGTCTTCGACGAACGCTTCCTCGCGCTTGCTCTTCACCGAAGGCAACAGCACGATGACGAGCAGCAGTGCAGCGGCAGCCAGCAGGCCCGCCGACAGCGGACGCGTCACAAACACGCTCCAGTCACCACGCGACAGCAGCAGCGCGCGGCGCAGGTTCTCTTCCATCATCGGGCCCAGGATGAAACCGAGCAGCAAAGGTGCAGGTTCCGTACCCAGCTTGTAGAAGATGTAGCCGATCAGGCCGAACGCACCCACCATCCAGATGTCGAACGTATTGTTGTTGGTGGAATACACACCCACCGCACAAAAGAGCACGATGGAAGGGTACAGCCAGCGGTAAGGCACGGTGAGCAGCTTGATCCAGATGCCGATCAACGGCAGATTCAGGATGATCAGCATGGCGTTGCCGATCCACATCGAGGCGATCAGGCCCCAGAACAGCTCCGGGTTGCTCGTCATCACCTGGGGGCCAGGCTGGATGTTGTGGATGGTCATCGCACCCACCATCAGCGCCATCACGGCGTTGGGAGGAATGCCCAACGTCAGCAGCGGGATGAAGGACGTCTGCGAACCGGCATTGTTGGCCGACTCGGGAGCCGCCACACCACGGATGTTGCCTTGGCCGAAGGGCACTTCGCCGGGCTTGAGCTTGGTCTTCTTCTCGACCGTGTAGGCCGCAAACGCTGCCAGCAGCGCGCCGCCACCGGGCAGGATGCCCAGCGCCGCACCCAGTGCCGTGCCACGCAGCACCGCCGGGATCATGCGCTTGAAGTCTTCCTTGGTCGGGAACAGGCCCTCCACCTTGGCAGTGAACACTTCGCGCTCATCATCGGGACGCGAGAGGTTGGCTATGATTTCACCGTAACCGAACACGCCCATGGCGATGGTCACAAAGCCAATACCGTCGGTCAGTTCAGGGATGTCGAAGCTGAAGCGGGCTACACCCGAATTCACGTCGGTCCCCACCAGGCCCATCAGCAGGCCCAGCACGATCATGGCCACGGCCTTGAGCAGCGAACCCGAGGCCAGCACCACGGCACCGATCAGGCCCAACACCATCAGCGAGAAGTATTCGGCAGGGCCGAACTTGAAAGCCACTTCGGTCAGCGGAGGCGCGAAGGCCGCCAGGATCAGCGTACCCACACAACCGGCGAAGAACGAACCGAGGCCCGCCGCCGCCAGCGCCGGTCCCGCTCGGCCTTTTCGCGCCATCTGGTAGCCGTCGATCACGGTCACCACCGAGGAAGATTCGCCCGGCAGGTTGACCAGAATGGCGGTGGTGGAGCCGCCGTATTGCGCGCCGTAATAGATGCCGGCCAGCATGATCAGCGCAGCCACGGGAGGCAGCGCGTAGGTGGCAGGCAGCAGCATGGCGATGGTCGCCACGGGGCCAATGCCAGGAAGCACGCCAATCAGCGTCCCCAGCAGGCAGCCGACAAAACAGTAAATCAGGTTCTGGAAGGTGAACGCGACACCAAAACCCAGCGATAGGTTGTTAATAAGATCCATGGTCGGTGCTCCTGCTTAACCCGTGATGAAACTCGGCCACACAGGGAACTGCAGCTTGAGCGCCCAGACGAAGGCCACGTAGCTGCCAATGGCAAGCACCGTGGCCAGCACGAATACGGCCTTTGCATTGAACTCGTTGCCAGCCAGGCTGGAAATGAAGGTCAGTGCATAGATGCCGACGATGAGGCCCATCGCCGGAATGCCCAGGCTGGGCAGGCCGCCGAGCAGGATGCCGAACGCGAAGTTGGCAGCCAGGATGAAGAACAGCGGCTTCCAGGCCCACTTTCCAATCTTGTCGCCATCCTGGGTCTCGACCGTGGTGGCCTTGAAGGTGATCGCGCTGCCGATGATGGCCAGCAAGATACCCAGCAAGAGGGGAAAGTAGCCCGGGCCCATGCGGGCACCGTTGCCGACGTTGTACGTGGTGGCACCCCACGCAAACGCTACACCAACCCCCATGAACATGAGGCCGGCAAAGAAGTCTTTTTGACTTTTGATTTTCACGAATTGTCTCCTTGGCGGAATCTCGACTGCGCGATTGTGCGGGCAACCAGGGGCCGTGCGGATGTGGATTCCACCTACATCCGGTAACGCTTGCCCCGGTTCCCGGCTGGCGCAGATCCAAGGAGACGACCGCCGTCCCTATTCCAGGGGGGGTGTGGCGGAAATCACCTCATCCAGGGTGGTCAGCCCCTCTGCCACCCGCAGCGCGCCCGCCAGGCGCAAGGGCCGCATGCCATCCTGCACGGCCTGCCGGCGCAGCTGGTCGATCGAGGGCGCCTGGTTGATCTTCTCCTTGAGTGCCTCGGTGACGGTCAGCAGCTCATACAGGCCCATGCGCCCACGGTAGCCCCCCATGCGGCAATCCACGCAGCCTACGGGCTTGTACGGGTGGTAGCCGCCACTGAGTTTCCAGGGCTTGACCACGGCCATCAGCGTCTCGCGCTCCGCCGTGTCGTCCTTTTGTTTGCATTGCTTGCACAGTGTACGCACCAGCCGCTGGGCCAGCACCCCGAGCAGCGTGGCATTGAGCAGATAGGGCGGGACTCCCAGCTCCATCATGCGGGTGATGGCGGACGGTGCGTCGTTGGTGTGAAGCGTGGAGAACACCAGATGCCCGGTCAGTGCGGCCTGGATGGCCATCTCGGCCGTCTCCAGATCGCGGATTTCGCCCACCATGATGATGTCGGGGTCCTGGCGCATGAGGGCACGCAGGCCTTCGGCGAAATTGAAATCGAGCTGGGGCTGCACCTGGGTCTGGTTGAAGCTGGGCTCGATCATTTCGATCGGGTCTTCCACCGTGCTCACGTTGACCTCTTCGGTCGCCACCCGCTTCAAGGTGGAATACAGCGTGGTGGTCTTGCCCGAGCCGGTGGGCCCCGTCACCAAAATGATGCCGTGCGGGCGCTTGACCAAACCTTCCCAGCGCTCTGCATCGTGCTGGGCAAAGCCCAGGGCGTCGAGGTCCTTGACGGCGTTGTCCGGGTCGAAGATCCGCATGACCATCTTCTCGCCAAACGCCGTGGGCAAGGTGGAAAGGCGCATTTCCACTTCGTCCCCGCGCTGGTTGCGCGTCTTGATGCGGCCATCCTGCGGACGGCGCTTTTCCACCACGTCGATGCGACCCAGGAGCTTGATGCGCGAGACCATGGCGTTGTGCACACCCATGGGCATCTGGTAGACCGGATGCAACACCCCGTCAATGCGAAAGCGGATCACGCCCTGGTCGCGCCGGGGTTCCAGGTGGATGTCACTGGCGCGCTGGTCGAAGGCGTATTGCCAGAGCCAGTCCACCACCTTGACCACGCCCTGGTCGTTGGCGTCGAGCTGCTTGTTGCTCTTGCCCAGTTCCACCAATTGCTCGAAGCTGCTGCCCCCGGAATTGCCGCCCGCCTTCTGTGCGGCACGCACCGACTTGGCCAGGGCAAAGAACTCGGCGGTAAACCGGTGAATGTCCAGGGGACTTGCCACCACGCGGCGGACCGTGCGACGGGACTGTCGCTCCACCTCGGCCACCCAATCGTCGATGAACGGCTCGGCCGTCGCCACCACCACCTCCTTGGTGGTCACCTGCACGGGCAGCACCTTGTGGCGCTCTGCGTAGGTGGCGCTCATGGTTTCGGCCACGCGCCCCACGTCCACCTTGAGTGGATCAATGCGCAAATAAGGCAGGCCCGCCCGCTTGGCCAGGTATTCAGACAATGCCTCGATGTCCAGCGGTTTGCCATCGCTGGCACGCTCCATCGCCACGTTGGCCAGGCGCACCAGCGCGTGCTGGGAGCTCTCGGCCTGTGAACAGCGGGCGATGGTGCGTTGCGCTTCTTCGGGGGCGATGACCTCGTCATCGCTGAGCCACTGCACCATGCGCCGCCAGTCCACCGGGCCGACGTAGGGCCGGGTTGTCTTGTTGTCCGGGGAAACCAAGGATGTTTTCATCAAGAACCTTTCCAGATTGGGGCCATGCAGTGCGGTGGATAGCCTCTCAGGCCACCACGGGCTTGAACGCCCGCAGCCACTTGGTCGTGGGCAGATCCCAGCGCGCCTGGATGGCTTCGGCGCGTTCTGCCAGTTCCGCGCGCTTGGGGCGCGTGGGTGTTTTCTGGGCGAGCACCACCGTGTTGCCCTCCCGGGTGGGCTTGAAGGCCCAGAGTGCCTTGTCCCCAAAGGCCGCCGCCATGCTCTGCAGGCTGCGGTCAAAACTCGATGCACGGCCGAACAGGTTGACCGTCATGCAGCCCGTTTCGGTCAACAGGCCCCGGCAGTCGGCGTAAAAATCGGGGCTGTCCAGCACGGGGGCGGCCGCCTCGTGGTCGTACAGATCGACGGCCAGCGCGTCCACGGTGCCCTGCCACATGGGGTTTTGGATCTCTTTCGCCGCATCGGCCAGCACCACGCGCAGCTTGGGGCCGTCGGGCGGCAGTTTGAACCACTGCCGACACACTGCTAGCACCTGGGGGTTGAGTTCGATGGCTGTCGTGCAGATGCGCAGCTTCTTGTGGCAGAACTTGGTGATGGCCCCTGCCCCCAGCCCCAGCTGCATGGCGTGGCCCTTGGACACCAGCGCCGGGTCGGCAAACAGAAGCCACGCCATCATGCGCTGTACATACTCCAGCTCCAGCACAAAAGGCTCGGCTATGCGCATGGAGCCCTGGATCCAGGGTGTACCCAGGTGCAGATGGCGGACTTCGCTGTCATCCGAGACGCTGACTTCAGGCAGTTCTTGCAGTTTTTCTTTTTTGCGGGTCATTCACAACAGTCAAAGCAGGCGGTGGGCCGACATCAGCGCCGCCCAGGCGGCCAATTTGCGTTCAAAACTCCAGGAGGCGTTGGCCGGACTGGTCGAGGGCAGGCGGTGCGAAGCGATGGAGCGGGGGTGGAGAAAGCTGTTCAGCACCGCCGGGGCGTGCTTGAAGCTCTCGCCACCATTGTGGGCGACGGCGGCAAGCTGCGGACACGCCACCTGCAATCGCGCAAAGTCGTTGACCCGCGCATTGCGGATGCTGGTGTCCAGGCTGCCTTCCCGCTCGCAGCTTTCATACACATCCCACAGGCCGAGCCCCCGTGCCAGCAGCCAGTCGCAGCGTGCGGCATACCCGCCATCTCCCGCAGGCGGCAAGGGGTGCTGGGGCCACAGCGCTTGCAAGATCTTCCAGAAATGGTTCTGTGGGTGCGCGTAATACTGGCGCAGCCGCAAGGAGGCCGCCCCCGGAAAACTTCCGAGGACCAGCACCACCGTGCCCGCGGACACCACCGGCGGCAGCCCCTCCAGACGCACCGGTGGGGCTGGCGCCGGGGCATCAGGGATAGGTGGGGGCTGCGTCAGCGCGGCGTCGGGCATCCGCCGATTCTGAACCGAAACCCATCAGCAACCCCGCGAGGGCCTCAAAAAAAACGATAGCTGTAAACCCTTTACCACAAAGCGCTGGCCTCCTAAAAACCTACCAATTGATGGTTCAGAACCCGTTCACGATATCGCGGGAGATCGTGAACAGGTTCTCAAAACGAGACCAGCGCTTGCAACCGGGGCAGTGCCCCCAGCGCATTGGCGCAGGTGATGCCCGCCAAAACCTCCCGCGGCTGGCCACGCACCTCTGCCAATGCGTTGGCAATGCGCGGGAGCTCGCCGGGTGCATTGCGCCCTTGGGCCAGGCCTTCAGCGCGCTGGGCGGCGGTGGCATACAACCAATGGGGAGGAATGTCAGGGGCATCGGTCTCCACCACCAGGGCCTCTGCGGGCAGTTCCGCCGCCAGGCGGCGCAGCTGCAGCGCCCGGTCGTAGGTCATCGCACCGCCAAACCCCAGCTTGAAACCCAGGGCGATGAACGCCTGCGCCTGTTGCAGGCTGCCATTGAAGGCATGGGCGATGCCGCCTTGGACCGGCAGCTCCCGCAGGCCCTTGAGCAGCCGGTCGGATGAGCGGCGCACATGCAGGATCACCGGCAGATCGAACCGCCGTGCGAGCTGCAGTTGCACGCGATAGAACCGCTCTTGCCGGGCAGCGTCCAGGCCGGGCACAAAAAAATCCAGGCCAATCTCTCCGATAGCCACCAGGCGCGGGTCTGCCCGGTGCTGCTCCAGCTCCTGCGCCAGCAGCTCCAGATCCGCGTCGTGCGCGCGCCCTGTGTAGAGGGGGTGAATGCCCAGCGCATAGCTGTCGCCGTACCGGTGGGCCAACGCCCGCACCGTGGCCCAGTTGCTGCGCTCCACCGCCGGAATCACACAGTGGGCCACGCCCTGGGCCTGCGCCTCGGCGCGCACGGCATCACGGTCAGGGTCAAACTCCGGCGCATCCAGGTGGCAATGGGTATCGATCCAGACAGTCATAGGGCGATGATGCCCCATCAGGCCCTCAGTCCTGAAACCTTGCCAGTGCACTCTGCGGCGATCCGTGCTAACGTGAAAACCGTGCGCCGTCTCGCGGCGTCTTCCGTAGAAAAGGTGACAGGATGCCCCGGCCCGCCCTCTACAGCAGCTCCCGCCACACCCGCCGCTCCCCGCCGGAGCCGGTTGAACAGGCGCCTGCGCCCACCGCACAACCAGCGGCCGGCATGGACGCCACCCTGCCCAACCCGCCCACCACCCAAGCGGCCAGTGCAAACCTTTCGCGGCGCCATCTGCACGCCCTGTGGGCACTGATCGCGCTGCTGGCCACGCTGCTGCTCTACAGCCTGTGGCTGCACCAGCGCCCCGCTGCCCACCGGATCACCCAGGAAGACATTGACGCCGCCGTGCTGCGCACGCTGGAGACCACCACCCCGCCCTCCGCCGCCGCCCGTGCGGTGGAAGCGATTTCGCCCTCCATCGTGCGCGTGGTGGGCTACAGCCGCAGCAAGAACGGCAAGGAAGAGGTGGAACGTGGCATCGGCACGGGCGTGGTGATTGTGGATAAAGGCGTCATCCTGACCAACCTGCACGTGGTGGCGGGCGCGGACCGCATTGCCATCACCTTCCACGACGGCCTGGAAACCACCGCCAGCATCACGGGTGCCCAGCCCGAGAACGACCTGGCCGTGCTGCAGGCCCACAAGGTGCCCGACGATCTGTTCGCAGCCCCGCTGCGCTCCACCCAGGACCTGCGCCCCGGCGATCACGTGGTGGCCGTGGGCTTCCCGTTTGGCATCGGACCGTCGGCCTCAGCGGGCGTGATCTCGGGCCTCAAGCGCGAATTCACCTCGCCCGAAGGCAAGCGCCAGCTCAGCAATCTCATCCAGTTCGATGCTGCAGCCAACCCGGGCAACTCTGGTGGTCCGCTGGTCACGCTCGATGGCGAGGTGGTAGGCATCGTCACCGCCATCTTGAACCCCACTTCAGCCCGCACCTTCATCGGCATCGGCTTTGCGGTGCCCATCGAGAACGCGGCGTCGGCCGTGGGCATGCCGCCGTTTTAGTATGAAACACCCTCTGAGTCGCTTCGCGCCTTCCCCCTCAAGGGGGACGAAACCCTCACACGGAGCGGAGGCGACATCTGCACATCGCGGCGGCCCTTGCTCGGTGTCCCTCGCCTTGGCCGCGCCCGCCGCGTGAGCTTGGAACAGTTTGCACGTCGTTGATCACTGACAAGGAAGGAAACCCATGGAATCCACAACGAACACCGCGACACTGATGGAACAGGTGCTCTACGAAGTCAAACGCGTGGTGGTGGGCCAGGACCGTTTTCTGGAACGCGTCATGGTCGCCATGCTCGCCCAGGGCCACCTGCTGGTCGAAGGCGTGCCCGGCCTGGCCAAGACGCTCACGGTGAAGACGTTGGCCTGCACCATTCAGGGCAGCTTCAAGCGCATCCAGTTCACGCCCGACCTGGTGCCCGCCGATCTGGTGGGCACGCGCATGTACAACCAGAAGACCGGCGAGTTCAGCACCACGCTGGGCCCCGTCTTCACCCACCTGCTGCTGGCCGACGAAATCAACCGCGCGCCCGCCAAGGTGCAAAGCGCCCTGCTGGAGGTGATGCAGGAACGCCAGGTGACGATTGCGGGCGAGACCCACAAGGTGCCCGAGCCCTTCCTGGTGATGGCCACGCAAAACCCCATCGAGACCGAAGGCACCTACGCACTGCCCGAAGCCCAGGTGGACCGCTTCATGATGAAGGTGCTGCTGGGCTACCCCACCGAGGAAGAAGAATTCGTGATCGCCCAGCGTGCACTCGACCTGCCCGTGCAGGTGCTGCCCGTGGCCACCACGGCGCAGCTGGCGGCGCTGCAGGCCGAGTGCCGCACGGTGTATGTGGACCCTTCGATGCTGCAATATGCCGTGAAACTGGTGGCCGCCACCCGCGAGCCCACGCGGCATGGCCTCAAGGACCTGGCGGGCTACATCAGCTGCGGCGCCAGCCCGCGCGCCACCATTGCCCTGGCCGAGGGCGCCCAGGCCCTGGCCATGCTGCGCGGGCGCAACTATGTGCTGCCCGAGGACATGACCGATCTGGCGGCCGACGTGCTGCGCCACCGCATCGCCCTGTCGTACGAGGCGCTGTCCGAAGGGCTGGATGCCGATGCCCTCGTCAAGCGCATCATGGCCAAGATACCGGCGCCCGCGCGCCCTTTGCACCACGAGCAAAAAGCCGCTTGAGCCCCCGCCATGAACAGCAAGCCGCCTGAAACCTCCGCCACGGTCCACACCCTGCCCACACTGCCCGGGCAGGCGGACCGGCTGCTGCGCGAGCTGGAGTGGAAGGTGATCCGCCGCCTGGACGGCCTGCTGCAGGGCAACTACCGCACGCTGATGCGCGGCAGCGGCCTGGACCTGGCCGACCTGCGCGAATACCAGCCGCATGACGACGTGCGCCACATCGACTGGAACGTGACCGCGCGCCTGAACACGCCCCATGTGCGCGTGTTCACCGAAGACCGCGAGATGACCGCGTGGTTTCTGCTCGACCTGAGCCCGTCCATCAATTTCGGCCCGCAGGGCAACGCCAAGCGCGACATCCTGACCGGCTTTGTCGCCGTGTTGTCGCGGCTGCTGACACGCCACGGCAACCGCGTGGGCGCCATGCTCTACGGCGCAGGCAATGCACCCGCCCGCGCCGTGGATGCGGTGTTACCACCTCGCAACAGCCGCGCCCATGTGTTGCATCTGGTGCACCGGCTGTTGACGCCGCCCGCCCCTACCACCGGCACATCAAAACCCGGCGGAGGCGCCACAGAACTGCATCGTTTGTTGCAAACAGGCTTGGCCAACCTGCGCCGCCGCTCCACCGTCTTCGTGGTGTCCGACTTCATCAGTGCACCCGGCTGGGAAAAGCCCCTGGCCCAACTCGCGCAGCGGCACGACGTGGTCGCAGTGCGCCTGCTCGACCCGCTGGAGCTGGAACTTCCCGATGTGGGCCTCATCACGCTGCGCGATGCCGAAAGCGGCGAACAACTGCAGGTGGACACCCACGACGCGGGCTTTCGCCGCCGCTTTGCCCACCTGGCGGCCGAGCGCGAGGCGGCGCTGCGCGAAGGGCTGACCCGCGCGGGCGCCGACACGCTGGAGCTGTGCACCGACGACGACCTGGTCGACGCCCTGCTGCGTTTCATGGACCTGCGCCAGCGCCGGGTGCGCACGTCCCGTGCCTCTACTTCCCGTGCGGCAGACCCGGCACAGCGCGCCGCCTGAACGAACCGCGCCCCCGCCCGAAGGAACACACCATGGTTTTTCTCTGGCCCACCCTGCTCTGGCTGTTGCTGGTCGTGCCGCTGCTGGTGCTGCTGTACTGGTGGCTGCTGCACCGGCGCAAGAAAACAGCGCTGAGCTATTCGAGCCTGTCGCTGGTGCGCGAGGCCATGGGCCCAGGCCAGAACCTGCGCCGCCACCTCCCTCCCGCGCTGTTCCTGCTGGCCCTGGTGGCGCTGCTGCTGGCCGCCGCGCGCCCGCTCGCCGTCATCACGCTGCCCTCGCAGGACCAGACCATCATGCTGGCCATGGATGTCTCGGGCAGCATGCGCGCCGCCGACGTGGAGCCCGACCGCATCACCGCTGCGCAAAACGCCGCCAAAGCCTTTATCGCCGAGCTGCCGCGCCATGTGCGCGTGGGCATCGTGGCCTTTGCCGGCAGCGCCCAGCTGGCCCAGTTGCCCACCCAGAGTCGCGAAGACCTGGTGAAAGCCATCGACAGCTTCCAGTTGCAGCGCGGCACGGCCACGGGCAACGGCATCATGCTGTCGCTGGCCACGCTGTTCCCCGACGCGGGCATCGACATCTCGGCCCTGGGCGGGCGCCAGGCCATGCGCCCCAAGCCCATCGACGAAATCGGCAAGCAGGACCCGGCCAAGGCGTTCACGCCCGTGGCACCCGGCTCCTACACCTCGGCCGCCATCATCATGCTGACCGACGGCCAGCGCACCACCGGCGTGGACCCGCTGGAGGCCGCCAAGTGGGCAGCCGACCGGGGGGTGCGGGTGTACACCGTGGGCGTGGGTACGGTGGCGGGGGAGACCATCGGCTTTGAAGGCTGGTCCATGCGGGTGCGGCTGGACGAAGAAACCCTGAAGGCCGTGGCCACGCGCACCAACGCCGAATACTTCCACGCGGCCACCGCAGCGGATTTGAAGAAGGTGTACGAAACGCTCAGCTCACGGCTGACGGTGGAAAAGAAGGAGACCGAGATCTCCGCCCTGCTCGCCTTGGCGGGCGCAGCGCTGGCCCTGCTGGCTGCGGCGCTGTCGGTGTGGTGGTATGGGAGGGTGATGTAACCAGCAAGCATGTTCGTCAACACGACGTTCCAACCAGGAGACATCCATGCGTTCTTTGATCCGGGCTTGCGCCCTTGTGCTCGTCACCACGGCCGCCGGCACCGCCATGGCCCATAACTGCCCCAATGAAATGAAAGCCATCGACGCCAAGCTGGCCACCAACCCGAGCCTGACGGCGGACAACGCCGCCAAGGTCAAACAGCTGCGCGCCGACGGCGAAGCGCACCACAAGGCGGGCAAACACGACGATTCGATGAAATCCCTGGCCGAAGCCAAGAAGATTCTCGGCATCTGAGCCGCGCCCCGGCCCGCATCCCCGGGCGCAGCGGTGGCGCCAAGGGGGCGGTGCTCTAGCTCAACCGCCCCAGCACCAGCCGCACCACGCGGTCGCAGCGCGCGGCCAGCGACTCATCGTGCGTGACCATCACAAACGCCGTGCCCTGGTCACGCGCCAGTTGCAGCATCAGGTCAAACACCCCATCCGCCGTGCTGCGGTCGAGGTTGCCCGTGGGCTCGTCGGCCAGCACACAGGCGGGCCGCGTGACCAGCGCCCGCGCAATCGCCACGCGCTGGCGCTCGCCGCCCGACAGCTCGGCCGGCCGGTGCATCAGGCGGTCTTTCAAACCGACGGAGGTGAGCACCCGCTCGGCCTCGGCATGGCATTGCGCCAGCGGCAGGCGGCGAATGCGCAGCGGCATGGCCACGTTGTCCAGCGCGCTGAACTCGGGCAGCAAGTGGTGGAACTGGTAGATAAAACCCAGGTGCTGGTTGCGCAGCTGGCCCTGGCGCTCTGCCGACAGCGAGGACATCTCTTCGCCCTTGAGGCGCACGGTGCCTGCCGTGGGCGCATCCAGCCCGCCGAGCAGGTGCAGCAGCGTGCTTTTGCCCGAGCCCGACGCGCCGACGATGGCCAGCGTTTCCCCGGCATGGATTTGAAGGTCCACGCCTTTGAGCACCGTCACGTCGAGGCGGCCTTCGGTGAATCGCTTGGTGAGGCCCTTGGCCTCCAGTACCACCACTCCAACTTTCTGATCACTCATAACGCAGCGCCTCGGCAGGGTTCACACGGCTGGCGCGCCAGCTGGGGTACAGGGTGGCGACAAAGGCCAGCACGAGCGAGATGATGCCAATGGGCAGGATGTCGCTGCTTTGCGGCTCGCTGGGCATCTTGCTGATGAGGTAGATGTCCTTGGGCAGGAAGCTCGCGTTCAGCGCTTTCTCGATGGCGGGCACGATCACGTCGATGTTGAGCGCAATGCCAAGGCCCAGCAACAGGCCCACGGCTGTGCCGATCACGCCCACCATGGCGCCCTGCACCACAAAGATGCCCATGATGCTTTTGGGGCTCGCGCCCAGCGTGCGCAGGATGGCGATGTCGGCGCGTTTGTCGGTCACCGTCATCACCAGGGTAGAGACGAGGTTGAACGCGGCCACCGCCACGATGAGCGTGAGGATGATGAACATCATGCGTTTTTCGAGCTGCACAGCCGCAAACCAGGTGCGGTTTTGTTGGGTCCAGTCGCGGATCAGCAGTTGGCCGCTCAAGGACTGCGCCAATTGCTGGGCCACCTCGCGCGCCTGGTGCAGGTCCTTGAGCTTCAGGCGCACGCCGGTGGGGCCTTCGAGGCGGAAGATGCGCTGCGCGTCCTCGTGGTGCAGCAGCACCAGGGCCGAGTCGTATTCGTAGTGGCCCGAGTCGAAGGTGCCTGCCACCGTCATCTGCTTGAGCCGAGGCACTACCCCGGCGGGAGTGACCTGGCCTGCGGGCGCGATCAGGGTGACCACATCGCCAGCGCGCACGCCTAAAGCGCGGGCCAGCTCACCGCCCAGCACCACGCGAAACTCGCCGGGCACCAGCAGGTTGAGCGTTTTTTCGTTGGTGGCGGCCAGGTCCGTCACGGCGCCTTCCAGCGCCGGGTCGATGCCGCGCACCAGCGCGCCCTTCATGTCCTCGCCGCGCGCCAGCAGCGCCTGCGCCGCCACGAACGGCGCCGCGCCCACCACGTTGGGGTTCTGCTTGGCCTCGGCCAGCGTGCGCGCTGGGTCGGGCAGCGCCGCGCCCTGGGGCGCAAAAATCTCGATGTGCGAGACCACGCTGAGCATGCGGTCGCGCACTTCCTTCTGAAAGCCGTTCATCACCGACAACACGATGATGAGCGCCGCCACCCCGAGTGCGATGCCCAGCATGGACACGCCCGAGATGAACGAGATGAAGCCGTTGCGCCGCGTGGCGCGGCCCGCGCGCGTGTAGCGCCAGCCCAGGGCCAGTTCGTAAGGGATTTGCATGAATAAGGAAAGAAGGCACTGCAGGGTGCGGAATGCACGCCACAGGCCGGCCAGATTGTGGCATCCCGGACAATAGGCCCATGTCGGACACCACCCATTTGCTCATTCCCTACGCCGCCAGCGCCTCCCCGGGATGCCAGCAAGCCCTGCAGGAACTCGCCCTGCCCCACCTGGACCGGCTTTTGGCCCGGCTCCGCCCCTACCCCGGCCACAGTGAAAGCGGCGAGGAGACCAGCTTCTCTGCCCCCCACGAACGCGCCCTGGCCCGAGCGTTGAGCCTGCCCTTTGATGACGGCCGCATCCCCTGGGCTGCGTGGCACCGGCAACAGCAAGGCCTCTCCACCAACGGAGATGCCTGGGCGTTTGTCACCCCCTGCCAGTGGCAGGTCAGCACCGACCATGTCACGCTGCGCAACCCCGAGCACCTCTCGCTGGACGAGGCCGCATCGCGCGCGCTGCTGGCTATCGTGTCGCCCTGGTTTGCCGAAGACGGCATCACCCTGCACTATGACCAGCCCACGCGCTGGCTGGCCAGCGGCCCGCTGTTTGCCCAGCTTGCCACCGCCTCGCTGGAGCGCGTGCTGCAGCGCGACGTGCGCGCCTGGATGCCGGATGTGAAACAAGCCCGCACACTGCACCGCCTGCACAGCGAGATGCAGATGCTGCTGTACACCCACGCCTTCAATGACGAACGCTCGGCGCGCGGGCTGCCGGTGATCAATTCGTTCTGGGTGCATGGCACCGGCCCACTGCCTGCGCCCGCGCCCTCCGCCACCACTGCGCCGACGGTGCCGGCGACGTTGCGCGACGCGGCGTTGAACGAGGACTGGCGCACCTGGGCCGCCGCCTGGACTGCGCTGGACGCCGGCCCGGTGGCCGACCTGCTGCGCAAGGCCGAGGGCGGCGCGCCCGTGTTGCTGACACTGTGCGGCGAGCGCAATGCGCTGGCCTTCCACAGCGCGCCCCGCACGCTGGCCCAGCGTTTTCAAAGCATTTTCAGGCCCCAGCGCTTTACAGACATGCGCGAGAAGCTATGAAAATAGTAGCAAGAGACATTCCCCCCCGCGCCGCCTGGGCGCTGGAGCAGGCCGGTGTGCACCCGCTGCTGGCCCGCCTGTACGCCGCACGAGGCGTGCGCGCCAAGGACGAACTGGACGACGGCCTGGGCCGCCTGCTGCCCCCCAGCGGTGAAAAAGGTCTCAAAGGCATCGACACCGCCGCCCGCCTGCTGGCCGACGCGATGGCGCAGAACAAGCGCCTCGTCATCGTGGCCGACTACGACTGCGACGGCGCCACCGCCTGCGCCGTGGGCGTGCGCGGACTGCGGTTGCTGGGCGCGCAGCACGTGGACTACCTCGTGCCCGACCGCGTGACCGACGGCTACGGCCTCACCGCACCCATCGCCCGCCGCGTGGCCGAGCGCGGCGCCGATGTGCTCATCACCGTGGACAACGGCATCGCCAGCGTGGAGGGCGTGGCCGAGGCCAAGGCGCTGGGTTTGACCGTTGTGGTCACCGACCACCACCTGCCCGGCCCCGAGCTGCCTGTGGCCGATGCCATCGTCAACCCCAACCAGCCCGGCTGCACGTTCGAGAGCAAGTCCATAGCCGGGGTGGGCGTAATGTTTTATGTGCTGCTGGCGCTGCGGGCCGAACTGCGGGCGCGCGGAATCTTCGATGCGGCCACCCAACCCAAGCTCGACCCGCTGCTCACGCTCGTGGCGCTCGGCACCGTGGCCGACGTGGTCAAGCTCGACGCCAACAACCGCCGCCTGGTCGCCCAGGGCCTGAAACGCATCCGCGCAGGCCAGATGCCCGCCGGGGTGGCTGCGCTGTTCACCGCCGCCGGCCGCAAGGCGCCCGTGGCCACCACGTTCGACTTCGGCTTTGCGCTGGGCCCGCGCATCAACGCCGCAGGGCGCCTCGCCGACATGACGCTGGGCATCGAATGCCTGCTGACCGACGACGCGGGCCGCGCCGCCGAGCTGGCGGGCACGCTCGACGGCATCAACCGCGAGCGCCGCGAGATCGAGGGCGGCATGCGCGACCAGGCCATGCTGATGGCCGAAAGCCTGTTCCAGGAAGACGAAGAGCCGCCCCCGGCCATCAGCGTGTTCGACCCCGACTTTCACGAAGGCGTGGTGGGCATCGTGGCCAGCCGCATCAAGGACAAGCTGCACCGCCCCACCTTTGTCTTTGCGGCCAGCAGCGCACCAGGCAAGGAGCATGAGCTGAAAGGATCGGGCCGCTCCATCCCCGGCTTTCACCTGCGCGATGCGCTCGACCTGGTGGCCAAGCGCCACCCGGGCGTGTTGCTGAAGTTTGGTGGCCACGCCATGGCGGCGGGCTGCACGGTGGCCGAAGAAGCGTTCGAGGTGTTTGAGCGCGCTTTGGCCCAGGTGGCGCAGGAGTGGCTGGACGCCGCCACGCTCACCCGCCGCATCGAGACCGACGGCCCATTGGCCCCGGAATACTGCCGCGCCGACATGGTGGACACCCTGCACCACGAGGTCTGGGGCCAGGGCTTTGCGCCCCCCACCTTCAGCGAAGAAGTGCAGATCGTGAGCCAGCGCCTGGTGGGCGAATCCAAGAACCACCTGTCGATCAAGCTCATGCACCAGGGCAACCCGGTGGACGCCATCTGGTTCGGCCACACCGAGCAGCTACCCGCACGCGTGCTGCTGGCCTTCCGGCTCGATGTGAACGAGTGGAAGGGCGAGCGCAAGGTGCAGTTTCTGGTCGAGGGGGCTCAGATCTAGGAGTCTGTCGGACTTGGAGCGTCGAAGCGAAAATTGGCCCCAGCGAGGACAGTTTTTGCCGGATTTGCAGCCCCATAGCCGAGCTATGGGGCAAAAAGACGGTGGAAAATGGACCGCTGAGGTCAATTTGCAGCCGACGATTTCCAAGTCCGGCAGACTCCTAGGGCAAGGCCCCACCCCGCTCAGGCCTGCGCAGGGCCCTTGTTGCGCTGGCGGATCACCGTGACCGGCTCGCCGCCCTGGCCCCAGTTCTCCGGGTCCACTTCGTCGATGATGACAGTGACAGTTTCAGGGCGCTTGTCCAGCACCTGCTGCATGAGCTGGGTGACGCCCGCAATCAAGGCGGCTTTCTGGGCTGCCGTGGTGGGCAGGTCGCGGCGCGCAAGGCGGATGTTGACCAGGGGCATGGGCAGGTCCTTTCGTCATACACAAAAAACAAAACAAAAGGCAGCCGGGGCTGCCTTGGGGGCGTGGTGCAAAAAATTTTGAGGCTTTTTGGCCTCTAGCGCCGAATGGGAAAGCGCTATTAGCTATTATTTTTATAGCAAACCTTCACCACGCTCGGCGAACTTCAGAAGCTTTCCCAGTCGTCATCCCCGCCTTTGGCCACAGCCCGGGGTGCCGGTGCGGCGGGCGTGGCCGATGGTGCCGGCGCAGCGGCGGGCCGGCGGGCTGGGGAGGGGGCCGAAGACGCCAGCCGGGCCGTTACAGGGGCCTTGGGGGCCTGGGGAGCCTTGAGGGGCTGTGGCGCCTTGGCGGTTGCGGGTTTGTTGCCCAGGGCGGTCCTGGCCGCTGGCGCGGGCCGTGCTGCCGCCGCCGGTGCCGGGCGGGGCGCTGCCGGCGCGCGAACTGCCATCGCACCCACGTTGAACACCGCCACCACTTCGGCCAGCCGCTGGGCCTGGTCGCGCATCGAGGCTGCGGCGGCGGTGGACTCTTCCACCAGTGCCGCGTTCTGCTGCGTCATCTGGTCGAGGTGCGTCACGGCCTGGTTGACCTGGGCAATCCCGTCGCGCTGCTCGGAGGAGGATGCCGTGATTTCGCCGATGAGGTCGCTCACGCGCTGCACGCTGGCCACGATCTCGCCCATGGTCTGGCCCGCCTGCGCGACCTGGGCAGAGCCCGACTCGACGTTTTCGACCGAGGCACTGATCAGGTTCTTGATCTCCTTTGCGGCCTCGGCGCTGCGCCCGGCCAGGCTGCGCACCTCGCTGGCCACCACGGCAAAGCCCCGGCCCTGTTCGCCTGCTCGGGCGGCTTCCACGGCGGCGTTCAGCGCCAGGATGTTGGTCTGAAAGGCGATGCCATCGATCACGCCGATGATGTCGCTGATCTTGCGCGAGCTGTCGGTGATCTGCTGCATGCTGGTGACCACCTGGCCCACCACTTCGCCGCCGCGTGCCGCCGCCTGGGCCGCCGTGCCCGCGAGCTGGTTGGCCTGGCGTGCCGTGTCGGCCGACTGGCTCACCGTGGCCGTGAGTTCCTCCATGCTGGCGGCCGTTTCCTCCAGGTTCGAGGCGGTCTGCTCGGTGCGGGCCGACAGGTCATGGTTGCCGTTGGCGATCTGGATCGACGCCGACGAGACGGAATCCACACCCACCCGCACCTCGCTCACCACACCGCGCAAGCGGGTGGACATGGCCGACAGGGATCTCAGCATGTGGCCGAACTCGTCCTTGCGGGTGGATTGCAGCTCGCGCGTGAGGTCGCCAGCGGCGATGGCGTCGATGGTTTCCACCGCCTCGTCCAGTGGAACGGTGATGGAACGCACCAGCTTCCAGGCCAGCAGCAGCACCACCACAATCAGCACGGCCGACACCACCAGGCCCTGGATGGCATAGGCAACGCGCCGTTGCGTGGTCTCGGCCCGGATCTCGTCGCGGCGCTTTTGCAGCACGGCGACAAACTCGTCCTGTGCCTTGAGGTAGCGCCCGACCATGGGGGTGAGTTCGTTGTCCGCAAACTGCTGGGTGGCCACACCATCGCCCGCGCCCTTGAGCTCCCAGGTCTTGGCAGTGGCGGCCAGCACCAGCTTGCGTTCGGCCAGCACCTTGTCGAGCGCCGCTTTTTCATCGGGCGCCGTGGCACCGGCCACGATCCCCTCTTGAATCTTGTTGATGCCGCCAATGATCTCCTTGACCTTGGCATCGTACTGCTGGGCCAGCACCGCGTCGGTGGTGACGGCACCGCCCATCACCATGTTCACGGCGGTCTCGGTGGCACCCCGCCAGCGTATGGCGGCAGAAATGCGCTCTTCGATCTCGATGACCCGGTCCATCGCGCTCGACATGGAGCTGTTAGCCCGGTACTGCTGGAACCCGGAGATCAGGAGCATGGCCAGCATCAGCAGGATGAACGCACCCCACAGCTTGCGCGCTACGCGGATATTGTCGATTTGCATGGTTCGTCTTTCCTCGTAAACCTGGAAATGGGAGTTTGCGGCCATCACGCCGCCCGCAACACCCGATTGCATCAACAGCAGACCATAGCCTACGTCAGCCCGGACCCCGCCCCGGCCCATTGCCACCCTGTTCTCCCCGGGAAAAACCCGCACCCTGGGCGCCAAAGGTGACAGGTCAGCCCAACCCGGGGCAGCGGCACCATGCCAGGTCTGCGAGAACCCGCCCACGACAGCCCAGGGGTCGCGCAGTGGCGCGCATTTTCGGTACAAGCCCTAAAATGGCACGGTGACACCCATACTGAACGCCGACCTGCATTGCCATTCCGTGGTATCCGACGGAACCCTGACCCCGGAAGACCTGGCCGCCCGGGCGAGGGCCAACGGGGTCGAGTTGTGGGCGCTCACCGACCATGACGAAATCAGCGGCCAGCACCGTGCCGCTGCCGCTGCCCACGCACAGGGCATGGCCTATCTCACAGGCACCGAAATCTCGGTCACGTTTGCCGACACCACCGTCCACATCGTGGGCCTGGGGTTCGACCCCGACAACACCCAGCTGGCCCAGGGCCTGGCCGCCACGCGCGGCGGGCGCGGCGAACGCGCCAAAGACATGGCCGAACAGCTGGCCCAGGTGGGCATTCCCGGTGCCTACGAGGGCGCGCTGCAGTTCGTGGGCAACCCGGCACTGATCTCGCGCACCCATTTCGCGCGCTTCCTGGTGGAGACCGGAGTCTGCAGGGACACGTCCGAGGTGTTTCGCAAGTACCTCATCGAGGGAAAACCGGGCTACGTGCCACACCGCTGGGCGTCCCTGGGCGATGCCGTGCGCTGGATCACCGAGGCAGGTGGCATGGCCATCATTGCCCACCCGGCGCGCTACAAGTTCAGTGCCAACGAAGAATTTGCGCTGTTTTCCGAGTTCAAGGCGCACGGCGGGCGGGGGGTGGAGGTCGTCACCGGCAGCCACAGCGCGGCCGAATATGTCACCTATGCCGCAATGGCGCAGGAATTTGGCCTGGCTGCGTCGCGCGGCAGCGACTTCCACAGCCCGGACGAGTCCCACACCGACCTGGGGACCTTGCCGCTGCTGCCCGGCCAGCTTACCCCGGTCTGGGAGCTGCTCGCTGAACGCATTCGGCACCCCGCTGCCGTTTGAGACGCACTATTTCATGGCCCAGTATTTCGAAGTTCACCCCGACAACCCCCAGCCGCGCCTGCTCAAGCAGGGCGCCATGTTGCTGCAAAAGGGCGGCATCCTGGCCGTGCCCACCGATTCCAGCTATGCGCTGGTCTGCCACCTGGACGACAAGGATGCCGTTGATCGCATGCGCCGCATCCGCCAGGTGGATGACAAGCACCACCTCACCCTGTTGTGCCGTGACCTGTCGGAGCTGGCCAACTATGCCCGCGTGGACAACCGCCAGTACCGCCTGCTCAAGCTCGGTACGCCTGGCCCCTACACCTTCATCCTCGAAGCGACCAAGGAAGTTCCACGCCGCGTGAGCCACCCTTCGCGCAAGACCATCGGCCTGCGCGTGCCCGACCGCAAGGGCCTGCAACTGCTGCTGGAGCTGCACAGCGCCCCCCTGCTGGCCACCACGCTGATCCCGGCCGGCGAGACCGAGCCCCTGAACGACCCGCAGGAAATCCGCGAACGCTACGAAAAGCTGGTGGATGCCGTCGTGGATGCGGGCGCCTGCCCGCTGGAACCCACCACCGTGGTGGACCTGACCCCCATGGGCACCGGAGGCGACCCCGAAGTGGTGCGCGAAGGCCGGGGCAGCTTGAAGGCTTTGGGGTTGTAAAGCTGAAATCCCGTGACCCGCCCTGCACCCGCGCAGAGCGGTCTTGAGGGTCAGAAAAAGCGCCTTTCAGGCTACCGCACCCAAAACTGTCGCTGCCAAAGACCAGCGCCACCGTGAACTGGCTCCGCCAGGCCACCGGTGGCGTCCCCCTGAGGGGGAAGCGGCGCAGCCGCTCAGGGGGCTACAACTTGAACGCACCCACGGCCTGCTCCAGGTCGCGCGCCTGGGCCGTGAGCGACGTCGCGGTGGAAACCGCGTTCTGCACCAGCGCAGCCGTCTCCTGGGTGGTGCCATCCATGTGCGACACCGCCACGTTCACATGGCTGATGGCATCGCTCTGTTCGCGCAGGGCGATGGAGATTTCACCCAGCAGCGCACTGACCTGGCCCACGGCCGTCACGATCTCTTCCATGGTCTTGCCAGCCTTGCCCACCTGGCCAGCGCCGTTTTCCACCTGCTCGACCGACGCGCTGATCAGCGCCTTGATCTCGCGCGCTGCCACGGCGCTGCGCTGGGCCAGGTTGCGCACCTCACTGGCCACCACGGCAAAGCCCCGGCCCTGCTCGCCTGCCCGGGCGGCTTCCACGGCGGCGTTCAGCGCCAGGATGTTGGTCTGGAAGGCGATGCCTTCGATGACTTGAATGATGTCCACGATCTTGCGGGAGCTGCCACTGATGGCTTGCATGGTCTGCACCACCTCGCCCACCACCAGGCCACCGTGCTCGGCGATGGCGGAAGCCTTGACGGCCAGGCCGCTGGCGGAATGCGCACGCTCTGCGTTCTGGCGCACGGTGGCCGTCAGCTGCTCCATGCTGGCGGCAGTTTCGGTGAGTGAAGACACCTGGTCCTCGGCGCGGCGCGAAAGGTCGGTATTGCCATGGTCGATGTCCACGGCCGAGGCGCTGATCGCGTCCGCATCCTGCTTGATGCGGGAGACCAGGTCGGTCAACGTGTCTTCCATCGTGCCCAACGCCCCCAGCAGCCGGCCGAAATCGCCCTGCAGCTCGGTGCTGAACTCCTGGCTCAGGTCGCCCGAGGCCACGGTCTCCGCAATCAGGATGGCCTGGTTGAGCGGGCTCACGATGCTGCCGCGCAGGCCCATGAACCCCAGCAGCGAGAGCGCGATCACGGCCACACCGCCACCCACGATCCACCAGCGGGCGCTTTGCAGGTGCTCCTGTGCTGCCTGCGAAGCACGCTGCTGGCCTTCGCCCGCCGTGGCAGCGGCGCCTGTGCCTGCAGTGGACGACAGGGCACCCCGGTAGACATCCTCCGCCCGCGATATCCGAGAAAGCCCCATGCCCATGAGCACCGCCACGATGAGCGCAATGCCGCCAAACACCAGCAACAGGCGGGTTCCGATTTTGAATTGTTCAAATGGCACGGGATGGGTCTCCAGAAGCGTGACGTGACAAGAAGAGGCGCGGGTGGGGCAACGGGAGCGCAGCCGCAGTGCTGCAATTCGTAACCGTATGCGACATGCTATCAATGATTGGAAATGGGGACTAGCGGTTCGGACCCGGGGGCACGCGCCATGGCACCCGTGCGAGACGCATCCCCTTCGCCCCTTCAATGCCCATGAGGTGCCAGCGCATCAACCATACCGCTTTCAGCTATCTTTATGAGAGCATTTCGGATGCCGCATCCCGCGTTCGGTGCAGGCTGTGTTTGCCGTTGTGCTTGCCGGTGTACAGGGCCTCATCGGCCTGTTGGAGCAGTTGCTGCGCATCACATGCACCAGGCGGCCACCAATGGCTTCAGGATCGCTGCGCGTGTGTGCCAAGAAATCCATCGGGATGACGAAATGTCTTCTGCTTGCCGAGGGGGGGGGGTAGCGACATTCCGTGAAGGCGAGGGCAGCGCCGTGGAAGGCCGCCATGCGCTCCGTCTGAGACAATCGACCGGTGGACATCTCCAATCTCATCCAAACCGTTCTGATCTACGCCCTGCCGGTGTTGTTTGCCATTACCGTGCACGAGGCAGCCCATGGCTACGCCGCGCGCCACTTTGGTGACAACACCGCGTACATGATGGGCCGGATCACCCTCAACCCGATCAAGCACATCGACCCGGTCGGCACCATCCTGATGCCGCTGCTGCTGTACTTTGCGACCTCGGGCGCCTTCCTGTTTGGCTATGCCAAGCCCGTGCCGGTCAACTTCGGCAACCTGCGCAACCCCAAGAAACACATGGTGTGGGTGGCGCTGGCAGGGCCGGCGTCCAATTTCATCCAGGCCATTTTGTGGGCTGTGGTGCTGGTCTCGCTGGTGGGCTTTGGGGTGGACGAGCGCTTTTTCATCGAGATGGCGCGCGCAGGCGTGCTGGTCAACCTCGTGATGTGGGCGTTCAACCTGTTTCCGCTGCCTCCGCTCGACGGCGGGCGCATCCTGGTGGGACTGCTGCCCTGGAAGCAGGCGCACATGGTGTCCCGCATCGAGCCCTGGGGCTTCTTCATCGTGATGGGGTTGGTGATCGCCGGGGTGGTGGGCACACTGTGGCTGCGTCCCCTCATGGCCCTGGGCTACGGCGCCATCAATTTGCTGCTCACCCCGCTGACTGCCCTCCTGCGCTGACTCTCCTTCTCTCTCTTTCTCTCATTTCCCTGCAGACACCGTTCCCATGAGCACCACGCGCTTTCTCACCGGCATCACCACCACGGGCACGCCCCACCTGGGCAACTTCGTGGGCTCCATCCGCCCCTCGGTGGCGGCCAGCCTCACGCCCGATGTGCAGAGCTTCTACTTCCTGGCCGACTACCACGCGCTGATCAAGTGCGAGGACCCGGCACGCATTCAGCGCTCCACGCTGGAGATCGCGGCGAGCTGGCTGGCCGCAGGGCTGAACCCCGAGAAGGTCACGTTCTACCGCCAGTCCGACATCCCCGAAATCCCCGAGCTGACCTGGCTGCTGACCTGCGTGACCGGCAAGGGCGTGCTCAACCGCGCCCACGCCTACAAGGCCAGCGTGGACAAGAACACCGCCGCCGGGCGCGAGCAGGACGACGGCGTGACGGCCGGCCTGTTCATGTACCCGGTGCTGATGGGCGCAGACATTTTGATGTTCAAGGCCCACAAGGTGCCCGTGGGCCGCGACCAGATCCAGCACATCGAGATGGCACGCGACATGGCTGCGAGCTTCAACCACCTGTATGGCGAGCACTTCGTGCTGCCCGAAGCCGCCATCGACGACCACGTGGCCACCCTGCCGGGGCTGGACGGCCGCAAGATGAGCAAGAGCTACGACAACACAATCCCGCTGTTCAGCTCGCGCGATCAGCTCAAGAAGCTGATCGGCGGCATCCTGACCGACTCGCGCGCGCCCGGCGAGCCCAAGGACACCGAGGGATCGGCGCTGTTCCAGATCTACCAGGCATTTGCCACGCCTGAAGAGACCGAGGCGCTGCGCAAGGCCTATGCCGACGGCATTGCCTGGGGTGATGCGAAGAACACGCTGTTCGAACGTGTGGACCAGGTGATCGCCCCCATGCGCGCGCAGTACGAAGAACTCATCCACAACCCCGCCCGCATCGAGCAGACGCTGCTGGCCGGCGCCGAACGCGCCCGTGCGCTGGCCACGCCGTTCATCCGCGAGCTGCGCGCCGCCGTGGGCCTGCGCAGCCTGGCCCAGACCACTGCGGCAGCCAAGCCCGCCAAGGCCGCGAAGGCCGCACTGCCCTCGTTCAAGCAGTACCGCGAAGCCGACGGCAAGTTCTACTTCAAGCTCGTGGATGCCGATGGCCGCCTGCTGCTGCAGAGCACTGGCTTCGACGCCCCCAAGGAAGCGGGCCAGGCGATTGCGCGGCTGCAAAAGGAGCCCGGCGCGCAGCAGGCACTGGCGCCGCACCTGTCCCCGGTGGATGGCGTGGCCGACGCCGACGTGGCGGCCGCGTTGCAGGCACTGGCCGAAGCAGCGGCCGCCGCTGCGTAGACCACCGCCGCGCGCGCGGCACGAGATCACGGTCCGCAAACGGCGGGATACTCATTTTTTAATAGCATTCAGCGCTTGATAGACAAGCGCAAGACGCCAAAAGAACTCGCAATCTGACGCCCGTGCATCCGTGCGGGGCCCTCCCAGGGTGCGCCAGAACAAAGAGTGTGGCGTCCGCGCACTGCGCCTACGCGGCAAAGCCGGCCATGTGCGTAAACTGGCCGCTCTGTTCTTGGAGATCCCCATGAAACTGCCAGTTGCCATCCTCTCCGTGCTTGCCGTGTTGGCGGGCTGCAACGCCACCGCCCCTCACCACCACCCCTCGGGGCCCATGGCATCGGGCCGCGACCGCACTTTCAGCGTACCCGTCTACGGGAACGACACGTCTCCCGCCTATGCGGCAGCCACACGCGAATGCCAGCCGCTGGCGCTGTTTCCCAAACTACTGCGCAACGATGGCTCGCGCCTGATTTTTGAATGCGTGAGCGAAGCCCCCGACCGCCAACCCTGACCCACGGCGTGGCCTGGTCTCAGCGGCGCCCCCCCGGGGCGCATGGCATGGCCCTGGCGGCGGTGCTTGCCTGCGCCTGCGCCCATGCCGGGTCTGAAAAAAACGCCGCGCCCGCCAGCTGGACCAACAGCCTGGGCATGGTCTTCCAGCAAGTTCCGGCCGGCAGCTTCACGATGGGTGGCGTGGAGCCGCCAGACGTCCTGGCACGCGACTATCCCGCGCTGGAGCCCAGGCGCTTCACCGATCTGGCCGATGAAGGCCCGGCGCACACGGTGCGCATCCGCCAGGCGTTCTACCTGGGCCGGCACGAGGTCACCGTGGGGCAGTTCCAGCGCTTTATCAAGGCCTCGGGCTACCAGCCCGAATCGGAAGCCGATGGCACAGGCGGCTATGGCTACAACGCCCAGTACGACCCCGCCACCACGCGGCGCGGCGATGCTTTTGAGGGCCGAGACCCCCGCTATTCGTGGCGCAACCCGGGTTTTGCACAAGGGCCAGACCATCCGGTGGTCAACATCACCTGGAACGACGCCCAGGCCCTGGCCCGATGGCTGAGCCGTACCGAAGGCCACCACTACCGCCTGCCCACCGAGGCTGAATGGGAATACGCCTGCCGCGCAGGCACCCGCACCCGCTACCCCCATGGCGATGACCCGCAGGGCCTGCTGCAAAGCGCCAACACCTTCGACCAGGAGGCCGCACCCCTGTGGCCCCGCTGGCAGCAGCACGCCTTGGCCGGCAGCGACGGCCATGCGTTCACCGCACCCGTGGGCAGCTATGCACCCAATGCCTTTGGCCTGCACGACATGCTGGGCAATGCCTGGGAATGGGTGTCGGACTGGCACGGGGACACCTACTATGCGCACTCCCCGCGCAGCGACCCGAAGGGCCCTGCAGACGGCACCGTGCGCGTGCGCCGTGGAGGCTCCTGGCACACCTGGTCGTTCTATGCGCGTTGCGGCTACCGCAACTGGAACAGCCCGGAGACACGCTACACCCTGGTTGGCATGCGGCTGGTGCGGGAAATCGCGCCCACGCCCCGCCCCCCGTCCCGGGGCGCCCCCAAGCGTTAACAAATGTCAATCAGCTGCGGGGGCGTCGGAGCGTTCCAGCGCGGTCGACGGTTATCGCAAATAATCCGCGATTGCATTTTCGACAGGGAAACACCATGCGCATAGCCGCTTTGGACGACGATGCGCTCCAGCTGGATCTGATCAAACAGGCCACGGAGGCAATGGGCCACGTCTGCCACACACACCTCAATGGAGCCGACTTGCTGCGCGAGATGCGCCGCGAGACCTTTGACCTGCTGATCGTGGACTGGCACCTGCCAGACACCACAGGGCCCGAAGTGGTGCGCTGGGTGCGCAAGAACGTGGGCACCCAATTGCCCATCCTGTTCGTCACACACCGCCAGGAGGAGCGCGACATCGTCGAAGGCCTGGGCAGTGGCGCGGACGACTTCATGGTCAAGCCGGTGCGCATTGGCGAGCTCAATGCCCGCGTCTCGGCCCTGCTGCGCCGTGCCTACCCGGCCAACGTGGGCGGCGTGGTGGAGTTCGGGCGCTACCGCTTCCTGTCCGAAACCCGGTCCATCGAAATTGACGGCGTGCCCGTGGAGCTGAAGAACCGCGAGTACGATCTCGCCCTGTTTCTGTTTCAGAACATGGGCCGGCTGCTGTCGCGCGACCACCTCAAGGACATTGTCTGGGGCCAGGTGGCGGATGTCATGTCGCGCTCGCTGGACACCCACATCTCGCGCTTGCGCACCCTGCTGGACCTGCGGCCCGCCAACGGTTTCATTGTCTCGGCGGTCTACGGTGTGGGTTACCGTTTTGAAGCTGTCGAGGCCCAGCGAAGGGCCTGACCCCCCACTACCAGCTGCGGCATCCTCAGGGGATTCCGTGGCCAGCCCGCCTGCACTGATCGGCACGAAGGAGATTTCACTTGGCAACCAAAACCGGCCGCCCCCGCTGGGCCCTGCGCGCCAGCGCGGCACTCACCCTGGGTTTTCTCGGTAGCCTGGCGAGCACCTGCGCCCAGGCCCGCCCCGCCGCTGCCACCACGCCACAAGGCGATGAAATTGCCCACACCGTGCAGGAGGGGGACACCCTCGAAGGCCTGGCCAAGGCCTATCTGGCAGCACCCCGGCAATGGCCGCTGCTGCAGGCCCGCAACAAGGTGGCCGACCCCCGGCGCCTGGTGCCGGGCTCGGTGGTGTGGATTCCGGTGCGCCTGCAGCCCGCCGAATCGGCCACGGTGGAGTTCGTGCACGGCACGGTCACCGCACAAACCCGCGCTGGCGACACCCCGGCGCCCGTCGCCCAGGGCGGCAAGCTTGAAGAGGGTACCGCGCTGCAGGTGGGGCCAGACGCCTTCGTCGCCGTCAAGCTGGCCGATGGCACCGTGGTGCGGGTGCAGGCGCAGTCCGAGCTGCTGCTGCGGCAACTGCGTCGCAGGGGGCGCGCGGGCAGCCTGCAATCGGTGCTGGAGATGCGCAGCGGTGCGGTGGAATCCAGCGTTCCACCCAATGCCGAGGCTTTTCGCCGCTTCGAGCTGCGCACCCCCCTCGCCGTGACCAGTGTGCGCGGCACCCGCTTCGGCGTGGCGATGGGAGAATCGGGCCAGACCACCGCGTCGGTGCTCAGTGGTTCGGTGGCCGTTCAGTCCCGCCAGCCGGAAACTACGGGCCAATCCTCCCATTCCTCCGCAGCGGCCGCCGCGATGCTGGCCCCGGGACAAGGGCTGGCCGTGGCGGCCGATGGCAGCGTGGGCGCGCCGCGCCCGCTGCTGGCGGCACCCGACACATCAGGCGTCCCTGCCATGCTCAGCGATGCGGGCATCCTGGCCATTAACGTACCACCGCTGCCGGGCGCTGCGCGCTACCAGGCCCAGGTGGCGCAGGATGCGGACTTCACCCAGGTGCTGCGCCACGGCAGTTTTGCCGATGGCCAGCTGCGCTGGAAAGCCGTGGAAGATGGACGCTACTACCTGTCGGTACGCGCCCTCGATGACGCAGGCATCCCCGGCGTACCCGCCCTGCTGCCTTTTGTGGTCAAGACGCGCCCCGTGGCCCCGCTGTACCAGCAACCCGCGCCCGGCGCGGTGGTGGCCAGCGGCGCGGGCGAACTGCGGTGCACCCAGGTGCCTGGTGTGGCCTGGTACCGCCTGCAGGTGGCCCGCGATGCGCAGTTCACCCAGCCTGTGCTGGACGAACAACGCCTCACCGAATGCCGCCTGCCTCTGAGCACCCTGCCCGTGGGCAACTATTTCTGGCGTGCGGCCAGCCTGCTGCAACTGCCTCATGGCCCAGCGAATCCAGGGAGGCCGGCCGACCCGGGTGGCACGGCAGGCCAGGTCGACCAAGGGCCGTTTGCCCCGCCCCAGCCCTTCACGGTGGCAGACCGCCCCGCCACACTGTCTCCCCAGTCGTTGCAGGCGCAGGATGGCGACACCACGGTGCGGGTGCACTGGCCCGCGCAGCCCGGCCAGCGGTTCCGCCTGCAACTGGCCCCAGCCAACGATCTGGCATTTGACAAGGTGGTGCTCGACACCCAGCTCGACGCCCCTGCATGGACCGCCGGCAACCTGCCTGCGGGCGACTACCTGGTGCGCATCCAGGTGCTGGACCCCACGGGCCTGCAAAGCGACTTCTCGCCACCGCGCCAGATCCGGGTCGGCTCGGGCATCAGCACGGGTTCGGGACTGCCGGTCTCCACCTCGAGCGGCCAGCCCGTGGGACGCCCTTGAGGCGCGCACACAGCGTTGCCTGGGCACGGAGGTTCTAAGCCCATGATCACCGCCGGACGCACCCGGGGCCAGCAGCGGCGCCTGGAATGGAGCCTGCTGGCCGCCGCCCTGCTGGGGCTGGTGGCCTGGCTCAGCACCGCCGACAGCCTGAGCCGGGTCAACCACCTCGTGCAGGACGCAGGCCTGCGCTTGCTCTCACGCCCCGCGCACCCCGACATCGTCATCGTTGCCATCGACGACCCCAGCATCGCAGCCATTGGCCGCTGGCCCTGGCGCCGCGCGCTGCACGCGGAGCTGATCACGCGCGTGTCGGCGCAGCAGCCCCGCGCCATCGGCATGGACGTGCTGTTCAACGAAGAAGACCTGGACTACCCCGAGGACGACGTGCTGCTGGCCGACGCCATGCGACGCAGCGGGCGGGTGGTGCTGCCAGTGCTGCGGCGCGGCCATGGCCCGGCTGCCCACCTGGCCGACCTGCCCTGGACCGCATTTGCAGATGCCGCAGCCGGCCTGGGCCATGTCCACGTGGTTCCCGACAACGACGGCGTGGTGCGCAGCCTGTACCTGCAGGAAGGGCCCGCCGCTGCACCCTGGCAGCACTTCAGCATGGCACTGCAGTGCGTGGCCACGTCCGCACCGCTCACCCCCGCCACGTTGCCGCAGTGCAACGCCGCGCGCGCTGCGGCGGTTGCCGACGGCGCAGCCACACAGCCTCCAGGCAGTGGCCCCTGGGAACGCGCTGACCGCACGCTGATTGCGTATGCCGGTGGTCCCGGCCACTTCACCACCTATTCCTACATCGACGTGCTTCGCGGCCAGGTGCCTGCACAGGCGTTTCGCGGCAAATACGTGCTCGTGGGTGCTGCGGCCTCGGGCCTGGGCGACATGTTTGCCACGCCCATGAGCCAGCAATCGCGACTGATGCCTGGCGTGGAGGTGGTGGCCCAGGTGCTGGACGGCCGCCTGTCGGGTGTGCGGATCCAGCCTGCCGCCACGGCTCTCAACACCCTGTTCAACCTGGCCCCCGTGGTGTGTGCACTGCTGGCCCTGCTGTTGCTGGGGCCCTTCGTGGCCCTGCTCACCAGCGCGGCGCTGGGCGTGGCCACCCTGCTGCTCAGCGTGGTCCTTCCTTCGTGGATAGGCCTGCAGTTCGCGCCCGCTGCAGCGCTGACCGGGCTGGTGCTGGCCTATCCGCTGTGGAGCTGGCGACGCCTGAGCGCCGCCGCGCACTTTCTGCGGCTGGAGATGGAGCGTCTGCAGCGCGACGGCCTGTCGATGCGGCTGCAGCACCGCCCCGGCGATTCCGGCGACTTCCTGGAAAAGCGCATCAATGCCGTGGAACGCGCATCGCGCCAGCTGCGCGACCTGCACCACTTCGTGAGCGAAAGCCTGCAGCAGCTGCCCTCCCCCACCATCGTCTGCGACCCGCAGGGGCACATCCTGCTCACCAACATGGCGGCACGCCGCCACGTGGGCGGAGACCCCCAGGTGCCGCTGCAGGGGCAGTCGGTGGTCGAACTTCTGCATGACCTGGTGCACACCGGCACCGGCCAACCCCTCATCACCCTGGACAAGCTGCGCGGCCACCACATGCCCGAACAAAGCGAGGGGCGCGATGCCCAAGGCCGCAGCCTGCTGGTGCAGTGCAAGCCCTTCACCGACCTGGCCAAGGCTGGCTGGCTGCTGACCCTGGTAGACCTGACGGACATGCGGCGCGCCCAGCAGCAGCGTGACCAGGCGATGAACTTCATCTCACACGACATCCGGGCGCCCAACGCCTCCATCCTCACGCTGCTGGAGATGCAGCGCGCCTACCCCGGCCGCATGCCGGACGATGAGCTGATGCTGCGCATAGAGCGTTATGCGCGCACGTCCCTGGGCATGGCCGAGAACTTCGTCAAGCTCGCCAGCGCCGAGTCGCAGGAATACCGCATGGCGCCCCTGGACCTGGTGGCCGTGCTGGCCGAAACCGTGGACGACATCTGGGCCCTGGCCCGCGACCGGGGTGTGGAGGTGACCATTGCCACGGCGCCGGAAACCGCCCCCACCGTGGGCGACCGCGCCCTGTTGTGCCGCGCGCTGGCCAACGTGCTGAACAACGCCGTCAAGTTCAGCCCCGAAGAAGGCATCGTGCAGTGCTCCATCGTGCAGCGAGGGGAGCACTGGATCGTGTCGGTGCGCGATGAAGGCCCCGGCATCGCACCGGAACTGCAGGGCCAGCTGTTCGCACCGTTCCAGCGGCTGCATGACCGCAGCCACCCCGCCATCGGCGGCGTGGGCCTGGGGCTGGCCCTGGTGCACACCGTGATCCACCGGCACGGCGGAACGCTGGAGGTGGACAGCGATGTGGGACGGGGGGCGGAGTTCAGGCTGGTATTGCCGCTGGGCACTTGACTGCCGCAGGCAAGACTATCGCAGGGCTGGCAGATTGCTATAAATTCAATAGCCATCAATCCAACACTAAAAAGCGCTAGCGGCTATTTTTAATTCAGTTTTCATCCGTCCATCGGCCACACACTGCGGGGGCACGAAAGGACCACGGCCCCTCCATGCTCCACGCCGGCCCCCCGGTGCACGGGCCTAGTGTTCGCTCTCGTAGGCCTTGATGACAGCGACCGATGTCTCTCCCAGCTGGAACCATAATCTGTCGCTTTTCCCAACACCGTGCGTGCCGCTGGGGTAGATCTCGATGACATCCTTACTGCCCTTCCACTTCTGCGCGGTCACGCCGTTTTCACTGAGCAAGCGCAGCCACAGCGTCATCGGGTCCTCAGAGAGCTCGGTCGTCAAGCAAAGCGTGGCAATCAATTGCAGGACTTCGATGGCCTTGTCTTCAACCTGCAGATTTCTCTCGATCTCCCTCGTGATCTTTTTGGTGTCGGTGGCGTCGGTATAGCATGTCATGGCGAATCTCCTCAAGGTGTGGTGGTGGGAAAGTGAAACGATGGGAAGCGTTCCGTCCGTCCAGACGGTGGTGGGGGGTGGCCTGGGCACTAGCCCAGAGCGGCGAGCTGCGCCACGGAGCCGGCGAACCAGTTCTGGTCCACGGCACCCGCCACGCCAGCCACCGGGCTGCCGCCATTGACGGAGCCATCGCTGTACTGCCAGAACGTCCAGGACGACAAGGGTGCCCAAGGTGGTGGCACATGGGGGTCGGCGGAATATGCGGCCAGCCACAGCGGGCGGGAGGCCAGCACCTGGCAGCCGGGGAGCGCCTGAAGCGCCTGCCAGAAGCCCGTGTCGGTATAGACCATGGTCTGGCGCCCGAACAGCGCATCGGCCTCGGACAGGAATGCCAGGGTCCATTGCAGGACTGCGGCGGGGCTTTGCCCATCCAGGGTTTCCAGATCCAGCACCGGTGGCAGATCCGCGGGCCCGAGCGTGCCATCGGCGCTGACCGTGTTGTAGAAAAACTGTGCCTGGGCGACGGCATCGCTGCCGGCATGGCCGAAGTGGTAGGCGCCCCGGCGCAATCCTGCGGCCGCGCTGCCCGTCCAGTTGGCGCGGAAAAGCGGGTCCACATAGGCAATGCCTTCGGTGGCCTTGATGAAGCAGAAGGCCACGTCGCTGCCAGCCACACTCGGCCAGTTGACATTGCCCTGGTAGTGGCTGACGTCGATACCACGGGTTTGCGCAGCCATGGCGTCACACCACGTTGTTGAGCATGGTGACCTGTGTCTGCAACAGGCCGTCGATGCGGATCGTCGTGGTCAGCGGCTGGCCTTCATCCCACATCACGCCGCAGTTGTATTGCAGGGTGTTGGGGTTCAGGACGCTGCCATTGACTTTTTGCTGGTAGGTCGTGTCCCCACCGCCCGTTCCCTGGATGCCGATGCCCCAATGGCACCAGCCGTACCAGCTCGGTGACTTCATGACCATGGTGTAGACCGCAGAGCCGGTGTCGGGCAACACCGTGTGCCCATTGAGTTCTGCCGTGAGCTTCATCAGTGCAAAACGGCAGGCGTCCTGCGCCGCCACATTGCCACCCAGTGCATTGGCGAAATTGGCGGTCAGTGTGGTGTGGTACGGCACCGTTTGCGGAAAGATCACGTCGGTGACCGCAAAGAACGCTGCGTTCAGGCCGGTGGGCACACGCTCGGCATTGAACACGAAAGCGCCGTTGTCCGAGGTATAGATGGTGGTGGCTGCGTACGGGTCATCGGCATTCACGTATTCGCCATTCAACGCCCAACCCCAGCACGCGGCGTTCACAAATGGCGCCTGCTGCGAGGTCGGCACCGTGGCGCCGTTGCGAGGATGCAGCCCGCCAGCGGGCGCCAGCAGATTGCGTTGAGTGTCAGACAGGTAAGGCATGGTTTTCTCCGTCAATGGATCGGTGCGAATGGCAAACGCCATCTCGCCGGACAAATTGTGGGAGCCACCTTCTGGCTTGGCGATTACAGGCCATTACAGGCCGCAGGCACCGATGCCCGCCGGTCTGCACGCCGCTCTGCGCACCGTTGCGGCGGCAGGCTTTCAGCGCCATCGTGCCACCGCGGTCAACAAGAAAAGTGCCCAGCCCTGCATGCAGCGCGGTCGAAAGGCAGGTGCGTGGCAGGGCTGCTTGTGATGCCTTGCCAAGGGGCCTCGTGCATTTCGATCCCATGCAATTGCAAACAGAACGTTAACTACCAGATTTGGTAGTTGCGCGGGGAGGACTGCGCCAACACACTCTTTGGGCTGCATCGGGAATTCTTGGCGAACGCCCGGATAGGAAACCGGCGTCAGCTGCACAGCGGCATCCCGCAAGGCAATCGCAGCAGCGGCATGCCACGGCCTGCGTGGCATCACATTCAGCCATGCGCGGGGCCAAAGGAAACCGCGCCGCAAGGTGTGACGAAGAAGAAATGAGGGACTGACTGATGGCAATCCTGAAAAACCGCGCAACACAGCGCAAGATCCATTTGCGGACACTCCACGTGTTTGGGCGAGGCCGTTCTTCGGACACCTTGCTGGAAAACCCGGACGCCTCGCAGCTGCATGCCTCCATCCGCTGGACGGGCACCGCATGGGAACTGCACGACCACAGCCGCAACGGAACCCTGCTCGATGGCGCGCTGCTGTCCCACAACGGAGCCTTTGCACTCCGCATGGGAAGCACCATCGGTTTCGGGCGTGACGCTGGCTCTGCCTGGGTCGTGGAAGACCTTGCAGCCCCCTCCAATCTGCTCTGGCCCCTGGGCCACGACAGCACCCCCGTGCCGCTGGAGCGGTCCAACCTGCTGCCCCAGGGCGAGCACGCCGAGGTGTCCATCCACTGCGCCGAGCAAGGCCGGTGGATATGCACCACCCCCCAGGGCAGCTGGGTGCTGGAAGACGGCGACGAGATCCGATTTTCCAACCAGACCTGGTGCTTCATCGCGGCGCAGGAGGTCACCTCGACCATGGAGGCCATGGTCGGTTCGGTTCCGTGTATCCGGCCGCGCACGAGCCTGCATTTCAACGTCAGCCTGGATGAAGAGCATGTTCGCCTGCAGGTGCAGGAGGCAGACCGTCAGTTCGACCTGGGCGAGCGCACCCACCACTACGCCCTGCTGACCCTGGCGCGCTTGCGATGGGCCGATGCGCAGCGCCATCGGGACAGCCAGGCCCATGGCTGGGTCGAGCTGGAGCGTCTGGCGAAGATGCTGGGAGTGGAGCCCGGGCACCTCAACATTCAGATATTCCGCATGCGCAAACAACTTGCACTGGCCATGCCCGGCGACTCCCATGTCCCCGAGCTGATCGAGCGGCGCCGGGGCTCCTTGCGCTTTGGCTGCCTGTGCTTTCGCATCACGCGGGGCACGCAGCTGGAAGCCGATTTCGACCCCTTGGCACTGCTCAGCCAGATCCACGCTGAAGAGTCGCTTGTGGCCTGAGCCTGCGCCCCATTGCAATGACACGAGTGCCCACGCACGGTTTTCCCGTGGGTGTGCCGGGCTATCAATCGCTGGGTTTGCTGGGCCAGGGCGCATCGGGCCAGGTCTTCAAGGCCAGGCAGCGCAGCACCGGCCAGTTCGTGGCCATCAAGATTCCGAGCACCCCGGCCGCGCGCGACCCCGCCAACCGGCGGCGTGTGCACCAACGGCTGCACCAGGAAACCCGGGTGCTGGCCCTGCTGCAACACATCCACGTGGTCCGGCTCATCGACAAAGGCCTGGCCCAGGAGGGCGTGCCGTTTGCCGTGCTGGAATACGTGGCTGGCGAAACGCTGCGCGAGTTTCTGCAGCGCCAGGGCAAGCTGTCATTGCCGGACACGGCGGGGCTGATGGCGCAGTTGCTCGATGCCCTGGCTTTCCTCCATGCCCACCACATCGTGCACCGGGACCTGAAGCCAGAGAACGTGATGGTGGTTTCCAGCGGCACCAACTTGCACGCCAAGGTGCTGGACTTCGGGCTTGCCAGCCACCACGGGGAACCCCAGTTCACGGCTGGGGCCGAAGGCACGCCCGCCTACTGCGCGCCAGAACAGCTGCGCGGCGAAGCGTGCGGGCCCGCCACCGACATCTATGCCTGGGCCTTGATGTTCGTGGAGTGCCTGAGCGCCCGGCCGAGCATCCAGGGTGCCAGCCTGACGGAGGTGCTGCAACGCCAGATGAGCATGGAAACCGTCCCGTTGCCCGAGGAACTGCAAGGCAGTCCGCTGGGCACGCTGCTACAGCAGGCTTTGCAAAAAGATGTGCGCCGGCGCACCGCCGATGCCGTGCAACTGCACGGTGACCTCGCCCGGTGCCTGGCACAGGCAGGCCAGCCCCGCAGTCCCAGCCACCCGGCGGGGCCCATCCCCGCAGCCCACGCTGCATCCGGCCGGGCGCAACACGCCACCATGGATTCGCTGGAACATCCCAGGCTACAACCCCCCGGTGCTCCCTCGCGCGCCATCCTGTGCCTGACCTTGCGCCTGTACCCCGCCCGCGACGCATCCCTGGCACTGTCCGACCTGCAGGAGATCCGCGAGCAGCAATTGCGCTGGTGCGCCAATGCCGTGCAGTCGGGCCAGGGCCATGGCGCGGGGACGCTGGGAGACTGCATGCTGTTCCACTTCGAGCAGGGCCCCAGCAGCGCACAGAACCTGCAGCAGGCCGCAGCCCTGGCACAGGACCTGTGCATCCGTGTGCAACGAAGAAGCCGCATTCTGGAGGTACGGCATGGGGTGCGCCTGGAAATATCGGGCGGCATGCACACGGCCACCCTGCAGCCCCACGGGGAGCCCCTGGACAGCCACCACGCGGCCAACGTGACGCTGCACCTGAACAGCCTGGCGGGCCCCGGGACGGTTCTGCTGAGCCACCGCGCGCACCACGAGCTGGCCGGCAGCGTGAAAATGGAAGCCTACGCCAGCACCGGCAAGGCCCATCCACCAGAACCCGAGCCGGTATACCGGCTGGCACCTGCTACCCACCCGTAAGCCTCCCGCAGAGTCAGCGGGTCAGCGAATGAGCCTCTCAACGTGCTCCACCGGGTAGCTGTGCCAGCGCCGGTTCCAGGTGTCTTTGGGACTGGTGTTGCGGTCGTGGACACGGGCCACGTACAGATGCTGATCCGGGTTGGTGGCAATCCGCTTGTCCCGCACCGACCAGACAAAAGCGTTGTCTTCCCCCACATCGATATCCGCGAACGGGACACTGCGCCAGAACTCCCTCAGGTAGCACAGCGTGCCGCCACACACCCAGGGCGTGCGCCCATCGTACACATACTGCCAAGCCCGGCGCGCGTCCGGCGCATAGAAGAACACCTTGTCCAGGCCACAGATGTCGGCCCCCTGGCCCCGCAAGGCCTTGACCTGCGAACTGAGCCAGGTGGGCGCCATCCAGTCGTCGTCGTCCCAGTGCGCTATCACCTCGCCACGCGCCAGTTCGCAGGCAATGTTGCGCTTGGCGCCGATGGTGGACTTGCGGTCCAGGCGCAGGTAGCGGATTCCGCCGTGCGATGGGATCAGATCGGCCACGCTGTCGCGCCCGTCGTCCAGCACGATCAGTTCACGGGGTTCATAGTCCTGCGCCAGAAAGTTCCGGATGGCTTGTGGCACAAACTCACGCCGGTCCGCGGTGGGCATGATGCACGACACCATCGGCATCGCGGGCGCCTGCGGGCCACCTGTCTCAGCCGTGCCACCAGGGGTGGCAGGAAAGTAAAAGCTGCGGTCGTCGTCCAGCAGGCAGTCCGGTACAGGCACCAGGGCCCAGGCGGCCTGCTGCAAGTAGTGGCCTTCCTTGAACTTCCAGGTGTTGCCATCGTGGCGTACATAGATGCACAGTGAACGCCCCGAAATGCGGCACAGCCGCGCTCCGCCCCGCAGGGTCTTCAGCAGGAAATCCGCATCCTCCCGCAGCGATGTATCGGGGTACCGCCCCTGGCGCTCCCACAGGCTGCGCCGAAAGACCAGGGTGCCACCGCTCACGTTTTCGACAAACATCCGACGAAACAGCGCCCGGCTGCTCGCCCAGAACTCGGCCAGCGGCCGGGCCATGAACAACATGTCGTTGAGCCCGGTGACATCCGCCAGGTTGTGCAGAATGGGCGCGGCCTGGCGGCTCAGGCGCTGCGCGCCATACCAGTCGTCATCGTCCCAATGCGCGATCAGCTCGCCCCGCGCCACACGCACCGCTTCATTGCGCTTGGCACCAATGCTGGTACGGGCCGGCATGCGGATGCAGCGGACGCGTGGGTCGTCGATGCCGGCGGGGAGATCAGACTCTTGCTCGTAGACAATGATGAGTTCCAGCGCGGGATAGTCCTGCCGCTGGAAGTAGCGGATCGACTGCGCAACAAAGGCTGCACGCCCCCGCGTGGGCATGACGCAGCTCAGCAAGGGCGGCGCCGAGGGCGCGGTGCCTTCGGGCACCTGCAGCGCAGGTGCCACATTGCCGGGCAGTGGCACAAAGATGCGCATCTGCTCCGGCACGGCAAAGTAGCGGCAACCATCCCCTGCGCAGTGGCCGTGATAGGGCGGTGCCTGCGGATGGCTCTCGCTGCGCCAGGCACAGAACCGGTCCTGGTACAGCCGCTTGTTGGCCTCCAGCAGTCCATCGTGGACAGGTGCCAGCACCGCGCAGCGGGGCGCTCGGTGGACGAAGGCGCCCTGCACCCAGACCCCCAGGAAGCCGGCGCGGGCGGCGCGCACGTTGTAGTCCATCTCCCAGCAGGGGCCCTGGGTGTATGCCGCGTCCGCCGCGCCAATGGCGGCCACCACCTCGTTCTTCACCACGTAGCAGAAGTCTGCCAGGCTGTGCAGGGGCGCCAGGGGCACGCAGGCATTGCCGTAGCGAGCCAGCAAGGCGTCCGCCTGGTCCCACAGCGCTTCCTGGGTAGCGCCGCAGCCTGGTGCCACGGCCTGCTCGTTCCATCCCCGGTTGGTGGAGGGGCCCGCCAACCCATGGCTGGCATCGCTGTCCAGCGCGGCCAAGATCAGCTCCAGCCAGCCAGGGCAGACCCGCGCGCCGTTTTCCAGAAACACATAGATGTCGGCAGGCTCGCTCACCAGCTGGTTGAAACAGGCGGCAGCCCCCGGCTGCGCCGGGCTGGACCGCTGAACAAGGGACTCGGGGGCAAGCCGCACCTGCTGCACGGCCGGGGCCTGGGATGCAAGGACACTGTCCGGCAGTATCCGCAGCCCGAAGGGCAGCGGCGTGTTCTCGAAAACACTGCACAGCGTGGCGGCCAGACCTTCGCCAGCCCCCGTCACATGCACCCCAATCAGGATCTGGCGATTTTGTGCAGCAGTCATTCACCACTCCTCACGGGTTGCCACCAAACCTGCTCCCAGCAGCGCCTCCAGCTTGCGCCAGGGGCTGCCAGGGGCGTCGTCGCCCCAGTCATGCACTGCGTCCGCCAGTTTTTCGAGCGCAACGGCCTTGGTGTCGGCAGCCGCATAAAAGCGCGGGTAACACAGCAGCAGCTCTTCGATGCAGGCCCGCACCAAGGACTCGCGCCGGGCGATTTCCGGAGCATGGAAGGACACACAAAGGGTGGGTGGCCCCCACCGCCACAAACGGCGCCAGAGGCCGGGAATCACAGCGTATTCGCCACCCTCTATGTCCATCTTGATGAAGTTGCAGTCCTTCCTGGCATACATGTGCAGAAAGTGCTCCATGTCCACACCCCGCGCCTTGTGGCAAGGCTGGCCAGGCACATCCGGCGCGGCCAACATGCCCGACATGCTGTCCCCGAACTCACTGTGTCCTGCATAGTAAAGACCACCGGCGTAGAGATGCAGCGGGCCAGATTCGGGGCCAATGCCGAAGGGGTGCAGGTGGATTTTTTCGCACAGCCCAGGGTTGGCTCGCACGTTGCGGTCCAGCTCTGCGAAGGCCACCGGGTCGGGCTCCACGGCATGCACGCAGCGTGACAGTGCCGCGCCATAAAGCACCGTAGGGCCGATCCAGGCACCCAGGTCAATGTAGGAGCGGTCGGGCTGCAGGAAGCGCCGGAAGACCTCGAAGGTTTGCGGCTCCCACGCGCCAGCCTCCACACGGCGCCAAAAGGCACACCGGGTCGCACTGGCAAGCACCTGGAAGGCCCGCGGGCCCACCGACACGCTCAGTGCATGCAGTGCGCTTTCGGCGCCAGGGTCACAGGTTGTCATCGCCCAGCCCATCCGTGTCCGTGTCCGTGGACTGCCAGATGGTGAACGGCGCGGGGCCACCATACGTGGCACTGAACTCAAAGGCATTGCCTTCAAAGATGAAACCCGGCACGTTGATCTTGCACCACACGGCACCAGCGTAGGGGCTGCTGCCCGCCGCCAAGGTCATCTGGATGCGCACATCCTGCTTCCACGAGTCCTGCGTCTGCAGCGAAAGCGGCAGGAAATAGTTGTTCCCGTAGAAGTTGGCCTTCTTGCTGCGTATTTCGCACACCAACGTCACGAAGTTGCCACTGCTGTTGTAGACCAGCTGGAAGATGAAGCGGTAGTCGGGGCTGGCGGGCCAATCAAGGCATACGGTATTACCCGCCACCACCTGCTGTGCGGGCAAGGCCTGTGCCGGATAGATATTGACCACGCCCGGCCCCCTGGCGTAGAGGGCGCTGACAGCCACATCCTCCATGGGCGAAGTGCTTTGCAGTGCGACAGCGGCGTCGCCGACCGGTGCGCTGCTCAGCAAGGGCACGTTGGCCACCGGTGGCACCTGCTGCACCAGGGTGGAGTGGCTTGCCGCGCCCGAGCCATCGCAATTGAAGACATAGCCGCCTGCCTGCGTGATGACGCTGGGGGCCTGTATGCCCATGCCACACGATGGCACCACCTGCAGCTGAATCAGCTTCTGGCCCGGCAATTGTGGCGACCTCTGTAGCCGGCGCACCGTGCCGCCGTGGTCCAGGCAGACCTCCAGCCCCCAGGTGATGCCTGCCAGCTCGAACACGCCGGCACCGTCATAGTTGACCTCTTGCTGCTCACGCCCCAGTCCACCCCCGGTCGATGCAGGCCAATGTTCCACGTCGCCGAGCAACAGGCCGCCCGGATTCGCGGCAGTGGCGATGAAATCAACCCCCGACATCAACTCCTTCATCACCATCCGCGCCCCCGCATCGCCCTGTGCCGCCATGCCCCCCTGCTGCACCAGCGCAAAGTTGTAGATCTCGGTGCTGGCGAGCGGATCGATGTCGTAGGGAGGCGTCTGCTGGGTGGCGGACGACGCGCCCAAAATGGTGCCGAACACAAACACCCAGTCAACCCACTGGTCATCGGCCGCCAGGCGCTGCAACGAGGTGATGGCGCGTTGGACATCGTCCATCTGGTAGGCACCCGAGGCACCTCGAAAAAAGAACTCGGGGGCCAGGAAGACCTTCAGTGTTTCCCCCTCGGGTACCGGTGGAGACGTCTGCGGCAGTGCATCCCGGGCCGTCTGCATGGCGCGCAACATCACATCGCAGCGCGCCTCAATGTCGAGCCTTGGATCGCTCAGCCCCAGATAGGTCTTGGATCCATCAGGGTTCACTTGGGGCGCCGTGTCGAGCACGTAGCCGATGAATTGGACGTTGGTGTATGCCATGCAATTTCTCCTTGGAAAGGGTTCTGGGGACACGTGCGCGGTCATCTCAAAAGCGGGACCAGTCCATAGGTGAACTTGATGAGGTAGTTGACGTACACATTGAGGGGCCGCGTTTCGTTCAAGCTCACTTGCACCGGCGGAGCTTGGCCCGCGCCAGTGACCGGCCCGCCCTTGGTCGGCGTGCTGGTGACGCTGGGCGCGCCCGCCGCCGTTCCACTGGGTGATGGTGCCGAGGGTGCCGGTGCACTGTTGTAGGTGTGCTCATGCGTCTGCACGGCAAACGGCTGAACGGAACCCACCCCATCGCTCGCCCCCTGGCCACCCGGCGGCTTGCTGCGCTGGCCAATGTCCGGGTCGTTGCGGGTGCCCGTGCCAATGCCGCGAAGAAAGTAGCCACGGTAGTCGGGGATGTTGAAGTTGTCGTCGGCACCGCCATACACGTAGCCCAGCACGGCAAACAGTTCGGGGTAGTCCACACAGGCCAATGACCGGCCATCGCAAACCATCCATCCCCACGCCTCCAGGGGGTTGGTGGTGTAAGCAGTCGGACTCACCGTAGCGGGAGGGCTCGCGCTGTCGGGCAGCCCCAGGGTGCCCGCAAACGCCGTCACAGAACCCACGGGCAGTTCGCCAAAGCCGGTTCGACCAAAGAAGGGGCCGGCAGCCCCTGGTATCACCATCATGGCGCAGCCTCCCTGACAGCGGGCAGGTCAGCGCCCTGTTCGACGCCCGACGCATCGAGCACCTGCATGGCTGTAGGTACCACCACCTGCCAGCACGGCCCCGGGCGGAGCGCAGGGTTCTGTTGCCTGGGCCCTGCATGCTTGAGGTCGTTGGCCAACGCTATGTCGCTCGCATTGACGGGGGCAAGGCGATCCGGGGCGACCCACAGCATGCCGGCCGAGTAAAAATAGAGAAAGGCCATGACATGCGCCGGCTGCACGGGCAACAGGACACGTGCCTGGCCAGCCTGTAAGAAGTTGGCGAACAAGGCATCGTCGTCGGCCGCAAGACTCCCCAGCTCAGGCACCCGGCCCGCAGCAGTCATGCCGGGGCTGGCATAAAAGCTGTAGGCCATCTCGTTCCACTCCAGCACTTCATCGAAGAACTGCAGATAGCGGGGTTCGTTGACCTCAAACTGCGACGGCGGAGACCCCCACGCGGCATCTGCGGACATGCCGGTCAGGGTTTGCAGACGCCCCAGCAACAGGCGCCGACAGGCGTTCTTCAGCTCGCGCTGCTCAATCTGCCGGTGGGCCAGTGGTGAAAAGGCGGGCGCGGGAGACGCCCCCCCGCCCTGGGCCCGGCCCTGGTAGGCTGCCATCCGCTCCTGATAGCCACGCACGATGCTGGCGTAGATGCGGATGCGCCACTGGTCCATGCACCGACTGGAAGGCGTGCAACTGATCTCTACATTGACCTGCAACGGGTGATCGCCAGGCGGCGAGAAACCGGGTTGATAGTCTGTCACGGACACCGGCACGGTCTCGTCCTCTCCGCGCATCACCACGGCGCTGGACACAGTGCCAGGGGTCACGGTTTGCTGCCCCACCAGCACAACAGGTGCTGGCAACTCAGGGGACGAGCCTATGCAGCTGACAAAGGCTCTGGTGGCGCAATACCCTGCGGGGACGGCAATCTGCTTTTCTTCGCCATTGCGCAAGGTGGCCGAGGCGAAGCGCTCCGCCAAGGGCGGCGGCTCCAGATCCAGCACACCATAGTAGGCACCGAGCTGCGCATAGTTACGCGGGCCGTCCACCTTGATGTCCTCAAAGGTGGCAACCCCCAGTTGCAGCGGTGGCAATGGCTTGGCGAAGTCCTGTCCCGCCAGCGCCTGCTCCTGAGCGACAAAACCCGCAGCGGGCTGGCACACCATGAACTCCATCATCAGGCGCTGGCCATAGTTCACCACACACGCTTCGTACACCTTGTTCACCCAGCGGAACACGGCGCGCATGTTCTGGGTGCCCGCGGTGTTGTCGATCAGGCTGACCACGGCATCTTCGGTCTGGCTCATGCTGCTACTGGAGCGCGTGTGGCTGACACTGCGACTGACGCGGTTGACTGTCTTGTTCAGGATGTCGCGGGCAAAGCGGATGGTGTCGTCGAGCCCAGGATTGGCGCCTTGCTGCACGGCCTTGGTCCAAGAGCCATCCAGGGTGGCCTGGGTGGGAGGGCCATAGCTACTGGTGAACTTGTTGTACTGGTGGGTCTCGGTCGCTTCGGCCACGGTCTTGCGCGATTCCTCCTGCAGATTGCTGCGTTCGTCCGCTGCATCGTTTTGCAGAACCTGCATCTCGGCCAGGGTCTGCTTTTGCTCATCCTTTTGCCGGTGGGTGCGTTTGTGCGTGACCTCCCGGCGTTCACCGCGCATCACGTTTTCTATGCGCGCGATCTCTCCGCTTTGGTAGCGCAGCAAACGCTGGCGCACCATCTGCAAGTCGCCAATGGCATAGGGCTCAATCCAGCCGTCTCGCGCCACGGGCGGCGAGTGGTCTGCAGCGCCGACCGACGGTAAAGGAAACACCTGCCCCGGCAGCACCACCGTGGCCTCACGCAGCGACGCAATCTGGGCGGAACTGATGGGATCCGGCTGCAGGAGCACAGGCGTTGCCGAAGCAGCACCCACTGTGGCTATGCCCTGGGTGCCGGGCTGCAAAGCCACCGCGATCAGATTCGCCAGCTGCAAGGTGCGGGTCAACCCATCGAGCAAGCCCGTGTCATACCCCAGGGTGATGATCAAGGCAAAGTAACTCTGCCAAACCCTGTCCAGCGCCTGTGCATAGGTTCCAGACTCCAAGTAGGTCCAGGTCAGGGCGTACCGCTGCAGCAACTGCGCGACCTCCGCATGGGCAGCTGCCAGCCACTCCCGTGGCTTGTCATCCGAGGCGGGGAGTTGCGCTAGCAAAGATGCAAACTGGCTCATGGGTCCCGGGAGGCAATCCATGTTGCCGATGAACAGCCCCTGATAGGGAGAGTCTCCGTCAATAAATTGCAGCGCCAGGGACTGCACGGCTTCGCGGCCTTGGCTGCGTGCCGCTACCAGGTCCTCGAAAAAGCTGCTGCAAGGAGGGCTTGCACCGGTGTACTGGACAAAGCCATACAAAAGATCCGCGGCCGAGATCTTGGGCCAGCGGCGTACGTACACGTAAGGAAACAGCTCCTCCGGATGGCTGTGGAGGACAGGCAGCGGCTCGACGGGATCGACTGGTGGGGCTGGTGGCGCAGGCACCACCGGCGTGGGAGCAGGTGGCCGTGGGCCAGGTGGCGGAATGGGGCCCCGCATCGGGCACGCCGCCATGATGCCTTCGAAGTGGTGGTCATCCGCCTGCCCCCGCATGCCGTAGTGGATGTCGGCAAAGATGGCCGTATTGGGGGCGCCGTCGATGTGCACCGGCGTTTTTTGCTGCAGGTAGCCTGACACATAGCACCCCGAGGAGAATTTGAACTCGAAGGGCTGGGCGGGCCATTGTCTGGTGACGGTGACCCGCTGGCTCTCCGACTCGCCTGAACTACAGGACACGCTGACACACGAAGGAACATCGTCGTGGGGTGCACGGTTGATGGTGATGTCGAAGACCAGGCAGCCATCCATGGCGCTCCATCTTCTTTGGACCATTTCGTTCACGGCATGCTTCCTGTGTGGACTGCGCGCGCTGCAGAGCATCGGCGCTGGGCACTACACGGCCCCACGCCGACGCGTTGCTTCAGCACATCACAATGTTTTCGAGGTTGAACGCGAACGGCGTGGAGTTGGCGCCTGGGCCGCCACCGGTCATCACGATGTCTGCGCTGGCAATGCCCAGGAGCGACAGCTCGGTGTTGATGTTGGAAATGATGGCCGAGTTCATCACCTGGCCCTGCACGATCTGGGAAGCCACACCAATCCAGATGGTGGGCTTGAACTCGAACACCGCCTTTTGCTGGGGTGCAATCGAGGTCTTGATGGCCAGGAGTTTGCCATCCTTGTAGCAGCTGGCATTGATGGCCCCTTTGGGCAAGGCGTTGAGCACTTGCACTTCCTTGGAACTGGTGCCACTGCCTGCAGACACGAGCCTGTCGCCAGAGGTCGTCAAAGCCATTTGGAACAGCTGGCCATTTTGGGCATCCAGCTGCGGCGTGTAGTTGCCGTAGCTGTCACTGGCCCCCACCTGCATGCCCATGGGAAACGTGAACGGATGGTTGTCGCCCTGGCCACAGTACTTGATGACCTGCCAGGCCACCGACAGTTCGTCGAAATTGGTGGCGACATTCTTCTGGAATATCACGACCTCCGAGTTGTTCGTGTCGTTGGAGTTATTGATGAAATTGAGTTGAACGCCCATGAGTTTCTCCTGTTGGTGAAAGTGGTGGCAACACGCCATGCGTTGCCCGTTTGCCCCCGGACCCTGCGGCCCTGAAGGCGAACTCTGTGTGTCCTGTTCTGCCTGTTTGGTCAGATCTGGACGATGTTCTCGAGATTGAATTCGTAGGGCGTGGAGCCCTCGCCAGGCCCACCGCCCGACATCACGATGTCCGCACTGGCGATGCCCAACAGCGACAGCTCGGAGTTGGCATTGCTCATGACGGCAGAGCTGATCGCCACGCCCTGCGCAACCTGGGAGGCCACGCCAATCCACAGCACCGGCTGGTACTGGAAAACCGCCTTCTGGCCCGGCGTGACGGAAGTCTTCATGCCCACCATCCGGCCATCCCTGAATACGCAGACATTGACCGCGCCCTGGCCCAGGTCGTTGAGCACATCGAGTTCATTGGAGGCACTGGCCGGCCCCGCACGCCGCAGGCGCCGGGTACCCGATGCGGTGGATTCCAGCCTGAGCATCTGGCCGTTTTCTGCGGCCATGCGGGGTGAAAAATTGCCGTACTCATCGGCAACGCCCACTTCGAAACCCGCTGGGAAAACAAAGGGGTGGTAACAGTCACGTCCGCAGAACCGGATCACCTTCCAGGCCATTGCAAGCGAAGCCATGCTGGTGAGCTGGTTCTTCTGATACATCACCACCTCCGACTTATTGCCGTCGCGGGATTGGTTCACAAATCGCAGCTTGATATCCATGGGGACTCCTACCTGATGTCCTGTCGCCGGGTTGCTTGGTACTGCGTTTTTTGAAGCAGTGATGCGACTGTAGGCAGGCCCCAAAAGCAAAGCGATTACAGGCAATTACAGGCAGGAGCCCCGCCAGACGGAGCGCACGCCAGCCACACGACAGGTGACCGCGTTTGGAGTGGGAGACGGGAAGAGGCGCTGGTGCCCCGGAAAACCTTGCTATAATCGCAGGCTTCGACACACAGGAGAGGTGGCAGAGTGGTCGAATGTACCTGACTCGAAATCAGGCGTAGTGGCAACACTACCGTGGGTTCGAATCCCACCCTCTCCGCCAGTACAAAGGAAACCCCGCTATCAATAAAGTAGCGGGGTTTTTCTTTTTCCACTTCATGTAGCCATCATGTAGCCACCGGTGCAAGGTTTTGCCCCCTGTCAGCCTGTGATGCTGGCACAGCAACCTTTCGCAACGCCGTCGTCGGCACTGCGTTTGCCGACATCGTGCGGCTCCGGCGCTGCGTGCCGCTGGCGTACTACGTTGCCAAATACCAAGTTTCGCCGGGTTGGAATGTCAAGTTTTGACAGGTTCCGCAGCGCTGCAATTTCAGGTTTTTTCAGGTTTTCTAAGACGCTGAGTCAGCATGCTTTCACTGCAACCGTCTTGGAAACTCATGGCAAGTTAGCGCGCGTGCCTCGCGCATCATTTGCTCCGAAAACCCAGTCTTGCAGAGCAGTGCACGGTCAGTTCCATGCGCTCAGGTCGTCTGCGTATTCGTCGCGTTCGCGGGTGATGCCGTCGTCGTCAATGCGCACGGTGGGAGGTGGCGGTGCTGCGGGTCGTCGGCTCGTTTGGCGCTTGATGGCCTGCTGCACAGCGATTTTGGCGATGCGCAGGCGGTTAGGGCGTGATGTTGTCCACTTCGATTTGTAGCCCACGACAGTCCACAGCTCTGGCAGTGACTCCATGACCTGGGGGTGAATAGCAGCGCTCTGGTTTGGAGCGAACCCTACAGAGCATAGGCTTTGCTCTTTTTTCGGGGCTGAAACCCTATAGGCTTCTGCGCTTGCACCACCAGCAAACCCTATAGAGTTCTGCGGCTCACAGCGTGGCCCCTTGCCCTTGCTGGTGAAAATCTGCGCCATCGTCTTGGTCGGCTTTTGCGGTGTGGCTAGATTCAGCCCCAGCGCCTCCATGAACGGTGCAGGGTCGCGTTCGATGGCTTCGCGGATGGTCGGCCATGTAGTGCTGCGCAAAGCCCCGTCGTTGACCTTGCGCAGGTGTTGCAGTACCAGATGGGCGGCAGCCTCCTTTGACTGGCCCGCAAGGCGTTTGGGGACTTTGCGCAGTCCGTGCTGGGATGCCACAACCGAATGGAATCCCGCCTGCATTTCGGCCAGCGTGCGGCGGTTGCCCACCAATTCAGACCCGGTCATCTTGTTGCCCACGAGCGGCAGCAGCAACACATGCATATGCGGCGCGGCCTCGTCGTGGTGGGTCACCGCGCTGAGGATGTTCTCAGTCCCGAAGCGCGTGGCGGCCCAGGCCAGGCAGTCGGCAAAGTAGCGGCGGGTGTCAGCCACATGTCCGGACGGCAGGCTGAGCACCAGCTCTATGGCCTGTACCGCGTCTTTGCGCAGCTTGCCCACACCAGCGGCGTGCACGCGGGCCTTGGCAAGTGCGGCCACGTCGGCAGCGTCTCCCGGCCCGTGCACCAACACATTCAGGTGCATGCGAGCCGGGTCGATGTTGCCACCAGCCCCCAGCTCGGCCTGAATCTCGCGCAGGTTGTGGCGTGCAGCGGCCAGCACGATGCCGCTACCCTTGAGCTTCTTCACCCGCAGGAAAGCGGCGGCGCTCATTGCTTTGCTCCCCGGCGCTTCGCTTCATGGTTGCCAAACATCAAGTCGCTTTTGATGATGGCCACCAGGTCGTGACGTTGGCGCGGTGCCATGGTCGGCAGTTCGGACAAGGACTCGCGCTGCTCATCTTGCGACAGGGCCTTTGCCTGCATCTCGCTGTGCTTCAGTGGCAGCAGGCCACCATGGACGGCTTTGACGTGCTCGTGGCAGTCGTAGCGACGAACGCCGGCAGATTGCAAAAACGTGCGGCGTGGTACGCGCACGCTGTCTGCCAACTGCTGCATGGTGGGGTTGACTGGTGCACTCATTACACATCTCCGTCAAACAATCCCCGCTGCCCCGGATTGTGTTTGCGGCGCTTGTGGGCCTTGTTAATCGCGGCTGCGCTGCGGTAGGCCTGGGCAGCTTTTGCGCGCAATGTGGCGCGGGCGGCTTTGACCTCGGCAATCCAGCGGCGAGCACCAGCAGCATGCGCAGCGTGGATGCAATCTGCGGGCAACTTGTAGGCGGACACAGTAGCTACGCGGCCGTCAGTGCACCCCACGGCGCGCTCATCGGCTTCGATGGGCCAGTTATAGCGTTTTGCCAAGTAGTGGACGTGCGCAGCAGCGCGCATCGTGGCCGCCTTGCTCAGGGTATCGGCGGCGGTCAGCTCTTTACCGGACAGCATGTCAGCCAGCATTTCCGCACACGCGCTCGCCCGGCGCTTTGGGTATGTGAAAATGCGCATGTTCGGGGCGCTCGGGTTTTCTTTGGAAGGCTCGGGCGTTTTCATTACCGAGCCCCCTTCTTAAACCAGCGGGACGGGGTGGCGCACCAGAGCGCCAGCAGCAGGCGATTGATAGCGGAGCTCATTACGCAACCCCCAGCACGCGGCGCAGTTCCGACACGGGCCATGCCAAACGGCCATTAATGCGGATGCAGGAAACGGGGCCAGTCCCGGAATTCATGGCCCATGTGCGCAGGGTCTGCGGGCGGCGGTTCAGGTAGTGCGCGGCCTGCTCGGTCGGCACCGTGGGGCGGTTCACCAGTTCCAGAGGGGGGAACTGTTGGGGCTCAGGTACAGCGCGGCGGGGCAATGCGCTGTGATTGGTTGCACTCTGCATTTTTCACCTTTCCGACACGTTGATTTGTGTCGTGGGGTGAACTTTTTCTTCCCGGCATTCCCGGCGTTCCTTCCGGGAACTGCGGGAATCAGGGCATCAATTTTTCGCCAGCTTGCGCAGCGCTGGCCAACGGTTTTGGACCGTTTTCAAGCTCAAAGGCTGTGCAATTTCACGCACAAAAAGGCTTCCACGGCTGGGCCCGGTTCCTTTGTCGAATGGGCCATTCGGTCCGGCTTTTGCTTCCAAAGCGCGGTATAGCTCTTTCGCTGTCGCATATTGCCCGGCCTGCATTACTTCCACGATATAGGCGCTTGAAACGTCCCACCATGTGCGGGGCTTTGACTTGGCATTCGTCACCGGCGCGGCTGGCGTGGAATCGGACTCCATTCGCCTTGCTACATGCTCCATGAACGATACAGTTTCAGGGGCCAGCTTGATTTGCATCTCCTGCGCAGCGCTGTACCAGCCCAACAATGAGCGACACGGGCGGGGGTTCAGCGCCGCATAGTTAGAAAGCCTGCGGTCTAGGTGCTCAAGGTGCCAATCAGGCAAGTCGGGGCGCATGGTGGTTTTGGCGTCCTCGAAGCTAATCTTTCGGGGGTTGTGTAGACACAGCAACATTGCAGCTTCGCGGGCTAACACATCAGGAAGAGCAACCCAATGTTCAAGGTCCAGAAAAACGTCATAGAACCCGAACTGCTCGGCCTGTCGTTCATGCTCGTTCTTCATGCCCGAGAAGTCGCCTACGTTGGGTTGGGTTGGCCCCAGCTCTTTGCACATCGGTTTGAAATCATCACAGTCGCCGCGCATGACACGCATCTCATGCTCGGCCTCGGCAAGCTCGCGCTTGGCTTTTTCAATGTCGGCCTCTAAAACCTCAATGGGAACGCAAAAAGGTGGGCCGGAGTCCAAAATCGCTTGTCTGCGCTCTAGTTTTAACTGCGCTGTCTCCAGCCATAAAACTCTTGACCACTTTGAGCTTGAACTCTGTCTGATACTTCTTCATGAAACCCCTTGAAGTTTGTCCAACTTCTGGGGGTCAGTTCAGATACAGCTGCGGCGGCTGTCTGCCCACAATAGCTGGCGCACCATGGCTTTGCGCCACGCCTTCCACTTGTCGGCTACTGCGGCCTGCGCCCGCTCTGTTTGGGCTTTCAGGTCGGCCACTGACGCCACAGCACGTGCGCGGCGCGCACTCGCTTCATTGCTGGTGATTCCCTGCTCAGACACGACCTCACGTTCATTGGCTTGTCCGTTTGCATCGTCGTATTGTTGAGCCATCGCAGAAGCGCGTGCGTCTTCGTCATGGTCAAACTCACCAACAGTCGTTTGCGCAGAAGCGGCCACTGCGTAGGCTTCGGCCAGGGCGTCGCGCACCCACCTCATGCGGTCTGTAAACCGGTTCAGGGCGTCATCAGCGAGCGGATAGCCAAGCTGATACTCCATTGCATGCATGATGGATTGGCCTGGGCCGTCAATCATGGCGGCTGCAAGCTGCGCTGCATTGAACGGGACGGGCAGGAATGGTGCTGTATCTGGATTGGGGCTGCCTGGCCATCCCATTTCGTCGGCAAACGTCCAGTTAAATAGAGTTCCAGGCTGGCACACGTCCCGGAATGCCTCGGTTGCGTACACCCCGTTTTCTTTGATTACGTAGGGCTTGAGGTCGTACTCCCCGTACTCTGGGTAAGCGAACTTCATCAAGGCTTCGGCGGTGGCCGAGTCATACAGGCGTTGGCTCACTGCATCCTCCCGAATGCTGCTCCCTCGATAAGAGCCCCAGCAGGCCAGCGGGAGGCACCGGCTTTTCGGCTCGGTTTCGAAGCGGGCCTAGCTGGGGCAAAACCGATTAGGCGTGCGCGCTGTCCTGTCGCGTCACAGCCAAATGCAATCCGGCCGCATTCAGCACGGCCAGCAGAGTTTTAACGGTGGGGTTTCCCTTGGGCCCCAGCGCTCGGTAAAGGCTTTCACGCGGTATGCCCGCACGCTCTGCCACTGCGGCCATACCTTGTGCTTCGGCCACTTGGCGCAGGGCGGCCAGCAACGCAGCTTGTCCGCCGGGTTGGTCGGCTTCTTCCAAGGCGACGGCCAGATACTCATTGGCAAAGTCGGGGTCTGCCTTCAGCAGTTCCACCACGGCGGCATCGTGCGGGCGACTTGCTGGCTGTTTCTTCGCTGTCATGGTGTTTTCCTTCGCTGTTGCCAATCGCGCCAGTGCGTCAGGGCTGCGGCAATGTCAGACTGCTGGGCGCGCTTGTCGCCACCGGCCAGCAGCAACACAAGGCGCTTTCCGGCTTGGGCGTAATACACGCGGTAGCCCGGCCCCCAATCAATGCGTAGTTCCCAAACCCCTTCAGCAATGGGTTTGCAGTCCCCAAAGTTGCCAGCGGCCATGCGGCCCACTCGCACCAGCACGCGGGCCCTTGCTTGTCTGTCCGCCAGCGCGGCAAGCCATTGCGCGTAGGGGTCTTGTCCGCTTGGGCTCAGGTAAGTCTGAACTTCAAACATGGGTTCTGTGAATTATACGTTACACAACCGCACGCAGTGTACTGGGCGCGGCCTTGGCATCAAATACAACCCCCGCCTGCTCCAGCACCCACGCCTCGATGCGCTCATGGTGAACGCGCAGGAGGTCCAGCGGGCGCACGGTGTAATGCTTTTCAGCGGTTGCGCTGGGCTTGTGGCCCATGATTTGAGCCACCACACCGGTGGGTATTTCCAGCCACTCTGTGAGGCTCTTGAAACTGCGGCGCAGGCCATGCACGGTCAAGGCGTCGATACCGGCCACTGCGCAGGCGTCATGGTGCGGATTGCGCGGAATGACGATGCAGCCACCAGCGGCGGTCGTGCTGGAAAAAACAAAGTCAGTGCGGCGGGGCAGGGCTGCCAGCAGGTGCCACACATACGGCGTCAAAGGGATAACTCGGGTGCCCTCCACTTTGTCCCGAATGGTCAGTCCACGCCACTTGGTGTTTATGTCCTCCCAGCGCAAGCCCAGCACCTCGCCAGCCCTCGCGCCAGTCAGCAGCAGGGTTTGCAGGTAGGCGGCAATCACGGGGTTTTGCAGGGTGCGCACGGCGTCAAACCATGCGGGCAATTGTTCCTTCAATAGTGCATCCTGCTTCACCCCTGCCTTGCCCAAACTCTCGCGCGCCTTGTTTGTCTTGGCAGGGTTCACGCTGGGAACCACAAGCGCATATTCCGGCTGTTCTGCGCACCAGCCTAAAAAGGCTTTCAGACAGCGCCACGCAAGGCGGGCAGCAGCGGGGCGGGCTTGTGTCTCGCGTTCGGCCCACGCCTCGATAGTGGGTGCGGTCAGGTCACGCAGCGCAAGCAAAGTAAGGGGATGCAGGATGCCCGGTGCAGTCACGCCACCGGCGGCGCGTTTGGACGCAACGCCGCCGGGCTTCACCAGCAATAGATGCTCGCTGTAATGACGCGCTCCCCAGCGTGGGCGGCGGGCCTCCAGATACGCGGTCCAGGCCTCGCCCACGGTCACGGCCTTGGCAGCGGCGGCGGCTTTCTCTGCGGCTTTGTCCGCCTGGTGCTGGCGCTCTATCTCTCGGGGGTCTTGCCCGTTGTCCAGCACCACGGCGAGGCGGCGGGCTTCGGTGCGGGCCTGCTCAATGCTCCACAGCTTCACGTCCCCAATGGTGCGGCGGATGGTCTGGCGGTTCAGCTTCGCCTCATACACAAAAGATTTGGCACCAGCAGCAGTGACACGCACGCGCAGGCCGGGGGCTTCGGTATCGCGCATAAATGCCTGTTGCTTGCCAGCGGGGCAGGTCAGGCGCTCGATTGCGCCAGCGGTCAGGTTGATGCGCTGGGCAATGTCTGGCGCGTCTGTCTTTTTGGGGCGGGCCATGCTGATTGCTCCGGTCTGTTTTGGCTACATGAGAAATCATGTAGCCACCATGTAGCCACCATGTAGCCAGAATGCCCCAATTTTGGGGAATTTCAATCAACACCCAGGCTGTTTGCCCATCCAGTGCAATGCATGTAACGTGTTGATTTGTATTGATTCTATCAGCGTCAATCAACACCTTGAAATGCTATGCTCGCCTGACTCGAAATCAGGCGTAGTGGCAACACTACCGTGGGTTCGAATCCCACCCTCTCCGCCACTGACAAAGCCCTGATGCTATCTAATCAATAGCGCAGGGCTTTTTCTTTGGACGCCTTGGACGGATAAGGGTGCACTTCCGTGCCGTCCATTGAAATCTGCCTCTCAACCCCGCTGGCGCACGATGTGCTGGGGCCCCAGTTCGCTGCAACCCGTGGCACCGAGCATGGCAAGGTTGCGATCGACCTCGTCGCGCAGCAACGTGATTGCGTGGTGCACCCCCGCCTCCCCGGCGACGGCGGCTGCATAGTTGAACGGACGTCCCACCAGAACCAAACGCGCGCCCAGCGCAACGGCCTTGAGCACGTCGGAGCCGCGCCGAAAGCCTCCATCCACAAGCACCGGGTAGCCAGCGCCTACAGCGGCAACCACCTCTTCCAACACGCGCATCGGCGATACGGCCCCGTCGAGCTGGCGCCCTCCGTGGTTGGACAACACCACGCCATCCGCCCCGGCACGCTGTGCCTGCAACACGTCCTCCACGCTGAGCAGACCCTTCACGACCAAGGGCCCCTTCCAGCGGCGGCGAATGGCCTCGATGTGGCGCCAGTTCAGATGGTCACGCGCCGAAAAGTCGCGCAGCACGGTGGAAGAGACAATGGGGGCGCCGCGCGCAGCAAAAGAGTTCTCGAAATGCGGCATGCCGTGGCGCAGCAATGCGCGCACAAAGGTGCTCGCCACCCAGCGTGGCCGCACCAGGCCGTCCCATGCCAGGCGCAGGCTGGGGCGCAAGGGTGTGGAAAAGCCCGTGCGGATGTTGTTCTCCCGGTTCGCCGAGATCGGGATGTCCACCGTGACAACGAGGGTGCGGAAACCTGCACGCCCCACACGGTCAATGAGTGCGTCGATGCGCGCCTGGTCGCCAGGCAGGTAGGCCTGGAACCAGGTGCCCGGGCTGTCACGTGCCACGTCTTCCATCGGTATCAGCGAGGTGCCACTCATCACCGAAACAATGCCCGCGCGACGGGCCGCACGCGCCAGCACAAGATCGCCCCGGTAGGTGGACAGCGCGTTGATGCCCATGGGGGCGATGCCGAAGGGACTGCTGTAGTGCTCGCCAAACAGCTCCACGGTTTGGGAACGCTGCGATACGTCGCGCAGCACCCGCGTTACGAAGGCGAAGTCCTCAAACACGGCCCGGTTGTCACGCAGCGAGGCGCTGTCCTCGGCCGCACCAGCGATGTAGCCGAAGATCGGCCGGGGCAGGCGCTGCCGTGCGGCCTCTTCGAAGTCGTGCAGCGACAACATGCGTCGCAAGACGGCAGGCGGGCGCGGTGTGGCGGCGGGTGCGGAAACAGGGTGGATGGCCATGGTGCGGGTTTCATTGCGTTCAGGAAGCAGCGCCACTGTAGATTTTCAGTTCGGTGAATGAAAGCGGAATATTTAGAATGATTTCATTCGCTTTTCACCACTAATTTCGCCCATGCCCCATCCATCATTCAAACAGCTTGAAGCCTTCTGGTGGGCGGCCAACTGCGCCAATTTCGTGACGGCGGCCGAGCGCGTGCACCTGTCGGTGTCGTCCCTGTCCAAACGCATCACCGAGCTGGAATCCACCCTGGGCCAGCCGCTGTTTGACCGCAGCGGGCACCGCGCCGTGCTCACCGAGGCGGGTGAACGCCTGCTGCCGGCCGCACTGGGGGTGCTCAACGCCATGGCGGCGCTAGGCCACGCACTGGAGGCTGGCAGGGAACTCACGGGCCGCTGCCGTTTTGGCACGGGAGACCTTTCCGCACTCACCTGGCTTCCTGCCTTTGTGGCCATGGCGCGGCGCACCCACCCGGGTCTGGCGCTGGAGCCCTGTGTGGATGTGGGCGAAGTTCTGGGGCGTCGCCTGGACGACGGTGAACTGGACTTTGCCGTGATCGCAGGACGCGCGTCGCGCAGCACGCTGCTGTCGCAGCCCGTGGGTGCCGCACATTTCGCCTGGGCCGTGTCACCCAGCCTGCCGGGGGCTGGCCGCCTGGGCGCCAAAGCGCTGCTGCAGCAGCATCCACTGGTCACGCTGCCGCCAGGCGCGGGCACCACGCGGCTGCTGGACGACTGGTTGCTTGCACAAGGGGTCACCGTCCGCGAGCACATCCTGTGCAACAGCTTGGGGGCCGTGGCGGGCATGCTGCGCGCAGGGGTGGGCGTGGGGTTTCTGCCCTCGGGATGGGTGCGCCCGCTGGGCTTGCGTGCCGTGGGCGGGCGCAACCCGCTTGCGCCGCTGCAGTACACGTTCCAGTGGCGGCGTGGCGACGCACGGGCGCTGATCCCCGCCATGCAGCGCCTGGCGCAGGCACAGGTGGACTTTTCGGCACCACGCGGGCTGGCCACCCACTAGCCTGGACACACTCCAAAAGAAAACGGGCCACAAGGGCCCGTCGTGGCTGGCATCTCGCCAGCGGGGAGCGTGCAGAACTCAGAGGCTGAGAGTTTTTTAGCCAAGCCCGAAAGGCGCGCGAAAACGCCTCGGATCTAGGCGTAAAGCACAGCCATAGCCCGGGCTATGGCGAGCATTTGCAACGACGAGCCGGGGCTTTTTGGCGTGCAAGGCGGGCGTGGATAAAAGACTCTCAGCCTCTCAGGGCTGGAGCACTGCCACACCGCCCATGTAGGGGCGCAGCACCTCAGGCACCTCTACAGAGCCGTCGGCGCGCTGGTAGTTTTCCAGCACCGCCACCAGCGTGCGGCCCACGGCCAGGCCCGAGCCGTTGAGGGTGTGCACCAACTCGTTCTTGCCTTGCGCGTTCTTGAAGCGGGCCTGCAGGCGGCGGGCCTGGAAGGCCTCGCAGTTGCTCACCGAGCTGATCTCGCGGTAGGTGTTCTGCGCGGGCAGCCACACTTCCAGGTCATAGGTCTTAGCCGCGCCAAAACCCATGTCGCCCGTGCACAGGCTCATCACGCGGTAGGGCAAGCCCAGCTTTTGCAGCACCGCCTCGGCGTGGCGGGTCATTTCTTCCAGCGCTTCGTAGCTCTTTTCGGGGTGCACGATCTGCACCATCTCGACCTTGTCGAACTGGTGCTGGCGGATCATGCCGCGCGTGTCGCGGCCATAGCTGCCGGCCTCAGACCGGAAACACGGCGTGTGGGCCGTGAGCTTGATGGGCAATTCAGCCTCGGCCACCACCACATCGCGCACAAAGTTGGTCAACGGCACTTCGCTGGTGGGGATGAGGTACAGCGCCGCGTTGTCGGGCACGGGCTCGCCGTCCTGGCCGCCCTTCTTGGCCGCGAACAAATCGCCTTCGAACTTGGGCAGCTGGCCCGTGCCCTTGAGCGAGTCGGCGTTCACGGCGTAGGGCACGTAGCACTCGGTGTAACCATGCTCCTGGGTCTGCACGTCCAGCATGAACTGGGCGAGCGCACGGTGCAGGCGGGCGATGGTGCCCTTCATCACGGTGAAGCGCGAGCCTGAAAGCTTGACGCCCATGTCGAAGTCCAGGCCGAGCGGTGTGCCCACGTCCACATGGTCTTTCACTTCGAAATCGAAGGTGCCGGGCGTGCCCCAGCGGCGTACTTCCACGTTGCCGGCTTCGTCGCTGCCCACCGGCACGGATTCGTGCGGCAGGTTGGGCACCGCGACCAGCATGGCCAGCAGTTCGGCCTGCACTTGTTCCAGGCGGGCGGCGGATTGCTCCAGCTCCACCTTGCCTGCGGCCACCTGGGCCTTGACGGCTTCGGCACCATCCTTGTCGCCGCGGCTCATCAGCATGCCGACTTGCTTGGACAGCTGGGTGCGCTGGGCCTGCAGCTCTTCAGTGCGGGTCTGGAGTGTCTTGCGCTCGGACTCCAGGGACTGGAACGCCGAGACGTCCAGGAAGGCCTGGGGCTTTTTGCGGGTTTCCAGCCGCGCGATGGCGGTGTCGAGGTCTTTGCGGAGGAGAAGGATGTCAAGCATAGTGTCGATTTTAAAGGGGCGGTCGGTCTCGGCTCAGGCGAGGCTGACAGGGTCAAAGTTGGCGCCGCAAAGAATGAGCGCCACCGTTTCCTGCGGTTGGGGCTTGTATGCGCCGGTTTGCAATGCGGCCAGGCCCAGGGCGGCAGCGGGCTCCACGGCCAGTTTCAGCTCCTTCCACAGCCACAACTGGGCGGCACGGATGGCGTCGTCGGGCAGCAGCAGCGCATCGTGCACGTGGCGCTGGCTCACCTCCCAGCCGATGGCGCCGATGCGACGGGCGCCCAGGGAATCGGCGGCCACGCCACCCACTTCCACATCCACTGGCTGACCCGCAGCGCGCGCCGCATGCAAGGTAGGCGCGCGTTCGGGTTCCAGCGCGACCACATGGGCGCGGCTCTCCACCCACGCGGCCACGCCACCAATGAGGCCGCCGCCGCCCACGCTGACCAGCACCGTGTCGGGCAGGTGGCCGCCCTGCTCTTCCATCTCCAGCGCCAGGGTGCCCGCGCCCGCCACCACTTCGGGCTGGTCGTAGGCGTGGGCCTGCAGCGCGCCTGTGGCCTTCTGGCGGGCAACGCAGGCTACAAAGGCTTCGGAATAGGCTGCGCCTGTGACGACCACCTCTGCCCCCAGGGCACGCAAGCGCGCCCGTTTGGCTTCGGGCGAGACTTCAGGCACAAACACCTCGCAGCGCACACCCAGGGCCTTGGCAGCGGCGGCCACGGCAATGCCGGCGTTGCCGCCGGAGGCGATGATCACGCCGCTCTCGGGCACCGGGTTGGCCAGCAGGCGGTACAACATGCCGCGCGCCTTGAAGCTGCCGCCCACCTGCAGGTGCTCCAGCTTGAGCCAGACCTCGCCGCAGTCCACGCCCAGGGATCGGCCCGGCACGCGCATCAGCGGCGTGGTGCGCAGAAAGTCGGGCTGGGCGGCGGAAATGTGGCGGCGGGCGGCGGCAATAGCGGCGCGGTCGATCATGCAAGGGGCTCCGATGGGGCAAAGGGAGGCAGTGTAGGGGTTGCCCGCAACATGCGGACACAACCTCCATTGCATGCGCGCCGCACAACTGCCGATAACATGGGTAGGGCAGTACCGCACGCGAACACCCTTCGCGGGCCTGCAAGGCGTACCCGTTGGAGGAGGAAAACATGTTCTTTGTGTTCGGACCATCGGGGCAGATGTACCGGGGAGGCCCGGAAAACCTGTCGCAGATCTCGCCGGTGCGGCGCGTGCAGCGGCCCCAGGCGCTGCACACCCGGGCGCTGGATGTGCCCGGTGAACCCGTGCCAGCCTTCCCCACACCGCCTCACCCTGCAACGTCGGACGCCGCCACAGCCCCCGCGGTCGTCAACCTGCGCATGCAGGACGCCGTGAGCGCCTACGCCCAGACCGGACAAGGCCCCCAGGTGGCCCGCCAGCCGCTCACCAAGGTCAGCGACGTGATGACCACCGGTGCCCTCAGTGTGCAGCCGGAGGCCCGCGTGAACGACGCCTGGCAGACCCTGGCCGAGCACAAGGTGGCGCAGGCCCCCGTGGTGGATACGCTGGGCCGCGTGATCGGGCTGCTGCTGCGGGCCGACATGGCGCCGCTGGACCTGCTGCCCCAGCCAGGCGCCGTCAAGCAGGCCATCGACCTGGCGCGCCGTCCCGTGTCCGAAGTGATGGTGAGCCCCGTGCCCACCGTGGCGCCCGACACCGAACTGCGCCGCGTGGCCGCTGTGTTGCTGGACACCGGCCTGCCCGGCCTGCCGGTGACCGACGAAGCGGGGGTGCTGTCGGGCTTTATCTCGCGCACCGACATCCTGCGTGCGGTGGCCGCCGACCCGCCGCTGGATCTGTGGAGCGGGCCGGCGGTGTCGCTGTAGCGATCGGCCGGTGTCCGTGCGGTGAGAATTCGATAAAAATTGAGCACCAGCGCTTATCCATCAAGCGCCAATAGCTATCAATTTAGAAGCACCCTCCCTGCACCACGCTGCTCAATGCCCCGCAGGCCCCGTCTCCGGCGTGCGTTCGGTGATGCTCAGGCCCGTGGCTGCGTCGATCTTGAGCCCCTTGGGCAGTGGGAACTTGATGGTTTCCTCGATGCCGGCCATGGTGCGCACCGATACCGCGCCCAGCGCCTTGATGCGATCGATGACCTGCTGCACCAAGATTTCCGGGGCCGAGGCACCGGCGGTGAGGCCCACGCGGGCCGTGCCGTCAAACCACTCGCCGCGCAGCTCGTCAGCACTGTCCACCATGTAGGCGGTGGTACCCAGCTTGGCGGCCAGCTCGCGCAGGCGGTTGCTGTTGGAACTGGTGGGGCTGCCCACCACGATCACCACGTCCACCTGCGGGCTCAGCACCTTCACGGCGTCCTGCCGGTTCTGGGTGGCGTAGCAGATGTCCTGCTGCTTGGGCTCGCGCACGCTGGGGAATCGTGCACGCACGGCGGCAGAAATCTCGGCGGCGTCGTCCACACTCAATGTGGTCTGCGTGACCACCGCGAGTTTTACCGTCTGCGCGGGCTGCACACGGGCCACATCGGCCACGTCTTCCACCAAGTGGATGCCATGGTCCAGCTGGCCCATGGTGCCTTCCACCTCGGGGTGGCCCTTGTGCCCGATCATGATGAATTCGTAGCCCTCCTTGGCGAGCTTGGCCACTTCGACGTGCACCTTGGTCACCAGCGGGCAGGTGGCGTCAAAAATGCTGAAGCCGCGCGCCACGGCCTCTTGCTGTACGGCCTTGCTCACGCCATGGGCGCTGAAGACCAGAGTGGCTCCAGGTGGCACGTCCGACAGCTCTTCGATAAAAATCGCGCCCTTGGCCTTGAGGTCGTTCACCACGTAGGTGTTGTGCACGATCTCGTGGCGCACATAGATGGGGGCGCCAAACTTCTGGATGGCACGCTCCACGATCTCGATGGCGCGGTCCACACCCGCGCAAAACCCGCGCGGCTCGGCCAGCAGGATTTCTTGTGGGGCCTGCATCACAGGATCCCGATCAGTTCGACTTCGAACGTCACCGGCTGGCCCGCCAGTGGGTGGTTGAAGTCAAACAGCACCGCGCCGTCGTCGCGCACCTGCATCACGGCACCGGCATAGCTGCCCTGGCCATCGGGCGTAGGGAACTGCACCACATCGCCCACGTTGTACTTTTCGTCGGGGTCGCCCAGCTCGTTCATCAGCTTGCGCGCCACCCACTGCTGCATGTCGGCATTGCGCTCGCCAAAAGCCTCGCCCGCAGGCAGCTCGAACGTGGTGCGTGTGCCTTCGGCCATACCCAACAGGCGCTGCTCCATGGCGGGCGACAGCTCGCCCGTGCCCAGCGACAGGGTGGCGGGTTTGTCGGTAAAAGTGTTGATCACATCCCCCGCCGGGCCAGCCAGGCGGTAGTGCAGCGTGAGGAAGGAGCCGGGTCGCACCGTGGGAAGGGAAGCGTCGATAGAGGTCATGAAAGTCCAAAAGAGCGTGTTTTGCACTTTTACGTGCCCACGAAAGCCGGGAAAAGGCCCGGCCACTAGGCGCAAAACGCGCCGCGGTATCCATACCGCAAGCGGTTTGCAACAACGTGGCCGGGCCTTTTCCCGGCTTTCCCAGAGGGTTGGGCCCAAAGGCCAGCACTCGCGGCGTTGCAGCCCTTGCCAAGGCCCCGGCCTTGGCGGCAGTCCGCGCCTTGCGATCACTGACCTTTGGACCCAACGTGGGTACGTAAAAGTGCAAAACACGCTCTAAACTGCCCCAATTGTAGAAAACCGGGCAAAGCCCTACGCCCGTCGGCCCCTGACGGGTGTCAAAGACCCTGCGCCATGCCCCTCAAAGACCTGCCCGCCGACGCCCAGCCCCGCGAAAAACTGCTGGCACGCGGCCCCGCCGCCCTGGCCGATGCCGAGCTGCTGGCCATCCTGCTGCGCACCGGCATTGTGGGCAAGGGCGTGCTGCAGATGGCGCAGGAGCTGCTGGACCCGCCCGGCATCGACGCCACCACCGGCTGCATCACAGGTGGCTTTGGCGGCATTGCCGGCCTGCTGCACACCAGCGCCGCCGACCTGGAACGCATCAAGGGCCTGGGCCCCGCCAAACGCGCCGAGCTGGTGGCCGTGCTCGAACTCGCGCGCCGCGCCCTGGCCCAGCAGCTGCGCGAACGCGAGGTGTTCGACTCGCCCGATGCCGTCAAGCACTACCTGCAGCTGCACCTGGCCGCCAAGGGGCACGAGGTGTTTGCGGTGCTGTTCCTCGATGCGCAAAACCGCCTGCTGGCCATGGAGGAGCTGTTTCGCGGCACGCTCACGCAGACCAGCGTGTACCCGCGCGAGGTGGTGCTGCGCGCCCTGCACCACCAGGCGGCCGCCGTGGTGCTGGCCCACAACCACCCCAGCGGCAGCGTGGAACCGAGCCGTGCCGATGAAGCCCTGACGCAAACCCTGAAGACCACGCTGGCCCTGGTGGACGTGCGCGTGCTCGACCATGTGATCGTGGCGCCGGGCCAGGCGCTGTCGATGGCCGAAAAGGGACTGGTGTGACTGCCCCTGCGCCTGCGCCAGCCCACTCGCCCACGGCATTGCACGCCGCGCTGGCACGCGCTACCCGCACGGCTGGGGTAAACAGCACGGCGGCAACAGAGCCAACACCCGCTCCCGCTGCGCCCTCCCCCGCAATCTCCCGGACAGCCCGGCGCGCTGGTTTGGCCGAGAAAAAAGCCGCAGCCAAAGCTGCCATGCGCCCCCTGCGCCACGCCCCCCCAGCACCCGCCGCCGGTGAAATCGCGACACCACCCCGGCGCCGCGCACCACCCACCCCGCGCCGGGCGGGTGAACGCATCACCCAGCTGCAGGACCTGGCCACCGTGGCCCGCCGCCTGCGCGAGGACCAGGAACGCCGCCAGGCCGAGGAAAAAGCCCGACGCGAGGCCGCCGCCCGGGCCGAGGCCGAGCGCCACCTCTTCAGCCGCAGCGTGGGCACTGTCACCCCGCTGCGCAACCCCAACGTGGCGCGGCTGCGCAAGCACCTGCCGCCGCCGCTGCCCGTGCAGCACTGGCTGGACGAAGAGCGGGTGCTGCTCGAATCGATCAGTGACGACTTCGACGTGAGCACCCTGCTCGACACCGACGACCAGCTCAGCTTTCGCCGCCCCGGTATCGGCGTGGAGGTGACACGCCGCCTGCGCTCGGGCCACTGGAGCATCCAGCGCCAGCTCGACCTGCACGGCCTGCGCGTGGACGAGGCGCGCGAGGCGCTGGGCGACTTCATCCGCCAAGCCCACAAGATCGGCCTGCGCTGCGTGCGCGTGGTGCACGGCAAGGGGCTGGGCTCGCCCGGCAAGAGCCCCGTGCTCAAAGGCCGCGTGCAGCGCTGGCTGGTGCAAAAGAACGAGGTACTGGCGTTTGTGCAGGCGCGTCCCATGGACGGAGGCGCCGGGGCGCTGGTCGTGCTGCTGCAGCCCGTGCTGTACAGAAATACATAAGAAAAGAGCTTCTAGCGCTTTATGGAAATGCGCTAGAAGCTATCAAAAACATAGCAATCTATCGGGGTATGCAGCGACGGTGCCGTGAAGGCACGCGCCGCCACACTCCCCGTGGCGGGATGCTGATACCTATTTCGACAGGTCCACGCCGTACTTCGACGTGCCCTTGCCCGATCCGTCATCGGCTGCCAGCAGTGACACATTGGCCAGCCCGGCCGCCTGCGCCACGCTGAGCGCATTGCCCCCCGAACTGAACACCACCGGGCCCGCCACCGTGGCCTTGGCAAAACGCCAGCTCCTGGCCGCACCGTTGGCACTGCGGGTCACCGCCGGGTTCTTGCGGATGTAGTCGATCACCACGTCCCGGTTGGCGTCGGGTGAGGCCCAGATGGTGCCGGAGCCATCGAGCTTGTCGATGAAGCTCTTGCCGCTGGTGGCGCGGTAGTTGTTGGTGGCGATCACGAACTCCTGCGCCACGTCGATGGGCTTGCCCAGGTAGGCCAGGTTCTTGATGCGACTGCCCACGGGCTGGGTCACGTCGATCTGGTACTGCACATCGGGCGTTGTGAACATGTCGAAGTTGTAGCCCGGGAAGGTGCTGATGAGCTGCTGCTCGGTGGTCTTGGCCGGGTCGATCTGGTTGAAGCGCTTGGCAGCGGCCTCCAGCCATTTCTTGATGTCGCCACCGTTCACCTTCACCGCGTACACCGTGTTGGGGTACAGGTACAGGTCGGCCGCGTTGTTGATAGCCAGCGGGCCCACGGCCACGTCGGTGTAGTCGGCGCCGCCCTGGAAGCCGCTCTTGAACGGCGCGCTCACCGACAGCACGGGCAGCTGCGCATACTGCGGCAGGCTGGCCTTGACGTACGCCGCCACGTAGGCCTGCTGCGCCTGGTTCACGATCTGGATCGCGCCGGGGTCGCCCACGTCGGCGAACAGCGTGCTCATGCGGAAGTCGGTCTGGCCGATGGGCGTCTTCACGTACTGGATGGCGGCCTGGTGCTGCGTCTCGATCAGCGGGGCAATGGCGGGGTCGGCATCCACGGTCACCGTCGTGCCCGCAGGGTTCTTGCTCTGTGTGTTGCGCAGCTCGGACTTGCTGGCCGACTTGTTGACCGCCCACTTGGCACCGTCCCACTGCAGTGCCAGCTGCACCACGCCCAGCGACTTGCCCCAGGAGCTGGCCATGACTGCGGGCACGCCATTCACGGTGCCAGCCTTGTGGTCCACGCCCGGCAGGTTGAAGCCCGGCGTGGCCGCCGTGTCAGGGAACACGCCGTGCTGGTGCCCCATCACCATCGCGTCAATGCCCGCCACCTTCGACAGGTGCAGGCCCGGGTTCTCCATGGTGGCCGAGTAGGCCGCGCCATCGAGCCCGCCGTGCAGCAGCGCCACCACGATGTCCGCGCCCTTGGCACGCAGCTCGGGCACGTATTTGGTGGCGGCCTCTACCGTGCCTTCGGTGGTCACCTTGCCTTCCAGATAGCGCTTGTCCCAGTTCATGATGCCGGGCGTGGTGAAGCCGATCACGCCGATCTTGATGGGCAGCTTCACCTCTTTGCCGTCCGCGCCCTTCGCCGTCAGCGTGCGCTCCAGCAGCGTGTAGGGCTGCACCAGCGGCTTCTTCGTCTTGTTGCTGGTCACATTGGCCAGCACCATGGGGAACCCCGCACCCGCGCACTTCTTGCTCGCGTCCACGCCGTCGACATCCAGCCCGCCGCCCAGCACCTGGTTCAGGAACGGCAGGCCGTAGTTGAACTCGTGGTTGCCCAGCGTGCCGGCGTCAAAGCCCAGCGCGCCCATGGCCTTGTACATGGACAGCTGCTGCGTGCAAGGGATGGGGTTGATGGTGGCTTCGTAGTCGGCCAGCGCCGTGCCCTGGATGGTGTCGCCGTTGTCCACCAGCAGGGTGTTGGCAAACTCCTTGCGCGCCGCACGCACCAGCGTGGCAGTGCGCTCGAAGCCGTAGCTCTTGTCCTCGGCCAGCTTGAAGTAGTCGTAGCTGCGCACGTTGAAGTGCAGGTCGGTGGTCTCCAGCACGGCCAGCGTGGCGGTGGCGCCAGCGTTGTTGTTGACGCTGCCGCCATCACCGCCGCCGCACGCGGACAGCGAAGCGGCCAGGGCCAGCACGCTCAGCGTGGCGGTGCGGCGCCCGCCATGGAAGGACGAAAGGGAAAGAAGTCGGCTGCGAGTGCGTTCAGACATGAACAAGGCCCTTGTTGGAACAAGGGTCCGAGTGTCTGGCCGGGGTTTGACAGCGGTGTGACGTGGTGCAAAAGCCCACGCCCTGACCGCCCCGTCAGACGATGCGGTGCACGTCGCCGTTGTGCGGGGAAGCGCTTTCGTGGAACAGGTCTTCCAGAAACTGCGCCAGTTCGTGCTCTTCCACGAAGTCGGGAATCACGAAACCCGAAGGAGTCCGCTTGCCATCGGACCCCACGCGGTAGGCCTGCCACAGCGCGCCCTCACGCCGCACCTCGACGATGCGGCCGAAGACGTTGAAACGGGGGTGGTTCATGGCGTACAAGCGTGTCAGGTGGAGCGTGTGCGCTCCATGGCAATGGCCGACGGAGCAAAACCCATTCTCGCAAAGAAATCGGACGCACCTGGACGGCCAGCGCGCAACACCCAGGTAGCTGCGGGCGCTTTGGCCAACGTTTGTTGCACCAGCGCGCGTCCCAGCCCCTGGCCCCGAAACGCAGTGGCCACGACCAGCATGGACAGGTAGCCATTGCTGAGCCCGTCGGTAATGGCGCGCGCATAGCCCACCACCTCGTCCCCGTTCAGCGCCACCAGGTTGCACTGCGACGCAGCCACCAGCGCCTCGAACTGCGACAGGGTGCCTAGCCGGTGCGACCAGCCGTGCGCAACCAGCAAGGCGTGCACCTGCGGGATGTCCCGATCGAGAAGGTCTCGGACTGGCATGGCCCCTAGCCCTGCGGCTCTTGCGGGAAACCATCGCAGATCACCACCCAGGGTGCTTTGGAGTCCACGTAGATGTGTTTTTGGGGCGGCGCATCGAAGGCGGTATCCAGCGTACCCAGCGGCACGGCCACCCAATCGGCGTGGGAGCCCTCGCTGTGCCATAGCAGCGGCGACCCACACACCGCGCAGAACGTGCGCGTGACCTGGGCCGAAGACTGGTAGGTACGGACCAATGCCTGGCCCTGCACAAACCGGTGGTGTTCGCGCCGCACGCTGGCATAGCTGCCAAAGGCCGCGCCATGCGCCTTGCGGCACATCGAGCAATGGCAGTGCGAGGCCGCCTGCAAAGGTGCTGTGGTCTCGTAGCGGACGCCACCGCACAGGCAACTTCCCTGGTGAACGGGTTCCGTCATGGTCATTGGGACTCTCCTGCGGTTTCTGCGGCGACCCCGCGCGGCAATCAGGCGGCCTTGGATGCCACGGTGGCAATCAGATCCACCTCGACCGTCGCGTTCTTGGGCAATTGCAGCACGCCCACCGAGGTGCGCGTGTGCGCGCCAGCTTCTCCCAGCACGGCGAACAAAAGGTCCGAGGCACCGTCGGCCACTTCGCTTTGCTGCGTGAACGTGGGCGCCGACTGCACGTACACGGTGATGCGCAGGATGGCCTGCACTGCATCGAGTGATCCGAGTGCACGCTGCAGCAGTGCCAGCGATCGCATCACGCACACCTTGGCAGCCTTCTGCGCATCGGCCAGCGACGCACCGGCACCGGCCGCGCCCGTGACCACCACGGTGTCGCCCACGCGCGGGATCTGACCGCTCAGGTAGATATGGTGACCGTCGCGCACCAGTGGCACGTAGTTGCCACCGATCTTGATCTCGCCATCGAAGCTGTAGCCCAGGGCCTGGGCTTGTTCCTGAAAACGCGTGTCACGGGACATAAAAGATCTCGGCATTGAAAGGCCCACCACTATGCCACCGAGAACGCAGACACTCACCGGCGCGGCCCACTATCAGTGCACCCGTGGACTGGCTCGGCCAAGCCGCCGGGTGCGTTCCCCTGGGGGGAAGGCGCCGAAGGCGACACAGGGGGGATCAAAGATACCGTGCGAACGGATCCACCAGCGACGCCAACGTCGCGCCGGCGGGCTGCCCTGCACTCTCTGGGCGCCAGGCAGGCTCGGGGGCTGCGGCCACCGGTGTGACCTTGATCGGCTGCATTTTGCGGCCATAGAGGCGCTGCACGCGCTCATCGAGCGTGGGGTGCGAGTCAAGCCAGCGCTCCATGCGGCCGCCGCCCAGGTCCACCAGCAGCATGTGCTGCACCGAGGGGTGGTTCAGTCCCTTATGGCTGTGTTCTTCGTAGCCGCGCGGCAGGTCGCGGCGCTGGGCCATGACCTTGCGCAGCACGCCGCCCAGGCCGTCGCGGCTGCGCGTCCACTGCACGGCGCGGGCGTCGGCCAGGTACTCGCGCTGGCGCGACACCGCGGCCTTGAGCATGCGGCCGGTCAACCAGCCCGCAAAGCCGGCCAGCATGATGGCCGAGCCGAACCACCATGACAGGCCACGGCGCTCGCGCAGCGTGTCGCCGAAGTTGTAGACCAGCTCCAGCCCGAACACCATGCCCGCCAGCTGCATCTTCAGGCGCGTGTCGCCTTCGTGCAGGTGCGAGAGCTCGTGGGCGACCATGCCCTGCATTTCCTCGCGGTTCAGGTAGTCGAGCGCGCCCTGCGTCACGGCGATCACCGCATCGCTCTCGTCCCAGCCGGCGGCAAACGCGTTGATCGCGTCGGTGCGTGGCATCACCATGATCTCCGGGCGGGGCATGTGGGCGGCAATACACAGCTCGTCGACGATGTTGGACAGGCGCTGTTCGGCGTGCGAGAGCGAGGGCCGCAGCTCGCGCGCGCCGACGCGCTTGGCCAGCTTGACGCCGCCCGCGCGCAGGTTGGAGGTTTCCACCCACCAGCCGCCCAGCACGAGCATCAGCGACACGCTGACGTTGGCGGCGAGAAAGCCTTGGGGAAACGGCAGCCGCCCCGGGAGCACGGCCGCCATCAGCAGCCAGGCCAGCGCGAGCGCTGCATGCACGGCCACGATGAGCACCGCCACCGCGAGGGCGAAACCCAGCAGCAGCCGGCGCGTCTCGCTGCGGGCGTTGTTTTGGTGATCCCAGAATTTCATGTTGATTCCGTTGAGTAGCGCGCTCTATCTACCGCGTAGCCGCCAACTCCAAATCCAAAACGCAAACCACCAAAACATTCCGCTGAACAGCATGTGCCCAGCAATCGCACCAAAAAAACCGAAAGGGTCGCCACTGAGGCGGTAAACGCGCCCGCCGCCGTATTTTGAGAGCTGTTGCACCGTGCCTTCGCTGACGGCGTACACGACGCCCAGAGATGCGATTGAGGCAAAGCCCACGAGTATGGCGATGCAAATCCAATACCCAACCTTTTCGCCCGCCGTTGGCGGCGAACTAGGTGGCATCGTTGGTTCCGAACCGCACCTGCGGCGCGGCGCGCTCTTCATCGCTGCGCGTGGACTCGAGCATGGGCACGGTGGGAAAGCCCAGCAGGCGCGCCACCACCACGTCCGGAAACTGCGCCGCCGCGTCGTTGAATTCCAGCGCCTGGTCGTTGTACGCCTGGCGCGCGAAGCCCAGGCGGTTTTCGGTGCTGGTCAGCTCTTCGGACAACGACTGCATGGTGGCGTCGGCCTTGAGTTCGGGATACGCCTCGGCCACCACCATCAGGCGGCCCAGGCTGCTGCCCAGCACGCCCTCGGCCGCTGCGAGCGCGCCCATGGCGTTGGCGCTGCCCGGCTCTGCCCGCACGGCGGCGGCAGCGCCCTGGGCCTGGCCGCGGGCCTTGATGACGGCTTCGAGCGTGGCGGCCTCGTGGCTGAGGTAGCCCTTGGCGACTTCGACCAGGTTGGGCACCAGGTCATGGCGGCGTTTGAGCTGAACGTCGATCTGGCCGAACGCATTGGCGATGCGGTTGCGCAGCTGCACCAGCCGGTTGTACACAGTGACGGCCCAAACCGCCAGCACGGCGACCAGGCCCAGAACGATCCAAGCAGTAGCTGACATGTCCCACCCTCCTTGTTGTGAATTGAATGAATGGATGCTGGGCGCATCTTAGTAGCGCGCCTTTCCCAAAGGGGCCATACATTTCAGCGGGTAGGGATTTAAGCGTTAAAACAGCCTGCAGTGCTTACCTATCAAGCGCTAGCAGCTATTAAAAACAGAGCAATCGATGCTATGGACGCACACTGGGCCCATCCACAGGCTGCAAGGGAAGCGGCGCAGCCGCTCAGGGGGTGCCCTTATTCCTCATCCAGTCCGCCGTGCCCATGAAGCTTTCCTTCAAGCGCGCGCGCAAAGCATCGGGCACGCCCGTCTCGCCCATGGCCTGGTCCATGCACGCCACCCACTGGTCGCGCTCCTTGACGCCGATGGAAAAAGGCATGTGCCGCATGCGCAGGCGCGGGTGGCCGAAGCGGCTTTGGTAGTGGTCGGGCCCGCCCAGCCAGCCGCACAAGAACCAGAAGAGTTTTTGCCGCGCCTGCACCAGGTCGCTGCCGTGGGCTGCACGCAGTTCGGCGTAACCGGGCTCCAGATCCATCAGGTCGTAGAAGCGTTCGGTGAGGGCGTGCACGCGGTCTTCACCACCGATCCATTCAAAGGGTGTGGTGGCCGGGGCCGCAGTGTGGGGGGTGTCATCCATGGGTTCGAAGGGCGTCGCGAATGCAAGCTCGTTTGTTGAGTTTGATTATAAAAAAACCGATGTTCATATCTGACCGTTGGATCGGTAGCCTTCGAAGCTTGAGGGCTCAGGGCTCTGTCCGCATGGCAGCCCTGGCCCATCCTCATCACTGTCTGGAGAAAAATCGATGCGCATCCGTTTCATTGCTTCCCTGGTCGCAGCAGCATTCGCCGTTGCAGGAGCCGCCCACGCCGACCAACTGGCCGACATCAAGAAGAAGGGAGAACTGGTCGTCGGCGTGCTGGGCACCGATGAGCCCAACAGCTTCATCGACCCCAAGACGCGCGAACTGATCGGCTACGACGTGGACCTGGGCAAGGCCATCGCCAAGAAGATCGGCGTCAAGCCCGTGTTCAAGCAACTGGCGGTGGCCGCGCGCATCCCCGAGCTGCAGCAGGGCCACGTGGACATCCTGGCCGCTTCGCTCACCCACAACAAGGAGCGCGAGGCGCAGATCGACTTCTCGCTGACCACCTTTGTCACGGGCCAGAAGGTGCTGGTGAAGAAGGCCAGCGGCATCAAGGACGTGGCGGACCTGGCCGGCAAGCGCGTGGTCACGGTGAAGGGCGGCACGCAGGAACCCAATGTGCGCAAGGCGGTGCCCACGGTGGACGTGGTGACGTTCGAGACGACCCAGCAGGCCTTTTTGGCGCTGCAGCAGGGCAAGGGCGTGGGCTACGTGAACGACGAGTCTTCGCTGATCGATGACTTCGCCAAACTGGGCGAGCGCAACAAGGACTACGCCATCTTGCCCACCAACCTGAGCGTGGAGCCCCTGGCCCTGGGTATCAAGAAGGGCGAGACCGCCGTGAAGTCGGTGGTGGACGAGACGCTGCGCGAACTGGAAAAGTCGGGCGAAGCCGAAAAGATCTTCTTCAAGTGGTACGGCCCACAGACCAAGATCAAGTTCACCAACCGCCCCTTCAAGTTCGATTCGGACAAGATCGACGGTTGATGGATGAACCCACGGCGGCGCGACTGCAAGGGAGTGGGATGAAGACGTCGCACATGCCGTTGGCGCATGCCACACGCCTTTTCCCAGACATTCTCCCGGTCCCGGTGTGGCATGCCGCCGCGCACGCACCCTGCGTGCCGTTTTTCTGAATGGCTGGCATGCATGCCTTTGTTTGACTATTCCCTGCTGCTGAGCGGCAAGTACCACCTGATGCTGATGGGTGGCCTGATGCTGTCGCTGCAGTTGCTGGCCGCCTCGCTGGTGCTGGCCCTGCCCCTCGCCCTGGTGGTCGCCCTGCTGCGTCTGGCGCCCGTGGCTCCCTTGCGCTGGGCGGGCTTTGTGTTTGTCGAAGGCATTCGCAATGTTCCGCTGCTGGCGCACATGCTGTTCTGGTACTTCGGCGCGCCCGAGCTGCTGCCCGAAGCGGCCAGGCAGTGGCTCTACGACAGCGGCCATGCCGAGGCCGCGGCCGCCGTTGTTGCGCTCTCGCTCTACACCGCCGCCTTCATGGCCGAGGACATCCGCAGCGGCATCCGGTCCATCCCCACAGTGCAGATGGAGGCGGGCCGCGCCCTGGGCTTCGGCTTTCTGGCCACCATGCGCCGCGTGGTGCTGCCGCAGGCGCTGCGCATCACGGTGCCGCCACTGATCTCGCAGGCCCTCAACCTCTGGAAGAACACCTCGATCGCCACCGTGATCGGCGTGGCCGAGCTGATGTACCAGGCCGCCAAGGTGGAGAGCGCGACGTTCCGCAGCATCGAGGCCTTTGCCTTCGCCAGCGCCGCCTACCTTACGGTGTCGCTGCTCATCACGGCCTTGGCCAGCTGGTACCACCACCGCTATCCCGTGCGGACGATCTAGATGCTTGAACTCATCGACACCTACTGGCTTTACTTCCTGGTCGGCCAGTACCCCAATGGCCCGCTGGGTGGCCTGGCACTCACTCTGGTGCTGGCCGCTGGCGCCCTGCTGCTCGCACTGCCGCTGGGCGTGCTGTTGGGCCTGGCGCGCGTGAGCCCGTGGCGTGCTGTGCGCTGGCCGGTGACAGCCGTCGTGTATGTGGTGCGCGGCACACCGCTCCTGATGGTGATCTTCTGGGCCTACTTCTTTTTGCCCAGCGTGACGGGCGTGAAGACCGGCCAGTTCACCACCATGCTGCTTGCGCTCGTGATCTTCAACGCCGCCTACCTGGCCGAGATCGTTCGCGCGGGCATCCTGGGCGTGCCGCGCGGGCAGCTGGAGTGCGCGCGCGCGCTGGGCCTGAGCTACCCGCGCGCCATGCGCCGGGTGGTGCTGCCGCAGGCGCTGCGCAGCATGCTGCCCTCGCTGGTCAATCAGTTCGTCTCCACCATCAAGGAGACCTCGCTGGGCTACATCATCGGCCTGACCGAAGTGTCCTTCATCGCCACCCAGATCAACACCCAGGTCTTCACCCGGCCGGCGGAAGTGTTCGGCATCCTGGGCTTCACCTACTTCGTGCTGTGCTTCGGCCTCTCGCGCCTGGCCTATGGGCTGGAACGCCGGCTGGCGCGGCGCTCCGCATCGGCCCCCTCTTCCACTCCCAAGCCCCTTACAACATGATCGAACTGCACGAAGTCAACAAGTGGTACGGCAGCTACCACGCCCTGGTGGATGTGACCGAGACCATCGCGCAGGGCGAGGTGGTCGTGGTCTGCGGGCCGTCGGGCTCGGGCAAGTCCACGCTGATCCGCACGCTCAACCGGCTCGAGCCCATCCAGGGCGGGCGCATCCTGATCGACGGGCACAACATCTATGGGCCTGGGGTGGACGTGAACACGCTGCGCTCGCGCATCGGCTTTGTGTTCCAGCAGTTCAACCTGTTTCCGCACCTGTCGGTGCTGGACAACTGCACGCTTGCGCCCATTCAGCTGCGCGGCCTGTCGCAAGCGCAGGCCGAACAGCGGGCGCTGGCGCTGCTCGACCGCGTGGGCCTGGCGCACAAGGCCAATGCCTGGGCCAATGAGCTGTCGGGCGGCCAGCAACAGCGCGTGGCCATTGCGCGCGCCCTGGCCATGGAGCCGCCGCTGATGCTGTTCGACGAACCCACCAGTGCGCTGGACCCCGAGATGGTGGGCGAGGTGCTGGTGGTCATGCGCGACCTGGCGCGGGACGGCATGACCATGGTCTGCGTCACGCACGAAATGGGCTTTGCCCGTGAGGTGGCCGACCGCGTGCTTTTCATGGACGAAGGCCGTGTGCTGGAGCGCGCGGTACCCGCCGACTTTTTTACCCGGCCCCAGCACCCGCGCGCGCAGCAGTTTCTGTCGGACATCCGCACGCCATTTGCCAAGCCAGCGTGAGGCTACCCGGGATGGAACGGCCCGTGCGGGTCGAAAAAAATGAATCAAACAAGGCTCTGGCGCTTGATATACAAGCGTCAATAGCTATAAAAATAGCAGCAAACTACTCTGCAGCACGACGCAGCGTGTCCACCACCGGGCGCAGCAGCACCTCGCGCAGGCCCCACCAGCCGGCGGCCAGCGCCAGCACCGCCCCAGCCACGGCGCCCGCCAGGGGCACCCACGGGGCGGCCGTCCAGGTGAAGTCAAAAACGAAGCGCGCCAGCGCCCAGCCCACACCCACCGCCACGGCGCTGGCCAGGAAACCCGCCAGCAGGCCCACGCCCATCAGCTCGGCGCGCTGCACCTGCCGCAGCAGGCTGGCGCGGGCGCCCACGGCGCGCATGATGGCGTATTCGCGGGCGCGCTCTTCGCGCGTGGCCGTCACAGCGGCAAACAGCACCACCAAACCAGCGGCCAGGGTAAAGGCAAACAGGAACTCCACCGCGCGGATCACCTGCTCCAGCACGCGCTGCACCTGGGCAATGGTGGCGCCCATGTCCACGTTGGTGATGTTGGGAAACTGGCGCACCAGCCCGTTGTCAAAGCCATTGGTCTCGGGCGCGCGGTAGGCGGCCAGGTAGGTCACGGGCACGTCCTTGACGGTGGCCACGGGGTACATCACGAAGAAGTTGGCCCGCATGGAGCCCCAGTCCACCTTGCGCAGGCTGGTGATGCGCGCCTCGTTCTGGACGCCGCCCATGTCGAACAGCAGGCGGTCGCTCATTTTCAGGCCCAGGGTTTCTGCAATGCCCTCTTCGACGCTGATGGCGCCTTCTTCGCCCGGCGTCCATGCACCGGCAACCACCTGGTTGTGGGGCGGCGCCTCCACGGCATTGGAGAGGTTGAATTCGCGGTCCACCAGGCGCTTGGCGCGGTCGTCGGTGTAGTTGTCGGGGCCCACGGGCTTGCCGTTCACGGCCAGCAGGCGGCCACGGATCATGGGGTACCAGTCGTACTTCGCGACACCGCCGACCTGCAGGGCCTGCTGGAAGGCGTCTGCCTGATCGGGCATTACGTTGATCACAAAGCGGTTGGGCGCATCGGGCGGGGTCGCCTTGCGCCAGCTGTCCACCAGGTCGGTGCGCAGCAGCACCAGCAGCACCAGTGCCAGCAAGCCCACAGCCAGGCTGCTCACCTGCACCACGGCATAGGCCGGGCGCGCAGAAATCTGCCGCGTGGCCAGCACCAGCCAGCGCGGGGCGGTGGCCTCGTTCACGCTCTTGCGCAGCAGCTTCACCGCCACCCACGACAGCCCCGCAAACAGGGCCACCGCGCCGGCAAAACCGCCCACGGCGATCAGCCCCAGCGTGATGTCGCTGCTCACCGTGAGCAGCAGGGCCGCAAACCCGGCAATGCCGATGCCCAGCACCGCCAGCGATGCGGGCTTGAGCCCGCCCACGTCGCGCCGGATGACGCGCAGCGGCGGCACCTGGGCCAGCTGCAGCACGGGCGGCAGGCCAAAGGCGAACAGCAGCGTGAGCCCCATGCCCAGCCCAAACGCCACGGGCCACAGGCTGGGCGGCGGCAGGGCCGACTCGACCAGGCCCGCCAGCAGCAGCACAAAGGCGTAGTGCACCAGATAGCCCAGCGCCACCCCCAGGGAACTGGCGAACAGGCCCACCATCGCAAATTCGGCGGTGTAGGCGCCCGCGATGGTGCGCTGGCTTTGGCCCAGCACCCGCAGCATGGCCGAGGCATCCAGGTGCTCGGCCGCAAAGCCGCGCGCGGCCAGGGCCACGGCCACCGCCGACAGCAGCGCGGCCAGCAGGGCCACCAGGCTCAGGAATTTCTGCGCGCGGTCCAGCGTCTGGCGCATTTCGGGGCGGCCACTTTCGAGTGACTCCACGCGCACGCCGTGCACCTCCGGTTTCTTGGATTCGGCAACGGCCCATTCGCTGAACGCCTTGACGGCGGGGACCGATCCGATGACGGCAAAGCGGTAGGTCAGGCGGCTGGCGGGCTGGACCAGGCCCGTGGCGGGCAGGTCGGCATCGTTGACCATCACACGCGGGGCAAAGCTCATGAAACCGGCGCCCCGGTCGGGCTCGATGACGATGATGCGTGCAATGCGCAGCTGCGAATCGCCCAGCAGCAGCATGTCGCCCATGGCCAGGTTCAACGATTCAAGCAGGGGGGCATCCACCCACACTTCGCCCCGCGCCGGGATGTCACGGGTGGGCTGGTCGAGCGCACCGGGTGCGTCTGCCACCTTCAGGCTGCCGCGCAACGGGTAGCCCGGCGGCACGCTTTTGAGCGCCACCAGCTTGCTGGCGCCGCCCTGGGCGTCACTCGCACGGCCCATCGTCGGGAAGCCCACGGTGGTCACTGTCTGCAGGCCCAAGGCCTTGGCACGCTCGACAAACACGGGGGGCGTGGGGTTGTCGCTGGCCACCACGGCGTCACCACCCAGCAGCTGCAATGCATCGCGCTGCAGGCCACCCTGCAAGCGGTCGGCAAAAAAGCCGACCGAGGTGAGTGCAGCCACTGCCAGCGTCACGGCCACGATCAGCAGCCGCAACTCGCCCGCGCGCAGGTCACGGGCCAGCGTGCGCCAGCCCAAGCGTAGAAAAGACAGATTCATGGCATGGACCTTAGCGCAAAGTCAACGGGCTGGCTGCCTGTGGGGTGTTTGGCTCAGGGTTGCTTGGCACCCCGCGCGCCCGAAGCTTCCCCGTCCACCGTGGTGGCTGCCAGCCGCTGCTCCAGCGCCCGCAGCACCGGCACAATCTGTGCGCCCACATGGATCTGCGGGTTGGAGAAGCCGTCCTCCTTGCCGGCCTCTACCTCGCGCTGCGCAATCACGGGAACGGCCTTGGCGAAGGCATCGGTGAACGAATGCGTCTGGCGCAGCTGCTCGTGGAACACTGCCCGGCCAAAAAAGGTGAGTTCGGAGCGCGTGCCGCAACCGTACGAGGTGTGCGTGGCATCGGCGGCGGTCATGATGAGGCTGCTGTCGGTGGCCAGGGGCTCGATCCAGCCGCCCGAAAAACAGGCCGACACGGCAATCACACGGTGGCGGATGCCCGCCTCGTCCAGCATGGTGCGCAGCATTTCGGGCGTGACCGGAGGCACTTCCAGCGGCCAGTGCGAGGCCGCCAGCTCATGGTTGCGCGCGCCGTGGGAGGTCATGTAGATCACCAGCACATCGCTATCGCGGTCCATGCGCTGGGCCAGCGCGGCGATGGCGCGCTGCAGGTTCTGCGGCGTGGCCCAGGCGTGGGTGTCTGCGGTTTCGGCATGATTGAGCAGGTGGATCACGCGGCCCTGGGCGTCAAAACGCTCTTGCAGCAGCGTACTGACCATGGTGCTTTCGCGTCGAAACACATTTTCGCTGGCGTAAGGCGCGAACACGAGCCCATAGACATCCACCACGCCATCGCGGCCGGCGGGCAGGGCCTTCACCTGGCGCTCCCACAGCGCCTGCTGGTTTTCAAAGACCGCCTGGGACAGCACAAGGTGTGCGGGTTCCTGTGGTGCCTGCGCCCCTTCGCCCGCCTGGGCGGACGCACCGGCCAGGGCCTGGGCATCGAGCTCCCAGGGCTGGTCCTGGAACTGCCACATGCCGACCCCGATCACGGCCGCCATCGCCACCGAAAAGATGGCCGTGCGCAACCCCGAGCGAATGAAGCGTGCACTCACCACCACCAGCACAGCCAGCACCCACAGCGTGAGCAAGCCATAGGCCACCCAGAAAATATTGCCAGCCACCGCCCCATCCCACAGGGCAGGCTTGTGCGCCACGGCCCCCATCAAGGCATACAACAGCAACAGGGGCGCCAGCGGCGCCCACGCCGACAGCACATACCAAGCCGCCAACCCGCCCGAAGGCCCCGGGGTACTTGCCGAGGGCGCCTCCGTTGCCGCAGCTGCGCGCTGTGCCGGGGCCATGGCCCACCAGGCCAGCCACATCAGCACCAGGCTGCTCCACATCGGTGCCAGCCAGCCCCGCAGATTGAACTGTGCAGGCCCCGCCACCTGAAACCGCGCAGCCCCCACCAGCAATGCGCCACCCAGCAGCGACAGCACCAGCACCTGCCAAGGCGAAGGCGTGGCAGCGCCCGTGCGCAGCGGCAGAAACAATCCAGCCCGCACGCCCTCTTGCATCCAGCCCCACAGGGATAGCCGGGTAGGAGCCGGGGCCATGGGGGAAGCCGTGTCCGACGAAGGCGCTGGTGGCTGTTCGCCCAGCGGGATTTCAATCTTGGCGGGCTCGGTCCCCCACTGGCTTGGCAGGGTGTCGGCCCAGGCGCTCTTGGCGTTCAGGTCTTTCATGGGGGGATCATGCCATTGAGGGAGAGGCTTCTGTGGGCCAGGAGCTACAGGCGACGACACGAAAAAGTGGTCCCTCCATACTGGAATTAGCCCACACACTCACGAACGGTTCGTCTCCAAGTACTGCGCCAGCAACTCGTCGCAGCGGCGCTGCCGGTCATCCGGCGGCAACGAGTCCAACACTTGGGCGTTCATTGACGCAAAGCGCTGAACGTCCGGCCCACCTGCCACTGCTCGCTCCATCACGTCCTTGCCACGAGCGAGAGAAGCGGCGTTCGCCGCTCTCCAGGTGGCAAAGCGACGTGCGAACTCCGTCTCAAAGCCGGGAATGTGTGCGGAGCAAACCACTGCCTGGGCCTCAGATACGACCGCCTCGACATAGGTGTTTTGCGCTTGCGTGTCTTGGATGTCCATGTGCGGCTCAACGTTCGACGTAAGGGGTGGGACGCTTGCGGCACGTCCCATTGAAGAAGGAAAGAGGAACTAGGCCTCGGCCACGGCTTGCTTCCATGTGCGGCCTGGGTCTTAACAGCGAGACAAAGTGGGCCATTCAACTCCCCGAGCATAAATGCGTAGAAGAGGAGGCCACCTGCGGTGGATACAGCCGTTCCTGCAGAGCCTCTGGCTGGGATTTGCGACCTGAGTCAGCTTTTTGACTTCGGAGCGAGGTATGCAAGCGGTAGTTTGGAAGGCCTTCATTTCCCCAATCCGTACCGAGCTTCCCTGCCACTCGCTCCTCCCAGCCTCAAGAGGCAGCAGCCCCCTTAGCCACAGGCACCACCGGCGGCTGCGCCAATTCCGGCTGCAGCACCAACCGATCCGTACCGCTGTAGCAGACAAACCGCCGATTGGTGGCGCGCCCGATAGCGCACAGGCCCAGTTGCTGCGCCACGGCGTGCCCCATCTGGGTCATACCGCTGCGGGACACCACGATGGGGACACCCATCTGCGCAGATTTGATGACCATTTCGCTGGTGAGCCGGCCCGTGGTGTAGAACACCTTGTCTGCACCGGACATCGGCGCGTGCAGGTTCTCCAAAGAGGCATTTTCTGCAGGCGTGCCACCCGGCAGCACCGAGGAAACATCTTCAGCCACGTGGAGGCCATCTGTATTCATCCACATCCACCCGGCAATGGTGTCGATGGCGTTGTGGCGCCCCACGTCTTCCACAAAGGTCAGCAGCACCTCGCCCCGGAACAAGGCGCAACCGTGCACGGAGCCTGCGGATTTGTAGGTGGTTTCCTTGAGGCGGATGGCGTTCACGATGCCGTAAAGCTCGCCCTGTGTCAGGCGTGCCTCGGGCAGGGTAATGCGATCCACCTCGTCCATGAGCCCGCCAAACACACTGCCTTGGCCGCAGCCGGTGGTCACCACCTTGCTCGCAGTGCGCTCTTCAATGCGGGCGATGCCGTGGCGCGTGCGCACGGCAGCGGCGTGCACCTCCCAATCGACGGTGATGGATTCGATGTCGAATACAGACTCTACCAGCCGCTGGTTGCGCAGGTAGCCCAGCACCAGCAGTTCGGGTTGAGCACCCAGGGTCATGAGCGTGACGAGCTCACGCTTGTCAACATAGATGGTCAGGGGCCGCTCGGCGGGGATCTGCACCTGCTCCCGCTCGCCCAACTCGTTGACGACCTCCACACTGTGGGTAAGGGGCGCATGCGCCTGCGTCAGGCGTGGCAGCACAGGTGCAACGGGGAAGACAGAAGGTGAAGGGGGGAGCATGGAGCGAATATACGCAGTACAGGCCGCCAGGGACGAGCATGGGGGATCTGAATGGATTGCGGCACGGGTGCCACAACCCACCAGCACTGACGCAAATGAGGTTGCAACAGCCACCTCGCCTTGGGGCAAGCTGTTTGCTTGAGCCCTGTCTGGCGCAAGTCACGCCCACACAAAAAAGCCGCGCTCCACTCGGTGGGCGCGGCGTTCAGCAGCCAGGCAACGGTGGCCCTCAGGACTTGGGCGCTGACGCGGCTGCGGCAGGCGTCAGCGTGCTGGGCGGGCTGCTGGCCGTGCCCGGTGGCGAATGGGCGCCCGCCGCTTCAATGGGCTTGGCCGCGGGCGGCGTGTAGGCGAAGGGGCCGGGGTCGGTGCAGGCAGCACCTGCCGCCGCTGCGGGCTTGGCCGCTGGCGTGGTTTTGCGGTAGTGGGCCGCCACGCGGTCTTGCGACAGGCACAGCTTGTAGTTGTCGACCTTGCCAGCCCAGGCGGCTTTGGCGGCGGTCTCTGCGGCCTTCGCTGCCGCTTCTGGTGACGGTGCGGGCAACTTGGCCGAGGCCAGGGTACAGACGCTGGCCGCGCACAGCCCCAGCAAGGAAGAGCGAGAAAATTGGGTCATGGTGCGAAACCTCATACCTGCGCGGGCTGGCCCGCAGATGGTGTTGCTGCAGCATCGGCTGCCGGTGGGTTGGCACTGCGCTGGCGAGGAATCTTGCCCGCCTGGACATCGTCGTACCAAAGCTCGTGGTGCTCCTTGGCCCACCCTTCACTCACATAACCCGTCCTCATGGCCTTGTAGGCACCGCGCATGCCCACCGTGCCCATGTAGATGTGGCCACAGATCAGCGCCATCATCCATATCGCCAGGGTGGCATGGATCATGTGGGCGATCTGCATGTCGCCGCGCACGTCACCAAAGCCAGGGATGAGCTTGTCGAGCACGAGGCCCGTGGCCACCACAAAGATGCCCGGGATGGTGATGCCCCACCAGAACAGGCCCTTCTCGCCCGCATTGAAGCGATGGGAGGGAACCTGGTGGTCACCACCCAGCATGCCGCCGCCCTTGGACAGCCACACAAAGTCCGCGCGGTTGGCGATGTTGTCCTTGACGAAGGTGAGGATGATCACCAGCAGGGACACGGCAAACAGCGGACCCATGAAGTTGTGCACGTTCTTGAGCGCATAGGTAAGCCAGCCAAAGAGCGTGGCCCCCATGATGGGCAGCAGGAAGAACTTGCCAAATGCCATGACGATGCCAGAGAGGGCCAGCGCAATGAACGCAAAGGCATTGGACCAATGCGCCGCACGCTCGAACGGCGTGAAACGTTCGATGCGACGGGTGCCTGCGCCATCGGGATGTTCGTGCCCCATCGGGCCTTTGATGAAGTAGAAGATGCCCAGTGCCAGCAAGACGATGGCAAACAAGGCCGCACCATAAGGAATGATCCAGTGGTTGCGCACCTGGCGCCATGCCTCGCCTGCGTTGGTGAAGCGTGAGCCGGGGTATTGCACGAAAGGCTGGATCAGGTTGCCTGCCTCGGGGGCCTGGCTCTTGGGCAGGCTGCTGTAGCCCGTGACGCCCTGCCCCACCTGGCGCCACATGGGCGCGTTGTTGCCCGGCTGCACCTTGGCGCGCTCGCCATTGGTCTGCTCGGCGTATTTGGGGTCCGCGCTGGCGTCCGGCTTGACCTCAAAGATGTTCTGGCTCTGGATGCCACCGCCACCGGCTGCCGCTGGGGCGACTGGTGCAGCAACTGCAGGCGAGGCGGCATCCGGCGCTGCCGGAGCCTGGGCACCCGCAGGCCCCCAGGCACACCCCGCCGCCAAAGCCAGGGACCACATGATGTGTTTCATGGCGGGCCTCACTTGGACTGCGTGCGGGTGTATTCGTTCTGGCCGTACTGCTGACGCGCCTTGAGCTGCGCTTCCCAACCGGCTTTGTCCCCGGCCTTCCAGCCGGGCTGCATGAAATTGCTGCCCGTGCCCGCATAGGGAGCAGCGTCACCGCGGATGCCCGCACCGGTCTGCGGCTTTTCGCCACAGGCGGTCAGCGCCACCAGAGCCACAGCGGCGGCCAGGGCCGAATGAACAAGACGCTTTGTCATGACTTGCCTCCTGCAGGCTGGCCTGCCTGCTGCGAACCATAGGCCGTCCCCCAGCCCCACACCTCGGCGCCCTTGCCACGCTGCACCACACGGTTGCGGAAGATATCTGCCACCACATCGCCATCACCGGCCAGCAGCGCCTTGGTGGAGCACATCTCTGCGCAGGCGGGCAGCTTGCCCTCGGCCAAACGGTTGCGGCCGTATTTGTCAAACTCAGCCTGGCTGCCATGGGCTTCAGGGCCACCCGCGCAGAAGGTGCATTTGTCCATCTTGCCGCGTACACCGAAGGTGCCTTGCGATGGAAACTGCGGAGCGCCGAACGGGCAGGCGTAGCTGCAGTAACCGCAACCAATACACACATCCTTGTCGTGCAGCACCACGCCCTCTTCGGTGCGGTAGAAGCAGTTGACGGGGCACACGGCCATGCAGGGCGCATCGCTGCAGTGCATGCAGGCCACCGAGATGGATTTTTCGCCGGGCACACCGTCGTTGAGCGTGACCACGCGGCGGCGGTTCACGCCCCACGGCACCTCGTGCTCGTTCTTGCAGGCGGTCACGCAGCCGTTGCATTCGATGCAGCGCTCTGCGTCGCAGATGAATTTCATTCGTGCCATGGGGATGTCTCCTTGCGCCGCGCGATCAAGCACGTTCCACGTTGCAGATCGTGGTCTTGGTTTCTTGCATCATGGTCACGCTGTCGTAGCCATACGTCGTTGCGGTGTTCACCGCCTCGCCACGCACCACAGGCGCTGCGCCCTTGGGGTAGTAAGCCAGCATGTCCGCGCCCTGCCAACGGCCCGAGAAGTGGAACGGCATCCACACCGTATCGGGTGCCACGCGCTCGGTCACCAGCGCCTGCACATTGATGCGGGCACCGGTGGGCGAACTCAGCCACACGCGTTCGCCGTTGCGAATGCCCCGATCGGCAGCCGTCTTGGGATTGATCTCGACAAACGATTCCTGCTGCAGTTCGGCCAGCCAGGGGTTGGAGCGGGTTTCCTCGCCACCGCCTTCGTACTCGACCAGACGGCCCGAGCTGAGGATCAGCGGGAATTTTTCGTACGCCTTGTCGGCCACGTTCTTGTCCTGCACGCTCTTGTAGAGCGTGGGCAGACGCCAGAAGGCCTTCTTGTCGTCGTGTGTGGGGTACTTGGCGACCAGGTCGGGCCGGGTGCCATACAGCGGCTCGCGATGCTGGGGAATGGCATCGGGGAAGTTCCACACCACGGCCCGCGCCTTGGCATTGCCAAAGGGGTGACAGCCATGCTTCATGGCCACGCGGATGATCGCGCCCGTGGGGTCGGTCTTCCAGTTCTTGCCTTCGGCCTTGGCCTTCTCCGCATCGCTGAGGTCATCCCACCAGCCGAGCTTCTTGAGCAACACATGGTCGAACTCGGGGTAACCGGTGGTGATTTCAGCGCCGAGCGAGTGCGATCCGTCTTCTGCCAGCAGATTCTGGCCATCCTTCTCCACGCCGAAGTTGGCGCGGAAGTTGCCACCGCCGTCCATCACGTGCTTGGAGGTGTCATACAGGTTGGCCGAGCCGGGGTGCTTGAGCTCAGGCGTGCCGTAGCAGGGCCAGGGCAGGCCGAAATAGTCGCCGGTGAAGTCGTAGCCCGTGTCCTTGTCCTTACCGCCCTTGGCCTTCAAGGTCTTCACGTCGAACAGGTGCATGTTCTTCATGTGGGCCTTCAGGCGCTCAGGGCTCTGGCCGGTGTAGCCGATGGTCCACACGCTCTTGTTGATCTCGCGCAGGATGTCCTCGGGCACGGGCTCGTCCATGCCCTTGACCTTCTGCATCTTGTAGTTCTTGGAGAGCTCGGCGGCAAAGCCCAGCTTTTCGGCGAACTGGTGCATGATCATGTGATCGGAGCGGCTCTCCCACAGCGGCTCGATCACCTTCTCGCGCCACTGCAGCGACCGGTTGGATGCCGTGCACGAACCACTGGTTTCAAACTGTGTGGCGGCTGGCAGCAGGTACACCGCACGGTTGGGATTCAGGTCTTCGGCCTTGCCGGGCATGGCCGCCATGGCGGCGGTGGCCGAAGGATATGGGTCCACCACCACCAGCAGATCAAGCTTGTCCATGGCCCGCTTCATCTCCAGGCCGCGCGTCTGCGAATTGGGCGCGTGCCCCCAGAAGAACACGCCACGCAGGTTGGAGTCCTGGTCGATGAGTTCGTTGTTCTCCATCACGCCGTCGATCCAGCGCGACACGGTGATGCCGCTCTTGGTCATCATCGCGGGCGATGCGTATTGTTTTTTGATCCACTCGAAGTCCACACCCCACACCGCCGCGAAGTGCTTCCATGAGCCCTCGGCCAGGCCGTAGTAGCCGGGCAGCGAGTCTGGATTGGGGCCCACGTCGGTGGCGCCCTGCACGTTGTCGTGCCCACGGAAGATGTTGGTGCCGCCCCCCGTCTTGCCCACATTGCCCAGGGCCAGCTGCAAGATACACGAGGCACGCACCATGGCATTGCCAATGGTGTGCTGCGTCTGGCCCATGCACCACACGATGGTGCCGGGGTTGTTGTCGTGCAGCATCTTGGCGACCTTGAACATCTGGTCTTCCTTGACGCCACAGGCTTCTTCCACCTTGTCGGGCGACCACTTGGCCAGCACATCCTCGCGCACCTTGTCCATGCCATAGACGCGGTCGTTGATGTACTTCTTGTCTTCCCAGCCGTTCTTGAAGATGTGATACAGCAGGCCGAACAGGAAAGGAATGTCGGTGCCCGAACGAATGCGCACATACTCGTCGGCCTTGGCGGCCGTACGGGTGAAGCGCGGGTCCACCACGATCATCTTGCAGCCGGTTTCCTTGGCATGCAGCATGTGCAACATGCTCACGGGGTGGGCCTCGGCCGCGTTGGATCCAATGTACAAAGCGACCTTGCTGTTCTGCATGTCGTTGTACGAATTGGTCATGGCGCCGTAGCCCCATGTGTTGGCCACACCCGCCACCGTGGTCGAGTGGCAGATGCGCGCCTGGTGGTCGCAGTTGTTGGTGCCCCAGAAGCTCACAAACTTGCGCAGCAGATAAGCCTGCTCGTTGTTGTGCTTGGACGAGCCCACAAAGTACACGCTGTCCGGACCACTGGCCTTGCGCAGTTCCTGCATCTTGGCGGTGATCTCGTTCAGCGCCGTGTCCCAGCTGATGCGCTCGTACTTTCCGTTGACGAGCTTCATGGGATAGCGCAGGCGATACTCGCCGTGGCCGTGTTCACGCAGCGCCGCGCCCTTGGCGCAGTGTGCACCCAGGTTGATGGGCGAATCGAACACAGGCTCTTGCCGCACCCACACGCCGTTCTCGACCACTGCGTCCACCGCGCAGCCCACCGAGCAGTGGGTGCAGATGGTGCGGCGCACTTCGATCTTGCTGTCGCCGATGCCAACCTTGGCGCCTTCGGCAGCATTGGATTTCTTGACCAGTGTCAGCTGCGATGCGGCAATACCCACGCCCACACCCAGACCGGAACGGCGCAGGAACGAGCGCCGGTCCATGGTGGGCAAGGCCTGCGAAAGGCCACGGCGCAGGCTATGAACAAAGGGAGAGGCAGACGACGACGCGACCTGCGCAGCGTGTGAGGACTTCTTGGTGAGCAACATGGAGCGCCCCGCTGTCAGAGTTGGGTGGTTTTGTAGTACTGCTTCACGTGGGCAGACAGGTGATAACCACCGCCCTTTTCAGGTGCCACACGAGCAGGCTCTGACACCGTGGCATCGGAGGGAATCACCTGGGGAAGCGCCACAACGGCTGCTGCTGCAGCCCCTACAGTGGCGGCGCCGGAAAAGAAACTCCGGCGTGAGGAATTGGGCTGGCGGTTCTGCATGCTTGTCTCCAGAATGGCTGGCAGCTATGAAACGGAATTCATACAGTCTATGTCAGTGTGTAAAACCCTGCAATCGAGCTTTACACCTCCCACTAACGCACTCATCTTTTATAGCAACGCAGGCAGGTTTTTCCGGCCTCCCGGAGGCTAGTCGAGCATGTCAAAGCCCTGGGTTTCTACCGATACAAAGGCCCGCGTGAACTGGGCCAGCGCGGCATAAAACTGCGCCTGCGGATGGGCCGCGAGGGCATCACACAGCAGCAGCACCCAGGGCTGCAGATGCGTTGCAAAAAAGTCGCGCTGCGCCGTCAGGTTGCAGACAGCGACGTCATCCCCGGCGATCAGGTAACGCATCACTTCGCACAAGTAGGCGATGTGGTCCTCGGTTTCGGACATCGACTCGTCGCGTGCCAATCCCAGCCGATCCAGGTCGGTGCGAAGGCGGGCCAATGGCTTCTCATTGAGGAAGCCGCTCAGGTAATGCGAGCCGTACAAAAACACCTCGGGCTTGCCCACCCCGCCAAAGAGGCGGTCGAACTCTTGCGCCATCGCGCTGTCGCTCAGTTCGCGGGCCGCACCCACCAGCACTTGCCAGGGCTCCTGCAAAAAGGCGCCATCGGCGGGCGCCTCGGTCACGGCCACACGCAGAGCCGACAACAGCTCGGTGCTGGGCGCGGCGTAATACAGCTGCGACAGCAGGCCATACAGTTCGGCCCGAGCGGTTTCCTCGTCCAGCGCGGAGCTGCCGCCAGCGGATGTCAAAGAAGCAGGTTGGGCGCTCACAGGTCCGTCACTTTCGTTTCGCTTTGGGAGGAATACAGGTCGATCACGCGGCAGTCGCTGCACATCTTGAGCCGTTCCAGCGCCTCGCCCTGGAACATGGCATGGCCCGACAGCTTGCCCAGCATGGCCTCGATGGCTTTGACGGTGCCAAAGGGCTTGCTGCAGCGCACGCAGGCCCAGGGCTTGGCCTCGTTGAGCACACGCAATTGAGTGCGCTCCGGCGCCAACAGCAAACGGGGTTGCAGGGTGATCGCGTCTTCCGGACAGGTGACGGCACACAGGCCACACTGCACGCAATTCTTCTCGATGAAGCGCAGCTGCGGCAGTTGCGGGTTGTCCTGCAGCGCGCTGGCGGGGCAAGCGCTCACGCAGCTCAGGCACAGGGTGCAGCGGTCCTTGTTGACCTCAATGGTGCCCAGTGGCGATCCCACAGCTGGCAAGGCAATGGCCTCGGGCCGCTCGGCCACGGGCATCGGGGCCTGTTCGATCAGGTGGTCGAGCGCCATCTCCAGCGTGCTGCGCTTTTCTTGCGCCACCGCAAAACGTGCGGCCACGGCGGGAGTCTTCTGGCGCGTCTGGCCCAGGGCCTGCAATCCAGCATCCAGCTCGGTGGGATGGGTGGCGCGCAGCAGTTGCACATGCGTGCCGGTGTAGCCCAGGCCGCGCAAGAGGCTCTGGGCCACATCCATCTGCGCCTGCAGGCCATCGAGGTACTGCGGTGCTTCTTCCTGTGTCGTCAGCACCACCACCTGCGAGGCACCGTAAGCGATGGCGCTGAGCCACAGGTCCACCCCGGTGCTGGCCGTGTGCCACAGCGCCACCGGGATCACGTGGGCTGGCACGCCGTGCGCCAGCTTCAGTTGCGCAGCCCGGCCCAGTTCTTCCACCAGTGCCTGGCCGCGCTCCTGGCTGTGCAACAGCAGCACGGCGTCCTTGCCGCCTGCGGCCGCGTAAGTGGACAACAAGGTCTTGAGCTTGGTGCCCTGCTCTGTCGCACTGGGGTAGGCATAGGTCAGCGCGCCCGTGGGGCACACGGTGGTGCAGGCGCCGCAGCCCACGCACAGGTTGGGGTTCACCTTGATTTGCTGGCGGCTCTTGTCGCTGGCAATGGCCTCGGCCGAACAGATGTCCACGCAGGCGTTGCAGCCCACGGTTTCGTTGCGGCTGTGGGCGCAGAGTTTTTGTTTGTAGACAAAAAACTTGGGTTTCTCGAACTCGCCCACCAGCTCGCGCAACTTGAGCAGCGTGCCCAGGTCCCGCCCGTCCCAGCGCAGGTAGCCCTGCGGCAGCGCGTGTTGCAAGAAAGTAGGCGTAGCAGTCGGGGAGCGCAGGTCCAGCACCAGGTCGAAGCGCTCGGTCTGTGCGATGGCGTCGCGGGTGAAGTCGATGGCACCGGCCACCTGGCAGACCTTCACGCAGGCGCGGTGCGACTGACAGGCAGCCATGTCGATCTGGTAATCAAGGCCAATGGCGTTCTCAGGGCAGACGGCCACGCAGGCGTTGCAGCGCGTGCACAGGTCCAGATCAATCGGGTTGTCGGCCTTCCACTGCAGCTCGAACGCGCCCAGCCAGCCCGTGAGGCCCGTGATGCGCCCGCCCAGCACCGGGAACCGCCGCGCCTGCGCGCCACCGGCATTGCCAGGGCCTTGGGTGAACAGGGTCACATCCAGCACGTCCGACACCAGGGCGGCAGCCTGCTCGGCCTGGTCGAGCGGTCCGATGATGAGCAAGCGGCCTGTGCTCTTGTAGGTGACCGTGGGTACGGGCGGAGGGTCGGGCAGCCGGGCGGCCGCCAGCAACGCGGCGATCTTGGGGCTGGCCTGGGCGGCATCGCGGCTCCAGCCGCCGGTTTCGCGGATGTTCACAAACCGGATGGGAGATACCGCGCCTTCGGTCTGCTGGCCCAGGTCGCCAAACAGGCGTTGCTCTTGTGTGCAGGCCACCACCACATCGTCACCGGACTGGATGGCCTTCTGGAAGGCGCCCGCCTCGCGCCGGCACAGGGTGGAGTGGAGGGTCAGGTCTTCATGCAGCGCCGCGCCCAACGCCTTGGCGTTGAGGGGCATCGTCTGGTTGCAGTCGCAGATGAGCGTCGTGGTCATGTTCAGAGTGGCTGGCTGGGATGGCCACCGCAACCTCATCGGGCGGGATGGCCACCTCACGCTCGCTGGAGGGGTCGCTAGGAATAGCGTTGCATACCCCGGACTGTGCCACGTCTGCGGGGGCTTGCCCCTCCGCATCATCCCGAGGCTGAGCACGGGCAGGGGCTATTGCGTCGGACCCTACGTCGGCACCTGTTTCCACAGCAGTGCCATCGACCGGCACATCGGGCAATGCTTCGGCCTCGGCCTTCTTTGCATGGTCAAAGAAGCCCATTGCGTGGGCGCTGGCCATCTTGCGCAGCATGCCCTCGGGCAGCGGGTCAGACTGGGTGTAGTCGCCGATGTAGATATCCAGCCCATCCATCACATTGAAGTGTGGATCGGCAAACAGCTTTTTCATGGCCAGGTTGCGCACCTCGGGCGACACATCGCGGGCCACAAAGGCCTTGAAATCAGATGCGGGCGTGAGCGCCTGGGCATCGGCCAGCGTGGGGGATGGCGGGGCCTCGGCGACGGGCGCGGCGCCTTCTGCCGCCGTGTCGGATGCACCGGACACCACGGCGGATGCAGGGGCCAGTGACGACGAAGCAACAGGTGGGGGCAACGGCGGCGCCGGTGGTGGCGGCTCTTCCACCGGCTTGCCTTCACGCACCTCCTGCTTGCGGCGCGACCAGCGGCCCAGGAACCCGTCAGCCATGGCTCCCTCCTCCGGCATTGCCACCGCCGCTCCCCCCACCACCACGCTGCTTTTCGGTGGAGACGGATGCGGGGTTGCCAAACCGGTCCTGCAGCGTGCGGAAACTGTCAGGGCGTTTGCGGCGCTTGGGCTCGGGCTGGTAGTGCTCGGCCACAAAGGCGCGCAAGGTCTCCACCACCTCAGGCGCCGCAGGCACCTGTTCCACGGTTTCCTGCGCGTCCAGCCAGCGGCCCGCGTCGTGGTAGCTCAGGCTCACGGCCACAGGGCGTGCCAGCGGGATCTCGCCCGTGCCGGGGTCTTCGTCGCGGCGCCACAGCACAAACCAGCAGGGGGCGGGCGAGGTGAGATTGAGGTGGTAGCCCTCGGCGTCATCACGGTACAGCTCTGCCCGGAACCCCGGGAACAGCCAGCGCTGCTCGCGCTCGTCCTGGATGATCTGGCGCGGCTCGGTGCCAAAGGCGGGCTCGTTGATCACCACCTCGGCCAGCGACCACCGCCAGGGCTGCCAGCGGTTGTCGATGTGCTCGCAGCGCATGATCACGGCAACGTCGGTGTAGGGGCGCTCAGTCATGGGCGCAGACTGTACCCCTGTGCGGCCCCCGCAGACAGCAATGCCCGCAAAGCCCCGCAGCCAGCGTGCAGATCACGCAGCGTCAGGCGACTTCGCCGACCGTGCCCTGCAACACCTCCACAGCCACCGCGCAGTACTTGAACTCGGGGATCTTGCCGAACGGGTCCAGCGCCGCGTTGGTGAGGAGGTTGGCGGCTGCCTCCACGTACGCAAACGGCATGAACACGGTGCCGCGCGGCGTGCCGTCGTCGCGGCGCACGCGCACCTGCACCATGCCGCGCCGCGAGCGGATGCCCACCAGCGCACCGGGCGCCACGCCCAGCCGCGCCAGTTCGTCGCCATGCAGCGACGCGGTGGCCATGGGCTCGATGGCGTCCAGCACGGTGCTGCGCCGCGTCATGCTGCCCGTGTGCCAGTGCTCCAGCTGCCGGCCGGTGATGAGCACCAGGGGGTAGTCGGCATCGGGCTTTTCGGCCGCCGGGATCACGCTGGCGGGCACCAGTTGCAGGCGGCCCGTGGGCGTGGGGAATTTCTCGGTGAAGACGATGGGCTGGCCCGGGTCGTCAGGCGTGAGGCAGGGGTAGGTCACGCTGGAGTCGCGCGCAAGGCGCTCCCAGGTGATGCCCTCGATGCTGGCGTGCATGGCCTGGCGCATTTCGTCGTACACAGCGGCCACGCCGGACTCTTCGCCTTCGTAGTTCCAGCCAAGCCCCATGCGCGCGGCGATCTGCTGGATGATCCACAGGTCCGGCTGCGCGTCGCCCGGCGGGTTCAGGGCGCGGCGGCCCATCTGCACCATGCGGTCGGTGTTGCTGGCGGTGCCGGTCTTTTCGGGCCAGGCGCTGGCGGGCAGCACCACGTCGGCCAGCCAGGCGGTCTCGGTCAGGAAGATGTCCTGCACCACCAGGTGCGACAGGCTGGCCAGCGCGTGGCGCGCGTGGTTCAGGTCGGGGTCGCTCATGGCCGGGTTCTCGCCCATGATGTACATGCCGCGCACCTTGTGCGGGTCGCTGTCTTCGGCCAGGGCCTTGTGCATGATCTCGACCACGGTGTAGCCCGGTGACTCGTCGAGCCGGGTCCCCCAGAAGTCCTCGAACCAGGCATGCGCCCCCGCGTTGTCCACGCGCTGGTAGTTGGGAAACATCATGGGGATCAGCCCCGCGTCGCTCGCGCCCTGCACGTTGTTCTGGCCGCGCAGCGGGTGCAGGCCCGAGCCGGGCTTGCCGATCTGGCCGGTGACGGCACACAGCGCGATCAGGCAGCGTGCGTTGTCGGTGCCGTGCACGTGCTGGCTCACACCCATGCCCCACAAAATCATCGAGGCTTTGCTTTTTGCGAACGCCCGCGCCACCTCGCGCAGCGTCTCGGCCGGGATGGCGCACACCGGGGCCATGGCCTCGGGGCTGCAGCCCATCACGTTGGCCTTGAGGGCCTCGAAGTTGTTGGCGCGGTCGCGGATGAAGGCGTCATCCACCAGGCCTTCGTCGATCACCGTGTGGATCAGCGCGTTGAGCATGGCCACGTCGGTGTCGGCCTTGAACTGCAGCGTGCGCCAGGCGTGGCGGCCGATGTCGGTGATGCGCGGGTCGGCCAGCACGATCTTCGCGCCGCGCTGTGCGGCGTTCTTCATCCAGGTGGCGGCCACCGGGTGGTTGGCCGTGGGGTTGGAGCCGATCACGAAGATCAGCTCGGCATGCTCCACGTCGTGCACCGGGTTGCTCACCGCGCCGGAGCCCACGCCTTCGAGCAGCGCGGCCACGCTGGACGCGTGGCACAGCCGCGTGCAGTGGTCCACGTTGTTGCTGCCAAAGCCGGTGCGCACCAGCTTCTGGAACAGGTAGGCCTCTTCGTTGCTGCCCTTGGCCGAGCCGAAGCCCGCCAGCGCCTTGGGGCCATGGGTGTCGCGCAGGTCTTTCAGGGTGCCCGCGGCCAGGCCCAGTGCCTCGTCCCAGGTCGCTTCGCGGAAGGTATCGCGCCAGTCGGCGCCGTAGGGCCGCACCTCCTTGAGCACGCCACTCTTGCGGATCAGCGGCACCGTCAGGCGGTCGGGGTGGTGGGCGTAGTCGAAACCGAAGCGCCCTTTCACGCACAGGCGGCCGTGGTTGGCCGGGCCGTCGCGGCCCTCGACGCTGATGATTTTTTCATCGCGCACGTTGTAGGTGATGAGGCAGCCCACGCCGCAGAACGGGCAGACCGAATCGACCTTGCGGTCCACCGCCTGCGGGCCGATGTGCGTCTTGGGGCTGAGCGCGCCTGTGGGGCAGGCCTGCACGCATTCGCCGCAGGCCACGCAGGTGCTCTCGGCCATGGGGTCGTCGAGGTCGAACACGATCTTGGAATCTGCCCCGCGCAGCGCGTAGCCGATCACATCGTTGACCTGTTCTTCGCGGCAGGCGCGCACGCAGCGGTTGCACTGGATGCAGGCGTCCAGGTTCACCGCCATGGCCGGGTGGCTCAGGTCGGGCGCGGGCTGCTCGCGGCGCAGGGCGTGGAGGGCCGGGCGCACCGACACGCCCAGGCGGTCGGCCCAGGCGCTCAGCTCGCCATGCTGGCCCACTGGGGCATCATTTTTTGCATCAAAATGGCTGCTACCGCTGAATGGACGTGCGCTAGCAGCTATCAAATCAGGAGTGCACGTCTTTTCGTCGTTCCACCGGTATCCGACATCGGGCATGTCGGACAGCAGCATCTCCACCACCATCTGCTGGCTCTTGCGGGCGCGCGGGCTGGTGGCCTGCACCTTCATGCCGGGCGTGGGTGCGCGGCAGCAGCTGGGGGCCAGCGTGCGCTCGCCCGCGATCTCGACCACGCAGGCGCGGCAGTTGCCGTCGGGGCGCAGGCCGTCGGTGTAGCACAGGTGCGGGATCTCCACGCCATGGCGCTGCGCGGCTTGGAGGATGGTCTCGCCAGCGTGGGCGGTGACGGGCTGGCCATCCAGCTCGAAGGCCACGCCGGGCTGCACCGCAGTGGATGTCGACACGGCGCTCATGGCTGCAGCCCTCCGGGCAGTTGTTCGGCGAGCGGGCTGCTGCGCGGCCGGGGCAAGTCGCCCGGCCAGGGCGCCTCGCCCACCTCGTGCGCAAAATATTTGTGGATGCAGCGGATGGGGTTGGGCGCGGCCTGGCCCAGCCCGCAGATGGACGCATCGCCCATCACCTGGGCCAGGTCGTCCAGCAGTTCTTCGTCCCACTGTGGGGCGTGCATCAACGCCGCGGCCTTGGCCGTGCCCACCCGGCAGGGCGTGCACTGGCCGCAGCTTTCGTGTTCGAAGAACCGCATCACGTTCAACGCCGCATCGCGCGCCCGGTCGTGCTGGCTGAGCACGATGACCGCGGCCGAGCCGACGAAGCAGCCGTAGGGCTGCAGCGTGTCGAAGTCGAGCGGAATGTGGTTCAGGCTGGCAGGCAGGATGCCGCCCGACGCGCCGCCGGGCAGGTAGGCGTAGAGCTGGTGGCCGTCGGCCATGCCGCCGCAGTATTCGGCGATGAGCTCCTGCACCGTGATGCCCGCAGGCGCGAGCTTGACGCCCGGGTGCCGGACCCGCCCGCTGACGCTGAAACTGCGCAGCCCCTTGCGCCCGTGCCGGCCGAAGCTGGCAAACCACTCGGGCCCGCGCTCGACGATGTCGCGCACCCAGTACAGCGTCTCGAAGTTGTGCTCCAGCGTGGGCCGGCCGAACAGGCCCACCTGCGCGATGTAGGGCGGGCGCATGCGGGGCTCGCCGCGTTTGCCTTCGATGCTCTCGATCATGGCGGACTCTTCGCCGCAGATGTACGCGCCCGCACCGCGCCGCAGCTCGATGTGGGGCAGCGGGCACGGCGGCTGGGCGTGCAGGTCATCGAGCGCCGCTTGCAGCAGCGCGCGGCAGCCGTGGTACTCGTCGCGCAGGTAGATGTAGACCGCCTCGGTGCCCACCACCTGGGCGGCGATGAGCACGCCTTCCAGAAAGCGGTGCGGGTCGCGTTCGAGGTAGGTGCGGTCCTTGAAGGTGCCGGGCTCGCCCTCGTCGATGTTCACCGCCATCAGGCGCGGGGCGGGTTGATCCCGAACAATCCTCCATTTGCGCCCGGCCGGAAATCCTGCGCCGCCCAGGCCGCGCAGGCCCGAGTTTTCCATGGCTACGAGCACAGCTTCAGCATCCATCTCGCCATTGACCAGCGCGGCCGCCGTCTGATAACCACCATGGGCGCGATAGACGGCGAGGTCGGTGTGGGCGGGGCTGGCCCCGTCCGGCTGCGCAGGCACACTGTTCTCGGCCAGCGCTGCAATATCAAAATTAATAGCTACTTGCGCTTGTGGATGAAGCGCCAGAGCCCGATTTGGCTTTGAATTGAGCGTTTCCAGCACGGCGTCCACCGTGGCGTGTGGCACCGGGCACTGGTGCACCACGGCCACGGGCGCCTGCTCGCAACGGCCCACGCAGGGTACGGCCACCACCTGCACATCGGCCTGCCCTGCAGCGCGCAGGCGTTCGGTCAGCGCGGCCAACAGTTCGCTGGCACCGGCCAAGCTACAGCTCAGGCTCTCGCACACGCGCAGCACCAGGCGCGGGGCTTGGGCTTCGTCGCCGCGCACGATCTCAAAGTGGTGGTAGAAGCTGGCCACCTCGTACACCTCGGCCATGGGGAGATTCATCTGCTTGGCCAGCGCCACCAAGTGCCGGTCGTGCAGCACGCCAAAGTGGTCGTTCAGGCGGTGCAGAAATTCAATCAGCAGGTCGCGCCGAAAGCCTTCGGCCGGGCGCAGACCCAGCAGTTGCGCCACTTCGGCCATCGCAGCGTCTTCGGGCTGGCGGCCCTTGAGGCGGCTTTTTCGGCGGATGCGATCGCGCATGTCGTTGACGGACACGGCGGCCACGACGGCTGCGGTGGGGGCTTCGGGGGCAAGGTGCATGGAGCGAAATCGTGGAATGTCTTGTTGTGGTTATGAAGCCGCCTGCATAAGGCCGCCTGGCGAGCGCAGTGTCGGCGAGCCCCCTTGGCGCGTCAAATTGCCGATGCACATGGGTCGATCACAAAAACAAATGGGCTGCACACCGTGGTTTTGCGCGGCATCAGCGGCAAGGGTCAGCCTGTCAGCGACCCACCCTGCCCGTCGGCAGACTCACTAGCAACCGGCTCGCCAGCATGGCCGCCAGGTCTTGCGTCGAGGGCATGGACACGGGCGCAGCCGACAAGGCGCCGTCAATCGCAAGGCTGGCCAGGCCGTGGGCAAGGCTCCATCCCGCCAGCGCCAGTTCGTCCGCCCCCTCGGCCACATGGGCATGGGCGGCCTGCCGCAGTACCTGAAAAGACCCGTCCGCCGCCGCCTGAAACGCCGGGTGGTCGGCCTTGCGCTGCAGCAGCGGGCTGAACATGAGCCGGAACGCGGCGGGGCGCGCGAGCGCAAAGGCCACGTACGCGGTGCAATGCCCCACCAGCGTGGCGGCAGTGTCTGTGCCATGGTGCGCTGCCTCCATGTCGGCCGCCAGGTCTTGAAAACCCCGCGTGGCCACTGCGGCGAGCAAGGCATCCAGATTGGCGAAGTGGTGGTAAGGCGCCGCATGCGATACGCCCGCTGCCTTGGCCACCGAGCGCAGGCTGAGCGTGGCCCCGGACGCGAGCAAGCCCTCGGCGGCCGCCACCAGGGCGCTGCGCAGATCGCCGTGGTGGTAGGTGGCGCGGGGGAGTTCAGGATCGGTCATGCCGGCAATCTTGACACAGTCAAGATACATCTCGACAATGCGTCAATCCTGACACTGTAAAGATCACCATGACCCGACGCCTGCTCCAAGCCACCACCGCTGTGATGGCGTTGATCCCGGTCGCCACCGGCGTGCTGACGATGATGGGCATCGACGACCCGATTTACCACACGAGCGGCCTGCCGCGTGATGCCCTGCTCGACGGCAACCTGCGCTTTTTTGGCGGCGTGTGGCTGGCCCTGGGCCTGGCGATGTGGTCGCTGCTGCCCCGCATCGAGCGCGAGGGGCGGTTGTTTGCCGTGCTGTGGGGCGCGGTGTTTCTGGGCGGCGTGGGGCGGGCGCTGTCGATGGCCTTCGTCGGACTTCCGCCCGCGCCTTTCATCGGCTTCACGGTGCTGGAACTGATTGGCGCCCCCGCCTTCATCGCCTGGCAGCGCCACGTGGCTGCGCAATCGGCCGTTCAATGACACCCAAAGGAAATCCTGTGCGAAAGCTCAACTACTGGTATTTGGCTGCAGCAACGCTGTGTTTGTTCATGATGGGGATGCAAATTTTCGTGGGCAGCCCGCAACTGAATGCGCCGGTTCAAGAAAGCTCGTTGCCGCCGGGCATTCGGGCGGTTGCAGAGGTGGCCTGGCATTCGGTGACCACCGCCTATGGGCTCATGGTGGTGGCGCTCATTTACCTGTTCATCCAGCCGAACAATGGCGCGCTCGCCAAATACATCGTTGCGCAACTGGTGGCCTTGTCCGCGCTGTTTCTGATTTACAGCGTCACCCGCTTTGGCAACGTCACCAGCCTGTACCTATGGCCTTTTTTCCTGGTCATCGCGGCGACGGTGGGCATGGGTGTGCGCAGCGTGCCTTCATTCAACGAGCCCTGACTGTGGCGGTCCGCTGAACCGGCGGCTGAAACTACTTTGGCCTGCGGGGGCGCTTTGCCTATCGCCCTATCGCTGGGAAGCCGTCAGCAACCCGCTGTGTGCTGTGGCGTGCTGCAGCCATTCCGTGTCCTGCGCCAGGGCCAGCGCCGCATCCAGCGCCCGCGTGGGCTGCACCTGGCGGTGCGACATGAAACCGATGGGCGTGGTAAGCACTGGCCCGACAAGCGGCAAGGCCTCCAGCCCATCGTGGCCGCGCACGGCATCCACCAACGCGCCGGGCAGCACGCTGCACAGGTTGCCCGCCACCACGGAGAGGGCCAGGGTCAGCACCGAATCGGTCTCCATGGCCGGCAGCACCGTGGCGCCCGCACTGCGAAAAGCGCCGTCGACCAGGCTGCGGTTGTGCATCTCGGGCGTGAGCAGGCACAGCGGCTGGGCGGCCGCCTCGGCCCAGCCGATGGGCTGGCCGATCTGCAGGCCGCGGCCTTTGAGGCTGTCGGCCCGGCGCAGCAGAAAGTAGTGCTCCACGTACTGCGGCCAAGCCCGCAGCTGGCCGCCGCGTGCCGGCATGCGCTCGGTGTAGCCTAGCGCAAGGTCGAGCGAAATGCTCTCCAGCCCCGCTTCGATGGCCTGCGAACTCATCGACAGCGCCACCGGCACGATGCCCGGGTGCCGCGCCTGCAACTGCGCCGCAAACCGCGCCAGGATGGGCATGGCCGTGGGCACAGCGCCCAGGCGCAGCGTGCCGCGTGGGTGGGCGGCGTCGCTGGAGAGGTCCTGCTGCAGCACCTGGTGCTCATGCAGCATGCGCTGGGCCGAGGCCAGCACCCGCTCGCCCTCGGGCGTGAAGCCCTCAAAGCTGCGGCCCCGGCGCACCACCACCACGCCAAACTCTTTTTCCAGCGCGCGCAGCGCGTTGGAGAGCGCAGGCTGCGTGATGTGGCAGGCCTGCGCCGCCCGGCCAAAGTGCCGGTGCTCGTGCAGCGCCACCAGGTAGCGTAGGGACGCGAGCAGATTCATGGCGCAGTGCGGCAGAACAGGAGGATCAGGTGTTCTTGCTGATCGAGATGGTGGGGAACTTGTTGGAGAAGTCCTTGGCCTGCTGGGCGATCTTCACCGCCACGTCGCGCGCCACCTTCTTGTAGATCTTGGCCACGTCCCCATCCGGGTCGGCCACCACGGTGGGCTTGCCGCTGTCGGCCTGCAGGCGGATGCTCATGTCCAGCGGCAGCGCGCCCAAGTAGTCCATGTTGTATTCGGCTGCCATCTTCTTGCCGCCATCGGCGCCAAAGATATGTTCCACGTGGCCGCAGTTGCTGCACACATGGGCTGCCATGTTCTCGACGATGCCCAGGATGGGCACGCCCACCTTCTCGAACATCTTGATGCCCTTCTTGGCATCCAGCAGGGCGATGTCCTGCGGGGTGGTGACGATCACCGCACCGGTCATGGGCACGCGCTGGGACAGCGTGAGCTGGATGTCGCCGGTGCCCGGCGGCATGTCGATGATGAGGTAGTCCAGGTCCTTCCAGTTGGTCTGGCGCAGCAGTTGCTCCAGCGCCTGGGTGGCCATGGGGCCGCGCCAGATCATGGCTTCGTCCTGGTCCACCAGGAAGCCGATGGACATGACCTGCACGCCGTAGTTCTCCAGCGGCTCCATGGTCTTGCCGTCGTCGCTTTCGGGGCGGCGGTTGATGCCCAGCATCATGGGCTGGCTGGGGCCGTAGATGTCGGCGTCCAGCACACCCACACTGGCGCCCTCGGCGGCCAGGGCCAGGGCCAGGTTGGCGGCGGTGGTGCTTTTGCCCACGCCGCCCTTGCCCGAGGCCACGGCGATGATGTTCTTGACCTGGGGCAAGAGCTGCACGCCGCGCTGCACGGCATGGGCGATGACCTTGGTCGTGATGTTGACCGAGACGTTCTCCACCCCGGCCACCCCCTTGGCAGCAGCCACCAGGCTGCGGCGCAGCTCGGGCACCAGGCTCTTGGCGGGGTAGCCCAGTTCCACGTCAAAGGCCACATCGCCACCGGTGATCTGCAGGTTGCGCAGGGCGCGGGTGCTGACGAAATCCTTGGCCGTGTGGGGGTCCAGCACGCTGGAAAGTGCGGCCAAAAGGCCCTGTTCGGTGACTGACATGCAAATAGCTCCTGTGGGGCGGGTAGTCTATTCCGAAGGCGCAGGCCCCTTCAGCTGAAGGACAATGCGCTCGCTCTGTCCCTGGCTCTACAGCGGCGGCAACCCGTGAAACCGAACGAAAAGGACCCCCGTGAAATTCAAGATGGCCGAGAAATCCCTGTTTGCCATGCTGCTGCGCTCGCCATGGTGGGTCAGCTTTGTGGTGGTCGGCCTCATCGTCCTGGCCGCAGGCGCGCTGCTGCCCAAGGAATACTTCGCGGTGGGTGCGCTGGCGGGTTTCCCCATCTTTGTGGTCGGCTGCATTGCTGCCTGGAAACAACTGCGCGCCCCCAACCCTGCCAGGGTTGCCGAGATGCTGGAGGCCGTGGGCAGCATGCCCTGGCGCAGCTTTGCCGACACCCTGGCATCCGCCTGGACCCGGGCGGGCTACACCGTGGAGCGGATCAACGGCAACAACGCCGGGGCCGACATGCGCCTGACCCTGGGCGGCAAGACCACGCTGGTGAGCGCCAAGCGCTGGAAGGCTGCCACCCACGGCGTGGAGCCCTTGCGCGAACTGCACGCGGCCATGGTGGCCAGCGATGCCCAGGCGGGCGTCTATGTGGCAGCCCTGGGGCAGGTCAGCGACAACGCCCGGGCGTTTGCTGGCGAACACGCCATCGTGGTGCTGCAGGGCGATGCTGTGGCGCAGCTTCTGCTGCGCCAAGGCTAGGTAGCTATGTTTCAAGGCCCGCAGCCCCGCTGAATCACCGCAGTGAAGTCCAAAGGCGACGAGCCGGCCCTTCCTGGGCCACGGTTTCAACCGTCCAGTTCTGCGCACAGGGCGGCAAAAGAAATGGCAGGGTTCAAAGCGCGTGATATCGGCCGGCCAACCACCACACGCGTTGCACCAGCCTCGATGGCCTTCGCTGCGGTGGTGAAGCGGGCGTGGTCGCCTTTGGCAAACTCCAACGGCTGTATGCCGGGCGTGACGATCAGCATCTCCTGCGGCAATGTGTTGCGCAGGAGCCTGGCTTCCAGTGGCGATGCGACTACGCCATGGCAGACTGCTGCTTGGGCAAGGAGCGCAAGGCGCAGCACCTGTTCTGGCACTGTCGATACCACGCCCACTTCGCGCAGCGCCTCGTCGTCCATACTGGTGATGACGGTCAGTGCGAGCACTTTGAGCCCGGGGAAGTGCGCCGCAGACGCCACGGCAGCTTCCAGCACCGCAGATCCTGCCGAAGCATGAACCGTCACCAGGGAAACGCCCAACTCCCCGGCAGCAGCAACGGCGGCAGCCACCGAGCTTGGGATTTCAAACAGCTTGAGGTCCAAAAAAACCCGCTTCCCGGCGTCCACCAGCTCGCGGACAAAGGAAGGGCCTGCCGCCGTGAGCAACTGCAAGCCCACCTTGTAGAAAGACGCGGCGGGGCCCAGCTTCCGGACTAGGTCGGCTGCGGACGCAGGGGCAGGGAAATCAAGCGAAACGATGATGCGCTGGTTCAATCCGCCCCCTACAAAAATCTTCGCGAGCATGCCACAGGCACCCCGCAGGCAACCCGTGCCCCACCCGCGCTGCAATGGAGGAAGCCCGACACAGGCTCGTCCCCAACCCTTCGGTGGGGGTTTGCAAGATTGGAGCCCCTCGGCAACGGCGAGATCTCCGGCCTCCTCCATGCGGGTTTTCCCACATAAAACGCTCGCGGCCGCCCCCCGACACTTGGGGCACCACCCAGCAAACACCCATGCCGCCCTCAGCCCCTTCCGATACCCCTGCCTCCCACCGCCCCCCTACCGGCCTGCTGCTCACCGGCGGCGGCGCCCGTGCCGCCTACCAGGTGGGCGTGCTGGAGGCCATTGCCGACATCCGCCACGCCTGCGGAGAAGGCGGCGGGCCCAACCCGTTCCCCATCATCACGGGCACTTCCGCCGGCGCCATCAACGCGGCGGCACTGGCCTGCGGGGCCGACAATTTCGACCGCGCGGTGCGCCGCATTGCCCGCGTGTGGCGCCAGTTCCACGCCAGCCAGGTCTATGGCGCCGACTCGCTCTCGGTGATGCGCAGCGGCGCGCGCTGGCTCACGCTGGTGTCGATGGGCTGGGCGCTGGCGCGCTGGCGGCGCATGCGACCGCGCTCGCTGCTGGACAACTCGCCGCTGGAGAAACTGCTCGTCAAGATGGTGCCGCTGGTGCGCCTGCCGGGGCTCATCCGCAAGGGCCACCTCACGGCGCTGGCCGTGACGGCGTCGAGCTACAGCTCGGGCGAACATGTCACTTTTTTTGAAGCCGCCACGCCCGTCAAGCCCTGGGTGCGCTCGCAACGCAAGGCCGCCAGCGACCGCATCACGCACGAGCACCTGCTAGCGTCCTCGGCCATTCCGTTCATTTTTCCGGCCAAGGCCATCGAGGTGGATGACCACATCGAGTATTTTGGTGACGGTTCCATGCGCCAGTCGGCGCCCATTGCCCCTGCGATCCATCTGGGGGCAGAGCGAATTCTGGTGATCGGCGCGGGCCGCATGCACGAGCCCAAGGGCGATGCCGCCGCCAATCCCACGGCCACCTACCCCACGCTGGCGCAGATTGCGGGGCACGCGCTGTCCAACATCTTTCTGGACGCGCTGGCGGTGGACGTGGAGCGCGTGCAGCGCATCAACCAGACCCTGTCGCTCATCCCCGAGGAAAAACGCCTGCACAGCGCGCTGCGTCCCATCGAGCTGCTGGTGATTGCCCCCTCGCAACGGCTCGATGCCGTGGCAGCACGCCATGTGGGCGACCTGCCTGGGCCCGTGCGCGCCATGCTGGGCGCGTTGGGCGTGACCTCCAACATGGCCGACGTGCGCGGCGCCGCACTGGCCAGCTACCTGCTGTTCGAGTCGGGCTACACGAAGGAGCTGATGGCCCTGGGCCGGGCCGACACCCTGGCCATGCGGGCCGAGGTGTGCCGGTTCTTCGGCTGGACGGATACCGGCGCCGAGGTGCAGATGAGGGAGCATTCGTGACACCCCCCTGGGTCGCCTCGCGCCTTGCAGGCAGCGCGCCATACCGTGGCAGCGGCGACCAAGAGACCGCTACTGCCCCTTGAGTACATCCTTGGGCAACCAGCCCAGGCCATGCGCGTGCAGGCTCTGCACATACAGCCGGTCCGCCGTTTCGGTGATCGCCGTGGTCTCGGGGTAAGCGCCGCTCGGGTCCTGCAGGTCGGCCACCACCTTGCCGTCGTCGGTGAACGCGATCACATGGCCGTAGGGCTTGGGGATGGGCCACAGCGCGCGCGGCAGGCGCAGCGTCAGGCTGCGCAGCCAGGGCTTGCCGGCCATGTTGTCGATGGCGGCGCCGCGCGGCTTGGCAAAGCCCAGCCAGATGCGGCCGTCCATGCCGCGCATCAGGTTGTCGGGGTAGCCGGGCAGGTTGTCCAGCAGCACGCGGGCCTGGGGTGCGGGCTGGCTGCCGGCGGGCGCCTTGACCTTGGCATCGGCCTCGCTGATGTCGAGGTCGTTCGCGTCCACCGCGATCTTCCACACGCGGTATTTGCCGGTTTCGTTGACGAACAGGCTTTTCTCGTCCTGGCTCAGCGCCACGCCATTGGCAAAGCTGATGCCCCGGGCCACCACGCGTGTGGTGCGGGTGGCGGGGTCGTATTCGATCACCCGGCCCGTGCTGGCCTGCTCCAGGATGTCGAGCACGCTGGCTTCAAAGGTACCGCCCCAGTCCTTGGGGGCAAAGCGTGTGGAGGCGTCGCTCAGGTACATCTTGCCGCTTTGGGCCACCACCACCGCATCGGCATAGCGGATAGGGTCGTTGCCCACCTTGTCGGCCAGCACGGTGACCTTGCCATCGGGCGCAATGGACAACAGGCCCTTGACCGCATCGGCGGCAATCAGGTTGCCTGCTGCATCAAAGTCAAAGCCCAGCACCCGCCCGCCGGTGTTGGCAAACACCTCCTGGCCCGAGCCATCGGCATTCATGCGCAGGATATTGCCGCTAAGCACCGTGGTGTAGAGCTTGCCGTCCTTGCCAAAAGCGATGTGCTCGGGCCCCACCTCGCCCTTGAGGGCGATCATCTGCAGCTTGGCCAGGCGCTGGTTGGGTGCGTGCACACCCTGGTAGCCCGGCGCGGCAGGCGCGCTCCAGGCCACCGGCTGGATGGGCACCGGCCACGCCGCCAGGTAGGCGGCCAGCGCCAACACAGCGCCGCCGACGCCCCACCCCACCCGTTTCGCCCATGTTCTGGCCATTTGTGATCTCCTCGTTGCATGTTGGAATGCGAGGCATTGTGGCGCCATCGGTGGCCTGCGCGCACGCCCTGATTGGCACCTGGGCGACCCAACCGGGCCCACGCAGCGCCCGCAGCGGTCAAGGACACTGCCGACCGCCTAAAATCACGGGTTCCGCCTGAGAAAGCCGCTTTTCATGACGTCATCCGCCCGCAAACTCTTCGTTACCACCGCCCTGCCGTATGCCAACGGCAACTTCCACATCGGCCACATCATGGAATACATCCAGGCCGACATCTGGGTGCGGTACCAGCGAATGCAGGGCCACGCGGTGAACTTCGTGGGCGCGGACGACACCCACGGCGCGCCGATCATGATTGCCGCCGAAAAAGCAGGCAAGACGCCACAGCAGTTCGTGGCCGACATCGCCGCCGGCCGCAAGCAGTACCTTGATGGTTTTCACATCAGCTTTGACAACTGGCACAGCACCGATGCGCCCGAAAACCACGACCTGGCCCGCCAGATCTACCGTGACCTGCGCGACCGCGCGGATGGCTCGCTGATCGAGGTGCGCACCATCGAGCAGTTCTTCGACCCCGAGAAGAACATGTTCCTGCCCGACCGCTACATCAAGGGCGAGTGCCCCAAGTGCCACGCCAAGGACCAGTACGGCGACAACTGCGAGGTGTGTGGCTCGGTCTATGCCCCCACCGACCTGATCAACCCGTTCTCGGCCCTGTCGGGCGCCAAGCCCGAGCTGAAGAATTCGGAGCATTTCTTCTTCAAGCTGTCGGACCCGCGCTGCGTGGAGTTTCTGGAGAAGTGGACGCAGGACGGCAAGCTCCAGCCCGAGGTGGCCAACAAGATCAAGGAATGGTTCACCGTCCGCACCAACCCCGACGGCACACAAAGCGAAGGCCTGGGCGACTGGGACATCAGCCGCGACGCACCCTACTTCGGCATCGAGATCCCCGATGCACCGGGCAAATACTTCTACGTGTGGCTCGACGCGCCCGTGGGCTATCTGGCCTCGCTCAAGAATTGGTTCGACAAGGGCGGCCCCAAGGCCAAACATGGCGAGACGCGCACCTTCGACGAGTACATGGCCGCTGCCGACACCGAGCAGTACCACTTCATCGGCAAGGACATCGTCACCTTCCACACGCTGTTCTGGCCCGCCATGTTGCACTTCAGCGGCCGCAAGACGCCCAACAACGTGTTCGTGCACGGCTTCTTGACCGTGAACAACGGCGAGAAGATGAGCAAGAGCCGGGGGACGGGCCTGGACCCGCTCAAATACCTGAGCCTGAACATGAACGCCGAATGGCTGCGCTACTACCTGGCGGCCAAGCTGTCGGCGCGCAACGAAGACATCGACTTCAATGCCGAAGACTTCATGCTGCGCGTGAACAGCGATTTGATCGGCAAGTACGTGAACATCGCGAGCCGCGCGGCGGGCTTCCTGACCAAGCGTTTTGACGGCAAGCTGACCAGCGACTTCGGCGCCCCCGGTACGGCCCTGCTGGCCGAAGTGCGCGGTGCCAGCGGCGCCATCGCGCAGATGTACGAAACCCGCGAGTACAGCAAGGCGACGCGCGAGATCATGCAACTGGCCGACAAGGTCAACGCCTACGTGGACCAGAACAAGCCCTGGGACCTGGCCAAGGATGCCGCCAACAACGAGGCGCTGCACCAGGTGTGCTCGGTGCTCATCAACACCTTTGCGTCGCTCACGCGCTACCTGGCTCCTGTGCTGCCGGGCCTGGCCCAGGCCGTGCAAGGCTTCGTGGGTGTGGACATGCAGCAATGGGACGTGGCGGGCGACGTGCAGGCGATCACGCCCTACCAGCACCTCATGCAGCGCGTCACCCCCGAGCAGCTTGAAGCATTGTTTGAGGCCCCAGCGCAGGCAGAACAAGCGCCAGCAGCTACAGAAACCGTAGCAGCCAGTGCCCACCCCGGCGGCGAAGAGCTTGCCCCCACCATCACCATCGACGACTTCACCAAGATCGACCTGCGCATTGCGCTGATCGTGAACTGCGAAGCCGTGGAGGGATCGACCAAGCTGCTGCGCCTGACGCTGGACGTGGGCGAGGGCCGCACCCGTAACGTCTTCAGCGGCATCGCCAGCGCCTACAAGCCCGAAGACCTGATCGGCAAACACACGGTGATGGTGGCCAACCTGGCCCCGCGCAAGATGAAGTTTGGAGTGAGTGAAGGCATGGTCCTGGCCGCCAGCCATGGCGACGAAAAAGCCAACCCCGGCATCTACGTGCTCAACCCCTGGCCCGGCGCCACGCCCGGCATGCGCGTGCGGTAAAGCGCGCAGACCCAGCAGATCGGGCGGCGCCCAAGGGCACTCAGGGGCGCTGGGGGCCGCAGCAGCACCACCAGGCAATGAAGGAAGGGGCAGCACATCCACCAGCCCCGCTCCTCAAAGCATCAGTACAGGTACACCGCGCCCGCGTTGGTTCTGCTTTCGTCGATCTGGTTGCCACCAACTCCGTTCGACCCGCCGTCTTCCGTCGATGCACCCACGGCCAGCGTGGTGCCGTCACCGGATATCGCGACGCGGCCGCCGAACCGGTCCCCGGCGCCGGTGTTGGAGGCCTTCAGGTAGGTTTGCTGCGCCCACGAGCCGGCGCTGCGGCGAAACACCAGCACAGCGCCTGCATCGACTGCCGCGGTGTCGGCCTGGTCTCCATTGAATCCGCGCGCACTGCTGTTGTCCCGGTACGACGGCACCACCAGCATGTTGCCGTCGCTGGACATGGCCAGGTTGTTCCCGAAACGGTGGGGCGCGCGGGTATTGGAGGCCTTCAAATAGGCCTGTGCCTGCCAGGCGCCGCCTGCACGGATGAACACGAACACCGCTCCCGAGTTGGTGGCCAGCGTGTTGCTCGCGGGGGGCACCACGAAAACGCCAGTGTGGTTGTTGCTGTCTCCGTCCATTCCCACGGCCAGCGTATTGCCGTCGCCCGACAGCTGGACCGCCACGCCGAAGCGGTCCTGCGCCACGGGTTGCGGAGCCTTCAGGTAGGCCTGCTGCGACCACGTTCCCGCGTTGCGCTCGAACACGTAGGCCGCTCCGGCATTGGCCAGTGTGTCGTCCGCCGGATTGCTTGCGAAGGCGCTGCGCTCAAAGAAGGCCCCCACCGCCAAGGTGTCGCCCGACCCGGACACACTGAGGTAGATCCCGAAGAAATCTCCCGCCCCCGCGTTGGAGGCCTTGAGGTAGCCTTGCTGTGCCCAGCTGGTGCCTGTGCGGGTAAAGACATAGGCAGCCCCAGACGCGGAATAGGCTGCGTTGCCGTGCACTCCGGACAAGTCGCCATCCTCGTTGTAGGCGCCAACCGCCAAGGTGTTGCCGTCGTTCGAGAGGGCGACGAATGAACCGAAAAGATCGTCGGCATCCGCGTTGTTCGCCTTGATGAAGGCCTGCTGCGACCAGGATGCACCCGTGCGGGCATACACATAGACGGCACCTGAATTGCTGGCCAGGTTGTTGGTGGCCGGCATCGTCGAAAACGTGCCCTTCTGATCGCCGCTTTCGCCGTCCGCGCCGATGGCCAGCGTATTGCCGTCGGCAGACAGTGCCACGGCATTGCCAAAATAATCGTTGGCCTCGCCATTGGGGGCCGCAATGCGCGCCTGCTGCGACCACGTGGCGCCGCTCTTCGTGAAAACGTACACCGCGCCGGTGTTGCCGCCCTCGCCATAGGCCCCCACGGCCAGCGTGGTGCCGTTGCCGGACAAGGCCACACGGTTTCCGAACCGACCTTCGACCGTAGTGGTGGAAGCCTTGAAGTAGCCAACGGCACGCACCATGTCAGCAGCCACGGAGGCCGATGGGGCGCTGCACCCACCCGCGTTGCAGGCGCGCACCATGTACGTGGCATTCAGCCGCTCGTGCAACAGCCCCCGTATGGCGTAGGTCAGCCCGGTGGTAGCCGTCGAGCCGATCTGCGCGGATGCCAGCGGGCCCGGGCCGTCCGGGTCTTCGTACACCGTGTAGCTGGTGGCGCCGGGCGCCGAGGTCCAGGAAAAGACCAGTGCCTTCGTCCCATAGGCAATGCCCAGGCCACCCGGCGTGGGGGGCGCCGGCACAGGTGGGGGCGGAGGTGGCGGAGGGGGAGGCGAAGATACCGTGCGGCAAAGCACCCGCACCTGGGTCACTGGCGCCACCACAACCCCGGTGGCAGCATCCACCGTGCAAACCTGGTCCGCTGGCTGTTCGCGCACCGTCACGGCATAGGGGCTGCCGTGGGACAGCGGAGATGCAAAACTGAAAACGCCATTGGCTGCCGCCAACAGGTCCGCGGCGCCGTTGAGCCGCAAGGTCACGACGCCAAGCAGCCCCGTGATCGATCCGCTGACGGTGTAGGTATGGGTGGTGCAGGCCACCAGGATATTGGTGACCGGGCCTGCCACCACGCCCGAGCCGTTTTCCACAACGCAGGTCTGCCCGGCGGGCTGGGTCCGCACAACGATGTGATAAGCCTCGCCCTGCGAAATGCTGGTGGCATAGCTGCCGCTGGCCGTGATGGTCAGGTCCGCTCCCGTGCCATTGGCCAGGATGAGCGTGCCGACCAGCCCCGTCACGGTGCCGCCCACGGAATGTTGCGCCACGGGTGGCGGTGGTGGGGGCGCAACGGGGTCTTCGCCACCGCCACACGCCATCAGGACTCCACTCACCACCGGAAGGAACAGCCTTGCCGCCCCGGCAAGCCTTGCCCACAGCGCCTCGGCTCTGGCAGAAAAAGTTCGATACATCAGGGGTTCTCCGGGCACGTGAACGGGGTGGGCGCTTCACCCCCTCAGAAAGCGCGGGCGAATCCGGCTCCCGTGGTGCAGGTTCAGGCGGGGTGACAGGGACTCTAGTGCGGGTGGACGTGCCAACGCACCCCCACTGAAGCAGGGTTGACAGATGGAATTGAATCGCACCGGGGGTTTCGCGGGGGCTCAAAACCCCGGGGACCCGTTCACGATCTGAGGCAGGCAGCCACCGCGCTGGCGGCCCCCGCCCTCAGTGGCCCACGTAACGCCCTGGCCGGTGGCTGATCCACAAGAACCCGCTCATCACCAGCACGGCCAGCACCGAATACGCCACGCGGTCCACCGGCACCACAAACAGCGCCAGCAGCACCACGGTGCCATCGATCATCATCTGCACCTTGCCCGCGCGCATGCCATAGCGGGCCTGCAGGTACAGCGACACTACCGTGGCCCCACCGAGGCTGGAGCGGTGGCGCGCCAGAAACAGGCAGCCCGTGCCCAGCAGCAGCCCGCCCAGCAAGGATGCGAACAGCGGGTTCAGGTAGTCCACATGCATCACGTGCGGGAACAACTCGGTCAGCAGCGACAGCAGGGCCACGCAAACAAAGGTCTTGATCGTGAACTCGCGCCCCATGCGCGTCCAGGCAAACCAGTAGAACGGCAGGTTGACCACAAAAAACAGTTTGCCGAACGAGACGCCGGTGACGTAGTGCAGCAAGAATGCCACGCCCGCCGTGCCGCCCACCAGCAGCCCCGCCTGGTTGAACAGCATGAGCGCCATGGCGACAAACAGCGTGCCGGCAAACAGCGCCTGCACATCCTCGAACGCGCCGTGGCGCAGGGTGGTGGCATCGGCGGCGGCGTTGGGCTCTGCAGCGGGGACGGGGGTGTCGGTCATGGTGTGGGGGTCGGGCAATCGTCCAATCAAGCCGCACAAGGCGGGGGCCGGGAAGGCAATCGAAGATCAGCAAGCAATATGCCAGGGAGCGCGGGCGCCGCCCCTGCCTAGCAGCATGTGGGCGGGTAAATTTCTAAGCTTTTTTAGCCTCCATCGCTTATTGATATTCGATAGTTTGCTATCTATTTTGCACATCCATCGACATCCAAGCCGCCCGGCGCGGACCCCGGGAGCGGGCGCATTCGGCACGCAATGTGCTTGGTCTGCGCACAGATTCCACCCCATTGCACTCCGCACCCGGCTCACTACACTGAAGTCTGCCTCGCACTGATCCGGTTGTGGCTGCATCCCGGCGGTGCCGATGCCCTGGGCCGCCGCAGAGCCCCCGACAAGAAAGTGCCCGCCACCATGCAGTTTTCACTCGCCTTCCACCCCCGCTTGCTCGATGCGCTGCGCGGCTACGACAAGGGCCGATGGCTGGCCGATGTGGGCGCGGGGGTGACGGTGGGCATCGTGGCGCTGCCGCTGGCCATGGCGTTTGCGATTGCCAGCGGGCTCAAGCCCGAAGCGGGGTTGTGGACGGCGATCATCGCGGGCTTTCTGATCTCGGCCCTGGGGGGCACCAACGCGCAGATTGGCGGGCCGGCGGGGGCGTTCATCGTCATCGTCTACGGCATCGTCGAGCGCTATGGCGTGGCCAATTTGCTGATCTCCACGGCCTGCGCGGGCGTGCTGCTGGTGTTGCTGGGGCTCTTCAGGCTGGGCACGCTGGTGCGTTTTGTGCCGGTGAGCATCGTGATCGGCTTTACCAACGGCATTGCGGTGCTGATTGCGCTGTCGCAGGTGAAAGACTGGCTGGGGCTGTCGATTGACCGCATGCCAGGCAATTTTTTCTCGCAGGTCGGCACGGTGGCGCAGCACCTCGACAGCTTCAATCCCTATGCGTTTGGGCTGGGCGCAGCCTGTGTGGCCGGGCTGTTCCTGTGGCCCAAACTGATGATGAAAGGCTCGCCCGTGATGCAGGTGCTGGAGCGGCACACCGTGCGCAGCTTTGCGCGCGTGCCTGCGCCGGTGGTGGCCCTCGTCACGCTGAGCCTGCTGGCCTGGAGCATGGAGTTTCCGGTGGAGACGATTGGCTCGCGGTTTGGCGGCATTCCACAGGCGCTGCCGGTGTTCGAACTGCCCGATTTTTCGTGGGAGACGGTGCGGCTGCTCGTCACGCCCACACTCACCATCGCGCTGCTGGGCGCCATCGAATCGCTGCTGTGCGCCCGCGTGGCCGACCAGCTGGCCACCGATCCACACCACAAGAAACACGACCCCAATCAGGAACTGGTGGCCCAGGGCCTGGCCAACCTGGTGGTGCCGTTTTTTGGCGGCATGCCCGCCACGGGCACCATTGCACGCACGGTGACCAACATCCGCTCAGGCGCCACATCGCCCATTGCAGGCATGGTGCACGCCGCCACGCTGGCGGTGATCGTGCTGGTGGCCGCGCCGCTGGCGCTGCACATTCCACTGGCGGTGCTGGCGGGCATCCTGCTGTATGTGGCCTGGAACATGGGGGAGTGGCACGAGTTCGTGCGCCTCAAGCACTTCAGCAACCACTACCGGCTGCTCATGCTGGGCACGTTTTTCCTCACGGTGGTGTTCGACCTCACGGTGGCGGTGGAGGTGGGCCTGTTCATGGCCTGCGCGCTGTTTGTGCGGCGCATGAGCGGGCTCTTTCGCGTGGTGCGCCAGCCGGAACCTGAAGGCGCCCCGGCCCGGGGGCGGCCCACGGCCACCTGGCGCCTGCACGGCGCGCTGTTCTTCGGAGCCGCCGCCAAGATCGACCCCATCCTCCAGGCCGTGGAGGCCGGCCCGCCGGGCATGGACGTGGTGCTGGACGCGAGCGAACTGGTGGCGCTGGACACCACGGGGCTCGACGCTCTGGCCCAGATCCTCAAGGCGGTGGCCGCACGCGGCGGGCGGCTGCGCCTGGTGCACCTGCACGAGCAGCCGCGCTCGCTGATCGAGCGTTCGGGCTTTGCCGCCCGGCTGGCGGCGCAGGGGCTGGAAGACCTGCCGGTGTGATCGTCTGCGGCGCTACTTGCCGCCCTTGAACTCCGGCGCATCCAGGTCCGCGCCCGTCTGGGTGCGCAGCACCACCTGGTCGGGCCCGTAGACCACGGTGAACACCTTGGCCTGGTTCGGCGCCTCCAGGTAGCGCCAGTCGGCGTGGGTTTCCCGCTTCAATTCGTAGGGCGTGACCTTGGCGGGCTTGCCCAGCAGGCGGCGCACCTCGTCCATGCGCGTGCCGGGCACCACGCGCGCAAAGTTCTCGGGGGTGAGCACCTGGCGCAGCGCCGTCATGCGGCCGTCGCCGCCGATGGTGATCATGTAGTTGACCTGGCCTGCAGGCTGGCGGTTGTACTCCAAGGTGCGGGCACCGCCGGCTTCGTCCCACACGTTTTCGGGGGCGCCAAAGCGGTCTCGCACATCGGCCTCGGTAGAGACGCCGGGCTGCAGTTCGCTGATGCGCTGCGGGTCGCAGGCGGTGAGCGCCAGCAGGGAAAAGGCGGCGGCGGCCAAGGCAGCGGCGCGATATATCAAGGGCATAAGTCGGTCCCGGTAAAATCCGTGGCAAAGAGGTTAACAGTCCATGTCCATTTTCCGCCGCCCCGACTACCAGTCCGACACCACCCAGTTCATCAACCAGCTCAAGGCCAGCCGCCCCGAGCTGGACCAACAGCAGCAAGCAGGCCGCGCTTTGCTGTGGGACAAGAACGTGGACCGCAAGGTCTGGGGCGAATACCGCGACGGCCAGGTGCCCCAGAAGCCCTACGTCTACCAGACGAACGCTGAATAAGCATCCAATTGGCCTCCAGCGCTTAACCATCAAGCGCTGATAGCTCACTTTTCAATAGCATTCATGACCACCGCGAACGCAGCGGCCCATTCGCCCAGCGCGCCCGTGCTGGATGCGGCGGGCATGCCCGTGGTGGTCGATCAGGTGGCGCTGGCGCGCCTGTATGGCGAGCCGCTGTTTGCGCTGCCGCAGGACCTCTACATCCCGCCCGATGCGCTTGAAGTCTTCCTGGAAGCCTTTGAAGGCCCGCTCGATCTGCTGCTGTACCTGATCCGCAAGCAGAACTTCAACATCCTCGACATCCCCATGGTGGGAGTCACCAAGCAGTACCTGGCGTATGTGGACGAGATCCGCAGCCGCAACCTGGAGCTGGCGGCCGAGTACCTGCTGATGGCGGCGATGCTGATCGAGATCAAGTCGCGCATGCTGCTGCCGCCCAAAAAGCAGGCTGAAGGCGAAGAGCCCGAAGACCCGCGCGCCGAGCTGGTGCGCCGCCTGCTCGAATACGAGCAGATGAAGATGGCCGCCGCCCGCCTGGGGCAGTTGCCGCAGTACGGGCGCGACTTCCTGAAAGCCCAGGTCTACATCGAGCAAAGCCTGCAGCCACGCTTTCCGGACGTGCATGTGGTGGAGCTGCAGGACGCTTGGCGCGACATCCTGAAACGCGCCAAGCTGGTACAGCACCACCGGATCACGCGCGAGGAACTGAGCGTGCGCGAATACATGAGCATGGTGCTCAAGACGCTGCAAGGCCGCCGTTTTGTGGAGTTTGAAGAACTCTTCGAGCCTGAAAAAGGCAGCACCGTGCTGGTGGTGACCTTCATCGCCCTGCTGGAGCTGGCCAAAGAGACACTGATCGAGATCACGCAGGCCGAGGCCTTCGCACCCATCTACGTGCGCCTCGCCTACACGCCGGCCTAGGCTGGCCCCACTGTTCACCGCCCTGGCCGGTGGCCGTGGCGCTACTCCCATTCCTCACCCGCAAGCCATGGCATCCCACGACTTCGACGTTCTCATCGTAGGCAGCGGCCTCGCCGGTCTCTCGGCGGCCCTGCACCTGGCGCCCACGCACCGCGTGGCCGTGATCACCAAGCGCACGCTGCAGGATGGCTCCAGCGGCTGGGCCCAGGGTGGCATTGCCGCCGTGCTGGCCGATGACGACAGCTTTGCTGCCCACATTGAAGACACGCTGGTGGCGGGCGCGGGCCTGTGCGACCTGGCCACCACACGCTTCGTGGTGGAAAACGCACCCGCCTCCATCGCCTGGCTGCGCGAGCTGGGCGTGCCCTTCACGCTCGAAGGCGACCAGCTGCACCTGACCCGCGAAGGCGGGCACAGCGCGCGCCGCATTGCCCATGTGACCGACGCCACCGGCGCGGCCGTGCAGCGCACGCTGATCGACGTGGTGCGCGCCACGCCCGGTATCACGCTGTTCGAGCAACACACGCTGGTGGACCTGATCACCACCCGCAAGCTAGGCTTGCCCGGTAACCGCTGCCTGGGCCTGTACGCGCTCGACAGCGACACCGACGAAGTCGTCACCTTCCGCGCGCCGCAAACCATCCTGGCCACGGGCGGCGCGGGCAAGGTGTACCTGTACACCACCAACCCCGACACTGCCACGGGCGACGGCATTGCCGCCGCGTGGCGCGCAGGCTGCCGCGTGGCCAACATGGAGTTCATCCAGTTCCACCCCACGGGCCTGTACCACCCACACGAAAAGTCTTTCCTCATCAGCGAGGCGGTGCGTGGCGAAGGCGGCAGGCTGCTGTTGCCCCCCTCGGCGGGCGGCACGCGCTTCATGCTGGACCACGACCCGCGCGCCGAACTGGCCCCGCGCGACGTGGTGGCCCGAGCCATCGACTTCGAGATGAAAAAGCACGGCCTCGATTGCGTGCACCTCGACATCTCGCACCAGAGCCCCGCGTTTTTGCAGGAACACTTTCCGAACATCCTGGCCCACTGCGCCGCGCTGGGCATCGACATCACCAAAGAGCCCATCCCCGTGGTGCCCACGGCCCACTTCACTTGCGGTGGTGTGCTGACCGACCTGGCCGGCCGCACCGACCTGCCCGGCCTGTACGCCGTGGGCGAAGTGGCCTGCACCGGCCTGCACGGCGCCAACCGGCTGGCCAGCAACTCGCTGCTCGAATGCATGGTGTTCGCGCGCGCTGCGGCCCAGGCCATTGCCGCAGCGCCCACGGCCGAGCTGCCCGCCCTGCCCGCCTGGGACGACAGCCGCGTGACCGATGCCGACGAGTGCGTGGTCATCTCGCACAACTGGGACGAGCTGCGCCGCTTCATGTGGGACTACGTGGGCATCGTGCGCACCAACAAGCGCCTGGAGCGCGCTGCGCACCGCATCGCCACGCTGCAGGGCGAGATCAACGAGTTCTACGCCCACTTCCACGTCACGCGCGACCTGCTGGAGCTGCGCAACCTGGTGCAGGTGGCCGACCTCATCGTGCAGAGCGCACAGATGCGCCGCGAAAGCCGGGGCCTGCACTTCAGCCGCGACTACCCCGAGCTGGCCGCTCCCGCCGCGCCCACCATCCTGGTACCTCCGGTGGCCCGGCGCACCGCCGAGAAACCGAGCCTGCGGCCATGACCTACAGCGTCAAGGAAATCTTCTACACCCTGCAAGGTGAAGGCGGCCAGGCGGGCACACCCGCCGTGTTCTGCCGCTTTGCGGGCTGCAACCTCTGGACGGGCCGCGAGCAGGACCGCGCGCAGGCCATCTGCCAGTTCTGCGACACCGACTTTGTGGGCACCGACGGCACGCTGGGTGGCAAGTTCGAGACAGCCGCCGCATTGGCCGAGCTGATCGCTGCGCAATGGCCTGCGGGCGCGGGCCACCGGCTGGTGGTGCTGACCGGTGGCGAGCCCCTGCTGCAGGTGGACGCTGAACTCATCGACGCGCTGCACGCGCAGCAATTTCGCATCGCCGTGGAGAGCAACGGCACGGTGAAAGCGCCTGAGGGCATCGACTGGCTGTGCATCAGCCCCAAGGCCGGCGCGCCGTGGGTTCAGCGCAGCGGGCAGGAGCTGAAACTCGTGTGGCCCCAGCCGGGGTTTGACCTGCAGGCATTGGAACAAGACACGCAGTTTGCCCACCGCTTTCTCCAACCCATGGATGGCCTGCTGCAGCGCCAGAACACCGCCACCTGCATTGATGCCTGCATGGCCCACCCTGCATGGCGCCTGAGCCTGCAGACCCACAAGCTCACCGGCATCCGGTAAGCGGACCTTCTTTGTTGTCGTTGTCTATGTTGTTCACCATTTCCCAGCGGTTCTTCTTCGACGCCGCCCACACCCTGCGCCGTGAGATCGAGGCCGAAGGCAGCCGCCGCGTGCACGGCCACACCTACCACGCCGAAGTCTTTTTGAGCGGCCCACGCGACCCCGCCACCGGCATGGTGCTGGACCTGGGCCTGCTGCGCCGGGGCCTGGAGGTGGTGCGCGGGCAGCTCGACCACCACATGCTGGACGACGTGCCGGGCCTGGGCACACCCACGCTCGAGAACCTGTGCGTCTTCATCGCCCAGGCCCTGCCTTCCGAACTTCGCCCCCGCGTGAGCCGCGTGCGCGTGTGGCGCGAAGCACTGGGTGACAGCTGCGTGCTCGATTTTTCTGTCCATTGACCCTGCCGCCCGCCCCGCGTGCCTTCAAGCACTGGCGCTGTCTGCCGTCACCCTTTCAACGTCTTCATCGCAAGGAAGTCCGATGTTCCGCACCCTGCTCAAATCCAAGATCCATCGCGTCGCCGTGACCCAGTGCGAGCTGCATTACGAGGGCTCCTGCGCCATCGACGAGGACCTGCTCGACGCTGCCAACATTGCCGAAAACGAGCAAATCCACATCTGGAACATCAACAATGGCGAACGGTTTGTCACCTACGCCATCAAGGGCCAGCGCGGCAGCGGGATGGTCTCGGTGAACGGCTCGGCCGCGCGCCGCGCATCCGCAGGCGACCTGATCATCATCGCGGCCTTCGCCCAGGTGCATGAGGACCAGGTGCCCACCCACCAGCCCCAGCTGGTGTTTGTGGACGACCACAACCGCCAGACCGAACTGCGCCACGCCGTGCCCACCCAAGTGGTCTGAACATGCAGCCCACGCACGACGGGCTCGTGGCCCGCAGCCTCGCCAGCGTCTGGCACCCCTGCACGCAGATGAAGCGGCACGAGGCCCAGCCCCCCGTGGCCATCGCCCGCGCGCAGGGCCCGTGGCTGTACGGCACCGACGGCCGGCGCTACCTGGATGGCATCAGCTCCTGGTGGGTCAACCTGTTCGGCCACAGCCACCCGCACATCCAGGCTGCGCTGGTGGACCAGTTGGGCCGGCTCGACCACGTGATGCTCGCGGGCTTCACGCACGCGCCGGTGGTGGAGCTTTCCGAGCGCCTGGCTGCGCTCACCGGCCTGGGCCACGCGTTCTACGGCAGCGACGGCGCGGCGGCCACCGAGATCGCGCTGAAGATGAGCGCACACTACTGGCGCAACACAGGGCGCCCCGCCAAAAGCCGCTTCGTGGGCCTGGCTGGGGGCTACCACGGCGAGACGGTGGGCGCGCTGGCCGTGACCGACATCGCCATCTTCCGCGAGGCCTATGCCCCGCTGGTGCGCCTGGCCGACACCGTGCCCAGCCCTGATGCACGCGGCGCCGGGCCGGGCGAGAACGCTGAAGATGTGGCACGGCGCGCCATTGCCGCGCTGGAAATCTGGCTGGCCGAGCACCACGAAACCACGGCCGCACTCATCGTCGAACCGCTGGTGCAGTGCGCCGCCGGCATGGCCATGCACAGCCCCGAATACCTGCGCCTGGCGCGCGCGCTGTGCAGCCGCTACGAGGTGCATCTGGTGGTGGACGAGATCGCCGTCGGCTTTGGCCGCACCGGCACGATGTTCGCGCACCAGCAGGCGGGCGTCCGGCCGGATTTCATTTGTCTGTCCAAAGGACTCACGGGCGGCACGCTGCCCCTGTCGGCCGTGCTGACCACCGATGGGGTGTACGCCGCGTTCTACGACGACGATGTGGCGCGGGGCTTTCTGCATTCGCACTCGTACACAGGCAACCCGCTGGCCTGCCGCGCGGCGCTGGCCACGTTGGAACTGTTCGACGAGCTCGATGCCCTGAACGCCAACGCGACCCTGGCCCTGCGCCTCGACGCCGCCTGTGCGCCTCTCACCCACCATCCGCGCGTGCGCCATGCGCGCCGTCTGGGGATGATCTGGGCCTGGGACATTGATACGGCAGCCCCCGACTTTGCACGCCGCTACCACCAGCACGCCATGGCGCGTGGGCTGGTGCTGCGGCCTATTGGAAATACGTTGTATGCCATGCCACCCTATGCGCTGGATGAAGAGGCCGTGCAGTGCCTTGCCAGCGGTGCGCTCGACGCACTGAACGCCACCCTGCAGGAGGAGAACCCATGATTGGATGTTTTGTCACCGGTACCGACACAGGCGTCGGCAAGACGCTGGTGTCCACCGGCCTGCTGCACGCCCTCGCGCCGCACCACCGCCGCGTGGTCGGCATGAAGCCCGTGGCGGCCGGCGTGGTGCCCTGGGGCGAGGACTGGGCCAGCGAGGACGCCATCGCACTGCGCTCGGCCTCCACCCTGGCCGTCGCACCCGAGCTGGACAACCCCGTGCTGCTGCTCGACCCGCTCTCGCCCCACATCGCGGCAGAACGCGCCGGGGTGCAGATCGACATCGCCGCCATCGTGCGCAGCTACCAGGCTCTGGCCGCGCAGGCCGATGCGGTGGTGGTGGAGGGCGCGGGGGGCTTTCATGTGCCGCTGACCAACACCCAGACCGGCGCCGACCTGGCCCAGGCCCTGGCGCTGCCGGTGGTGCTGGTGGTGGGCCTGCGCCTGGGCTGCCTCAACCACGCGCTGCTCACGGCCGAAGCCATTCGCACGCGCGGCCTCACCCTGGCCGGTTGGGTGGCCAACCGTGTGGACCCCGAGATGGAGGCCGCCGACGAGAACATCGCCTACCTGCGTGCGCGCCTGGGCGCACCGCTGCTGGCCGAGGTGCCTTACCAGGACCTGCCCGATGCGCGCAGCCTGGTGTTTGAGCTCCCTGGAGAATGGCTATGACGCAGGAATTCCACCCCACATCCTGGCTCGACGAGATTCCGGGGCACCTGGCCGACATCGAGCGCGCGCACCTGCTGCGCCGCCGCCGCGTGGTGGTGCCCGCCGAGGGTGCCCGCCTGTTGGTGGACGGCCAGCCCATGCTGGCCTTTTGCAGCAACGACTACCTGGGCTTGGCCAGCCACCCAGCGCTGGCCGAGGCTGCCCGCGACGCCACGCACACCTTTGGCGTGGGCTCCGGCGGCTCGCCCCTGGTCAGCGGCCACAGCGCCGCCAACGATGCGCTCGAGCACGACCTGGCCACCTTCGTGCAACTGCCCCGTGCGCTGTACTTCTACGCGGGCTATGCCACCAACACCGGCATCATCCCGGCGCTGGTGGGCGCTGACGATGCGCTGTTTTCCGACGCGCTCAACCACGCCTGCCTGATCGACGGCGCACGCCTGTCGCGCGCCACCATCCACCGTTACCCGCATGCCGACCTGGCAGCCCTGGAGGCTGCGCTCGCCGCCAGCCCCGCCCGGCGCAAGCTGGTGGTCAGCGATGCCGTCTTCAGCATGGATGGCGATCTGATCGACATCCCGGCACTGCTGGGACTGTGCGAGCGCCACGACGCACTGCTGCTGCTGGACGACGCCCATGGTTTTGGCGTGCTGGGCCCCCAAGGGCGCGGCAGCCTCGCGCAGGCGGGCCTGACGGGCGCCACGGCATCGCGCCGGGTGCTCTACATGGCCACGCTGGGCAAGGCAGCGGGCGTGGCTGGCGCCTTTGTAGCGGGAGATGCTGCAATCATTGAATGGCTGCTGCAGAAAACCCGCACCTACATCTTTGCCACGGCCGCGCCACCCCTGCTGGCGAGCGCGTTGCGCAAAAGCCTGGAGCTGATCGCGGCGGCAGACGACCTGCGGGAGGGGCTGCGCCAGCGCATCGCCCAATTGCGCGAAGGCCTGGCCGCGCTGCCCCCGGAACTGGGCTGGCACCTGCTGCCGTCCCACACGGCGGTGCAGGCACTCGTGATCGGCAGCAACGAAGCAGCCCTGGCCGTGATGGAAAGCCTGTGCCGCCAAGGCCTGTGGGTGCCGGCCATCCGCCCGCCCACGGTGCCCGTGGGCACGGCCCGGTTGCGCATTGCGCTGTCGGCCGCCCACACGGCGGCCGATGTGGACGAGTTGCTGGCCGCGCTGGCAACCCATGCGGCCGACTGTGTGGCGGCTCGCCCACAAAAAACCGCAGGCACCAGCATGGCGCCTGCGGCCGCTACAGCCTGACTATGGCCTGCACATCGCCTGAAGGCTCAGCCGGCCTCTGGAAACCAGGAGGTCGGCTGAGCACCGTCAGGCGCTTTCCTTCACCACCCGTCCGTTGAGCGGCTGCAGCGGCCGCGCGTTGGCGTTGTAGAGCTGGCGAAACGCCTTGATCTGCTGGGCGCCCAATTTCACAGGCTCCTTGAGCACCATCCACTGAACCCCCTCAGAACAGGGCGGCGTGGTCAATGAGCCGGCAAAGCTGTAGTAGCCCTTCTTGGCAGGCAAGAGGGTGCTGGCATCCAGGCTCAGGCCATCGACCGTCACCTGCTCACCCACACGCGGCAAGTGCGCAAAGATGGGCGCCCAGGCCGCGTTGGTCTTGCCGGTCTGGAGCAGCACCGCCACCACGCCCAGCCCACCGTCCGCGCCCTTGTGCACAAAGTGCGCCACCATGGCCGCATGCTTGCCACCAATGGCCTCCTCGCTGGGGGTGTGAAAGTGGAACTGCAGCAGGTCCATCGGCTTGCCATCCACCACCAGCTTGCTGCCCGCGGGCATGTTCACCTGCACGGTATGCCCGTTGTTGACCAGCGTGGGGGCACCGGCCGCGTACTGGAAGTCCAGCGCGGGCAACGCCTCTTTCACGGTCTTGCGAATGTCGATGGGGCTCTGCGCCGCACCGCGCGCGCAGGCCTCGAAGCCTGGCTCCAGCGCCCCCCAGTGGGTGGCGCCGTGTTTGCCCTTGTACTCCCAATGCGGGTGAGCCCCTTGGGCACCGGCCCAGGTGGCCGCACACAGCGCCAGGGCCGCCACGGTGGTGTGTCGAATCAATGTTTGGTATTTCATGGTTTTATTGAAGACAGGTGAGGAAATGCTGCAGCCTGCCTGCATATTGGCCCCGAGCACAGCGGCCCCTTCGGATTTCGCCCTGGAAGGCTTCTGGCAACACGGCAGCAACACACAAACCGGCACACAACGCGGGCCCCACAACGCGCAGGGCCGCCCGGATTCTGAGCAAACGGCTTGCCGTACGGCAACAGAAATTGCACAAGGCCCTGATGCCGTGTCAAACAAGCCACGGCGTACACCACAATCCCCGGCATGAAACTCCTGCTGGTGGACGACCACCCCCTGTTCTGTGTGGGCTTCGCACACGCGCTTGCCCAGGCGCTGCCGGCGGCGCAGGTACTGACCGCGCCCACGCTGGACGCTGGGCTGCAGGCGGCAGCGGGCGAGCAGGACCTGGACCTGGTGCTGCTGGACCAGCGCCTGGGCGCCCACACCGGCCTGGAGGGCCTGCGGCTTTTTGCCGCGCAGTTCCCACTCGTCGCCCGCGTACTGATATCGGGCGACGAAGACCCCGCGCTGGCTGCAGCGGCGCGTGGCGCCGGGGCGAGCGGCTTTCTTGGAAAATCACAGCCCGTGCCTGCACTGGCGGCCGCGCTGCAGCGCATTGCCGAAGGGGGCGTGGTGTTTGAAACTCCAGCACCTCCGCAGGCCAGCGCCGCCCTCACCCCCACAGCTCGGCAGCGCGAGGTGTTGCAGCTGGTGGCCCTGGGGCACCCCAACAAGCGCATCGCACAGGAACTGGGTATCGCCGAACGCACCGTCAAGCTCCACGTCACTGCGTTGCTGGACACCCTGCAGGCGCGCAACCGCACCCACTTGCTGGTGGTGGCCCGCGCACAGGGGCTGCTGCAGCGATGACACGGCCCGAACCTGCAGCCGCAGCCGTGGCCGTGGACACCGAGGCCCTAGATGCGCTGTACCGGGGGGCGCCCATGGCCGCCCTGGTGGGGGTGGTGGAGGCTTTTTTCCTCAGCGTGCTGTTCTGGCGCGATGTGCCTGCAACTTCCATCGCCTGGTGGCTGGTCGCGTTTGCGGCCGTGCGCGGTCTGCGCATCGGCCTGGGCCTGGCGTACCGCCGTGCGGGGGCGCTGCAGCCAGGCCGCAACGCCTTCTGGGCCTGCTGGGTGGTGGCCTGCGCACTGGCCCAGGCGCTGGCCTGGGGGGCCGGCAGCTGGGTGCTGGTGGCCCCCCACAACGTGGTGGCCGAGATGGCCTTGCACATTGGCCTGGCCGCCGTGGTGCTGGGCAGCGTCACGCACCTGGCCCACCACCTGCCCGCCCTGGCGGCCTATGCCGCCGGTGTGTTCGGCCCGCTGGCCCTGCGCGATGTGCTGGTGGGCCAGCCTCTGCACTATGCGCTGGCGCTGGCCTCAGTGCTGATGGCCTTGTACGTATGGCGCAGCGGCCGGGTACAGGCGCATACGCTTGCGCAAGCCCGCGCACAACGCCAGGAGAAGCTGGCCCTGATCGATGCCTTGCAGCGCGAAAACGAAGCCACCCGGCAGGCACGCGCCGACGCCGAGGCCGCACATGCCTCCAAAGCCCGCTTTCTGGCCGCCATCGGCCACGACCTGCGCCAGCCCCTCAATGCCCTGGGGCTGCTCACACACACGCTGCGCCACGCTCCCACAGCCACTACACCCGACAGGGTGCAGGAGTTGTCCGGCGCCATCGCCGAATGTGTGGGTAGCATGGGAGCGCTGGTGGAGGGCCTGCTGGAACTGTCGCGGCTGGATGCACGCAGCCTCACGCCCCGACCCACGGCCTTTGCGCTGCAGGGCTTGTTCGATGAAATGACCGGCAACTTCGCTGCCGTGGCGCGAGAACGGGGGCTGGACTTGCAGATTGCTACCACCCCGGCCACCGTGTGGGGCGACCGCGCCCTGCTGGCGCGCGTGTTGTCCAACCTGGTGTCGAACGCCATCCGCTATACGCCCGCAGGGTTTGTGCGCGTTGACGCTGTGCAGGAAGGCGGAGCCCTCACCGTGGGCGTGCACGATTCGGGCGTGGGCATGGAGGCTGCCGAGTTGCCGCGCATCTTTGACGAGTACTACCAGATCGACAACCCGCAGCGCAACCGCAGCCAGGGGCTGGGCCTCGGGCTGGCCACCGCCAAACGGCTGAGCGACTTGCTGGGGCTCGACCTCGCGGTGGAATCCACCCTCGGTCAGGGCAGCTGCTTCAGCCTGCGCCTTCCATTGGCGAAGCCCGCCCCTGCCGCCGCGCTGCAGGCACAGCCCGCCGAGGCCACCACACCTGCGCACCTCGCGGGACGGCGGATTCTGGTGCTTGAAGACGATGCGGATTCACGCAAGGCGCTCTGCGGGCTGCTGGCAACCTGGGGCTGCGCTGTGGTCGAGGCCAGCGATCTGGAGACCGCTCTGGCGCTGATGCCCCGTGCGGACACACCCGCAGATCCCATCGACGCCCTGGTGGTGGATCTGCGCCTGCCCGGCGCAGACGACGGGGTAGAAGCGATCGCACGCCTGCGCCAGGCACTGGGCAGCACCGTACCGGCCCTGCTGGTCACGGCAGATGCCCACCAGGCCGACGTGCAGCAGCGGGCCACGGCGGCCGGCCTGCCCCTGCTGCCCAAGCCCATTGCGCCGATGAAGCTCCGGGCCTTTCTGCAAAGCCACACGCCGGTCTGACCAACCCACCACCGGTGGCGTGCCCCACCCCCACGCGCCCACCCGTGCAAGCCACTGTGCTGGGCGCACACACCTGCCCTTTGGTGCTATTGGCGATGGCGCCCGGGCTTTCTAAGCTTGTGGCTTCTTTACCGACAACCACTCCATTCATCCATGTCCACCTTTAGCTTGGCAGCCACCACCTTGGTCACGTTGGCGCTGCTGTTGACGGCCCTGTCCCTTCACGTGTCGCGCCTGCGCATGCGCTACCGGCAGACCTGGGGAGACGGAGGCCACAAGGATCTGGCTGCGGCCATCCGCACGCATGGCAACACGCTCGAACAGTCGATGCTGTTCGGCCTGCTCCTGCTGGCCCACGCGCCGCTCCACAGTTCAACGCCCGGGGCGCTGGCGGTGGCCTGCGCGGGTTTTGTGTTGGCGCGGCTGCTCTATTGCATGGGCGCCTTGACCCGGCGGCTGGCGTGGCGGCAGGCCGCACACGCCTTCACGCTGCTCACCCAACTCACGGCCACGGCGCTGCTGGCACACACCGCATGGACCGCCTGACGCCCACGCTGCGGCACTGGCAGGCCCAGGGCGGCATGGTCGCGCTGGGCGGCCATCGCCTTTTCGTGGCACAAGCGGGCCAACACGGCAGCGTGTTGCTGCTCATCCATGGCTACCCCACCAGCTCGTACGACTGGCATCCGCTGTGGGCGCCCCTGGCCACACGCCACCGCCTCATCGCGCCGGACCTGCTGGGCATGGGCTTTTCCGACAAGCCCGCGGACCACACCTACGGCATCGAAAACCATGCAGACCTGCTGGAGGCGCTGCTGGACCGGCTGGGTGTGCAACAGGTGCACATCGTCGCCCACGACCTGGGGGTGAGCGTGGCCCAGGAGATGCTGGCGCGGCGGCAGACCCACCCATTGGCGCCACGCATCCAGTCGCTCACCCTGCTCAACGGCGGCGTCTGCCCCGAGGCGTACCAGCCGCGCATGCTGCAGCACCTGCTGTCATCACCCTTGGGCCGCTGGATCGCGCCGCGCATTCCCCAAAAAGCGTTCGAGCGCACCATCACGCGCCTTTTTGGCCCACAGACCCTTCCTTCCCCTGCGCTGCTGCAAGACTTCTGGGCGCTGGTCAACCACCACAACGGCCGCGCCATCAGCCACAAGACCGGGCACTTCTACATCGACCGCATGGCCCTGCGGGACCGCCTGGTAGGGCCGCTGCTGCAGCACGTGGTGCCGGTGCGGCTGATCAACGGCGCGGCCGACCCGAACTCGGGCGCCCACATGGCGGCGCGCTATCGCACGCTGGTGCCCGATGCCGACGTGGTGTCGCTGCCCGGCATCGGCCACTGGCCACAGATCGAGGCGCCTGGCCAGGTGCTGCAGGCATTGGAAGAATTTTTGCAAAAGCACGACCAGAGCGGGTGACCCAGCAGAAGGGGTGGGGTCGGGGCCCTTAAACTGGTGCACTGCCCAAGACCGGAATCACCATGCCCCACCTCACCGTCGAATACTCCGCCAACCTGCCCCACTACCCCGAGGCCGAAACCCTCACCGCCCTGAACGCCACACTGTGCGACCACCCCCAGGTGCAGGACGAAGCCGACCTGAAGACCCGCTTCATCGTGGCCGACAGCTTCGAGATCGGCACCGCCCCGGCGAACCGCGCCTTTGTGCATGCGCAACTGCGCCTGCTCGCGGGCCGCACGCCCGAGGCCAAGAAGGAGCTCTCCGAACGCATCGCCGCCGTGCTGCGCGAACGCACGCCCAAGCCCCAGGGCGTGATGGTGCAGCTGAGCGTGGAAGTGGTGGACATGGACCGGGGCTCGTACGCCAAAGAACGGCTCTGAGCAAAAGCTGGAACAGGTTTTCAGAAACCTGGGCCGGTGCGAAGGGCCTGGATTTGATAAAAATCCGGCCCTGGCGCTTATCCAAAATCAATTGTTAGCTATATTTTTAATAGCAAACAGATTCTGCGCACCCAATCCCAGGCGCCTCAGCCCTGGCCTGCGGCCAACAGCTCTGCCGCCAGCCAGCCACGCAGGCTGTTGATGAACGCCCAGCCCTGCACGCGGGGCAGGTCCTGCAGCCGCACCACGGCCTCCTCCACACGCCCCTCGCGCAGCGCCACCGCGCGGCCCACGCCGGGCAGCAGGCCACAGGCCAGCGGCGGCGTGACCCAGCGGCCATCGAGCAGCAGGGCGATATTGCCAAAGGTACTTTCGGTGATCTCTCCCGCCTCGTTCCACAACACGGTGTCGAACACCCCGTCGGCCGTGGGCGCAAAGGCCGCGTAGTGCGCGCGGCGCGTGGTCTTGTGGCGCACGAATTCGCCATGGGCCTCCGGTAGTGGGCTGCGCGCCAGCTGCAGGCGCACGGGCTCGGGCGTGGGGGCCAGTGCAAAGGCCTCGGCCCGGGGCTCGCCAGTGGCATTGAGCAGCAAACGCACACGCCAAGGGCCCGTGCCGTGCCCGGCGGCCAGCATCCTCAGGCACTGCTCAACCTTCTCGCCATCGAAGGGGTAGCCAAAATGCACCGCCGCTGCCTGCAGGCGCGCCAGGTGTTCGGGCAGATGCCGCCACTGGCCGTCCACCAGCGCCAAAGTTTCCAGCAGGTCAAAAGGCTGGCTCGCACGCTCCACGAAGGCGCGCTTGTGGCGCCACTCGTTCCATTCAGCGTCCGCTTGCGCGCCCGAGGTGATGCCACTGCCAATGCCGCAGGTGGCCTGGGTGTGGCCGCCTTCGGTGCGCAGCACCACGGTGCGGATGGGCACGTTGAAGGTGGCGGCCACGCGGTGCTGGCCATCCGCCCCGGCGGCACCCAGGGGCCGCACCACGCCCACGGCACCGCAGTACACGCCGCGCGGCGCGGGCTCCACCGCATGGATCATCTGCATCGCGCGCACCTTGGGCGCACCGGTGATGGAGCCGCAGGGAAACAGCGCGGCAAACACCTCGGTGAGCGTAGTCCCCGGGCGCGTGCGGGCCACCACATCGGACGTCATCTGCCACACGGTGGGCAGGGCCTCGGTGGCAAACAGCGCGGGCACACGCACGCTGTGCGGCAGCGCGATGCGGGATATGTCGTTGCGCAGCAGGTCCACGATCATCACGTTCTCGGCCCGCTCCTTGGGCGACGAGCGCAGGTGCGCAGCGTTGGCCACATCCTGCGCAGGCGTGGCGCCCCGTGGAGCGGTGCCTTTCATGGGGCGCGCCAGGATGGCTCCACCCGCCGGGTCACCATGGGCACCGCTTTCCCAGTCAAAGAACAATTCGGGCGACACCGAAAGCACCTGTTCGTTGCCGGTGTCGATGAACGCGGCATAACCGCCGGGTTGCGACCGCTGCAAAGCCTGGAACAAGGCCTGTGCACTGCCCTGCAGCAACGGGCCCGACAGGGGCGCGGTGTAGTTGACCTGGTACAGCTCGCCATCGCCGATGGCCTGGTGAATGCGGTCCAGGGCTGCATCGAATTCCGGGCGCGAGGGGCCCGAGGTCCACGCCACATGGGCGACATCGGCCGCGGCATCCCCAGGCCACGGCAGCGCTTCGTCATGGACGGCAAACCAGGCCAGCGGCCCCTGGGCGGCATGCACCTGCAAGGCTGGATCGAAGGCCGGAGCCGCCTCGTAGCGCACGTAGCCCACGCACCATGCGCCTGCCTGCGCGGCAGCCTGCACGGCATCCAGAACGGGGCGCACCTCGGCCAGGTCACGGGCCAACAGCACGGCGCGGGGTGCGCGGAAGGCATGGCGAAGGCGGGGCGCTGACGGGGCCAGCGCGGCACTGAAGTCGATGCAGGAATTCATGGAAATGGCAGGCGCGGCAGCAGCACCTTGAAGGAAACGGGCGCCTGCGGCAAACAAGGGCAGCCGCCTATCGTAAACGCCACAAGGCACGGATTCAGCGGAGGGTGGGCAGCGCGGTCCTGTTGCAAGTGCAAGCAAAAAAAGCGATCAAATGCGAATAATTCTTGTTTATAATTTTTAACCAACGGCGCCTTGCCATGCGCCCCAAGCAGCCAGCCGTCGCCAGCCAGCCTCCTGTCCCCTCAAGGAACCACTGTGCTGCCACCGACCGTGCCAGGCTCTCTGCCTTCTTCTTCGTTGGACGCCGCTCGTGCGGCCCCCCTTCACCCCCTCGCAGCCGCCACACGCCTGGCGCTCGCCAGTCTGGTCACGGCCGGCATCATGGCCCCGGCAGGCGCTCAGACCGCCTCTCCGGACGCCGCCGACCGCCCCCGTGCCCTGCCCGAGGTCGAGGTCACGGCAGACAGCGATGCAGGGCTGCCCGCCCCGATCGGCAACGGACACACGGCGCGCGGCGGCCGGCTGGGGCTGCTGGGCAACACCGACACCCTGAACGCACCGCTCAGCGCCACCAGCTACACCTCGCAGATGGTGCAGGACCAACAGGCCGTCACCATTGCCGACATCGTGAAGAACGATTCGTCGGTCCGGCTCTCGGGCCACTCCGGCGACCAGCTGGACTCGTTCTTCATCCGCGGCTTCCCGGTGGGTGACCAGAACTCGGGCGAAATCGCCTTTGACGGCGTCTATGGCATTGCCCCCAACTACCGCGTGCTGGCCGACTACGCGGAGCGCATCGAGCTGGTCAAAGGGCCCGCAGCGCTGCTGTTTGGCATGTCCCCGGCCAGCAGCGTGGGCGGCACCATCAACATCGTGCCCAAGCGTGCCACCAGTGCCCCGCTGACACGGATCTCCGCCGACGTCGGCCCCTCCGCGCAGGGTGGCGGCCAGATCGACCTGAGCCGCCGGTTTGGCCCCGAACGCCAGTGGGGCGTGCGCATCAACGGCAGCCACCACCAAGGCGACACGCTGCTGGACAACCAGTCGCGCAAGGCGGACGTGGGAGCGATCGCGCTCGACTACCAGGGCGAACGGCTGCGCGCCACCGTGGACGCCATCGCGCAAAAGGAAAGTGTCGATGCGCCACAGCGCCGGCCGTTTCTGGCCGCGGGGGCCACGGCCGTCCCCGCAGCACCCGATGGCCGGCGCAACGTGAGCCAGCCGTGGGAATGGTTTGAAACCACCGACCGCTCCCTGCTGCTGCGCCTGGAATACGACCTGAACGACCAGACCACCGTGTTCGCCAACGCAGGCGGCGGGCGCACACGGGTAGACCGGCTTTTTGGCAACCCCACCCTGCTCAATGTGCGGGGCGACACCAGCACGTTGCCGCAGCGCTTTCAGTTCGAGGTGGACCGGAGCACGGCGGACGCCGGGCTGCGCACCAAGTTCGCCACCGGCGGCGTCCGCCACACGGTCACGCTGCAGGCCAGCACCTACCACGACCGCCTGGGCCGTGGGTCCGTCAACGGCACCACCGTGTTGTCCAACATCTACGCGCCGGTGAACAGCCCGGCGCAGAACGTGGCCGCCCCGGCCCAGGTCGCGCGGGTGGCCGACACGCAGCTGTCCAGCATCGCGCTGGCCGATACCCTGTCGATGCTGGACGACCGGGTGCAGGTGCTGCTGGGCGTGCGCCGCCAGCGTGTGGAGTCCGACAACTTCAACACCACCACGGGCGCCATCGCTTCGTCGTACGACCAGAGCGCAGTGACGCCGCTGGCGGGCCTGGTGGTCAAACCCTGGCAGAACGTGGCGCTTTACGCCAACTACATCGAAGGCCTGAGCAAGGGCGACATCGCGCCGGCCACGGCCTCCAACGCGGGTGAGGTGTTTGCGCCCTACAAGGCCAAACAAAAGGAAATCGGCGCCAAGTTCGAATGGGGCCGGATGATCAGCTCGCTGAGCCTGTTCGAGATCACCAAGCCCAGCGGCCAGCAGACCAGCGGCCTGTTTGCGGTGGATGCCAAGCAGCGCAATCGGGGCGTGGAGTGGAACGCCTCCGGCCGAGTGGTGCCTGGAGTCTCCGTCACCGGTGGCGTGACGCTGCTGCAGGGTGTGCTGAGTCAGACCAACAGCGCGACCACGCAGGGCAAGAAAGCCATCGGCGTCCCCTCGGTGCAGGCCAACCTGGGACTGGAATGGGATCTGCCCTGGGTACCCGGCCTGGCGCTGAGCGGGGGCATCACCCACACCGGCAAGCAGTATGTGGACCGCGCGAACACACTGGGCATTCCATCGTGGACCACCGCAGACATGGGCGCCCGCTACCGCACACAGATCGGCGGCAAGCCCACGACGTTCCGCGCCAACCTGCGCAACGTGGCAGACCGCGCCTACTGGGCCAGCGTGTCGCAGTACGGCAGCCTGGTGCAGGGTGCGCCACGCTCCCTGGTGGTGTCGGCCACCGTTGATTTCTGAGGCACCGCCATGCGAGCCCAGCACCATGGTGAGTTGGCGGACTTGGCGGGCATGAACAAAGTTACGGCGGCGCACCGGCATGCCCCCCCCGTACCCGCAGCGGTGCCAACGCCGCAGCCCCCGCCTGCGGCCACTGCAGCCAAGGGGTACCCAACCCTGCCGCCGCTGATGGACGAAGCGGTGGCAGCACTGGTGCACGCATCACCCGCGATGCTGCCGGGCCTGGTTGCCCAGTACGGCTCGCCGCTGCACCTCATCTGGCCGCAACGGCTGCAGGACAACGTGCGCAAGCTGGTGGCCGTGCTGCAGTCCCACCCCATGCCCTTTGAGATTTTTTACGGGGCCAAGGTCAACAAGTCGCCCGCCCTGGTCCGCGCGGCCGTGCAGGCCGGCATCGGCGTGGACGTATCCAGCCTCTACGAGGCGGCTGACGCACTGCGTGCTGGCGCAGACCCCACGCGGCTGTGCGCCACCGGCCCGGCCAAGACCCGGGCGTTCCACAAGCTGCTGCTGGACAACACATCCCTCATTTCCATCGACTCGCTGCAGGAGCTGCAGGACCTGGATCACTGCCTGCAGTCTACCGGCGCGGGCCAGCGGGCGCGTGTGCTGCTGCGCTACCGGCCGCAGGCATTGGCCACCAGCCGCTTTGGCATGGACGCTGGCGACCTGCGCGCGGGCCTTGCCCGATTGGCCAACCCAGAGGCACGCCTGGTTCTGGAGGGCTTTCACTTCCATCTGTCGGGCTATGCGGTCGAGCCGCGTGTGCAAGCCGTGCGCGAGCTGCTGCCCTGGGTGCACGAAGCCCGCCGGATGGGGCTGAACGCCCGGATGCTGGACATCGGCGGTGGCCTGCCCATTCGCTATGTGGACACCGCCGCTTACAGCGCTTTTCTCGCAGCGCAGGATGGCGCGCACTACCGCAGCGGCAAGGTGCCCACATCGTTCTACCCCTATGGCGGACCCGTGGACGCCTGCCTGTGGATGGAGCAACTGCTGTGCTCGGCGTGCACGGAGGGCATGACCGTGGCGCAGGCCCTGCACGCGGCAGGCCTGACGCTGGCCATCGAACCCGGGCGAAGCTTGGTGGACCAGGCCGCCATTTCGGTCTTTCGCGCCACGCGGGTGAAACCCCTGGGCGACGGGCGGTATGTGATTTTTGTGGAAGGCAGCAGCTTCAGCGCCTGCGAGACCTGGTTCGGCTCCGAGTTCCTGGTGGACCCCGTGCTGGTGCCAGGGGATAGCAGCGGATCGCCCTCCACGCCGCCACAGGCTTGCCATGCCTACATCGCCGGGCACAGCTGCCTGGACGACGATGTTCTGACCCACCGCTGGATCAGTTTTGCACGTGTGCCGCAGGCCGGGGACCTGCTGGTGTATGCCAACACCGCGGGCTACCAGATGGACCTGCTGGAAAACGAGTTTCACCGCCATCCCATGCCCCGCCGCATTGTGGTCACCCGCACTGCGGCCGGTGGCATGGCCTTTTCGCCAGACGACGACCGAACGGAGTAAAGACATGATTCTCAGCAAAGTGACGGACCTGATCGGAAACACGCCCATCCTGGGCATCCCGATCCCTTCGAAGAAAACGCGGCTGCTGCTCAAGATCGAGAAGAACAACCCGGGCGGGAGCATCAAGGACCGCATGGCGCGCAACATGATCGTCGCGGCGATGCGCTCCGGCCGCTTGCAGCCCGGGGGCGTGGTGGTGGAGTCTTCGTCAGGCAACACCGGCATTGGCCTGGCCATTGCCGCCATCGAGTTCGGCCTGCGCTTTATCGCGGTGGTGGACCACCATGCCGCGCCCGACAAGATCGCCGTGATGCGCGCACTGGGTGCGGAGATCCGCTACGTGGAGGGCGACTACCGCGAGGACGAGGTGGCCGTGGTGGAGCGCCAGCGCCTGGCGGCCGAGGTGGCCTCCAAGATCCCCGGTGCGGTGTTCATGAACCAGTCGGACAACGTGGCCAACGCGGGCGGCTACTTCGACTTCGTGCGCGAAGTGATCGACCAGGTCCGAGGCCCGGTGGACGCGTATGTGGGCTGCGTGGGCACGGGTGGCTCGATGACGGGCATTGCACGCGGGCTCAAGCTGCACAACCCCCGCACCCGCACCATCGCGGTCGAGCCTGCGGGCTCCATCATCTTTGGGCAGCCAGGGCGGCCGTACTACCAGTCGGGCACGGGCACGCCCAAGGGAGACACCGTGGGCCTGGTGCTGGACTACAGCTGCATCGACCTGGGCGTGCAGGTGACCGATGCACAGGCCTTTGAAACCGCCCGCTACTTCGCGCAGCACACGGGCCTTCTGGTGGGCGGCTCCACCGGCGGCGTGCTCTACAAGGCCCTGGAGTTCATCCACAGCGGCATGATCGCGGGCAACGTGGTGGCGGTGGTGGCCGACGGGGGCGAGAAGTACCTGCACACCGTGTTCAACGAGGCTTGGCTCAAGGAGCGCAACATCATCGACCCCACGGTCTGGGCGCAGCTCGACGGCTGGCTGGCCAAGGACGTGGTGGAAGAACTGCCGCGTGCCAACGACCGGCTGAAGGTGGCCTGAACGTGGGTGCCATGCAAGACCTGAATGTCGTCGTCTGCGGCGGCGGGCGGACGGGGCACCTGAACGCGGTGTTGTTCAAGCAGGTGCCCGGCGTTCGCGTGTCCCTGCTCACAACACGGCAGGACGTCATCGCACACCACCAGGAAAGCCCCGGCGGCCTCACCGCCTTGGTGCCGGACTCCCCCCCGCTGCGGGCGCGGCTGGATGCAGTGGGCCACGATACCACCTTGGTCGCCCACGCAGACCTGGTGATCCTCACCGTGCCGGCCCACGTGCGTGCCGCCTGGCTGCGCGGCATGGTGCAGGCGCTGCCGCGCGACAAACCCGTGTATGTGGGGGCCATTCCGGGCTTTTGCGGTTTTGACTGGCTGGCCGAGAACATCCTGGCAGAACGGCCCAACGCCGTGATCTGGGGCATGAAGGACGTGCCCCACACCGCGTACGACCTGCACCCCGGTGTTTCGGTGCGCATGGGGGGCGCCAAGCAGGTGCTTCACGTCGGCACCCACGCCCGGGAAAGCGCCAGCGCACGCACCGCCCTGCAACGGATGCTGCAGCGCCTGTACGCAGCGCCGGTGGAGTTGCTCGACCACTACCTCGAAATCACGCTGACACCGGGCAACCCCATCATGCACAGTTCGGTGGTCTATGGATTGGCAGGCCCCTACAGCCAGTGGCACGGACGCACCTTTCCTGCCCCCGTCTGCTGGTGGACGGACTGCACCGAGCTGGGCGCGTATTTCCTCGCGCGCAGCGACGAAGAAAACCAGCGGCTGTGCAAGGCCGCCGAGCAACGCCTGGGCATCAACCTGTCGTCGGTCAAACCCCTGCACCAGGAGATCGTCGAAGCCTACGGAGACCAGATACGCGACCCCCGCACCTTGCTGTCCGTGCTGCGCTCCAACCAGGCTTACGACGCCATCGAAGCCCCGATGGTGCAGGCCGCCGGCCAACCCGGCTATGTGATCGACAAGGACAGCCGCGCGTTCCAGGAGGATGTCGCCTACGGCCTGGCCGTGCTGGTGGAAATGGGACGGCGGCTGGACGTGCCACTGCCCCACATCCAGGAGATCTTCGACTGGAACGTGGGCTACATGCAGGGCCTGCGCGGCTCGGCGCTCGACTACTTCCCATCCACCTGGCCCGCCTGACGGGCGTGCCCTGCCCTGTTTTCCCATGCACCTCTCTACCCATACCCTGACCCGGCCAGAACCCAACTCGGACTCCATCCCTCCGCCACAAGACGCACAGGCTTTCGCGCAGCACAACGCGCTGCGGCGCCTGGTGCGCTGCCTGTTCGCCGAAGGCATTCTCGACAGCGGGTCGCTGGTTTTTGCCCCCCACGGCAATACGGCCTGGTTTCCGCTGTGGGAACAACATGCCCTGGTGTATTTCTCCGCGCTGCGGGCCGCACCCGCCCGCACTTTCCTGCTCGACGGCACGATCACCCTGGTGGAGCCGAGCGGCAAGAAGACGGCCATCGACACCCCCGGCCAGCTCATCGACCTGCTCGCGCCCTGTTTTGACTTCACCGCCACGCCCCAGGGCGTCGCCGGGCTGAAGAACGACATGGCCAACAGCGTCGCCAATGACGCACTGGCACGCGGCCACCGCCGCCACTGGAACGAAGAACTGCGGCAAGCCATTTTGGACACCGGCTCCAAGGGCCTGGTGGACTGGGTGCGCCACCACCGTACCGCGCGGGATGCTGCGGTGCTGCTGGAGCAGTGGGGCTCGCTCGAAGGGCACCCTTTTTACCCCACCTGGAAGAGCAAGCCCCAGCTGAGCCCCGCCGAAGTCGCGCAGCTGTCACCGGAATTCAATGCATGCGTTCCCGTGCGCATCGCCGCGCTGCGGGCCGACATGGCCTATGTGGAGCGCATGCCCCATGTGCTGGACTACCGCACCTGGTTTTCCCAGCAGTTCCCGGACGTGTGGCAGCGCTGGAGCGATAGCCTTCGGGCACGGCGGCAGAACGCCGACGACTGGCTGCCCCTGCCCATTCACACGTGGCACCTGGAGCACTACGTGAAGGAAACCTACGCGGACGAAATAGCCGAGGGTGTGCTCGTCACCGACGGCATCGACATCGACACCCGCCCTACCATGTCGTTTCGCACCATGGTGCCGCAGCTGCCTGGGGCCACGCCGTTCATCAAGCTGCCCCTGGCGCTGTGGCTCACCAGCGAACAACGCAGCCTGCAGGCCAAGTCGATCCACATGGGGCCACGGATCAGCGCAGTGATCGAACGCATCCTGGCCGAGGAAAACGGCTTTGACCGTCGCCTTGAAATTTTTCCCGAAGAAGTGGCGCTGCACTACCGCCACGCGGTCCGCCAGGAGGACCGCCCGGGGCGACACCTCTCGGTGGCCTACCGCGCGGCCCGCCAGGCGCTGGACCGCGGCGACGGTCTGCTGCCCATCACGGTCGCCACCTTCTTCACGGCTTCGCCGCTGGACGGACGACCACTGGTGACCGAACTGATCGAACGCACCACGGGCCGCGCCACGCCCGAAACGGTGGGCGCGTATTTTCGGCAGTACGCGCACGCCGTCACACGGCCTGTGGTGGCGATCTACCTGCTCTACGGCATCGGTCTGGAGGCCCATCAGCAAAACACGTCCGTGCTGTGCGCCGAGGATGGCAGCCCCCGGGGCCTGCTGATCCGGGACTTTGGCGACGGGCGCACGTTTGCCCCGCTGCTGGAAGCACGCGGCCACACCCTGCAACCCTATGTGCACCCGGGCATCCTGCCCACCGTCTTCCGGGACGACATCGAGCCCGTGCGCACCTTTGTGCTGGACGCCTGTTTTGTTTGCCACCTGCATGAACTGGCCCTGGCGCTCACACACGAGTACCAGTTGCCCGCCACCTGGCTGTGGGAGATTCTTCGCGAGGAAACCGAAGGCGCCTTCGATGCGGTGCAGGCGCGCGTCGAGCCGCAGTTCTGGTGCTCGGAACGCGAACAGTTTCTGCATGCGGCCTGGCCCACGCGCTCGGTGTTGCGCATGCACCTGCAGCAATACGCAGACTACCGCCTGCAGCACCGGCTGCCCAACCCGCTGGGCGCGCCCCCGACCTGCGGGAAGGTGTGATGGCCCCCACGCCAGCCGCCTCCGGGGCCCTGCCCCGCCTGGTTCACGCGCTGTTCGTGATCCAGCTCATTTCCATGGGCGCCATGGAAATGAGCGGGCCTTTCTGGCCTGTGCACCTGCAATCGCTGGACGCATCGCCCGGCGTCCTGGCGTTTGCGGGCATTGCCGTGTATGTGGGCCCCATGCTGGGCGTGGCGCTCACCAGCACGTTCTGGGGCAAGGTGGGGGACCGCTTCGGGCACAAGCCCATGATGGTCCGTGCGCTCCTGGGCCTCGCAGTCACACAGCTGGCCCTGGCCTTCACGCAGGATGTCTGGACGGTCCTGGCGCTGCGCTTTCTGCAGGGGGCGTGCGCAGGCTATCTGGCACCAGCACAGGCCTACGGTGTGAGCGCCGTGGTGCCAGCGGTCCGGGGGCGCCTGTTTGCCTACCTGCAGGTGTCCACCAACGTGGGCTCGCTGGCGGGGGCACTGGCGGGCGGACTCATCCTGGACCACGCCACGTTCTTCTGGATCAACCTCAGCGCCGCACTGCTGTGCGCACTGTGCGCCGCCGCCGTAGCCGCACTGCTGCCGCCCCGTCCTGCCGCAGGCAGCGCCCTGGGCGTGACGGCGATCCCATCGCCGCCATCGCCATCAGGCAACGCAGCGCCGTTGCAACCACCATCCTGGTTTGCGTCCCCCGTGGCCGGGCTGCTGGCCGTGTTGGGCATCCTGCTGGTGGCCCGCATGCTCACGCAAACCCCGTTTGCGATGTATGTCCGCTCGGTGTTTGCCGTGGACAACTGGGTGGTAGGCCTGTGCTACGGGCTTCTTTCCATGGGGTTCATCGTGTCGGCCACACTCTGGGCGCGCTACTTCGAACGCCTGCAGGGCCCCGACGCCCTGGTCCGCATGGCCTGGGTGGCCGCCGCCTGCGCCTTGCTGACGGTGCTGGCGGGGGCCACCCACAGCGTGGCTTTTTTCATTGCACTGCACTTTGCCTGGGGGGTGCTGCTGGGCGCCACCACGCCGGTGCTGATGGCCCAGATTTCGCATGCCACGAGCGGGCAACGGCAGGGGCGCATTCTGGGCATGGCGCAGAGCACCGCCCAGTTCTCGTCCATGGCCGGCATCGCACTGGGCGGGGGCCTGACCCAGCTGCTGGGCTTGCACACCACCTACTTCCTCGTGGCGGGGGCCTATGCCTGCGCCCTCGCGGTCATCGTCGCCGTGCTGCGCCACAGCCGCGCCCGGCCAGGCGCAGCCAGCCTTGCCGGGCCGTGACCGGCAAGGCACAAGGCGCGTCGCTTCTTTTCCTACCCCACCCCTTCATTCACAAAGAGTCTTTGACATGGCAATGGGTCACCGCTGGCGCATCGCGCTGCTTATCCTTGTGCTGGCAGGCATCGCCGCCGGCATTTTTCTGGCTTCTCCGGCCGCAGCCCCCGAAGGCGCTGCATCCCCCCCGCCTTCCGGCAGGCACCACGTCACGGTGACCGACCTGCTGGGGCGCAACGTGCAGGTGCAGGTGCCTGTACAGCGCGTGATCCTGGGTGAAGGGAGGCAGCTGTACCTGGTGGCCGCACTCGATACGGACAACCCGATCCAGCGCATCGTGGGTTGGCGCAAGGACCTGATCCAGGCCGACCCCGACACCTATTCGGCGTACGCCAGGAAATTTCCGCGCATCGCCGACATTCCCACCTTTGGCGGCTTTGAAGACGGCACCTTCGACATCGAACAGGCCATTGCGCAGAAGCCCGACGTGATCCTGCTGAACATCGAGGCCCAACGTGCCACCGATGACGCGCGCTACATCGAGAAACTGGCGGCGCTGGGGATTCCGGTGGTGTATGTGGACTTTCGCCACCACCCCATGGAAAACACCGAGCCCACCATGCGCCTGATCGGCCGGCTGCTCGGCAAGGAAGCGCGCGCCGAGGAGTTCATCGCCTACCGCGCGGCGCAGATCCGGCGCGTGGCAGATACCATTGCCGCCCACCAGCCTGCGCGGCCCAAGGTGTTCATTGAACGCATCGGCGGCTACACCGAAGACTGCTGCCTTAGCTTTGGCAACGAAAATTTTGGCAAATTCGTGGAAGTGGCGGGTGGCACGAACGTTGCCAAGGGTGTGATTCCCGGCACCTTTGGCCAGCTCAACCCCGAGCAGGTGATGGCATCCAACCCTGACCAGGTCGTGGTCACCAGCGCCAACTGGGAGGCCTACGTACCGTCGGGCCACTGGATTGGCGTAGGCCCCGGCGCGGACCTGGTGGAGGCCCGGCGCAAGCTCGAAACCTATACCCGCCGCCCCGCCTACGCTGGCACCCGGGCTGCGCAGGACCGCGGGTTCCACGCCATATGGCACCAGTTCTACAACAGCCCGTACGAGTTTGTGGCCATCCAGCAGCTGGCCAAGTGGTTCCACCCGGCCTTGTTCACAGACCTCGACCCGGACGCCACTTACCGCGAGATGCATGCGCGTTTCCTGCCCGTGCCCTATGAGCCCGGCTACTTCGTGAGCCTGGATGGCGCAACACCTGCGGCGCCCTCCACGGCCAAGGCTGCCCCATGACGGCCACTGCGATGGCCCCCCATGCAAGCCAGGGCGCTGGCTACCGTGCCCTGGTGCGCCGCAAGCGCTGGCTGCTGCTGGGGTTTTTCGTGCTGACGACCTTGAGCCTGCTCCTGGACCTGGCGCTCGGGCCGGTGGGCTACAGCGTGAAGGACGTGGTGCAGGCCGTGCTGTGGCCTGACAGCGTGCCGGTGCAACTGCGCGTGGTGGTGTGGGACATCCGCCTGCCCACCGCACTCATGGCGCTGGCGGTGGGCGCGGCGCTGTCGGTGGCCGGTGCGCAAATGCAGACCACGCTGAACAACCCCCTGGCCAGCCCTTTCACGCTGGGCATCTCGGCGGCGGCCAGCTTTGGCGCCGCGCTCGGCCTGGCCTTCGGCGTCGCCCTCTTCCCCACGGTGGCAGGGTATGTCGTACCGCTGAATGCCTTTGTGATGGCGATGCTGTCGGCCGGGTTGATCCACCTGCTGAGCCTGAAGCGCGGCGTGACCACCGAGACCATCGTGCTGCTGGGCATTGCGCTGGTGTTCACCTTCAATGCGCTGCTGGCGCTGGTGCAGTATTTCGCCACCGAGCAGGCCGTGGCGGCCGTGGTGTTCTGGACCATGGGCAGCCTGACCAAGGCCACCTGGCCGAAGCTGGGTGTGACCTGCCTGGTCCTCGTGGTCACGCTGCCCCTCTTTGCGCGCAACAGCTGGGCACTGACGGCCCTGCGCCTGGGCGATGACAAGGCCGCCAGCTTCGGCATCAACGTGGCGCGCCTGCGGCTGCAAACGCTGGTGCTGATCAGCCTTCTGGCCGCGTTCCCGGTAGCGTTTGTGGGCACCATCGGCTTTGTGGGTCTGGTGGGCCCGCACATTGCGCGCATGCTGATCGGCGAGGACCAGCGGTTTTTCCTTCCCGCGTCGGTGATGACCGGCGCGCTGCTGCTGTCGATCAGCTCGGTGGTCAGCAAGACGCTGATCCCCGGAGCCATCTTTCCCATCGGCGTGGTGACCTCGCTGATCGGCGTGCCCTTCTTCATCTCGCTCATCCTGGGCAGCAAGGAGCGCTCATGGTGACATTGCAACTGCAGGACCTGGGCGCGCGCTATGGCAGCCGCACGGCGCTGCAGCACATCAGCACGCCGGTGTTCCATGCCGGGCAAATGGTGGCGGTGGTCGGACCGAACGCGGCCGGAAAGTCCACGCTGTTCAAGCGCATGGCCGGCATGCTCAAGGGCCCGGGCGAGGTACTGCTGCAGGGTTCGCGCAAAGGCCACGCAGGCATCTGCTACATGCCGCAGGACATCAGCGCCAACGCCCGGCTCACGGTCTGCGAATCCATTTTGCTGGCAGCCAAGCAGCAGCACCAGGGCTGGGCCGTGACCGATGCAGAGCTGGGGCATGTGGGCGCCATTGCTGCGTCACTTGGGATTGCGGAGCTGGCGTTTCGCAATCTGGGCGAGCTCAGTGGCGGCCAGCGGCAATTGGTGTCCATTGCCCAGACTCTGGCGCGCGACCCCGAGATCCTGCTCATGGACGAGCCCACCAGCGCGCTCGACCTGCACCGCCAGATCCAGGTGCTGGACTTCATGCGCGTGCTGGCACGGGAACGGGGGCTGATCGTGTTCATCGCACTGCACGACATCAACCAGGCGCTGCGCTACTGCGACCACGCCCTGGTGATCGCCAACGGCCAGGCGCTGCGCAGCGGCCCGTGCGACCAAGTGATCACGGCAGACATGCTGCGCGAGGTCTACCGCATCCGGGCGCGCATCGAAAGCTGCTCGCTGGGCACACCCCAGGTGATCTTGGACGGTGTGGCATAAGCCGCCACCCCCCAGTCTTCCGCTTGGGCTCAGGCGGCCCCGATGCCCGGCACCAGGCCTGCGGTTGGCTGCCCGTTCTTCAGCGCGGCTGTGAAGGCCAGCATGCGGTCGATGGGCTGGCGCGCGCGCGGAATCAGTGTCGGGTCCACATGGATCGCATTGGCGCCGGTTTCCAGCACCCGCGCCACGTCGGCCAGGCCGTTCATCGCCATCCAGGGGCAGTGCGCGCAGCTCTTGCAGGTGGCGCTGTTGCCGGCCGTGGGCGCTTCGTAGAAGGTCTTGCCGGGATTCAGCGTGCGCAGCTTGTGCATCATGCCGTTGTCGGTGGCCACGATGAATTCGGTGGCGTCCATCTCTCGCGCGGCCCTTAGGATGGCGCTGGTGGAGCCCACAGCGTCGGCCAGGGCCACCACGTCGGCAGGGCTCTCGGGATGCACCAGCACTTTGGCGCCGGGGTGCTCCTTTTTGAGCGCCTCCAACTCGAAGGCCTTGAACTCGTCGTGCACGATGCAGGCGCCGTTCCAGAACACCATGTCGGCGCCGGTCTCACGCTGGATGTAGGCGCCCAAGTGACGGTCGGGTGCCCACAGGATTTTTTGTCCTGCGGCCTTCAAGGCGCCGACGATGTCGAGCGCGCAGCTCGATGTGACCAGCCAGTCGGCCCGCGCCTTCACGGCGGCGCTGGTGTTGGCATAGACCACCACCGTACGGTCGGGATGGGCATCGCAGAACGCACTGAATTCTTCGATGGGACAGCCCAGGTCGAGCGAGCAGGTCGCATCGAGGTCGGGCATGAGCACCGTCTTTTCGGGGCTCAGAATTTTGGCCGTCTCACCCATGAAGCGTACGCCGCTCACCACCAGCGTCTGCGCGGCGTGGTCGCGGCCAAACCGCGCCATCTCCAGCGAATCGCTGACGAGGCCGCCGGTTTCTTCGGCCAGGTCCTGCAGGTCGGGGTGCACATAGTAGTGCGAGACCATCACCGCGTTCTTCTCTTTGAGCAGGCGGCGGATCCTGTCCTTGAGCGCGGCGCGCTCAGCCTGCGTGGGCTCGGGCGGCACGCGGGCCCAGGCGTGTTGGGTGGAACACGCCCCACCGCCCGCCAGGGCATCCAGTGGCTGGTCGTATTCCACGTCGATGCGGTTCAGCACGGCAGTGGTGGTCATGACAGCTCCTGCAGGCGCATGGAGAAATCAGTGGCTTTCACATCTTTGGTCAGCGTGCCGATGGAGATGCGGTCCACCCCCGTCTCAGCCAATTCGCGCAGGCCTTCGAGCGTGACGCCACCCGAGATTTCCAGAATCGCCCGGCCAGCGTTGATACGCACAGCCTCGCGCAGCATGGGCAGGGGCATGTTGTCGAGCAGCACCATCTTCGCGCCCGCGTTCAGCGCCTCGGTCAACTGCTCCAGCGTTTCCACCTCAATTTCGATGAACTTCGCTTGCGCCGCCACGGGGTCGGCGGCACGCAGCACGGCCGTCACGCCGCCTGCGGCTGCGATGTGGTTCTCTTTGATGAGCACGGCATCGTGCAGGCCGATGCGGTGGTTGGTGCCGCCACCCACGCGCACGGCGTACTTTTGCGCCAGGCGCAGGCCGGGCAGCGTCTTGCGCGTGTCCACGATGTGGGCACGGGTGCCAGCCACCACATCCACATAGGTGCGGGTTTTGGTGGCCACGGCCGACAGCAGTTGCAAAAAATTGAGCGCCGTGCGCTCGGCGGAGAGCAGCGCGCGGGCATTGCCCGTGAGCTCCAGCACCACCTGGTCCGGGGCGCAGCGCTGGCCCTCGGCCACATGCCAGGTGATCAACACAGTGGGATCCAATGCGCGCAAGGCAGCTTCGGCCCAGGGGGCGCCGCAGATGACGGCGGACTCGCGCGCCAGGATGCGGGCGCGGGCGCGGCGGGTGGGGTCGATCAGGCCGGCCGTGAGGTCGCCAGAGCCCACATCTTCAGCCAGGGCACGGGCCACGTCGGCCTGGGCCAGGGCGGCTACATCGGAGTCTCTCATCGTGGTGTTTGCGGGGTGTAACGCTGCTGTCATGGGCCGCGAGCATACCGGGAACGCAAAGGCCACTGCGCCAACACGGGCCGCTTTCTACCGGGCAGGAAACCAATAAGTACACCCATTATTGGTCGCATAGACTCGCGGCAATTTTTTTTGCATACGGAGGCCCCATGACTGCCACGAACACCGTTTCCGCCACGCCCTACGGCACCCTGCCGCCCGCATCGCCCCTGCCCCAGCGCCGCCCGGTCAGCCTGCCGCGCCTGGCGCAGATGCGCGCAGCGGGTGAGAAGATCACCATGCTCACCGCCTACGACGCCACGTTTGCGGCCGTGGCCGATGCGGCGGGTGTGGAATGCATCCTGGTGGGCGATTCGCTGGGCATGGTGTGCCAGGGGCTGCCCAGCACGGTGGGCGTGGGCCTGGACACCATGGCCTACCACACGGCCAGCGTGGCACGCGGCCTGCACCGCGTGCAAGGCACGGCGTGGCTTGTGGCCGACCTGCCTTATGGCACCTATGCCGAGAGCCGCGAGCAGGCCCTGCGCAGTGCCTGCGTGCTGATGCAGGCGGGAGCGCACATGGTCAAGCTGGAAGGTGGGGGCTGGACAGCGCCCACGGTGGAGTTCCTGGTGCAGCGCGGCGTGCCGGTGTGCGCCCACCTGGGCCTCACGCCGCAAACAGTGCACGCCCTGGGCGGCTACCGCGTGCAGGGCAAGACCGACGATGACGCGCGCACCCTGCGCAAAGAGGCGCATGAGCTGCAGGATGCAGGCGCCACCATGCTGGTGCTGGAGATGGTGCCTGCCGTGCTGGCCGCCGACCTCACGGCCGAGCTGCTGCACTGCCACACCATCGGCATCGGCGCGGGCAACGGCACCGCCGGCCAGGTGCTGGTGTTGCACGACATGCTGGGCATGAACCTCGGAAAAATGCCGAAGTTCGTCCACAACTTCATGCACGACGCTGGCAGTGTGCGCAGCGCCATGGAGGCGTATGTGCAGGCCGTCAAGCAGGGGAGTTTTCCCGACAACGCCCAACACGCCTGGTAACCGCCACCCCTCGCTTTCGCCCACTGACTCCCTTTCGCCCCATGCTGATTGCCCACTCCATCGCCGACCTGCGCCAGGCCCTTGCACCCCACCGCCGCCCCGCCTTCGTGCCCACCATGGGCAACCTGCACGAGGGACACATCGCCCTCGTGCGCCAGGCCAAGCCCCTGGGCGACGTGACGGTGGCCAGCATCTTTGTGAACCGCCTGCAGTTTCTGCCGCACGAGGACTTCGACAGCTACCCCCGCACCTGGGAGGCCGACTGCGCGCAGCTGCAGGCCGCAGGTTGTGATGTGCTGTTTGCCCCGCGCGAGGCAGACCTGTACCCGCAGCCCCAGACGTTCAAGGTGCACCCCGACCCGGCGCTGGCCGACATGCTGGAGGGACACTTTCGCCCCGGCTTTTTTGTGGGTGTTAGCACGGTGGTGATGAAGCTGTTTGCCTGCGTGCTGGGCCAGACGGGCGGCACAGCCGTGTTCGGCAAGAAGGACTACCAGCAGCTCATGGTGATCCGCCACATGGTGCAGCAGTTTGCGCTGCCCATTGAGGTGGTGGCGGGCGCAACCTGCCGCGCGGCCGATGGCCTGGCGCTGAGTTCGCGCAACGGCTACCTGAGCCGGGAAGAGCGGCAAGAGGCTGTGGCGCTGCCTTCGGCATTGAAGCAACTGGCCCAGCAGTGGCTGAACACGCCCCCCGGCGACCGCAACGCGCTGGAGCCGCAGGCCCTGGAGGCCCTGCGCGCCCGGGGATGGTTGCCCGACTACCTCACCGTGCGCCGCCGTGCGGACCTGCTGCCCGCCACGGCGGCTGATGCGGCAGGCACGCTGGTGGCGCTGGGGGCTGCGCGGTTGGGCAGCACGCGGTTGATCGACAACTTCGAATTCTGATTTGCTACTAATTTAATAGCTTCTAGCGCTTATTGGATAAGCGCCAGCAGCCAAAAACATTCAAAACCCGGTTCAAATCCACCCATTGCGGGCCAGCCACTGCACCAGCAGGTGGTTGACGGCCTCGGGCTGTTCCATGGTCAGCATGTGGCCGCTGTGGGCCAGCAGGGTGTGATCGGCATGGGGAACCAGCGCCGCGATCTCGGCAGAACATTCGGGCGGCGTGAGCTGGTCGGCCTCACCACACACCACCAGCACCGGACAGGCCATGCCGGGCAGGTGCTGGCGGGCATCGGGCCGGTGGATGACGGCGCGGTTCTGGCGCACCAGGTGCGCGGCGCCAGCGCCCAGCACAAAGTCGAGATAGGCCTGCACCAGCTCAGGCCGCGTGGCGTTGTCGGGGTGGAAGGCAAAGGCCACGTTGGGCTCGATCACTTCGCGCAGGCGGCCCTGTTCAAAGAGTTCGATGGCAGCCTCGCGCAGCGCCCGCATGTCCGGCGTTTCAGGCCGCGCCGTGGTGCCCAGCAACGCCAGGCCCGCAATGCGCTCGGGCGCCTGGCGCGCGGCCTCCATCGCGACCATCCCGCCCATGGAGGCACCGGCCAGCACCAGCGGCCCCGCGTGCTGCGCCAGCAACCGGGCGGCGAAATCCTCGATGGTGTGCAGCGTGGCGTCCTAGTGGGCGGTGGCCACCACCGGGCGCAGGGCCTCGGGCATGTGGGGCAAGACACCCCGCCACATACGTTCATCGGCCGCCAGGCCGGGCAAAAGCAGGAGTTGGGGTGGCTGGGACATGGCTATGCGGCAGGGTGAATCACCAAGATGGTGCTGTGAAGGAATGGGGGCGGACGGTGGAGGGTTCGGCGTCGCCCACTGGAAAGGAAGGACCGGCACCGCAGATTGTGAACAGGCCGTGAACACAAGGCACCGGCGCGGGGATTGTTTACCACGATGGCTCGGGACTTGCTAGCATGCCCTGCATATGCCCATCCACGCCGCGCTCCACCACGTCACGCATTATCAATACGACCGGCTGGTTGGCCTGGGGCCACAAACCGTTCGCCTGCGTCCCGCCCCGCATTGCCGCAGCAACGTCATTTCGTATTCGCTCAAGGTCGAGCCCGCGCAGCATTTCATCAACTGGCAGCAAGACCCGTTTGCCAACTACCAGGCACGGCTGGTGTTCCCCGAGAAGACGCGCAGCTTCAAGATCACGGTGGACTTGGTGGTCGAGATGGCGGTGTACAACCCCTTCGACTTCTTCCTGGAGCCCGAGGCTGAGCAGATTCCGTTCCACTACAGCGCAGAGATCCAGCAAGAGCTGGCGCCGTACCTGGCGGCCGACCCGGTCACCCCGCTGGTCCAGGCCTACCTCGACAAGATCGACCGCACCGAGCAGCGCACCATCGATTTCCTGGTCAAGCTCAACCAGCAGGTGTCGCAGGACATCCGCTACCTCATTCGCATGGAGCCCGGCGTGCAGGGCCCCGAGGAGACACTGCAAAAAGCCAGTGGATCGTGCCGCGACTCTGGCTGGCTGCTGGTGCAGCTGCTGCGCCACCTGGGGCTGGCGGCGCGGTTCGTGTCGGGCTACCTGATCCAGCTCACGCCCGACGTGAAGGCGCTCGATGGCCCGAGTGGCACCGAAGTGGACTTCACCGACCTTCACGCCTGGTGCGAGGTCTACCTGCCCGGCGCGGGCTGGATCGGCCTGGACGCCACCAGCGGCCTGATGGCGGGCGAGGGCCATATCCCCCTGGCCTGCACGCCCCAGCCCTCCGGCGCCGCGCCGATTGAAGGCGGGGTGGACGAGGCCGAGGTGGAGTTCAACCACGAGATGCGCGTGACGCGCATCTTCGAATCGCCGCGCGTGACCAAGCCCTACACCGAAGACCAGTGGCAGGCCGTGCAGGCGCTGGGCGACCAGGTGGATGCCGACCTGACCGCGAACGATGTGCGCCTGACCATGGGCGGCGAGCCCACCTTTGTGGCCGTGGGCGACCGCGACGCTGCCGAGTGGAACACCGACGCCCTGGGGCCCACCAAACGCGGCTTTGCCACCGAGCTGGTGCACAAGCTGCGCGCCGAATATGGCCAGGGTGGTTTTCTGCATTTTGGCCAGGGCAAGTGGTACCCGGGCGAGCAGCTGCCGCGCTGGGCGCTGTCGATCTGCTGGCGCGCCGACGGTCAGTCGGCCTGGAAAAACCCCGCGTTGTTTGCCGACGAACGCAACCCCTCGCACTACACCAGTGCGGACGCAGAACGTTTTGTGCACCACCTCACGCGCAAGCTGGGCATCACTGATCGCTATATCCAGCCCGGCTACGAGGACACCTTCTACTACCTGTGGCGCGAGCGGCGCCTGCCGGTCAACGTGGACCCGTTTGATGCGCGCCTGGACGACGAGCTGGAGCGCGCTCGCCTGCGCCGCGTGTTCGAGCAAAAGCTCGACAGCGTGATCGGCTATGTGCTGCCGCTGCAGGCGGGTGAAGGGTCGGGCAAGCTGGTGGGCAGCGTGTGGAGCACCGGCCCCTGGTTCTTCCGCGACGACCGCATGTTGCTCATCCCCGGCGATTCGCCCATGGGCTACCGGCTGCCCCTGGACGCCCTGCCCTGGGTGAAGGCCGCAGACACCGACCACCTGATCCCGCCAGACCCGACCGCCCCCCAGGGCCCGCTGGCCGCCGCCGCCACGCTGCGCGCACGGTATTCCGTTCCACCGGGCCCCGTCACCGGCGACCGTGACCTGCCCTACCTGGCAGGTGCCACCGCCCCCAGCGAGGCACGCCGGGTGGCCCAAGGCGTTGCAGGCACCGCAGGCGGCGACCACGCACGCCAGGCGGGCCAGCCCGATCCCCATGCGGGCATGCAGCCCCCAGGCAAGTTCCAGTCGGCCGCCGGGCTGTCGCGCACCGCGATGTGCGTCGAGGTGCGCGACCCGCGCCGGTCCAGCGGCCCCAAGGCGGAAGCGGTGGGTGAAAAGTATGGCGTGTTGTATGTCTTCATGCCGCCCTTGGCGCGCCTGGACGACTACCTGGACCTGCTGGCCGCCATCGAAGCCACGGCCGAAGAGCTGGGCATGAAGATCGTGCTGGAAGGCTACCCGCCCCCGCGCGACGCACGCCTGAAGGTGCTGCAGGTCACGCCCGACCCTGGTGTGATCGAGGTGAACATCCACCCTGCCAGCCACTGGAAGGAACTGGTGCAGCACACCGAGTTCCTGTACCAGGCCGCGTGGGAGACGCGCCTGTCGGCCGAGAAGTTCATGACCGATGGCCGCCACACCGGCACCGGGGGTGGCAACCACTTCGTGATGGGTGGCGCCACACCGGCCGACTCGCCGTTCTTGCGCAAGCCCGAACTGCTGGCCAGCCTGCTGCTGTATTGGCACAACCACCCCAGCCTGAGCTATCTGTTCAGCGGCCTGTTCATCGGCCCCACCAGCCAGTCGCCGCGTGTGGACGAGGCGCGCAACGACCAACTGTACGAGCTGGAGATCGCGCTGCGCGAGATCGAGTCCAACCGCGCCCTGTACGGCCAGGACATGCCGCCCTGGCTGGTGGACCGCACGCTGCGCAACATCCTGGTGGACGTGACGGGCAACACCCACCGCAGCGAGTTCAGCATCGACAAGATGTTCTCGCCCGACAGCAGCACCGGCCGCCTGGGCCTCTTGGAGCTGCGCGCTTTCGAGATGCCACCCCACGCCCACATGAGCGTGGTGCAGCAGCTGCTGCTGCGCGCCCTGATTGCACGCTTCTGGAAGACGCCCTACCGTGCACCCGCCGCCCGCTGGGGCACCGAGCTGCACGACCGCTGGATGCTGCCCACCTTCATCCAGCAGGACATGCACGATGTGGTGGCCGACATGGTCGCAGCGGGCTATGCGTTTGATGCGGCGTGGTTTGCGCCGCAGTTCGAGTTCCGCTTCCCCATGGTCGGCACGGTACAGTCGATGGGCGTGGAACTGACCCTGCGCAACGCGCTGGAGCCCTGGCATGTGATGGGCGAAGAAGGCTCCGCCGGTGGCACCGTGCGCTATGTGGACTCGTCGCTGGAACGCATCGAGGTGCGCGTGACGGGCATGAACGAAAGCCGCCATGTGGTCACCGTCAACGGCCAGCCGCTGCCGCTGCAGACGACGGGCACCACCGGCGAGTTTGTGGCCGGTGTGCGCTACAAGGCCTGGAACCCGCCCTCGGCCCTGCACCCGACCATTGGCGCCCATGCGCCGCTCACGTTCGACATCGTGGACACCTGGATGAACCGCTCTTTGGGCGGCTGCCAGTACCACGTGGCGCACCCGGGCGGACGCAACTACGACACCTTCCCGGTCAACGCCTATGAGGCCGAAAGCCGCCGCCTCGCGCGGTTCTCGCGCATGGGCCACACACCGGGCAGGCTGGCGGTGCCGCCTGCGACGATTGAGCTGCCGGGCAGCCGGGAGTTTCCGTTCACACTGGATCTGCGGCGCAAGATGCGGAGGTAGAGAAGCCCCCCTGAGTCGCTGCGCGCCTTCCCCCCAGGGGGACGACGCCCTTGCTGCGGGGCGGCCCTTGCTTGGCGTCTCTGGCATCGGCCCCGCCAGTTTCGACGGTGCGGGTTACCCGCAGAGTGTTGTCGAACAAATGCCCGAAAATCGAGCGCAGTGAACCACCTCAACGACAGCCTCCCCACCCCCGACCCTTCTGACAGCGCAGCCCAGTTGGCGGCTGCACTGGCGCCTGCTGCGGCGGCCGGGCATTTTGACGAGCTGCGGGGTGCCAGCGTGGCGGACGCCCCCGGTGCTGCCACTGCATCAGGCACTCCAAAATCAATAGCAAACAAGCCAGATATCACTAGCGCCTGGGCCCAATTCTTCGATCAATTGGGGCCCGAGGGCTTCCAGGACCTGGACCGGCGCATGGCGAGCCTGCAGCGCCAGGTGCGCGACAACGGCATCACCTACAACGTGTACGCCGATGCCGACGGCCCACAGCGGCCCTGGTCGGTCGATCTGTTTCCGCTGATCCTCTCGCAAGGCGACTGGGCACACATCGAGCGTGGCGTGTTGCAGCGCGTGCGCCTGCTCGACCGCGTGATGGCCGACGTGTATGGCCCGCAAGAGTTGCTGCACAAAGGCTTGCTGCCCAGCGCGCTGGTGCAGGGCCACCCGGGCTATCTGCGCGCCATGCATGGGGTCCAGCCCGTGGGCGGCACGCACCTGCACATCGCTGCGTTCGATATGGCGCGTGATGCGCAGGGCGACTGGTGGGTCGTCACGCAGCGCACGCAGGCACCGTCGGGCCTGGGCTACCTGCTGGAGAACCGGCTGCTCATCTCGCGCCTGTTCCCCGAGGCCTTCCGCCAGATGCATGTGCAGCGCCTGGCCGCCACCTACCGCGCGCTGCTCGACGGGCTGCGGCAGATGAGCCCGGCGGGGCAGGATGCGCGCATCGTGCTGCTCACGCCCGGCCCGTACAACGAGACCTACTTTGAGCACGCCTACCTGGCGCGCTACCTGGGCCTCACGCTGGTCGAAGGCAACGACCTCACCGTGCGCGATGCGCGCCTGTACCTCAAGACGTTGCACGGCCTGCAGCCGGTGCACGGCATCCTGAAGCGCCTGGACGACGAGTTTCTCGACCCACTGGAGCTGCGCAGCGACTCGCGCCTGGGCGTGCCCGGCCTGCTGCAGGCCATCCGCGCGGGCAACGTGCTGGTGGCCAATGCGCCGGGGTCGGCGTTCCTGGAATCGTCGGCATTGCTGGGCTTCATGCCCGCGCTCTCGCGCCACCTGCTGGGCGAAGAGCTCGCGCTGCCGTCGCTGCCCACCTGGTGGTGTGGCGAGCGCTCTGCCATGCAGGCGGTGCTGCCGCAACTGGCCCACAGCGTGATCCGGCCCACCTGGCCCATGGGGCAGCGGGTGCCGGTGCTCGGCGGCGCACAGTCGCCCCAAGACCTGGCGCAGTGGTCCCAGCGCATCCAGGGCCAGGGGGACGAATACACCGTGCAGGCCCACCTGCCGCTGTCGCAGATGCCGACGTGGCACCCCGGCCCGCCGGGGCAGCCACCGCGCAGCAGCATTGCGCCCCGTTCGGTGATGCTGCGCGTGTTTGCCGTGTGTGATGGTCCGGGCTCCTGGCGGGTGCTGCCGGGCGGGCTGGCGCGCATTGCCACCGGTGACAGCGAGATCACGTCCATGCAGCGTGGCGGCAGCAGCGCCGATGTCTGGGTGCTGACCGACGGCCAGGTGGACACCACCACGCTGCTCGCCCACAACCAGAGCGCCCCGGCCGTGGTGCACCGCAGCCGCCAGGTGACCAGCCGCGCGGCCGAAAACCTCTTCTGGCTGGGCCGCTACACCGAACGCACCGAGAACGTGACCCGCCTGGCACGCATTGCGCTGCAATGCCTGAACGGCGAGGACCAGTCGTCCCAGCCACTGCTGGCCTGGCTGGGGGCGATGGCCGTGGGCCAGGGCCTGGTGCTGTCCACCGTGCCGCCGGCCACGCAGGCGCGTCGCGTGTTCGAGCGCTCGCTCATCGCGGGGCTGACGAATGCCGCCCAGATCACCAGCGTGGGCTACAACCTGCGCGGCATCCTCGGGGCGGCCTCGGCCGTGCGTGACCGCTTGTCGCAGGAGCACTGGAACCTCATCGTGAATGCCGAGGCCGAGTTTTTTGCGCAAGGCCCGGGCGTTGCGGAAGACGGCGACTATTCACCGCTGGACGCGCTGCGCCAGCTCGAAGCCCTGAGCGGCCGCACCGCCGCCATGACCGGCCAGCAGACCGACCGCATGACCCGCGACGATGGCTGGCGGCTGCTGTCGATCGGGAGGCACCTGGAGCGCCTGGGCTTTCTGGCCGCTGCGCTCGAAAGTGGCCTGCAGACGGAAGCGGTGTTCGACGAAAGTGGCTTCGAGGCCATGATCGCGCTGTTTGACAGCACCATCACCTTCCACGCCCAGTACCAGCAGCGGCGCGACATGCCCGCGCTGCTCGACCTGCTGGTGATCGACCGCGACAACCCCCGGTCCCTGGCCTGGGTGGCCCAGACGCTGCGCGGGCGCATTGCCAAGATCGAGGCGGCCGCAGGGACACCCGGAGAGTCCGCGGCCACGGGCATCCCCGAAGCGTCCGACCTGTCGCTGGTCGCCTTGTGCGCGCAGGATGCCGAGGGTCGGCATGCCGCGCTGGAGCAGTACCTGGGCAGCTGTGTGCGGGGTGTGATGGGCCTGTCGGAGGTGCTGGCCACGCGCTACTTCACCCATTCAGTGGATGCCTTCCGGTACAGCATCGGAGCTTGACCATGCGATTGCGCGTCATCCACGAAACGGTGTACCAGTACACGCCGGCGGTGCAGAACGCCCAGCACATGGCCCACCTGCGGCCGCGCACTGGGTTGGTGCAGCGCGTGCTGACCCACACGCTGCACGTGGAACCCGCCCCAACACAGTGCCAAACCGCCCAGGATGTGTTTGGCAACACCCGCGCATTCTTCAACCTGCCTTTCACCCACGAGCGGCTGCACGTGCGCGCCGAAAGCCTGCTGGAGACCGCACCGCCGCCGCCAGCACCACCCGGCGAACCTTGGGAGGCGGTGCGTGAACGCCTGGCCTACCGGCGTGGCATGCCCTTCCACCCTGCCGCCGAATTTGGCTTTGCCTCGCCCTACATCCCCCGGCACACCGACTTTGTGGCCTATGCCCGCGAGAGTTTTGCGCCAGGGCGCCCGCTGATGGCGGTGGCCAGCCACCTGATGTCGCGCATCCATGCCGACTTCGTCTACACGGCCCACGCCACGGATGCCGGCACGCCCGCGCTCGAATCCCTGCGGCTGCGCCGGGGCGTATGCCAGGACTTTGCCCACGTGATGATCGGCTGCCTGCGCAGCATGGGCCTGGCGGCGCGGTATGTGAGCGGCTACTTGCTGACCGAGCCCCCGCCGGGCCAGCCACGGCTGGTGGGGGCCGACGCCTCGCACGCCTGGGTTTCGGTGTGGTCTCCCGCAGCCAAGGACAGCGAGGGCACGGCAGAGGACACGGAGTGGTTTGACCTGGACCCGACGAACGACCGTGCTGCTGGCGAAGACTATGTGACCCTGGCTGTTGGGCGCGACTACTCGGATGTGTCGCCGCTGCGCGGCGTGATCCATGGTGGCGACCACCATGTGCTGCAGGTGGGGGTGACCGTGGAGCCCGTGCCGGTCAGCGAACCCGCAGCGGCACCCGAAGTGGCCCCCGTCATGCCGTCGAAGGCACCAGGAAATCCTGACTGATACGCGCGCCCAGGTCGTTCACGCGCTCCAGAAACTGCGTGAGATAAGCATGCAATCCGTGGGTCAGAATTTCGTCGATGCGCGCGAACTTCAGGTGGGCCAGAAGCCTCCCCGCATGCCGCTGCGTCTCTGCAGATTGGCCGCTGCCCAGCATGTCGAGGTTACCCAGCACCTCCTTCATGCAGGCATGCAGTGAGCGTGGCATGTCGGCACGCAAGATCAGCAGTTCGGCCACCCGCTCGGGGGTGATCACGTCGCGGTAGACCTTGCGGTAGGTCTCAAAGCCGGACACGCTCAGCAAGATCGCGCTCCAGTGGTAGAAGTCGTAATCCTGGTCTTGCTCCGTGGCCGTGCCCATGAAGTCGCTCTGCACGGCGTGGAACTTCACGTCCAGCAGGCGCGCCGTGTTGTCGGCCCGCTCCAGGAAGGTGCCCAGCCGCATGAAGTGCAGAGCTTCGTCTTGCAGCATGGTGCCCACCGTGACGCCACGCGACAGGTGCGAACGGAACTTCACCCATTCGAAGAACCGCGCCGGGTCCCTCTCCAGTGCACCGCCGTCAATAAGCCGGTTCACCTCGAGCCAGGTCTGGTTCAGGATCTCCCACGCCTCGGTATTCAGCGCACCGCGCACGGCCCGGGCATTCTCTCGCGCGGCCTGCAGGCAGGCCACGATGGACGACGGGTTGGCCGGGTCCTTGACCATGAAATGCAGCACCTTCGCCGGGGTCACCTCTCCATGCTGGGCGGTGTAGGCGGGCAGCAGCTCGCTGATGGACAACAGCCCCTGCCAGCCCTGCATGGCCACTTCGGTGGATTGCGGCAGCAGCGCGCTTTGGTAGTTGACGTCCAGCATGCGGGCGGTGTTCTCTGCCCGCTCGGTGTAGCGGGCCATCCAGAACAGGTGGTCGGCAGTGCGGCTCAGCATACGGCCTCCTTGTTCAACGGGGGCAGAGAACCCCGGGCGTGCTGCGCACGCTGGCGGTGTTGTGTCGAAAGCCCGGCTGCGCAGGGCTTTTCTGCCCGCTCGGTGTAGCGGGCCATCCAGAACAGGTGATCAGCAGTGCGGCTCAGCATGGTCGTGACCTCCCTTGGTGATGTGTGTGCATTCGCCTCGGTGGGGGTGGCTCGCCCGGCACCCCGGTTGTCTTGGCGGCCTACCACGCCAAGGGTTTGCGCACGCGCCGTGCGCAAACCCTGCCCCGGCAGGGCGCACCGGCATCACGCCTGGCGAACCAGACCAACCCGCCACACCGCTCCAACGCTGCGGGGGCAGCGGAATAACCATCGCGTTGAACTTCTGCATGAGAGCCAATCTCCTCGCAGACATTTAGCAAGTTCCAGGCCGTGGTCGCCCCAACCCTTGGATAACGGCAGAATTTGAGAAAAATCAGGCGCTAGCGCATGTCCTTGCTGGTTATCTTGCTATTCTTTTTATTGATGGGTTTGGCGGCAGGTACAGGGGGCACCGATGGGGCAGGAGCCGCGACCGGGGTCGGTCGCTGGGCGGCTTCGCGCACCACGTCATGCACAAACCTCAGCTTGGCGAGCACCTCGCCGGCCAGCGCAAACGGATAGGCATCGGGCTGTCCCAGGCTGCGCGTGAGGCTGTTGAGCAGCAGTGTCAGCGGCACCAGGTGCTGCACCATGGACTGGAAATCAGGTGCCGGGCTGGCAAACGGGTCGATGGCGCTGCTGCGCTGCGCGCCATAGATGCCAGGGATCGTGACCTCGGTGGCATAGCTGGCCGATGTCTCCAGCAGATCAATCATGTGCAGGTAATGGGCCCAGGTCTCCGCCCAATCCTCCCAGGGGTGGGCGGCGGCATAGGCGCTGACGTGGTGATCAGCCCAGTCGCCCAGGTCGTTGCCCTTGGCGTAGTGGGCCTCCAGCGCGGCGGCATAGTCCTGGCGCTCGTCGCCAAACATCTGGCGGAAGTCTTCCAGGCGCCCACCGTCACGCACTAGCTGGTCCCAGTAAAAATGGCCAGACTCATGGCGCAGGTGGCCAATCAGCGTTCGGTAAGGTTCGCCCAGCGCGATGCGGCGGCGTGCGCGCTCGTCATCGTCCGCTTCGGCCACATTGAGAGTGATCGTCCCGCCGTGGTGGCCCGTCATGACAGGGGGCCCACCGGGCAATTCCGCCAGAAATTCAAAAACCGGCCCGGTGCGCCCCGGTGCCGGCTCCAGGCCCAGACGGGCCAGGCTGTAAAACAGGCGCCGCTTGGCAGCCTCGATCTGCATCCAGCGGCCCATGTTGGCCGCCTCCGAAAGATCGGGCAGCACCCGGGTCTGGCGGCAGGACACACACAGTTCGGCGTAGTCGTTGGCCGGCACCGCAAAGTTGCAGGCTTGGTGCTCGGTATGGTTACGGCACATGCGGTACAGGCGGCCACTGTAGTCGGTGCTGCCGCGCCCGCCCCTGCGCCTCCACAGGTCGGCACCGTCCTGCGGCGCAGGCGCGAGGGCCGCGATGGTCAGCACATCGGGCAAAAATGCCAGCGCGCTGCCACAGTGCAGGCACTGCACGCTATCGAAAAAAACCAGATGACCGCAATGGTCGCAATTGAATACCCGCATGGTGTGAAGCTTATACCCCGTGGAGTGTGGCCAACGCACAAGGCTTGGGAGGCACCAATAGATGCACCCATGCAAAAAGCAGGCTCCAGGACATGCCCGGAGCCTGCTTGGCGGTCAGTGCCTATGCGCCTTCGGCTTTGGAAGACCGCAGGCGCATGGTGTCAGGCAATCCGGTCAGGGACGAACCACGATGCTGTTGCGCACTTCACGCACATTCTTGGTGTTGCGTGCAATGGCTTCCGCCTGGTTCTTTTCAGCCTGCGACTTGGCGAAGCCCGAAAGCTGTACCGTGCCGTTGAGCGTCTCTACGCTGATGGAAGTGGCCGATACGTTTTTGTCTTCCGCCATCTTGGCTTTCACGGCGGTGGTGATGCCGGCGTCGTCCACATAGGAGCCAACGGTTTGTTGTTCACGGGCTACCGAGCAGCCAGTGGCCGTGATGATGGTGATGCCAGCGACAGCGGCAAAAGCGAGTGCACGTGCGTATTTCATGGTGTTGTCCTTCTTTGAGAATGGTTGGGAACGCGGGTGCTGGAAGATTGCAATCTGCCGGTCTGTTGCACCCTCCGCGACCGGCGGACTGTAGGGAGATGGGTGCGGCTCAGTAGGCGTGCCGACGGCGCGACATCCACAGCACCAGCGTGGCCAGTGCCGCGCCCGAGGCGGCGGCAATCACCAGCGACTTGCCGGGTTGCTCGGCAACATATTTGTTCGTGGCGTCTGCGGCTTGCAGCATCTGGCGGCGGGCCCGGGCGCTTGTCTCTGCGCAGTAGCCAATGCTGCGTGCTGCAAGATCCTGCGCACGTGCAGCAAGATCGTCAATGACCGGGTCGGTCTGGCTGCGCAGCGCACGCACACCTTCCTCTGCTTTTTCCAACGAGTTGTTGGCGGCCGTGCGGGTGGATTGCACGGCGTCCTGTGCGCTCTGCAGCACGTCGTCGGCAAGATGGCGGGCGCTGTTGGCAACTTTATCGGTAGCGGTCTGGATACTCATGCGGAAACTCCTTGAAAGGGTGGATGCGGGTGCTTGATTGCGCGGTCCGGGGCGTCAGCCCTTTTTGAGCAGACCCAGTACAAAGGTCACGACCGCCATGATGACGAACACGAAGAACAGAATCTTGGCGATGCCCACGGCACCGGCAGCAATACCGCCAAAGCCGAACAGGGCAGCGATCAACGCGATCACCAGAAAAACAACTGCGTAGTGCAACATTTCTTTCTCCTTCTCCTCTTGAGGTGGCCGGTTGCCGGCGGTTGGGTTGGCACAAGAACTTCAGCGCCTGGGATTCACTGTAGGGAACCTTCGGGGCCAAAGATGCCGGTGCCCGGCGCGCGGGCCTGTCGGCGGCACAGCGAGCCGCCTGTAGGACGGGACCTGCTGCACCCCGGCTCGATCCTCGTCAAGCGTCCAGTGCGGGGACCTACGGCGACTCGGCGCTGCGGCGCTGCAGCGGCAGCACGGCGGAAACCAGGGTGCCGTTGCCAGGGCGGGAGGTAATGGAGAGCCTGCCGCCCGCAGACTCCACCCGGTGGCGCATTCCAGAAAGCCCGTGCGACGTAGGCCGCACCGTGGCCGGGTCAAACCCCTCGCCATCGTCGCGCACCTGGACGGCCACATGGGTGGGGTAGCCATGCACCGACACCAGCACCTTGCTGGCCTTGGCATATTTGCCAATGTTGGTCAACGCCTCCTGCACCATGCGGTACACCGTGAGTTGCGAGGCATCGGGCAGCTGGACCGCCTCCAGGCTGGTCTCGACCTCGATGCCCGCGCGCTCGGCGTATTCGCGCGTGAGAATCTCGATCGCGGCCGTCAAGCCGAGATTGGAAAGCGACGAAGGGCGCAGGTCCTCGATGATGCGGCGCTTGAGCGCAATGCCGCTGTTGAGCGTTTCGGTCAGGTGCTTGAGCCGTTCTGCCACTTCAGGGGCATTGGCGTCGATCTTGGATTTGAGCCGCGCCACATCGAGCTTTGCCGCTGTGAGCAACGCGCCCAGTTCATCGTGCAGCTCCCGCGCGAGGTGCCCGCGCTCGTCTTCGCGCACTTGTTGAAGGTGGTTCGCCAGCTCGGAAAGTGTTGCCGTGCGGACCTTCACAAGGCCTTCTAGGCGGTCTCGTTCGCGCTCCAGCAGGGCCTGCTCGCGCAGGTTGACCACCTGCAGCGCCTGCGCTTGGCGCAGGTACATGTAAAACGCCAACAAGCCAATCACGGTGACGGTGGCAATGCCGATGCGCGACAGCATGAGCGACTGCTCGATCTGCTCCTGACCTTGTTTCACGTGCTGGTCGCTGCGGGCAATCAATTCCAGCGCGTGTTTGCGGATCGCCTCCATGTGTTCCTTGCCCACATCGGTGTGCAGGATGAACTTCCAGGCATCTTCATTGCCCTGCCGGCGCAAGCGCAGGCTCAGCTCCATCTCCGCGAGCTTGCGGGATATCTGCCGCGACAGCAGCGCAAACTCCTGCATGTCATCCGGGGCGTCCATGAACAGCCCACGCAAGCCGTCCAGGTTGGTCTGCACGGTGGCCACGGCCTTGTCGTACGGCTCCAGGTAAGTCTCGTTGCCGGTGAGCAGGTAACCACGCTGCCCTGTTTCTGCGTCCAGCATGCTCTGCAGCAGCAGATTGACGGCCTTGCGCGTGTTCTGGCCGTGGGTCATTTGCTCCACCGCATCCTGAGACCGCATGTGGCCCGTTTCATTGATACCCACCAGCACCATGGCCGCCAGCAACGCCATGGGCAGGCTCAGTGCCATCCTGCGGACTTTGGGCAACCAGATGCGGGTGTTTTCTTTAAGACTCATACGCGGTATTCTGGATAATGTGTGTAGACCCGGGCACCACCCTGCCACCAGGGGTGAAGTGCCGGAACAATTTGCAACCAACAAACATCAGGAGCGGCATCACCGCCCTGCGAAAGAAAGATCGATGATCAAGATTGGCATTGTGGATGACCACGCGATTGTTCGTTCCGGGCTGCGGCAGTTCCTGTCGGAGCATGTGGATCTGCGGGTGGAGGGCGAAGCCTCCAACGGGCGCGAAGCCATCGACCTGGTGCGCAACAAGGAAATTGATGTCCTGCTGATGGACCTTTCGATGCCCGGCCAGAGCGGTCTGGATGCCCTGGCCATGCTGCGCGCCAAGGCGCCCGACATGGGCATCCTGATCCTGAGCGGATATCCCGAAGAGCACTATGCGATCAACCTGATCCGCCAGGGTGCGAGCGGCTACCTGAACAAGGAATGCGAACCCTCGGAAATCGTGGAGGCGATCCGCACCATTGCGCTGGGCCGGCGCTACCTGACGCCTGCCGTGGCCGAACTGCTGGCCCAGCAGCTCAATCGCAAGGATGACGCACCGCCCCACGAGCAGCTGTCTGAACGCGAGTTTCAGGTGTTCCTCAAGCTGGCCAAGGGGGAAACGGCGGGCGATATCGCCAAGGCCTTGTCTTTGAGCGTGAAGACGGTGAGCACCTACCGCACGCGGCTGATGGAAAAGATGAGTCTGTCGTCCAACAGCGATCTGACTTACTACGCGCTCAAGAACCGCCTGATTGACTGACATGGGGTGGCCTCAGTCCAGGGTCCTGGCGGCTTGCTCAGCCGGACAACAGGAGCGGTAAAAACAAGAAGCCCCGCCGCGCATCCCGCGCGGCAGGGCCGAACGTCACAGCGAGTGGCCAGGCGCCGAGAAGGATTGGTTGGCAGCATCCATTCCCGCAGGGCGGCTGCTGTGCTGGATGCAGTAATCCACCAGCGCATCAATTTCGTTGGATTTATCAAAAACCGCATCCACCCCGAGTTGCGCGCAGCGCATGCGCACATCGGGCGTCGCGTAGTTGCTCAGTACCACCATCTTCTGGCCGGGGCGGCGTGAGCGGCACGCCGCCAGCACACCCAGCCCGCTGCCCTGGCGCAGGAAAAGATCCACGATCGCCAGGTCCCACTGTTCGCCGTGGGTGGCAAGCCAGTTCTTGCCCTCGTCCTCCGTCTCCGCAACCCCTACCGCTTCTACGGACGCCAACTCTTCGAGCGTCCCGATCAGGTTCTCTCGAATGGTGGCGTTGTCTTCAACGATGTAGGTGCGGAGTTTCACAGAAGGGCCCAGTTTCACGGTCAGCGCACGTTTGCGCTTGTCGAGCCTCAAATTTAGAGGTTCAGCTGAACGGATTCTGCCAGCCACCACACGTGGATGTTGTAGGAATAATCCTACCGAACAACACACACCGTGCAGTGCGCAGCGCGCGCTACATTCATGGTGCTCCATTCCATGGTTCGCCCATCGAGCATCAGCAAGCGCCCCGCCAGCGATGTTCCGATGCCCGCGAGCAGCTTCAGGGCCTCAGCCGCCTGCATGGCCCCCACTACGCCCACCAGCGGCGCGAACACCCCCATGGTGGAACAGCGCACCTCTTCAAATTCCGCCTCGGGCGGAAAAATGCAGGCATAACAGGGCGACGCGGCGTGGCGCGGGTCCACCACCGTGATCTGCGCATCAAAGCGGATGACAGCCCCCGCAACCAGGGGCTTGCGATGGCGCACACAAGCTGCATTGATGGCCTGGCGCGTGGCGTAGTTGTCGCTGCAATCGAGCACCACCGAGGCGTCCTGCACCAGCGCATCCAGCACGGCGGCATCGGCACGCGCCTGCAACGCCGTCACCCGCACTCCCGGGTTGATGGCCTCCATGGCGCTGGCTGCCGACTCCACCTTGGGCCGACCCACCCGGGCAGTGGTGTGGGCAATCTGCCGTTGCAGGTTGGTGAGGTCCACCACATCTTCGTCCACCAGGGTGATATGGCCGACACCGGCAGACGCCAGGTACAGCGCCGCAGGCGAACCGAGACCACCCGCCCCCACGATGACCGCATGGGACGCCAGCACCTGCTCCTGTCCCTCGATGCCCATCTCATCGAGCAGGATGTGGCGGGAGTACCGCAGGAGCTGGTCATCGGTCATGGCGAAAATCTCTGAAAACTAAGGGCAAGAAAAAAGGCCGGATCTCGCTGGAAATCCGGCCTTCAGCGCAGGGAGCGAAAGCTCAATTCTCTTTCTTCTCGTCCTTGCGTTCTGTCAACGTCTTGCTGACCAGCACCGTCCGTCCCTTGAGCTGGTTCAGCGCCTGCACAAGCTGGAAGTCCTTGTCCGAGCCGAACTCCGGAGCCTTGCGTTCCGTGGCTGGCTTCTTGGCCTCTTCCTCCATGCGCTTGAGGGCGCTCTCGCGGGCCTTTTCACGGGCTTCGTCCTTCTTTTCCTCGCCTTGGCCGCTGCCCAGGTGCTTGTCAAGATCGGCCTCGCGCATACGCAGGGCCGCAAAGACGTTGCCTTCTTCCGACTCGTCGATCATCACATCGGGCACGATGCCCTTGGCCTGGATCGACTTGCCACTGGGGGTGTAGTAACGCGCAGTGGTCAGCTTGATGCCGGTATCCGGCCCCAGCGGGCGGACGGTCTGCACCGAGCCCTTGCCAAAGGTCTGGCTGCCCATGATGGTGGCGCGCTTGTGGTCCTGAAGGGCGCCAGCCACGATCTCACTGGCCGATGCGGAGCCCTCGTTCACCAGTACCACAAGCGGCACGGACTTGAGGGCTGCAGGCAGGCGGCGCAGTGGATCACCACCGCCGCGGCGCTGGTAGTAGTCGGGTGACGCCTTGTAGGTGGCCTTGCTGTCTGCCAGCTGGCCATTGGTCGTGACCACCGTGACGTTTTCCGGCAGGAATGCCGCCGAGATGGCCACGGCGGCATCCAGCAGGCCGCCGGGATCGTTGCGCAGGTCCAGGACCAGACCCTTGAGGTTGGGTTCCTGCTTGTAGACCTCTTCCACCTTGCGCACGAAGTCATCGACCGTGCGCTCCTGGAACTGCGACAGGCGGATCCAGCCGTAGCCAGGCTCCACCACCTTGCCCTTGACGGACTGGGTCTTGATCTCTTCGCGCGTGATGGTAACGGGGAAAGTCCGGCTTTCGTCCTTGCGGAAGATGGTGAGCGTGACCTTGGTGTTGGGCTCGCCACGCATGCGCTTGACCGCATCGTTGAGCGACAGGCCCTTGACCGCCGTTTCATCGATCTTGGTGATCAGGTCATTGGTCTTGAGGCCGGCACGGAAGGCGGGCGAACCCTCAATGGGCGATACCACCTTGATCAAGCCGTCTTCCTGGGTGATCTCGATGCCAACCCCCACAAAACGGCCCGAGGTACCTTCGCGGAATTCCTTGAAGGACTTCTTGTCGAAATACTGGGAGTGCGGATCGAGGCTGGCCACCATGCCGGAAATGGCGTCGGTGATGAGCTTCTTGTCATCCACCGGCTCGACGTAGTCGGTTTTCACGAGGCCAAACACCGCCGACAGCTGCTGGATTTCCTCCAGCGGCAGCGGGGTCATCGCGCCGCGGGCTACCGTCTGCAACGATACCGTCGTCAGAGCCCCAGCCACGACACCTACCGACACCCATCCTGCAATTTTGAGTTTGTGGCCCATACAACACCTTTTACCGCTTCAAAACCAATATACACCTTGGAAGGACCAAACCCGCTGCGGTTCCGCACAGGCGCTCACTTTCGACAGAATATCGGCAGGTTTTCCCTGTCTTTACCCCGGCTTCACGCCTTGCCTTGCGACGCGACCGCCGCTGCAGCCTTCGCGGCCGCCTCGGCATCGCCCAGATAGTAGTGGCGGATGGGCTTGAGATCGGCGTCGAGTTCGTATACCAGTGGGATTCCGTTGGGAATGTTCAGGCCCACGATGTCCGACTCGGAGATGTTATCCAGGTACTTCACCAGGGCGCGGATGGAGTTGCCGTGCGCCGCCACCACCACGCGCTTGCCCGAACGGATGGCGGGTGCCATGGCATCGTTCCAGAACGGCAGCACGCGGGCCACCGTGTCCTTCAGGCATTCCGTCAACGGCACGCTGCCTTCGGCCAGGGCGGCGTAACGGCGGTCGTTGCGCTCGCTGCGGGGGTCCGTAGCCTCCAGGGCTGGCGGGGGGGTGTCGTAGCTGCGGCGCCAGACCAGCACCTGTTCGTCGCCGTACTGCTTGGCCATGTCGGCCTTGTTCAGGCCCTGCAGGGCGCCATAGTGGCGCTCGTTCAGGCGCCAGTCCTTGACCACCGGCAGCCAGGTGCTGTCCATTTCGTCGAGCGCGTACCACAGCGTGTGGACGGCGCGCTTGAGCACGCTGGTGAACGCCAGGTCGAACTCATAGCCCTCGGCCTTGAGCAGCTTGCCGGCCGACATGGCCTGGGAGACGCCAGTGGGCGTGAGATCCACGTCGGTCCAGCCGGTGAAACGGTTTTCAAGGTTCCAGGTGGATTCACCGTGGCGGATGAGGACGAGTTTGTACATGGTTTCCCCAGGAAAGGCGGGTCAAAGAAATGCGGGCCAAAACCCAGCATTCTAGAATTACGCTGTTCGCCAACCCAAGGAATCTTCGTGAAATTCATTATCGACAACTGGTATCTGATCTTTGTTGCACTGGCTTCGGGCGGCATGTTGCTGTGGCCGGTCCTCAAGAACGCCAGTGGCGGCTCGCTGACACCCGCGCGGGCCGTGCAGCTCATCAACCGCGAAAAGGCGGTGGTCATCGACGTCTGCGAAACCGAGGAATTCGCCGCAGGCCACGTGAACGGTGCCAAGAACGTGCCCCTGGGCCAGCTCGAAGAGCGCCTGCCGACCGTGGTCAAGAACAAGGCCCTGCCCCTGGTGCTGGTGTGCGCCACCGGTGCCCGCGCCAACCGTGCCGTGGCCATGGCCAAGAAGCTGGGCTACGAGAACGCCCAGGCCATGGCCGGCGGCCTCAAGGCGTGGCGCGAAGCCAGCCTGCCTGTGGAAAAAGCCTGAACCGCCCCCAGTTATTCCATCAACGATAGGCTTGTGCCTGGTCTCGTTGCCCAACAGGAAGAACCGCCATGCAACCCGTGAAGATGTACACCACTGCTGTCTGCCCCTACTGCATCCGGGCCAAGCAGATCCTCAAGTCCAAAGGCGTGGAGCAGATCGAAGAGATCCGCATCGACACCGACCCCGCCGCGCGCGTCCATATGATGGAGATCACCGGCCGCCGCACGGTGCCGCAGATCTACATCGGCGACACCCACGTGGGTGGCCACGATGATCTGGTGGCGCTGGACAGTCGCGGCGAGCTGATGCCCCTGCTGGGCGCCGCCTGACCCCCTCACCGGGCGCTGCATAATGCAGCCCCATGTGCCCGCTGCGGGAGCTGATCCCCGGCGGGTTTCGTTTTGCTGAAACCCGTTTGCATAAGAGACTTCACCATGGCCGACCAAGAAAACCCCGTATTCCAGATCCAACGCGTCTACCTGAAGGACCTGTCGCTGGAACAACCCAATTCCCCCGGCATCCTGCTCGAACAAGAGCAGCCCAGCGTGGACATCCAGCTGGGCGTGGAAGCCACTCCCGTGGCCGAAGGCATCTATGAAGTGGCCGTGACCGCCACGGTGCAGACCAAGATCAAGGACAAGACCGTGTTCCTGGTCGAAGCCAAGCAAGCCGGCATCTTTGAAATCCGCAACGTGCCGGAAGACCAGATGGGCCCCATCATGGGCATCGCCTGCCCACAGATCGTGTACCCCTACCTGCGCGGCAACGTGGCCGACGTGATCAACCGCGCCGGCTTCCCGCCCGTGCACCTGGCCGAGATCAACTTCCAGGCCATGTACGAGCAGCAACAAGCGCAGGCCGCCGGCCAGGCTTCGCCCATCATCACGCAGTAATCATCAGCGTTTAGAGGCTTTTTGGCCTCTAGCGCTTGATAGATAAGCGCCAAAAGCTATGAAAATCATAGTATTGGGTGCCGGTGCCTGGGGTTCTGCGCTTGCCATGAGCGCGGCCCAGCACCCTGCCGGCCATGCGGTCACGCTCTGGGCGCGCGACGCCGCCCAGGCAGGCAGCATGCGTGGGGAGCGCCAGAACCTGCGCTACCTGCCCGGCATCGCCTTCCCCGCTTCCCTCACCATTGCAGACGGCGGCTTTGCCACGCTGCTGCCGGGTGCCGACCTGGTCATCGTGGCCACACCCATGGCGGCGCTGCGCGGCATGCTGCGGGCGCTTGCCGGCTGCACCGCCCCTGTGGCGTGGCTGTGCAAGGGTTTTGAGGCCGTGGCCACCGGTGCCGATTCAGCATCTTTTGGACTGCTGGCGCATGAGGTACAAGCGCAAGTAGCTCCTGATTTGATAGCAGGTGTTTTCAGCGGCCCAAGCTTTGCGCAGGAAGTGGCGCTGGGGCAGCCCACGGCCCTGGTGGCCGCCAGCCCCCATGCCGCCGTGCGTGATGCACTGGTCAACGCCTTCCACAGCCCCAGTGCGCGCGTGTACGCCAATGAAGACATCGTGGGCGTGGAAGTGGGCGGGGCGGTGAAAAACGTGCTGGCCATCGCCACCGGCCTGTGCGACGGGCTGGCGCTGGGGCTCAACGCCCGCGCCGCCCTCATTACCCGCGGGCTGGCCGAAATGACGCGGCTGGGCCTGGCGCTGGGCGCACGCCCCGACACCTTCATGGGCCTGTCCGGCCTGGGCGATCTGGTGCTGACCGCCACCGGCGACCTGTCGCGCAACCGGCGCGTGGGCATGCTGCTGGCGCAGGGCCAGACCCTGGCGCAGGCGGTGGAATCCCTGGGCCATGTGGCAGAAGGCGTCTACAGCGCCCGCACCGTGGTGCAGCGTGCACAGACCCTGGGCGTGGACATGCCCATCGCCGAGGCAGCCGTGGCCCTGCTCGACGGCCGCCTGCAACCTGCCGAGGCCGTGGCGCAGCTCATGGGGCGCGGCCCCCGGGGCGAGCTCTGAGAAGGTGTGACGCAGTCCCCTTGCACAGCACCGTGAGGGTTACCCCACCGACAGGCGCCGCAGCAGCCCCTCTTCATCGTCGGGGTGGAAAAAATACGGGTAAAAACTGCGCTCCTCGCTGGCCAGCTTGGGCTGGCCACCAAACTGGTCGATGAGGCGGCGCCCCTTGTCGGCGCCGATGTGCAGCAGCACGGCGGGCGCACCCACACGCTCGCACATGCGCTCGGGGCCGATCTGGTCAAAACACAGCATGCGCCGATAGAACGGGGCGTGGCGCGGATTCACCTCGATGACGATGTCGGTGGCCCGCCGTGCCCGGAAGGCCACGATCCACGCAATGTGGAAGATGGCACCCAGCACATGCTTGGAGCGCACCTCCGGGTCCATCGCGAGCTTGCCCATTTCGCAGATGCGCGCGCCGCGCTGGCGCAGTTCGGCGATGAACTCGGGGTACTGCTCCTCGGCCGCCAGGTGCCCGTCGTCCATGCGCACCGAAATCGTCCCTTGCGACTGCCCGTCGATCTGCACCACCAGGCTGCTCAGGTCGCAGTCGTGCGACAAGGTGGCCTGCATGCTGTAGCCCTTGCGGGCATACATGCGGGCCAGCAGCCCCTGGCCCTTGCGCGACAGGCGGATCTTGCAGGTCTTGGTCTCGAGGCAGCCCAGGCGGCTCAGGTACTCGCCCGGGTAGGCAAGCTCGACAATCGTCTGTTCTTCGGCATGCATGGGGACTCCAGTTCTTCTGATGCGCCCCACCTACCCGCGCCCTGTGCGTGGCGCCAAGCAGCCGGACCCTCGGCGCTCCATTGAGAGAGAAAGTGCAGCTTAGCGGCTTCCTCGTTCCATTGCAGCCCGGGGCAATGCGGGAAGCGGACCAACGGCCGGACGGCCTTGGCAAAAGGCATGCGGGGGCCACTCCCGGCACCGCCCAGCAAAAAGCCGCAGGGCACCCCGAAACGGGCGCCCTGCGGCTTTTTTTAGGACCCCTCGCGGGGCGCGATCAGAACACGCCGAACAGCATGAGCAACAGAACCACTGACAATGGGACGCCGAGCAGCCAAGCAATGATGGGCATAGTGATCTCCTGAAAAAGGTTGAAGGGGATAAGTGATTTCACTGTATGGCCCCGCTTTTCCCGCCCTTGTGCGCCTGCACTGCGCATGGCCGTAGGCGCATGCCTACCGGCTGTCGGAGCGGTACCCGCCCCCCAGCGCGATCAAAGCCCCTGTTCCAGCGCCAGCAGCTCGTCCACCGTCTGGCGGCGGCGGATGAGGCGCGCCTGGCCACCATCGACGAGCACCTCGGCAATCAAGGGGCGCGTGTTGTAGTTGGAGGACATCGATGCGCCATAGGCCCCCGTGTCGTGGATCACCAGCAGATCACCCACCTGGGCGCCTGGCAGGTCGCGCGGCAGCACCACGCCGCCATCGCCCTGCGTGAACACGTCGCCGGATTCGCACAGCGGTCCCGCCACCACGGTGGGGTGCTCTGCCTCCGTGGCGCCATCGCGGCGCAGCACGCTCATGGCGTGGTAGCTGCCGTACATCGACGGGCGCATGAGTTCGTTGAAGCCGGTATCGACCAGCACGAAGTGGTTGTTGCCTGCGTTCTTGGTGGCGCGCACCTGGCCCAGCAACACGCCGGATTCGGCCACCAGGTAGCGGCCGGGTTCGATCTCCAGGCCCAGCTTGTGGCCCACGATGGCCTCGGCCTGCTGGCGTGCAGCGTCCCACAGGCCGTGGTAGTGCTGGGTGTCGACCACCGGGTCGCCACTGCGGTAGGGGATGGACAGGCCACCACCGGCCGAGATGGCGTGCAGGTCATGCCCCGCCGCATGGGCCGTGCGCACCAGGCCCACCATGGCGCCGCAGACTTCGGCCAGGTGGCTGTAGTCCACGCCCGAGCCAATGTGCATGTGCAGGCCCACCAGCTTCAAGCCATGCTGCGCGATCGCGGCCAGCGCCGCAGGCAGGTCGGTGTGCCAGATGCCGTGCTTGCTGTGCTCGCCGCCGGTGTTGGTCTTGTTGCTGTGGCCGTGGCCAAACCCGGGGTTGATGCGCAGCCACACGGCGTGGCCGGGCGAGCGCGCGCCCAGCTGGTGCAGCATGTCGATGGAACCCGCGTTGACCGGCACGCCGTGTTCGACCACGCAGTCGAGCGTGGCGGCGTCGAACAGGTCGGCGGTAAAGACGATCTCTGACGACTCTCCGCCGGCCGTGTAGCCCGCCGCCAGCGCGCGCAGGATCTCGCCCCGCGAGACCGCATCCACCTTCACGCCCTGCTCGCGCATGAGCTTCAGGATGTGGATGTTGGAGCAGGCCTTCTGCGCGAAACGGATGGTCTCGAAGTTGGACACCTGGGCAATGCGCTGGCGGATGGTGGCCGCGTCGTACACCCACAGCGGGGTACCGAACTGGTCGGCCAAAGACCACAACTGGGCGGGCGAGAAGGGGTTGGACATGGAGACTCCGAAGACACAAGGCTGAATGGAAGCCCGGATGATGCCCTCTGGCAGGTATTTGGTCGAATGCTTTTATTTCCAACATTCATTCATTCTGGATATGCTCCGCGCATGACCGACACGCCACTGGCCCACCGCATCACCCACCGGCACATCGAAGTGTTTCGCGCCGTGATGACCGCCGGCAGCGCCACCGGCGCGGCCGACCTGCTGCACAGCTCGCAGCCCACGGTGAGCCGCGAGCTGGCCCGGCTGGAATCGCTGCTGGGCTATGCGCTGTTCGAACGCATCCAGGGCCGCCTGCGGGCCAACGCGCGGGCACTGGCGCTGTGGGACGAGGTGCAGCGCTCGTGGCAGGGCCTGGAACGCGTGGTGGGCCGCGCGGTGGCGCTGGGCCGTCCCGACGCTGTGCAGCTGGCAGTGCTGTGCTTGCCCGCGCTGGCGCACGCACTGCTGCCCGGTGCGGCGGCGCGGCTGATGCAGGTGCAGCCCCACGCGCGACTGTCGGTCACGCCGCAGGATTCGCCGCTGCTCGAAGAATGGATGAGTGCCCAGCGTTTTGACCTGGGCCTGTGCGAGCAGACCGCCGCCCCACCCGGCACCCGCGCCGAGGTGCTGCTCACCCTGGACGAAGTGGCCGTGCTGCCCGCCGACCACGCCCTGGCCCGGCAACCCGAGCTGCAGCTGGCGGACTTTGCCGACCAGCCCTTTGTGAGCCTGTCGGCCGACGACCCCTATCGCCGCATCATTGACGCGCGCTTTGCCGAAGCCGCCGTGCCACGCACGCTGCGCATGGAAACCCACAGCGCCGCTGCCGTGTGCGCGATGGTGGAGCACGGCCTGGGGCTGGCCATCGTCAACCCGCTGACGGCCCTGACGGCCGCGGCGAATGGCCGGCTGGTGGTGCGGCGGCTCGCGTTCTCGATCCCGTTCAGCGTGGCGGCCGTGCTGCCGCTGTACCGCCCACCGCTGCCTGAGGTGTTGCCCATGCTGGAGGCCCTGCGGGCCGAAGCTGCGGAAGTGGCGCGCCGCCTTCAGGCGTTGGCTTAGCCACCATCCCTGGCGGCACGAACGCTATTAATTAAATAGCTAGCAGCGCTTAACGGATAAGCGCCAGCACCTGTTTTCAGGCAAAACTCAGGGCGGCGTGAGGGTGCGGACCTTCTCGGCCAGCCGCTCCTGCACCGAGGGCGACACGAACTTGTGCACCTCCCCGCCCAGCACAGCAATCTCGCGCACAAAGGTGCTGCTGATGAACTGGTATTTGTCGCTGGGGGTGAGGAACACGGTTTCCACCTGCGGCATCAGGCTGCGGTTCATGCCCGCCAGCTGGAACTCGTAGTCAAAGTCGGTCACGGCGCGCAGGCCCCGCACCATGGCCTTGCCGCCACGCTCCACGACAAAGTCGCGCAGCAGGCCCGAGAAGGCTTCGACCTGCACCTGGGGGTAGCCCTTGACCGCCTCGCGGACCATGTCGATCCGCTCTTCCAGGTTGAACAGGGTCTTCTTGTGGTGCCCCGCCGCCACGGCCACGATCACGCGTTCGAACAACTGGGTGGCCCTGCGCACCACGTCTTCATGGCCCAGCGTGATGGGGTCAAAGGTTCCGGGGTAAACGGCGAGCACGTTCTGGGCCATGGCTGGTTGTCTCCTGTCTGGCGGAATGACGTTGGCCCCGGCCCCGGGCGCCTGCCCTGTGGAGGCCAGCCGGGCCGCGTGCGCGCATTATGCAGTGCACTGCAACATGAGGCCGCAGTGCACCGGCGCGTGGCGGACCTGCGCCGCTACGGGCCCGCCGGCAACGCTCCCTGCGCCACCTGGCCCGGCGCCAGCAGCATCAGCCGGGCCACCAGTGCCACCAGGTCTTGCTGGCGCTGGGTGCGCGTCTTGGCCAGGAGCGCGCTCATCTGCGTGCGCACGGTCGAGATGCGCGATCCGCGCGCGTCCGCAAAATCCTGCGGGGTCTGGCCGCGCATCAGCGCCAGCAGCAGGTCGGCCTCGGACGGGCTCAAGCGGTAGGCCTGGCGGGCCAGGGCCACGGCGGCCTCGCTGCACAGGCTGCGCTCCAGCACCACCCAGGCGACGCCCGGCGCGCGCAGGCACACGCCCAGCGCGGCCAGGTCGCTCAGGGGCAGCGTCACCAGCAGCAGCCCGCCCTCCGTGCCGGGCAGTTCCACACAGCCACTGCGCCCCAACAGTGACTGCTGGAACAGCGCGCGCAGCGCCGCATCGGCCGTGCTGGCCAGCAGCGGACCGCGCAGCAGGGCCCGCAGGGCGGCGCTTTCCGGCCGGGCGCTCAGCAGCCGGGTGCGCGCATTGGCGTGCAACAGGCGGCCCGCCGTGTCAAAAAACAGCAGGCCCATGGGCATCTGCTCCATGAGCGACTCCACGCCCTGGGTGCGCGCGCGCAGGGCCACCATCTCGCGGTGCAGAAACGCGGCGCGCTGCACGCCGCCAAACTCCGCGCGAAAGCGCGCGACTTCCTCCGGCGCAAACCCCTCGTCATCCCCCTGGCGGTACACCGACATGAACAGATTGCCCACCGGGTGCGACGCGCCCTGGCTGCCGCCAAACATGCGGGTTCCGATGCCGTATTCGCGCAGGAAGTCGCTGTAGATCTCGGTGCGGCGAAAGCCACGCGTGGCGTGCACGGGCGCGTCCGTGGCCACCCAGGTGCCCGCTGCGCCCAGGCGCGCGCGCTGCGCCATCGCGTCGTCCCACAGCGGGTCCTGCAGCCGAAAGTGCGTGGCATAACGCCGCGCCGCCTCGGGGGTCACGCCCATCGCCAGCAACGCGGGCGCGCCGTCGCTCGAGGGCGACTGCAGCCAGTAATCCACCTCGGGGTGCGCCGCAAACTCAGCGCCCCACTGCGCCAGCTGGCCCAGGCCGCTGGCCAGGAAGGCGCCACCGAGCAGGTCCGCGCGAAAGCTGGCGGCATAGCGGGCCAGCGCGCCGCTCCAGCGCGCATCGTCGGCCACGGAGCCCAGCAATTCGCCCAGAGCGTGGTGCAACAAAAATCTTTCCCAAAGTGGCCCTTCAAGGGCCTGTTCACGATCTCGCCGGGCACCGGGCCACCCGGACGTCCTGGCCGCCCCGAAGACCGGTGCGCGAGGCTCTGAGGCCTCGCACAACGAAGAGCGGCGGATGGTACGGCCCACCGGCTGCCGCCACATCGTTCAAGCGAATGATGTCGCACGGCGCCGACGCTTGCGACCACTTGTTACCCAAAGAGACATCCCGCCCGTTCACCGCGCCAGAGCAGTGCGGACCCACGCGACTCCTCCAGGTGGCGGATAGACAGGCCAGGGCCCCATTTCTACATTCTGGCCAGACCGCCGCCTGGGCCCTCGGCAGGGCAGGCGAGCAATTTTCGTTTCCTCTATTCCGAACCCTTCCCCATGAATTCTTGCTGCACCTCCCCCCTTTTTCGCCGCGCTGGCGCCAGCATGGCCATGGCCCTGGCCGTGCTGACCGCCACCTCAGCCCAGGCCGCCATACCGGCCGGCCAGCGACAGTTTCTGGTGGATTTCTACCACCACACCAATGGCCCAGCCTGGAACGTCAGCAACAACTGGCTGGGCGCACCGGGCACCGAATGCACCTGGATTGGTGTCACCTGCGACGCCGGCGAAAACACCGTGACCGCCCTGAGCGTGCAAAGCAACAACCTCACGGACCCCGTGGGCGCCCTGCTGCCCGACTGGTCCGCGCTGCCAGACATCCGCACCATCAACCTCAGCGACAACCAACTGGCTGGGCGGCTGCCCCCCATTTCCGGGCTGCCAGAGCTGAGGTCGCTCGACGTCTCCCACAACGACCTGCAAGGCACGCTGCCCAGCCCTTCGGGCCTGACCCACTTCTTCCGCTACCACGCCCACAACAACCAGTTCACAGGCCTGCTGCCCGCCCTGCCCCCAACGCTGGAGCAGCTGCGCGTGGAGAACAACCAGCTCACCGGCCCGGTGCCCGCCCCGCCCGCAGCCCTGGTGGCAAGCGCGTCGGCCCTGTGCCCCAACCAGCTGACCCCTTCGGCCAGCGCTGCCTGGGACACGGCCACAGGCAGCACGCCCTGGCACGCCACCTGCAGCGCCCCGCCCGCTGCCACCCCCGTTCCCACCCTGAGCGAGTGGGCGCTGATCCTGCTGGCCCTGGGGGCGGCCACGGTGGGCATGGGGGCGCTGCGCCGCAAGCAGTTTTAAGCCTTTTTGGCCCCTGGCGCTTGTCCATCAAGCGCCAATAGCTATACAAAATATAGCAATCCAGCGTCTGCAGCGCAGACTTGGCAGCCGATCCGCACAAGGTTGGCAACGCACGCCCCCAGCCAATGCCCCCGCGCCACATCGTTCATGTGAACGATGGCGGGCGCCACGTTACGGCCTACGATCCGCAGCCCATCCCTGCACGGCACGCGCCTTCTTCTGTGACCCTCACCCAGCCCCGGCCCACCCCCACCGCCGTCAGCGACGCGCTGTTCAACACCCAGGCCTGCCTGAACTGTGGTGCACCGCTCACCGGCCCGTTTTGTGCGCAGTGCGGGCAGAAAAAGGCCGCGCGCATGGGCGGCAGCACCGTGCGCAAGGAGGCCTGGGAGCGTTTTCGCTGGTTTGAATGGAGCACCATCCGCAACGCACTGCGCGTGCTGCCCCAGCCCGGCACCACCGCACGCGAATACGTGCTGGGCCAGCGCAAGGACCACCCCCACCCGCTGACCCTGCTGTGCCTGGCCATCGGCTTCCTGCTGATCGTGCTGGGCCACACCGACTATTTGCGGCCCGAGCTGCCCAGCGAGGCGGCGCAGCGCATGTACGCGCTGGTCGCCGGGTATTCCAAGTGGTCGTTCTCGCTGGGCGCGGTGGCGGCGTTTGCCAGCATGTGGATGGTCTTCCGCCGGTGGGGCTACAACGCGGCCGAGCTGCTGGCCCTGGCGCTGTACTGCCAGGCGGTGTTCATTGCGCTGCAGATGGTCAACCAGCTGCCGCTGGTGCTGGCGCCGTCTCCCGGCCTGCTCAAGTGGCACAAGGCCTGGTCGCCCTGGTACATGACGGCGCTGCAGACGCTGATGCTCATGGTGGCGCTGCGGCAGTTTTTGGTGCTGGACCTGCGGCGCGATGGCTGGCGGCTGCTGCTGGCCGGCGCGCTGTTCGCTGCGCTCAAGTGGCAGGCCACCCAGCTTTATGCCCGCGCAGTGGTCGAACTCGTGCTGTGGCAAATGGGCGCCTGAAAACCGTGAACAAGTTCATGAAAACCTGTCGGGCCGCAGCCACATCCTTCACCTGAATGATGTTGCGGCGGGGACATCGACCCTACCATCCGGCGCAGATCATTCAACCTGATGAGGAGCCCCCATTGAGCGGTGAAGAGCGGGACCCGCAGCCTGTGGGAATACCGGGTTTCGAGACCCTGATGGCCGAAAGCCTGGAGGCCCTGGGCGAGCCCGGCATGGTGGAGCGCCTGCTGCACCGTGTGGGCGAATCGCTGGGCAGCCACAAGGTGGTGCTGTTTTGCCCCCTGCCCGGCTCGGACGACCCGCTGGCCGCCTACCAATGGGGCATGCCCGATGATTTTCTGGCGCGCTACGCGAACCTGATCCAGGGCAGCGATGCCTGGAGCGAGGCGCTGGAGCGCCAGCAGGCCCAGGCGCTGGCACGCGGGGGCTCGCTGAGCCAGCAGCTGGTGGGCACCCAGGCGCTGCGCCGGGGCGCGTTTTATGCCGACTACCTGAAACCCCTGGGCATCGACGCCATGGTCAACAGCATCGTGGAGGCCTCGCCCGAGGTGGGCATGCACGTGCTGGCGATGTACAACGACCTGGGCCAGAGCGAGTTCACCCCCGATCAATTTGCCCGGCTGCGCGCCGTGACGCCCTGGGTGCGCAGCCTCATGCGTGCCCAGCGCCGCCTGCAGCAGGCCCGCCGCCACAGCAGTGCGCTGGAGCGCACGCTGGACCAGCTGCCCCTGGGGCTGATGCATGCGAACCAGCGTGGCGAGGTGCGTTACCTGAACGAACATGCCCGCGCCTGGCTGGGGGTGGAGGACGAATGCCGCATCCTGCTGCGCAACGCCACGGGCTGGCAGGCGCGCCAGCCCCTGCAGCTGGCGCAGATCCACCCCGGGCTGACGCCACTGCTCACCGCCAGCCTGAGCACACGCTCGCCCGTCTCGGCCCGGCTGCAGACACAGCAGGACCCGGCGCCGGGAACGCTGGTGGCCCTGGCCGCGCCGCTGCGCAATGGCCCGGGGCCCGCCGCCGAACCGCTGGCCCAGTTCATCCTGGTGCCCGAGGCGCCGCCGCACGCGGGCGCCACGGTGTCGGTGTGCAGCGCGCTCTATGGCCTGACCCCCGCCGAAGCCGCCCTGCTGCCCCTGCTGCTGCAGGGCATGACGCCGCGCGAAATGGCCGACAACCGGCACGTGAAGATGCCCACCGTGCGCTCCCAGCTGGCCAGCCTGTACGCCAAGACCGGCACACGCGGCCAGGCCGAACTGGCCCAGCGCGTGCTGCGCGTGGCCGCCCTCGTGACAGCATGAGACACCCCCCTGAGTCGCCTTCGGCGCCTTCCCCCCCGCTTTCGCATTGCCACGCAATGCGGGCAAGGGGGACGCGGCCCTCACTGCGGGGCGGCCGTTGCTCGGCCGCCCTGGCTTGGGGCGCGCCAGTTTCGACGGCTGCACGCAACACGCAGCGCAACCGGCCACCGCATTCACTGATCCCAACCCAAGGAACCCATCCCCATGAAACACAGCAATGTTCGCCCCGTCGCCTTCGCCTGCGCCGCAATGATGGGCCTGGCCTTTGGGGGCCTGGCCATGGCGCAAAAGACCGCCGCTGTCGCCAAGCCCAGCAAGGCCCAGCTGGCGGCCGAACTGGCCGCCACCCTGCAGGCCTGCTCGTACGACGGCAGCCCGCTGGCCTTCTCGCCGCCTGACCTGTCCAAGGGCGGCGGCACCGGCAAGCAGGTGGTGGCCGAGATCATGAAATACACCGGCCTGCCCGCCAACTTTGTGGTGGTGGAGGGCAAGGTGCCCAATGCGGCGGCGGTGATCATGCAGGGGCCGGACAAGATCCCGCGCCGCGTGATCGCCTACAACCCCGGCTTCATGGGCGAGGTGATCCAGGCCACCAAATCCAACAACTGGGCGCCTGTGAGCATCATGGCCCACGAGATCGGGCACCACCTGTCGGGCCACACCATCGTGCCCGGCGGCAGCCAGCCGCCCATCGAGCTGGAGTCCGACAAGTTCAGCGGCTTTGTGCTCTACAAGATGGGCGCACCGCTGGCCGACGCCCAGCGCGCCATTGCCACGCTGATCCCCGAGAAGGACGGCGAAACCCACCCCGGCCGCAAGAAGCGCCTGGCCGCCATCGAATCTGGCTGGAAGGAAGCCTGCGAGCTGCAAGGCGGTGGGCCGCAGTGCTCGGGCGGATTGCCGGTGCGCACCGCAGCGGCTGCCCCCGCTGCACCGGCACCCGCTGCCGCATCACCCGCCCCGGCACCGGCTACCACGGTGGCCAAGGCCCCGGCGCCCCCCGCAGCACCCGCGGTGCCCTCGGCCAAGACGCCCGCCCCAGCCTTGGCCGCCGCGGCCGAAACCCTGCCCAAGGCAGACGCGGCCGCCATCCCGTCCAAGGGCACACAGTTCATCTATGACGAGTTCGGCATCCTGGACCCGGCCATCCGTGCGCAGTTTGAAAAGCAGATGTACGACCATGCGCAGAAGACAGGCGTGGAGATCGTCACCCTGCTGGTGAAGGACCTGGGCGGCAAGACCGCCGAGGAATACGCCCACGCCATGATGCGCCAGCTGCGCGTGGGCAAACTCGACGTGGGCAACGGTGCCGTGCTGGTGGTGGCGCCTGAGCAGAACCAGGCCGCCGCCGTGCTGGGATCGGGCGTCGCGCTGGAGATGGGCAGCCACGACAAGACGGAGCAGCTCAAGCGCTGGATGAACACGGCCTGGGCGCTGTGCAAGAAAAAGAGCGCCTGCGGCAACTGGACCGAAAACCTGATGCTCGCAGCCGACCACCTGCGCCGCGATACCAGCCACGCCGACTGGACCATCGCCTACCAGTCGCTGGGCGACATCCAGAAGGCCGATGCCGCTGAAAACGGCAAGGTCACCAACCCGAAGGACAGCAAGGTCTGGCGCAAGATCGTGCGCCTGTCGGGCACCGTCGAGGCGCTCAATCCGCCCGCCGGCAACAAGGCCGCCTGGGTCAACGATGCGAAGGTCAAAAACGGCAAGCAGGCCGTGCTGCTGCGCAGCGCCGAGGGGCTGACCACCATGCTCTACCTGGACCCACGCACCGCCGCCCTGCAACCCGGCGGCAAGCTGGAACAAGGCAAGACCTACACCGTCATCGCGCGCGCAGCGGGCCTGTCGTGGAACCCCAAGGACACGCAGTCGCTCGACGTGCTGAGCTACAACGTGGCGGAATAAAGAACAGGCCCATCGCATGTCCGCTTCGACCTTCACCATGCTCCTGGCGGGCGCTGCCAACCTGCTGCCCGCGCTGTTTTTCATGTTTACGGCACTGCTCGGCAGCAACGGGATGAACTCCACCCAGGGCGGGAAGCTGCTGGGCGCCCTGGCCGTGCTGCTGGTGCTGGGCTGGCTCACCGCACTGTGGCTGGCCCGCCACCTTGCCCGCTGGGGCCAGGCGCGCGGCTGGTCCACCGTGGTCAGCGTCGCAGCGGCCAGCGGTGGCGCGGTGGCCGCCTTCACGGTGCTTGCATTGCTGGCCACCGTGGCAGCGCTCCTGTGGGTGGGCGCATGAGCTTCCTGCACTCCCCCTGAAAGAAGAAGAAAGCCAAAAAGAAGGACACACCTCCATGCACCACTCCCTGCACAAGCCTCTGTACAAGGCCCTGTACAGCACCACCCTTGCGCTGCTGGCCACACTCACCCTGCAGGCCGCCGGGACACACACAGCCCACGCCGCCGAACACTTTTGCGGCCAGACCACGGCCCACCCCATCGACAAGGCCCTTGCTGCAGCCGCAGAACGCAGCGGCGGCGTGACGGTGGACCTGCGCGACGCCCAGTCTGCCGCCTACGCCGCATGGGACAAGGAGCTCAACCGCATCTACGCCCAGGCCCTCAAGGCCGCTGGCCCGACCCGGCGCGACGCCCTGCGTGCGGCACAGCGCGCATGGCTGGCGTTTGACACCGCGCAGGGCCACTGGGACGCCATGCTGCATGCCGACCAGGGCACATCGGCCGCGCTCAACATCGCCGGCGCCGCGCTGGAACGCCGCCGCGCGCGGGTGTGCGACCTGAGCATGGACCTGCAAAGCCTGAAGGATTCGGAATGATGCGCCGCACACTCCTGCGGCTGCTCCCCATGCTGGCACCCGGACTGGCCCACGCGCAGAACCAACCCACGGTGTGGCTGCGCGTGCGCAACCACAGCCAGGAGGTGTTCGAGCATGTCTGGCAGGGCCTGCCGGGCACCCGCAGCGACGTGGACCTGGGCCCCTTGCGGCCCGGCCAGACCAGCCGGTGGCACGCCTTTCCGGCCACGCTGGCGCACTACCGCAAGACGCGCATCCAGCTGGCCCAGCGCCAGCTCATCGACGTGACCGACACCTCCTTCCCCCAAGGCCGCGCCACCCTGGAGCCGGGCCACTACACCTTCGCCTACACGCTGGAGGGCGATGTATTGCGGTTGACGGTGATCCCGGAAGCCCTGGCCACTGCGCCGGACAGATCACATCAAAAACAATAGCTTCTAACGCTTATCGGATAAGCGCTAGAGCCCAATTTCATTCAAAAAATGGCGTCCATGAACACCCTCAGCACCTTGCACCCTGTCCGCATGGCGCGGCTCACCGCCCTGGCGGCTGCCCTGTTTGCGGCGGCCTGTGGCGGCGGGGACGCCAACGAGGCTCCCACTCCCACTCCCGCCCCAGGCACGGCCCCCACACCCGCACCGGGGCCCACGCCGGAACCCCCAGCGCCGCCCCCGCCCGCCCCCACGGCACCGCCGGTACAGCCCCCGTCTGCACCACCCCCATCGCCGCCGCCGTCGCAGCCCCCCTCGGTACCGCCACCGCCACCTCCTCCGGCGCCACCCCCGCCCAGCGCGGGATGGAGCGTGGTCTCGGTGAACTCCCTGCTCACGCCCCTGGCCATCGCCAGCGACCTGACACCCAATCCCGGCCGGGGCTACTACCAGTGGCGCTCGGACCCGGGTGACGTGCCGCTCGCACAATCGGCACCGCCCCAGGCCGCCTACCAGCGCTACCTTTGGAAAGACCTGGAAGGCAACACACCCGGCCAATACAACCTCGGCAACCTGGTGGCCGCGCGCGATGCCGCGCGGGCTGCGGGCCGGCAGTTTGCCTTTCGCATCCAGGCCATGCGCGGCTACGGCACCAACACGCTGGACGTGCCCACCTACCTGCACGGTGCGGGCACGGCACAGCCGCAATGCTCAGCACCCAACCCCGCCTGCGTGTGGACGGCCCCGATGCCCGCCCCCACCCCGCCCGCGCCCGCATTGCCGCCCACGCTGGTGCCCAACTGGAACCACCCCTATGTGCTGGAGCGCATGCAGGCCCTGCTTCAGGCCGTGGCCACTGCGCTGGGCGACACCTCGGACCTGGCATGGATCGACGTGGGCCTGTACGGGCAGTACGGCGAATGGGCCATGAACACCACCAACGTGGTCTACGCCACAGCGCCCCCTGGCATCACCCCGGCCTCCAACGCCACCAAGCGCAGCCTTGCACAGATGCATTTCGACAGTTTTCCCAATGCGCAACATGCGATGCTCATCCCGCATGCCAATCTGGACACGCTGCAATATGCGTTCTTCCAGCAGACCACCACCGCGCTGCCCGTGGGCCTGCGCTGGGACTGCCTGGCGCAGGACGGCTTCATGAAGCAGTGGACCGACCGCCCGAGCGACTGGGCACAGATCTCGGACCGCTGGAAGACCGCCCCCTGGATCGCGGAGTTCTGCCCCTTCGGCCCCGGGGACACCAAGACCAACGCGGCCACCGCGCTGCAGCAGGTGCGCGATTTTCATGTGTCGGCCGTGGGCAACGGCAACCTGAACGCGCCGTGGTCCAGCTTTACGGGCACCGAACAGGCCGACCTGGCCGCCGTGGGGCGCGAGGCGGGCTACCGCTTTGCCCTGGGGCCCATCACCGTCACGACCCCCACGCCCAGCACGGTGCAGGTGCAGGCGCGCGTGGACAACACGGGCAACGCACCGCTCTACACCCCCTGGCAACTGCAGGCGCAGCTGCGCGATGGCGCAGGCCAGGTGGTGGCCAGCCGGGAGCTGCTGAGCGCCGCCCAGGCGCGTGCGATTCTTCCGGGCCAGCCCGCACAGATCAACACCACCTGGACCCTGCCGAGCCCACCCGCTGGCAACTACACGGTGCACCTGGCCTGGGTGCGCCAGCCCACGCTGGCGGGGCTGCCTCAGACGCTGCGCTGGAACATGTCGGGCACCGAGGCCGACGGCAGCGCCCGGCTGGCGACGTTGAAACGGTAAGGTGCTGCGGGTCTGCGGGCCCGCAGCTTCGTCTCAGGCGCTGCGTTTGAGCAGGTGCGCGTGTACCGCACCCGCCTTGAGGTGGCGGTGCACAGCCAGTCCCCACGGGGCCAGCTCTTCATCGGCCCAAACGCGGGGCGCTTCGAGGTACACAAACCCATCGGCGGCCACCGCCTTGGCGGCGGCCTGCAGGGCGGCGCTGAACAGGTCGCTGTCGAACGGCGGGTCCAGCAGCACCAGGTCGATGCTGGCAGGCGCCGCCTGCTTGAGGGCGGCAATCCCGTCGCCGCGCTGCACGCGCACGGCGGTGGCCTGCAGGCGCTGCTGCAGGGTGTGCAGCTGGGCCACCAGGGCGGCATCGCTTTCCACGAGCTGCACGGCACTGGCACCGCGTGAGGCAGCCTCCAGCCCCAGGGCGCCGGTGCCCGCGAAGGCGTCCAGGCAGCGCCAGCCCGCCAGGTCCTGGCCCAACCAGTTGAACAGGGTCTCGCGCACGCGGTCGGGCGTGGGGCGCAGGCCGGGTCGCTGCGCCACGGGCAGGCGGGTGCGCTTCCACAGCCCGCCGATGATGCGGATTTCGCCCGCGCCCTTGGGCGCAGCGGCTGCGGCCGCCTTGTCCTTGTTTTTGGGCGCGCCCTTTTTGCCGGTGGCGGCAGCCGGGGGGGTGGCCGCCGCGGTCTGGGCCTTGCGGATCTCGGCGTTGATGGCGGTGGTTTTCAGGGTCGCGCGGCTCATGGCTTGCCCCCCACCACCACGGTCACCATGCGTTCGGGTTGCAGCTTCTTGGCCATGGCCGTGCGCACGTCGGCCACGGTGAGGGCTTCGACCTTCTTCGTCCACTGGTCCAGGTAGTCGAGCGGCAGCTCGTTCCAGGCGATGTTGGCGACGTTGCCCAGGAGTTTCTTGTTGCTGTCGATGCGCAGCGCAAAACCGCCGATGAGGTTGTCCTTGGCAGCACGCAGCTCGGCTTCGGTGGGGCCTTCGGCCACAAAACGTGCGATCACGTCGCGCGAGACCTTCACGGCCTGGGCCGCCTGGTCGGGGCGCGTCTGCAGGCCCACGGTGAAGGCGCCGGCATGCATGCCGGCGGCGAAGTAGCTGTAGACGCTGTAGCTGAGGCCGCGCTTTTCACGCACCTCGTTGGTCAGGCGCGAGACAAAACCGCCTCCGCCCAGGATGTGGTTGCCCACCAGCAGCGCCACAAAGTCCGGGTCGCGGCGCTGGAAGCCCGGCTGGCCGATGAGCACATGGGCCTGGGCCGAGGTGAAGGGGAGGGTCTGCTCCACCGGCGCAGCCAGCGCGCTGATCTCGCCCACGGGCGGCAGCGGCGCGCAGCCGGTGCTGGCGGGCAAGCGCGACAGCAGCGTGGCCACCAGCGTCTGGGCCTGTGCGCGCGTCACAGCGCCCACGATGCTGACCTTGGCGCGGCAGGCGGCGATGTGCTGGGTGTGAAACGCCTGCATGTCGGCCACGTTGATGCGCGCCAGCGTCTCTGCCGTGGTCTGCACGCCGTAGGGGTGGCTGCCGTACACGGCAGCTTCAAACGCGTGGTTGGCCACAGTGGCCGGGCGTGTCAGCGACTCCTTGATGCTGGCGCTCCAGCGGGCGCGGTCGCGTGGCCAGACGTCGGCCGGAAAGCTGGGCTCGCCGATCTGGCGCGCGGCCAGGCGGGCGGCCTTGTCGAGCAGTGGTGGGTCGGTGAGCGAGCGCAGCGAATACTGCAGCCTGTCATTGTCGGCGGCCGCCTCGAAATTGGCGCCCAGGTCGGCCCAGGCCTCGCCCAGGCCGTTCTCGTCGAGCGCGGGCTCATTGCCCAGGGCCTTCACGCCCTTGCTGGCCATGGCGGCCATGGCACTGGCCAGGCCCGCCTGGGCCGCAGGGTCGCGGCGGCTGCCGGCGTCAAAGTCGATCTGCACATCCACCATGGGGATGACCGGGCTTTCGACCAGGTAGACCTTGGCGCCGCTGGGCTCCGTCCAGTGCTGGATCGGCAGCAACGCCCAGGCAGAGTTTGAATAAAAAACGACTCCAGCGCTTATCAGTAAAGCGCGAGCAGCTATGTTTTTGAGAGTAATCATGTACAAAGGCCCCAGTGCGGGTTCAACGGATCACAGCGCCGGGCGGCAGTGTGGGGCGGGCGCGGGGGGCATCCAGGGGCTGTGGCAGCAAGGTGGCCACCGTGAGCTGGTCGTCGCCAAAATACTTGGCAGCCACGGCCTGCACCTGGGCGGGCGTGACGGTGCGCAGCAGCTCCAGCAGGCGTTCGTTGGCGTCGAGCGGAAAGCCCTGCACCCAGTTGCCGCCCAGTTCCTGCGCCTGGTTCATCACCGAATCGCGCTCGTACACGGTGGAGGCGATCCATTGCGTCTTGACGCGGGCGAGTTCGGCCTCGCTCACGCCATCGCGGGCCACGCGGGCCACCTCGGCGCGCAGGGCATCTTCCACCTGCTGGGCCGTCTTGCCTGCAGCGGGCACGCCGTTGAGCATGAACAGGCTGGGGCCACGCCCCGTGACCATGGCGCTGCTGTTGGCGCTGTCGGCCACGCGGTTCTCGCCCTGGGTGAGCGCGCGGTCGAGCCGGGCGCCGTCGTAGCCGCTGAACACCGCCGATAGCACCATCAGCGCGAGGGCGTCGCGGTCGGTGTCGGTAAGGTTTTCCACGCGGTCCAGGCTGGGGGTGCGAAAGGCCAGCGCCACATAAGCCTGTTCGGCCGGGGCCTTGACGGCAATGCGGCGCAGGCCCTGCTGCGCGGGCTCGGTGCGCGGCTTGCGCTCGGGCAGCGCATGGGCGGGAATGCTGCCGTAGTACTTTTCGGCCAACGCCCGCACCTGGGCCACATCCACATCGCCGGCCACCACCACCACGGCGTTGGTGGGGGTGTACCACTGGCGGTAGAAGGCGCGCGCGTCGTTGGGCGTCATGGCATCGAGGTCGCTCATCCAGCCCACGATGGGGCGGCGGTAGGGCGACGCGGTGAAGGTGGCGGCAAACAGCTGCTCGGCCAGCATGGCGCGGGGCTGGTCTTCGGTGCGCAGGCGGCGCTCTTCCTTCACCACCTCCAGCTCTTTCTTGAATTCCTCATCCGGCCAGTGGTTGTGGGCGAACCGGTCGGATTCGAGCTTCATCACGTCTTCGAGCCGGTTGGAAGGGATCTGCTGGTAGTAGCCTGTGTAGTCCCGGCTGGTGAACGCGTTCTCCCGCCCGCCCAGGGCGGCCACGCGGCGCGAGAACTCGCCCGGCGGCAACGTCTTGGTGCCCTTGAACAGCATGTGTTCGAGCACATGGGCCACGCCCGTGGTGCCGTCCACTTCGTCCATGGAGCCCACCCGCACCCAGACCATGTGCACGGCCGTGGGGGCGCGGCGGTCGGGCTGCACGATGAGCTGCATGCCATTCTTGAGCGTGAACTGCTGCGCGCCAGAGGCCGTGACGGACGGCGTGGTGGAAGGCGCAGCGGGGGGTTGAGAGGCGGGAGGCGTTGCCGCAAAGGCAGCCCCGGACGAGAGGCAGGCCAGCAGGCCCAGTAGGGTGAAAGCACGTTTCATAGAATGGATGATTCTAAGAACCCTCCAATGTTCAGTTTTTTCAAGAAAAAGCCCGCCGCTCCGCCATCGACGCCCACACCGTCCGATGCGCCCTCCCCGGCCGTTTCGCACGGCGCTCCGGCGCCTGCCGCCCCCCACACCCCGGTCGTGCCAGCGGCGACAGCTGCGGTTGCGCAGCCGCCGTCTCCGGCCCCTTCACCCGCCCCAGCGCCCGTGCCACCGCCCGTCGAAGCCCCGGCTGCAGCACCGGCAGCGTTTGGCTGGCTGCGCAACCCGTTTGCCCCCAAGGCGCCCGAGGCAGCTCCGGCGCCCACGCCCGCAACAGCGCCAGCCCCACCGCCTGCGCCAGTGCCAACCGCAGCGCCCCCGGCCACACCCGTGCCGGTGGCAGCCCCGGTTCAGGCAACTCCTGCGGCACCCGTGCCGGTGGCAGCCCCCGCCATCGCTGCCCTAGCACCCGCTTCCGCACCGGCAGCCGCCCCCACGGAACGCAAGGGCTGGCTGGATCGCCTGAAGGCCGGCCTGCGCAAGACGGGCAGCAGCATCACCACGGTATTCACCGGCACGCAGATCGACGATGCGCTGTATGAAGAGCTGGAAGAAGCGCTGCTCATGGCAGACACCGGCGTCAAGGCCACCACCCACCTGCTGACCGACCTCAAGCGCCGCGTGAAGGAGGCCAAGGCCACCGACCCCGCCGCCGTCAAGGGCCTGCTGGCCGATGCGCTGACCGACCTGCTGCGCCCCCTCGAAAAAGCCCTGGTCATCGGCGAGCACACCCCTACGGTGATCATGGTGGCGGGCGTCAACGGCGCGGGCAAGACCACCTCCATCGGAAAACTCACCAAACACCTCGCAGGCGAAGGCGCGGCCGTGCTGCTGGCGGCGGCCGACACCTTCCGCGCGGCAGCGCGCGAGCAGCTCGGTGTCTGGGCCGACCGCAACACGGTCGAAATCGTGAGCCAGGAAGGCGGCGACCCGGCCGCCGTGAGCTTTGACGCGGTGACCGCCGGTAAGGCGCGCGGCAAGGACGTGGTGCTGGTGGACACCGCCGGGCGCCTGCCCACGCAGCTGCACCTGATGGAAGAGCTGCGGAAAATTCGCCGCGTGGTGACCAAGGCCGACGCCACGGCCCCGCACGAGGTGCTGCTGGTGATCGACGGCAACACCGGCCAGAACGCGCTGGCCCAGGTGCGGGCGTTTGATGATGCGCTGCAGCTCACCGGCCTCATCGTGACCAAGCTCGATGGCACCGCCAAGGGCGGCGTGCTGGCTGCCATCGCGCAGGAGCGCCCGATCCCGGTGTATTTCATCGGCGTGGGCGAAAAGCTCGAAGACCTGGAAACCTTCAACGCGCGCGAGTTTGCGCAGGCGCTGCTGACCTGAGAACCTGTTCAAAGAGCGCCCGCCCGCTCCCGACAGTGATCCATGGCCCCCTCGGGGCCATTTTCACGTTTACGAACGGCAGCAATTCCCCCATGATGGGCTTTCCCCAGGAAAGGCACGGACGCCCATGTTCATTGAGCTGGTCAAAGGTGTTGCCTTGCTGTTGGCGCTGTGCTTTTTGCATGGGTTCAACATCCGCCTGTGGCGCCAGCATCCCCGCACCGGGCAGGTGTTCTCCGGCATCCTCTTTGGCACCATCTGCGTGGTGGGCATGCTCACACCGGTGGTGCTGATGCCGGGTGTGATCTTTGACGCGCGCTCGGTGGTGCTCAGCATGGCGGGCCTGTTCGGTGGCCCGCTGGTGGCCTGCATCGCTGCCGCCATGGCCGCCACGGGTCGCCTGTGGCTGGGCGGCGCGGGGGCGGAGGTGGGCCTGATGGTGATTGCGCTGTGCACTGCGCTGGGCCTGGTCTACCGCGAAGGCCGCGCACGCGGACGCCTGGGGGTGGAGCCTGTGACGCTGGCACTGTTCGGCCTGCTGGTGCACACCGCCGTCCTCGCGGTGTTCCAGCTGCTTCCCGCCGAGGTCGTCCAGCGCGTCAACCAGACGCTGGCCCTGCCCTTTCTGCTGACCTTCACGCCCGCCACGGTGGTGCTGGGCCTGCTGCTGCAGGATGTGGAAGAACGCCTGGCCACCGAACGCGCACTGCACGGCACGGCGGCACGGCTGCGGGCGATTGCCCAGGCCATTCCCGACGTGCTGCTCGTGCTGGATGCCCAGGGGCGCTATGTGGAAGTGCTCTCGCCCGACGACGCCCCGCTGGCAGCCAGCCCGCCCCATCTGGTGGGCAAGCGGATGCACGACGTGCTGCCGGCAGAGCAGGCCGACATGTTTCTGGAGCTGATCCGCAATACCTTGCTGTCGGGCCAGACGCAGAGCGTGGAATACGAGATGCAGACACTGTCGGGCACACGGCAATTTGAAGGGCGCGCCCAGCCCCTGGGCGTGAGGGTGGGAGGCCAGGCGGCCGTGGTCTTCCTGGCGCGGGACATCACCAAGCGCAAACGTGCAGAGAGTGCGCTGCGCGAGTCGGAGCTTCGCTTTCGCTCGCTGCTGCGCAACATCCCGTCCATCTCGGTGCAGGGCTATCTTGCAGACGGCACCACCAGCTACTGGAACCAGGCGTCCGAGCAGCTGTATGGCTACACGGCCGAGGAAGCGCTGGGCAGCAACCTGCTCGACCTCATCATCCCGCCACCCATGTGGGACGCTGTGCGTGAGCACGTGCGCCACATGTTCGCCACGGGCGAGGTGATTCCGGCGGGCGAGCTGCAGCTGCGGCGCAAGGACGGCACGCCCGTGCATGTCTTCTCGAGCCACGCCTATATCCAGGTGCCCGGCCACCCACCAGAAATGTTCTGCATCGACATCGACATCTCAGGCCGCAAGGCCGCCGAGGACGAAGCACGGTACCTGGCCTTCTACGATGCCCTCACGCAGCTGCCCAACCGCCGCCTGCTGGTAGACCGGCTGCAGCAGGTGCTGGCCAACAGTGCCCGATCGGGGCTGACCACCGCCGTGCTGTTTGTGGACCTGGACAATTTCAAGACCCTGAACGACACCCGAGGCCATGAGGTGGGCGACTTGCTGCTGAAGGAGGTGGCGCTGCGCCTGCGCGGCTGCGTGCGCGAGCAGGACACCGTGGCGCGTCTGGGCGGTGACGAGTTTGTGGTGGTGCTGCAGAACCTCAGCAATGACCCTCCGGAAGCCGCCGCCCAGGCGCGCACGCTGGGCGAGTTGATCCTGGCCCAGCTGCGCCAACCCTATGAACTGGCCGGGCACGAACACCACTTCACCGCCAGCATCGGGGTGACGCTGCTGCGCGACCCCCGCGATTCGGTGGACGAAGTGCTCAAACAAGCCGACATGGCCATGTACCGCGCCAAGGACGCGGGCCGCAACACCCTGCGCTTTTTTGACCCCGACATGCAGCAGGCCGTGAACCGCCGCGCACTGCTGGAAACCGAACTGCACAACGGCCTGCGGCAGTCGCAGTTTCTGCTGCTGTACCAACCCCAGGTAGACCACCGGGGACGGGTGACCGGCGCCGAGGCGCTGGTGCGCTGGCAACATCCCGTGCAAGGCATGGTCCCGCCGTCTGAGTTCATCCCCCTGGCTGAAGAATCCGGCCTGATTCTGCCTCTGGGCCACTGGGTGATGGAAACTGCCATGCGCCAACAGGCCCGGTGGCGCCAGAACCCACCGTTGGCCCACCTGAGCCTGGCCATCAACGTGAGTGCGCGCCAGTTTCTGCAGGAAGACTTCGTGGTGCAGGTGCTCGCCCTGCTGCAGCGCACCGGGGCCGACCCGGCGCACATCAAGCTGGAACTGACGGAAAGCCTGCTGCTGGACAACGTGGACAGCGTGATCGCCACCATGCGCGCACTCAAGGCCCAGGGCCTGGGCTTCTCGCTGGACGACTTTGGCACCGGCTATTCGTCCTTGAGCTACCTCAAGCGTCTGCCGCTGGACCAGATCAAGATCGACCAGGGCTTTGTCCGCGATGTGCTGCTGGACCCGAATGACGCGGCCATCGCGCGCTCGATCATCGCGCTGGCAGGCAGCCTGGGCCTGGACGTGATCGCCGAGGGGGTCGAAACAGCAGCACACCACCAGTTTCTGCTGGCGCATGGCTGCAAGGCATTTCAGGGCTATCTGTTTGGCAGGCCGATGGTGCTGGAAGATTTTGAAGGGGTGGCACTGGAGGCATTGGGTCCAGCGGGTGCCCCTGGCGGATGACCTCGCGCCGGTGTCGGGATTGCTTTCAAGTTGCCGCCCAGAAGTGCCGATAACCAAGGGCCACGCCAGCCAGCCTCGGGCCGAGCCTCCGTGGAAACCATGGAGGTGCCCCATGAAAATCGAGTCGTCCACCCTGCAGATGCAGGCCCAGCATGCCGTCACGCGCATGCACAGCCAGACGAGCCGCCTGGAAATGTGGGTGGGTGACCGCCCCACCGGCACATCCCCCGCCCGCCCGGCCCCACCGTTGCAGATATCCAATGCAGCCCGCCTGGCCCATGCCGCCCATGCTACCCATGCCGCTGCAGCCTCGGTCGAACCGCTGCCGGAGCGCGACCCCGACGAAGGCCTGACGCCCCAGCTCGCCATGATCCGCGACCTGATCGAACGCATGACCGGGGTGCTCGTCCGCATTTATGCCGGGCCGCAGTCCACCGACGCGCCCGCGGCCACCCCGCCCACTCCGGCCCCAGCGAACAGCACGGCAGCAGCCCCCCGCCCGCGAGCGGGCTTTGGCGTGATTTATGAACAGCGCGAGGTGCTGGAAGAAACCGAGCGTACGCAGTTTGCGGCGGCGGGCACCGTGCGCACCGCCGATGGCCAGGAGATCCGGTTCACGCTGCAGTTGGACATGCAGCGCAGCTACCGCGAGGAATCCTCGGTCAGCCTGCGGCTGGGCGACGCTGTGGCGGTAGACCCGCTGGTCGTCAACTTTGACGGCACCGCCGCCCAATTGCAGAACCTGCGCTTTGCCTTCGACCTGGACGCCGACGGGCAAACCGAACAGGTACCCTTGTTCGCTGGCAACCGGGGCTACCTGGCGCTGGACACCAACCAGAACGCACGCATCGACAACGGCCTGGAACTCTTCGGGCCCGACACGGGCAACGGCTTTTCAGAGCTGGCCCGGCATGACAGCGATGGCAATGGCTGGATCGACGAGGCCGACCCGGTCTTCGAACAGCTGCGCGTGTGGACCCCGAACGCGGATGGCACGGGCAGGCTGCAAACACTGGAGGAACTGGGCGTGGGGGCAATACAGCTTGGAGCCCAGGCAACCCCCTTCGCCCTGCGCACGGCGGATAACGGCAGCCTGGGTGCCGTGCGCTCCACCAGCATCTACCTGCGTGAGAACGGCAGCGCAGGCACCGTGCAGCAAATCGACCTGAACGTATAGACCGAAAGCCAAGGGGCCGCTGGCGGCCCACCCCTCGGTCAGAGGGCCCGAAAAACCCGGGTGACGCCCAGCGATCAGGCCAGCACCGTGGCGTGGGCCACCTGTGCATCCACCCAGTCGGCATATTCTGCAGAGCCCTGCTGCGCGTGCACCACCAATTGCGGCAGCGCATAGGGATGCTGTGCCCGCAGCAAGCCCAACAGCGGCTGCAGCGCACGGGGCACGGTCTTGCAGACCAGCCGGAGTTCGCGGTCCTCCTGCAAGGCGCCCTGCCAGCGGAAGTAAGCCGTGATGGGCTCCACCTGCACACAGGCTGCCAGCCGCGCCTGCAAGACCAGCTGTGCCAGCCGCCGCGCTTCCGCCTCGGTGGCCACCGTGGTGGTGACAACAAGAATGTCACAAAGGGCGGTCGGCTCGGTCATGCGCGTCTCCCGAAGGCGTTGGGCGATGCAGTCTGCCATAGCGGGGGGTGCAAAGCCAGCGGGGGAGAAAATTGCTGGATCATGAACAGACTGTTCCAAAAGTCGCACCAATCGCAAAGTGGGGCACCAAAGTGCCGGAACGACCGACACCGCCAAGACTCCGACAACAGGAAGTCAAGTGCATTGCGTCTTCGAAATATGCAAAAAACACCTTTTAAATTAACACGTTAATTCAACATTTTGCAAATAGTTCGCCTGAATCCCGGCGGTGCACCGAGGACAACATAGCGGCGGCATTGCAAACAACCGGAGGGGAACTCCGGGTTTAGCACTCTGTCCTATGGAGTGCTAATATCATGGCTTAGAGGAAAGGATTCCCGGAATGAACATTCAATCTGGAACCGCAACGACGACTTTGGCACCCGCCAATCCCTGGGCGCTGGTGCCCCCCTTGGGCAATCTTGACGCGTACATCTCCGCCGTCAACCGCCTGCCGTTGCTCACGCACGAAGAAGAGCAGACCTACGCGCGGCAGCTCAAAGACAACAACGATCTGGACGCCGCCGGTCGGCTGGTGATGTCGCACCTGCGCCTCGTGGTTTCGATTGCACGCCAATATCTGGGCTATGGCTTGCCCCATGGCGATCTGATCCAGGAAGGCAATGTGGGCCTGATGAAGGCGGTCAAGCGCTTTGACCCCGACCAGGGCGTGCGCCTGGTGAGCTATGCCATGCACTGGATCAAGGCCGAGATCCACGAATACATCCTGAAGAACTGGCGCATGGTGAAGGTGGCCACCACCAAGGCGCAGCGCAAGCTGTTCTTCAACCTGCGCTCCATGAAGCAGGGCTTCAAGGCTGATGCCGCAGCCGCCGATGCCGCAACACACCGCGATACGCTGTCCGACCGTGAAATCGACACGGTGGCCGCGCAGCTCAATGTGAAGCGCGAAGAGGTCATCGAGATGGAAACCCGCATGTCGGGCGGCGATGTGCTGTTGGATCCGGCGCCTTCGGACGATGGCGAACAGGCCTTTGGACCAATCGCCTACCTGGCCGACGCGTCGCACGAGCCCACTGCCATGATCGAGTCGCGCCAGCGCGATGTGCTGGCCACCGATGGCATCGCCACGGCGCTGGGCAGCCTGGACGACCGCAGCCGCCGCATCGTGGAAGAGCGCTGGCTCAAGGTCAACGATGACGGCACGGGCGGCATGACGCTGCACGAACTGGCTGCGGTCTACGGCGTGAGCGCCGAACGCATCCGCCAGATCGAAGTGGCCGCCATGAAAAAGATGAAAAAGGCTCTGGCGGAGTACGCCTGAGCACTGGCGGGCACGCGTTAATATTCCGCTCCTGCAGAAGTTGTCTCACGGGGCCCCAGTTCTGGGGCCCCGTGTCGTTTTGGCACCTGAATATTCTTGAGGAGACTCCGCCCCATGTTGTCACGCCCCGTTTCCCGCCGCGCGTCGCTGCTGATAGCCCTGGCTGCCGCTTCCCCCTGGGCCCTCGCCCAGAACACGGCCAAGCCAGCCGCAGCACCTGCAGCGTTGGCCTGGCCCACCAAGCCGCTGAAGATCATCGTGGGCTTTCCCGCCGGTACGTCGCCTGACCTGACGGCTCGCGCCTTCTCCGAGCCGCTGTCCAAGGCCCTGGGCCAGCCAGTGATCGTGGAAAACAAGGTGGGTGCGGGTGGCAACATTGGCGCAGACGCGGTGGCCAAGGCCCGCGACGACCACACCATCGGCCTGATGATCAACGGCAACATGACCATCGCCAAGATGATCAACCCAGCGGTACCCTACGACCCGCTCAAGGACCTGGCCCCGCTCAGCCTGGTCGGCACGTCCCCCCTGGTGCTGACCGCGCCCGTGACCCAGCCCGGTGTGCCCGCGAATGCCGACGCGCGCGAATTCTTCGTGGCGGCGCGCAATGGCGGCGACAAATGGAGCTACGGCACGCCCGGCGTGGGCACGGTGGGCCATATCGGCACCGAACTGTTGAAGTCGCGCAGCAACATCAACCCCGTGCATGTGCCGTATCCCGGCTATCCACAAGTCGCCAACGCCATGCTGGGCGGGCAGCTGCAGATGGCGCTGCTCCCCCCCGCGCTGGCCCAGGCCCAGGTGCGCGCTGGCAAGCTGCGCGCCATTGGAGTGACATCGGCAGGCCGCAGTCCCTTGGCACCGGATATCCCGAGCCTGTCGGAAGCCGGCATCCGGGGCTTCAACCTTGAAATCTGGAATGCGTTTGCTGCGCCGGCCACCATGCCCAAGCCGATCCAGGCCAAGCTGGCGGCCTTGATCAGCGAGATTGCGCGCAGTGAAGAAATGCGCAGCAAGCTCTTTCAACAAGGCTGGCAGGTGGCAGGCACTTCACCCGAAGGGTTGGCCAACCGCATCAAGGCCGACACCAGCCTGCTCGGCGGTGTGATTGCCATGCGCGGCATCAAGGCCGAGTAAAGAAAAAAGGCAGCGGGCCGAGGAACGCCCGCGCGGCCCTACGGCAGCTGCGCGCCGGCCGCACGGAGCGCAGGCAGGCGTTCAGCCTGCCTCACCCAACAGCGCCTTGACGTCCGATGCCAGGGCCTGCACGCCGCTGCCATAGCGGTTGTACACGCGCAGGCGCCCCGAGGTGTCGTACACATAGCTGCCCGCTGAGTGGTCCATGGTGTAGCTGGTGGGTGTCTTGCCATCCACCTTCTTGTAGTAGATCTTGAAGTCCTTGGCGACCGCAGCCAGTTGGTCCGCTGTGCCATAGAGGGCCAGAAAACTCGGGTCGAAGTTGGCCATGTAGGCCTTGAGCACCTCGGGTGTATCGCGCTCCGGGTCCACCGTGACGAAGATGCCCTGCAGGCGCTCGCCGTCCTTGCCCAGCATTTTCTTCACCTCGGCCAGCTCTTGCATGGAGGTGGGGCACACGTCCGGGCACTGCGTGAAGCCGAAGAACACCACCACCACCTTGCCTGCAAAGTCCTTGAGGTGGCGCGCCTGGCCGTTGTGGTCTGTCAGCGGGAGGTCGCGGGCGTAGTCCGCTCCGGTGATGTCCACGCCGCGAAACTCCGCCTTTTTCTCGGAACAGGCACTAAAAATGCCCATAGCGCTTATGGATAAAGCGCTAACAGCTATCGTTTTAAGAGCATTTCTTTTCAGCATAGGCATGGCGATGTTCACAGCACGTAGTGGTCCACCAAAAGGGCGGCAAACAGGGCGCTCAGGTGGATGAGGGAGAAGCGGAAGGTCTTGCGCGCGAGCGCGTCCGAATAGTTGCGCCACAGGGCAAAGCCGTAGCCGCAGAAGCCGGCGCTCAGAACCACGGCGGCGACCAGGTAGATCCACGAGCTCATGCCATAGACGAAGGGCATCAGGCACCCGGCAAACAGGATCAGGGTGTACAGAAACACCTGCAGGCGGGTGAACTCGTTGCCATGGGTCACCGGCAGCATGGGCAGGCCTGACTTGCGGTAGTCCTCCACCCGGTACAGGGCCAGCGCCCAGAAGTGAGGGGGCGTCCACAGGAAGATGATGAGAAACAGGATGAGCGCTTCGGGGCCGACATCGTTGGTCATGGCGGCCCATCCCAGCACGGGAGGCATGGCGCCCGATGCACCGCCGATCACGATGTTCTGCGGGGTGAGGGGCTTGAGGATCACCGTGTAGATGACCGCATAGCCCACGAAGGTCGCAAACGTGAGCCACATCGTCAGGGGATTTACCCAGAAATACAGCAGCACAGAGCCTGCGGTGCACAGCACGGCAGAAAACAGAAGCGTCTGGGCGTTGGACAACTGGCCCTTGGCCGTGGGACGCCAGGCAGTGCGCTTCATCTTGGCGTCAATGCCCTGTTCCACGATGCAGTTGAAAGCGGCTGCAGCCCCCGCAACCAGCCACACACCGGCGCAGGCCGCCGCCATCAGGCCGAGTTGCGAGGCCGACGGAAGCCCCGGCACGGCCAGCACCATGCCAATGAGCGCACAAAACACGATGAGCTGGACCACACGGGGTTTGGTCAGCGCATAGAACTGCGACAGGCGCGAAGGCGGGGAAACAACGGCAGGGGCAGCAACACTCATGCGGACACTCTCGATGCGCCCGAGGGCGCGGAAAACTCTTGTAGCGCGGACGCCGCGCGGCTGGACACCAAGGCCCAGGTCAACACCACCACCAGCGCCGCAGCACCTCCGGTATGCAGCACGGCAGCCAGCAGCGGCCAGTCCAGAACAACATTGGACAGGCCGGTGGCCAATTGCATCAACGCCAGCCCGGCGAGCCAACGGGCCTGAACCGGCAGTACACCGGCCTGGCGAAGTCGCCAGCACACCAAGCCCAGAGCAGCGAGGACCACGTAAGCCATCAAGCGATGCACGTAATGGATGGCCGTGAGCCCGGCAAAACTGATGTGGCTGCCGTCCTGCAGCAAGCCCAGCGCACGCCAGATCTGAAAGCCCTGGCCAAAGTCCATGGCTGGCCACCAGCTGCCCTGGCAAGTGGGAAAGGTGGTGCAGGCCAGCACCGCATAGTTGGTGCTGACCCAGCCGCCCAGCACCACTTGCAGGGCCACGAGCACGCCGGTCACCACCAGCCCCCAGCGCAGCCCTGTGGAAATAAGCACGGGCGCCTTGCCTTGCGCACCCTGGGTTTGGCGCACAGCCTGCACACACAACAGCGCCAGCAGCACCAGCCCGCCAATGAGGTGCAGCGTGACGATGGCGGGAAACAGCTTCATCGTTACCGTCAGCGCCCCGAACGCGCCCTGCAGGCACACCCAGAACAGCGTGAACGTGGACCACCACGGGCTGATGGGGGGAGGTTCACCCCCACCATGCCGGGCCTTGCGGTGCTGCACCCAGGCCGACACGGTGAGCACGATGATGAGCACGCCCACACCTGTAGCCAGGTAGCGGTGAATCATCTCGACCCAGGCCTTGCCATGCGTCACCGGGCCGGTGGGCATGGCCTCTTGGGCTGCGGCAATCTCTGTACGCGCCCCCACGGGGCTGGCATTGCCATAGCACCCCGGCCAGTCAGGGCAACCCAGGCCAGAGTCGGTCAGGCGGGTAAAAGCGCCAAACAGCACCAGGTCGAAGGTCAGGAACAGGGTGAGCACCGTGAGTGCCTGCAGCCGCCGCATGGGGGAGCTGTTCCGGTTGCGCCAGCCTACCCAGGCCAGGGGCCCGAGCGCAATCAACACGCCCAGCAGCATGAGCCGGGCGATGGGCGCCAGATCGTAAAGCGGTTGTGTGTCCATCACGGTTTGCCAGGACGCCCGGCCTCATCCCACGAGGAAGACGCACGCAACAGGCGTTCAAAATCTCGCTTGGCTTTGGCCGCACCCGCCGTGTCCATGGCAGCCGGGAAACGCATCATCCAGTTGCCCATGGGATCCACCACATACAGGTGGTCGGCGATCTGATGGCCTTCGGCCGGAGCAAGCCACGCATTCAAAGCGGCGGCATCCATACGCAGTACCGTCGCTTTTTGCAGCGCAGGTGCAAGTTCGGGGGGCACGCTGGTGGTGTCGTTCACCAGCCATACCCAGTCCACGCGGTCTTTTTCCTTGCCCACGCTCTCCCGCAGTTGACGCTGCAGATAGAGGTGCTTCTGGCAGGCTGCATCGCACGCACCACCAGCAACGCTGACCAGAAGCCATTGCCCCTTCAGCGACGCCAGGGGGACGGTCGTGCCATCGAGTGCGGTAGCGGTCAGATCCGGCAGGGTTCGCTGCGGCTGGATCAGCTCGCCGTAGTTACGCCGGCCATCGGGGCGGATCACGTAGTACGTCAGGTACGAGGCGATGACAGGGGCGGCACAGATGAGCAGCACGCCGAACATCTTCCACCGCCCATGGCGCGTACGCTGGGTCTGGGCCACGGCACCCGCCGCTTCGGGCAGCGTATGCACGGTAAGACCCAGGGGATGGTCCCCATGGGGCTCAGGCGGCAGGCTGGCTGCGTGGGCGAATGAACCGTCGGACGATTTGGAACCAGACATAGAGAAGTGCAATCAGGCCGCAGAGCCCGAACCATTGAAATGCGTAACCGTAGTGTTTGTCGACGCCTGTGCCGACCACGGGCCAGTCGCGCAGCAACCCCTCGCCCGCTTCGCCCGTCTGCAACACCGTGAGGTGGGCGAGCGCCAGGCCGGTTTCGGTGCGGAACGCCGCCAGATCGAGATTTTGCCGGATGCGGGAAGACCCCAGCGCACTGTCGGCGCCCTGGAACTCATAGAGGCGTGAAGGCGCGGGCGCAACGCGGCCCTGTACCCGCACCATTGCACCCTGCGGCGTCTGCACCTGCGGCAACTGCTGGCGGTCCTGGAAGTTGCGCGCGGCCCAGCCACGCTGCACCAGCACCACCGCACCGCCTGGCCCAGCCAGCTGCAACGGGGTCACTACAAAGAACCCTGGGCGCCCGTGCATTTGACGATTGTCGAGGTACACGGTGTGCTCTGCCAGCCAATGGCCCTCCAGAACCACGGTGCGGTGCACCAGCGACGCGGCGTCCTGCGCAGAACCAGCCGCCCCTGCCGGCAAAGCGCTGCCGTCGACGGCCGGCATGCGGCCACGCTCGTCCAGCACGGCCTGCAGCCCTTCTTTTTCTGCTGCGCGCGACAGCTGCCAGCGGCCGAGCGAGGCCGTGACCAGCATGCCCGCAGTGGCCGCAAGGGCGATCAGCCAGAAACGCAGGCCCAGAGGACGGCGGGAAGCTGTCACTGGATAATGTCTCCCATGAAATACCTCGTAGTGGTGGCGTTCATCGCCATTCTGGCCAGCTTGGCATCTGCCTTGTTCTTCATGATGCGCAATGGGCGCGATGACAAATCGAAGGGCAACCACATGGCCAAGGCGCTTGCGGTGCGGGTGGGTATCTCCATCGTGCTCTTCCTATGTATTCTGGTGGCCTGGCAGCTGGGCTACATCCAGCCCACCGGCCTGCCAGCGACGACCCGCTAGTCTCACCCCGGCGCAACCGGGCAACCGCGCGCCTCCGGCGAGGCGCCTGCGTTTGGTGTGGAGATCAGCTTGCCCACAAAAAAAGCGCCGCGAGGCGCTTTTTTTGTGGGCGGCAGGCGCTCTTTACATCCAGTAAACCAGCACGTACAGGCCCAGCCACACCACGTCCACAAAGTGCCAGTACCAGGCAGCACCTTCAAAACCGAAGTGTTTGTCCGCCGTGAAGTGGCCCTTTTGCAGGCGCAGGGTAATCACCAGCAGCATCAACATGCCCAGGAACACGTGGAACCCGTGGAATCCGGTCAACATGAAGAACGTCGAGCCGAACACGCCCGAATTGAGCTTGAGGTTCAGATCGGTGTAGAGGTGATAGTACTCGTACCCTTGCACCAGCAGGAAGACAAAACCCAGCAGCACCGTGGCCCACATGAAGCCGATCGTCTTGCCGCGGTGGTTTTCGCGCAGTGCGTGGTGGGCGATGGTCAGCGTCACACCCGAGGTCAGCAGCAGCGCCGTGTTGATGGTTGGCAACCAGAAAGGGCCCACCGTCTGGAAGGGTTCGACAATGCCAGCGGGTGAAGCGGTCACCCCGGCGGCGAGGCTGGGCCAGACTGCCTTGAAATTGGGCCACAGCAATGCGTTGTCCAGGCTGCCCAGGGCAGGCACAGAATGCGAACGCGCCCACCAAAGAGCCGTAAAGAACGCGCCAAAGAACATCACTTCCGAGAAGATGAACCAGCTCATGCTCCAGCGGTAGGACAGATCGATCTTGTGACCATAGAGGCCACCCTGGCTCTCGCGGATGGCATCACCGAACCATTGGTACAGCGTGAACAGCCACCATACCAGGCCCAAGGCCAGCGAATACTTGCCCCAATCGTGGCCATTGATCCACTGGCCTGCGCCCAGAATGACAAAGAACAGACCGGCCGCCGCCATCACCGGGTGACGCGACTCTGCGGGTACATAGTAGTACGGGGTTCCGCCGTGGGTTGATGCACTCATTTCAGCTCCTGACTCTCAAAATCTTTGTTTTCAGTATTTGTTCGTACCAACCAGCACACACTCACACAATCCAGTTCACCAGCCCGATCAGGCCGATGACCAGCAGAAAAACCGCCACCAATCCCATCACGATGATGTGCAGTGGATTGAGTTTTTCGACATCCTGCTGGTACTCGCTGCCCTTGCGCAAGCCAATCAGCGACCAAGCCACCGCACGCACCGTGCGCAGCAAAGATCCCTTGCGTTCATGCGGCTTCACCACGGGCTGGTCCAATGGGGCATTCATGAGCCCGCTCCTGCCACTGTGGGGATGATGGCAGGCACAGCCAAGTCCAGGGCGGCAGTGGATTCCGGGGCCGCAGGCGTCTTGCCACCCACTTCAAAGAACGTATAGGACAAGGTGATGGTCGTCACGTCCTTGGAGATACGTGGATCAATCACAAACGCCACCGGCCATTCTTTTTTCTCGCCGGGCTCCAGCGTGTACTGGTTAAAGCAGAAACACTCCAGCTTGTTGAAGTGCGCCGCGGCCTGGCGCGGTGCGTAACTGGGGATGGCCTGCGCAGCCATGCGACGGTTCTGGATGTTCTGAAACTCGTACATCACCGTGGTCAGCTCGCCCGGATGCACCTTCACCGAGCGCTGGGCAGGTTTGAAATCCCAGGGGCCGCGCGCGTTGGCATCAAACTCGACCGTGATCGTGCGGGTCTTGTCCACCTGCGTATTCGCAGGCACCTTGACATCCTTGCCCGCCACGCCATTGCCCGGCACCTGCCGCTCGGAGAGCGACAGGATGTTGATGCCCGTCATCTCGCAAATGTGCTTGTAGATAGGGATCAGCACATAGCCGAAAGCGAACATGCCGGCCGCAATCACGACCAGCTTGCCGACCATCTTGGCGTTTTCGCGGTGCAGGCTCATGGAGGTTGCCGGTTCAGCGGGACAGCAGAACCACCTTGACCATGAACCCGACAAAGAAAACAACCGCCACGGACGCCAGGATCAGCGCCATCCGCAGGTTGCTCTTTTTCTGCTCGGGTGTCACAGGCATGGTCTTCAGCCAATCACGCGGGTTGCCGTAGCGTCCAGCTTGGGTGGGTTTTCAAACGTGTGGAACGGTGCTGGCGATGGGACTTCCCATTCCAGGCCTTCAGCGCCATCCCACGGCTTGGCAGCAGCTTTTTCACCCTTGCCACGCATGGCAGGCACCACCACCGCCAGGAAGAAGTACACCTGTGCCAGGCCGAAACCAAATGCTCCGACAGACGCGATGGCGTTGAAGTCGGCGAACTGCATGGGGTAATCGGCATAGCGGCGGGGCATGCCAGCCAGACCCAGAAAGTGCATCGGGAAGAAGGTGATGTTGAAGAAGATCAGCGACGACCAGAAGTGGATCTGACCGCGCGTCTCCGAGTACATCACACCGGTCCACTTGGGCAGCCAGTAATACACGCCTGCAAACATCGAGAACAGCGAACCAGCCACCAGCACATAGTGGAAGTGGGCCACCACGTAGTAGGTGTCCTGCAGCTGGATGTCGATGGGCGCCATGGCCAGGATCAGGCCGGTGAAGCCACCCATGGTGAACACGAAGATGAAGCCCACTGCGAACAGCATGGGGGTCTCGAACGTCATGGAGCCGCGCCACATGGTGGCGATCCAGTTGAAGATCTTCACGGCCGTGGGCACAGAGATCAGCATGGTGGCGTACATGAAGAACAGCTGGCCGGTGACGGGCATGCCGGTCGTGAACATGTGGTGGGCCCACACGATGAACGACAGGATGGCGATGGACGAGGTCGCATACACCATGGAGGCATAGCCGAACAGCTTCTTGCGGGCGAACGCGGGCACGATCTGGCTGATGATGCCGAAGGCCGGCAAGATCATGATGTACACCTCGGGGTGGCCGAAGAACCAGAAGATGTGCTGGTACATCACTGGGTCACCGCCGCCGGCGGGGTTGAAGAAGCTGGTGCCGAAGTGGCGGTCCGTCAGCGTCATGGTGATGGCGCCGGCCAGCACGGGCATCACGGCGATCAGCAGGTAGGCGGTGATGAGCCAGGTCCAGGCGAACATGGGCATCTTCATCAGCGTCATCCCGGGGGCGCGCATGTTGAGGATGGTCACGATGATGTTGATCGAGCCCATGATGGAACTCGCACCCAGGATGTGCATGGCAAAAATGCCGGCGTCCATGGAGGGGCCCATCTGCAGCGTCAGCGGTGCGTACAGCGTCCAGCCGGCAGCGGGTGCTCCACCGGGCATGAAGAACGACGTCACAAGCATGATCGCCGCAGGAATCATCAGCCAGAAGCTGAAGTTGTTCATGCGCGCAAAAGCCATGTCGGAGGCGCCAATCTGCAGCGGGATCATCCAGTTCGCAAAGCCCACGAAGGCCGGCATGATGGCGCCGAACACCATGATCAGGCCGTGCATGGTGGTCAGCTGGTTGAACAGCTCGGGGTTGACCAGCTGCAGGCCGGGCTGGAACAGCTCGGCGCGGATCAGCAGGGCAAGCACGCCGCCGACCATCAGCATGGCGAAGGCGAACAGCAGGTACAGCGTACCGATGTCTTTGTGATTGGTGGCAAACACCCAGCGACGCCAGCCAGTAGGGCCGTGGTGGTGATCGTGGCCGTCGTGTGCGTGATCGCCCGCGTGCCCGTGGTTGTCGAGAACTGCGCTCATTTTGGATTCCTCAATACGATAGGGCGGTGATTACTTGCCACGCTGGGCCACGATTTCAGCAGGCTGCACCAGCTGGCCGGTCTTGTTCGACCAGGAGTTCTTCGTGTAGCTCACCACTGCAGCGATATCGGTATCGCTCAGCTGGGCCCAGGCAGGCATCGCGCCATTGGCCGCACCCTTGAGCAGGACCTGGATCTGTTTGGCATGGTCCGCATCCAGCACGATGGCTGAACCATCCAGGGGCTTGATGGGGCCCGCGCCCTTGCCATTGGCCTGGTGGCAGGCCGCACAGTTGGCGGCATAGACCTTTTCGCCACGCTTCGTGATGTCGTCCAGCGCCCAGACCTTGGTGGGGTCATCCAGCTTGGCCGCAGCCTTCTTCTTCTGGTCGGCCACCCAGGCGGTGTAATCCTCAGCGGACACGACCTTCACGTGGATGGGCATGTAGGCGTGTTCCTTGCCGCACAACTCGGCGCACTGGCCATAGTAGTCGCCGATCTTCTCGGCACGGAACCAGGTGTCGCGCACAAATCCGGGGATCGCATCCTGCTTGATGCCGAAGGCCGGCACCATGAAGGCGTGGATCACGTCGTTGGCGGTGGTGATGATGCGGATCTTCTTGTTGACCGGCACCACCATCGGGTTGTCCACCTTGAGCAGGTAGTTGGCGGGAGCGTCCTTGACGTTGCCGCTGTCGGACATCACGCGGTGGCTGCTGTCCAGGGTGGAAATGAAGGCCAGGCCCTCGCCTTCGCCGGTGATGTAGTCATAGCCCCACTTCCACTGGTATCCCGTGGTCTTGATGGTGAGGTCCGCATTGGTGGTGTCCTTCTGGGCCACCAGCACCTTGGTCGCGGGCAGAGCCATCACGATCACGATGATGAACGGAATAATCGTCCAGACCACTTCCACCGTCACCGACTCATGGAAATTGGCCGACTTGGCGCCCTTGGAGCGGCGATGTTTCCAAATCGAGTAGAACATCACGGAGAACACTGCAACAAAGATCACCGTGCAGATGACCATCATCATCCAGTGCAGAAAATGTTGCTCTTCTGCGATCTTGGTGACGGGAGGTGCCAGATTCAGCTGGTTGACTGCAGGGCCGCCAGGAAGGTCCTGAACGGCATGGGCTGCGGAGCCCACCCATGCACCGGCAATCAGCAGCAGAGAAGCCAGCTTGTTGGAAATGCTCTTCATAGTTCTCACTTACTTCTAAGCCTCAATTTAACCAATCCCTTTCGCGCGCCTGCGTGGGGTCAGGCGGCACGCAAGGCCATGCGGATCTCCGATGCCAGGGCCGGTCGAAGTTCGGGGCGCATGTAGCGCCCCACTTCCACCGTACGGCCCTGCGCAGACAGCATGATCAGCGAACGGTCTCCAGACTTGGGCTCTACGCGAACCCAGGTCCGATCAAACTCGGCGCGTTCCAGTTTGCCTGCCGTCTCCAGTTCCACCACAAGGCGTGAGCCCTGCAGCGAAATCCTCTCGCCATCCGCCGCATGGCGACCGTACATGGCGAATGCAACTCCTACAGCCACGATTTCAAGCCACGCAAAAGGCATGACCAGACGAGCACCGAGTATCCAGAAGCATGTTGCGATACCCAGGGACACGACACACAAGGACAGATACATCCACCCCAACTGCGCCGGCTTGACCGAACAGTTGCGAACGAGACGCCAGTCAATGCGCTGACCCGACACCGTGGCAAAACGAAAAACCAAGCCCGTCACCGGAAGTGCTCACAAGACTGCCAGCCGTGGTGCCCGTCTGCCGTTGGCAAGACAGGCGCAGCCAGCAAAGTTGCGCGGGAAGATGCCCAAAATCTCAATAACCCGGAATTGTAGCGTGCCTTGTTCCATGTCATTGACACGCCGTTACAGGCTAGTTCTCTTTGCCGCCCTGGCGCAACAGGGTGCGCATGTCCTGCAGCGACACAGCACTGCTGGAACTCACCCGCACACGCGGTGCAGGCTTGAAGGCATGGCCATAAATGATTTCGAAAGTCAGTGCCAACTGACCTCCCTGCTGCGGATCTGCCAGCCGAAGCGACAGTGCCTGATAGAGCTTCTCGCGCCAGCGCCGGCCGCGCAATGAGGGAAAGCGATCAGGGTGCAGGTTGCAGCCCAGCTCGCGCAGCTCCTGAACCAGCCGCTCGGGTGTGGCAAAGGTGAGCGTGATGCGCTCCATGTCCATCACCGGTTCGGCAAAGCCCGCATGCACCAACATATCGCCCCAGTCGTGCATGTCCGTGAAGGCGTGCCCAGCTGCGGGCCATCCCAGCTCGGCATACACCGCGTGCAGTTCACGCAGCGTATCGGGCCCCAGGCAGGAAAACATCAGGTAGCCATCTACCGCCAGGGCACCGTGCCACTGCGCGATCAACGCCTGCGGGTCGGCCGCCGTGTGCAGCGCCATGTTGGCCCAAAGCATCTGCACACTGGCATCCACAGGCAGCCCCAGCTGCGGGTTGCCAGCACTCCAGCGGGCAGGGCTCCACCAGGGCTTGGCCAGTGCCTGCCGGGCGGTGTCCTCACAGTGCACGGCTGTTTCGTAGATCTGGCAGCGCGCCTTGGGATAGCGCGCGCTCACCAGCGCATGCGCCTGCAGGCCTCCACGCACTGCGTCCCAATGGCACCACGACTCGGGGGCCTGGCGAATCCACTGCAGGCGGTCCTCCATGCGGCGGGCCACTTCTTCATGGAGCCAGGGGGACACAGCGGGGGCCGCTGCATGCCAGCGGGCTGCAGCAACGGGATCAATGGTGGGAGGACGCTCGGAGGACATGGCAGGGCACTAGGACGCGCGAGTATATTGATTCATGCCTCTTACCGGTTTGACAGGGATTTCGCGCCATCTCCGCGCCTGGGCGGACAAAGTGCCCAGCCAGTGCGCCTTTTGCCACGCGTGGCCCTCGCAGCGGGTCTGCAACGCCTGCGTGGCGCGATTTGCCCAGCCCGCCACGCGCTGCCAGCGCTGCGCCCTGCGGGTGCCCCCGGGCGTTGCCATTTGTGGCGCCTGCCTCCAGAGCCCGCCCAGCTTCGACGCCTGCATCGCCGCCGTGGACTACGCCTACCCCTGGGCCGATGCGCTGGCGCACTTCAAGTTTCGCGGTGATCCAGGATGGGCCAGGGCCTTGTCCACGCTGATGCGCAGCACGCCCTGGATGGAACCGGCGCTGGAAACCGCAGACCGCGTGCTGCCGGTGCCCCTGTCCACAGAGCGTCTGCGCGAGCGGGGTTTCAACCAGTCGGCGCTGCTGGCAGGGCACCTGGCGGGGCCCAAGGCCGACCACCGCACCCTGCTGCGCCTGCACGCCACCGAGGCGCAAAGCAGCCTGCCGCGGTCACAACGCCTGCGCAATCTGCGGGGCGCTTTCGCCGTCGAGCCTGCCCGCGCTGCGGCCCTGCACGGCCAGCGGGTGGTGCTGATTGACGATGTGATGACCACTGGCGCAACGCTGCAGGCGGCCACCCTGGCACTGCGCGAGGCGGGCGTGGCGCATGTCACCGCCGCCGTCCTGGCGCGCACGGGGCTGGATTGAAAAGTACCAAAGGGATACTTTTGATTACGAGCGGTTGCTCAACTCACACGCCGAGCGATGACAATTGTGGGCATGTTCCATATCGTCCTCGTCGAACCCGAGATCCCGCCCAACACCGGGAATGTGATTCGCCTGGCGGCCAACACGGGATGCACCCTGCACCTGATCGAGCCCCTGGGGTTCTCGATGGAAGACCGCCAGATGCGGCGCGCAGGGCTCGACTACCACGAGTACGCCCAAGTTCAAGTCCACCCGGGCTGGACGGCCTTCCTGCGCAACGCCCAGCCTGACCCGACACGCATGTTCGCCATGACCACGCACGGCTCGCAGCCGGTGCATTCCACCTGCTTCCTGCCGGGCGACTGGATGGTGTTTGGGGCCGAAACGCGGGGGCTTCCCCCCGAGCTGCGCGAGAGTTTTCCACCTGCGCAGCGCCTGCGGCTGCCCATGGTGGCGGGCCAGCGCAGCCTGAACCTGTCCAACGCCGTGGCCGTGACGGTGTTCGAGGCCTGGCGCCAGAACAGTTTTGCCATGCCCGACGGCGAAATTACCGTGGAGCCGGAAGGCACCATCATCAGCGGATTTGCCCAACTGGGTTGATAGGCCACTTGGCCCGTGGCCCCGGTTTATCTGGCCTGCCCGCGCTGTTCAGCCATGGCCAAAGGCACCTGTTCGCTGAGAAAGTCCAGGAACACTTTCGTGCGCGCGGGCAACATGCGGCCTGACGGCAACGCGGCATAGATGGTGTAGCGCGAAAAGATCCACGCGGGCAGGATGTGCACCAGTTCCCCCCGGGCCAGGTGCTCTTCCGCCAACAGGCGTGAAGTCACGGCCACCCCTGCGCCGTCCACCGCCGCGCGCAGCAGCAGTTCGGTGCTGACAGACTGCAGCACCGCCGGCACGTCGATTTCCTGGGCCGGCAGGTTGCCGTTGATGGATTGCAGGCGCAGCTTGCGACCAGGCCCTGTCTGGGAACGGGCGGCCATGCCGGAATCGCGCAGGTAGTCGTGTTGCAGCAGGTCCTGCGGCTCGCGCGGAATGCCCTTGCGCTCCAGGTAGTCGGGCGACGCCACCACAATGGCCTCGCCCTGCAGCAGCGGACGCGCAACGATGTTCGCGTCGAAGTCCTCGCCCGCCACCATGATGGTCACGTCGTACTCATCCACCCGCGCCGAGGCATAGGCATCCAGGTCAATATCGAGCAGCAGCTTGGGGAACTCGGCGTGCCACAGCGCCACCATGGGCGCCAGAAAATTGGTGGCCAGCACCGGCGCCGCAACGATGCGGATGGTGCCGCGCAGATCGCGCGTGTTGGCGGCCGCCGCCGCTTCGGCGTCGTCGATCTCGTGCAGGATGGTGCGCACCCGCTGCAGGTAGGCATCGCCCGCGTCGGTCAGCGCCAGCTTGCGGGTGGTGCGTTGCAGCAGCCGCGTACCCAGGTGCTGCTCCAGCTCGGCCACCATGCGGGTGACCACAGGGGGCGACATGTCCATGGCGCGGGCGGCGGCGGCAAAGCCGCCCTCCTCCACCACACGCTCGAAAATCTTCATGGCTTGCAGACGGTCCATGGTTCAGACCTCCTGCCCGGTGGCGACCAGGCTCAGGCCGGAGCGCCGAAGTTGCGCGCCAAAGACTCGGCCACGCACACCGGCTTGTCGCTGCCCTCGCGCTCCACGGTCACCAGCCAAGTCATCTGCATGCCATCGGGCGCCACCGGCTCGGCAGCCTGCAAGGTGAGGCGCGCGCGCAGCCGACTGCCCACCGGCACCGGCGACGTGAAACGCACCTTGTTGAGCCCATAGTTCACACCCATGCGCGCGCCCTCGATGGTCAGGCCCGTCTCGAAGAACTGCGGAATCAGCGACAGCGTGAGAAACCCGTGCGCAATCGGCGCGCCAAACGGCCCGGCCTTGGCACGCTCGGGGTCCACGTGGATCCACTGGTGGTCGCCCGTGGCCTGGGCGAACAGGTTGACCTGTTCCTGCGTGATGGTGATCCAGTCGGTCACGGCGACCTCCTGGCCCACGCAGGCGCTGACTTCGGAATATGAGCGAAAGATTTTCATCGTTGCAATGTAGCCCTGCACCCAGGCGCGCCTTGTCTGCCGTGTGACAGGTGTTTTCCCGGGGGCCTTGTTGTACGTTCTGCTTCACGCTGTCCTTCAAGAATTGAGCCACGCACAGATACCTTGCCATTGCTCCAGGTCGCGTGCCACGCGGCCCGGCGCCACGTCAAACAGCGTGAGACCATGCGCCGCCAGGTGCACGTAGTTCTGCGTATCGCGCAGATAGCCCAGCACCGGAAACCCCAGGTTGTCCACAAAGTGGTGCAACTGCTCGGCGGCTTTGGTGCGCGCGTCCACGCGCATGCCTACGATGCCCACCTGCACGCCCGCCGCGTGGCGATGTTCGGCCAGCTGGTCCAGAAAACTGCGCGTGGCGAAGATGTCGAACACGCTAGGCTGCAGCGGCACAATGATCTTGTCGGCCAGCTTGAGCACGTCGTTCAGGCGCCAGCCGTGCAGGCCGGCGGGCGTATCGAGCACCGCATGCGTGGTGCCCTTGGGCGGGCGGCTGATCACATCCGAGTTGCTGTCCCAGGCGCCGATGGCGCGCGCGGCGGGAGGACGCAGGCCTAGCCAGAGCTTGGCGGACTCCTGCCGGTCGGTGTCGCCCAGGATCACGGGGTGCCCCTGGCTCGCAAAGTAGCCCGCGATGTTGGTGGACAGCGTGGACTTGCCCACGCCACCTTTGGGATTGGCGACAACAACTACTGGCATGACAACCTCCTTGGAATCTGCGGGCCCATGAAAAACCAAGCCAAATCAGCCTCTGGCGCTTGATTGACAAGCGCCAGAGGCTATCAAAATCAAAGCATCAACATCCCATCAAGCGTGTTGCCCGCCACGCTTGACGAAGAACAGCCCGGCGCCCACCGCCATCAACAGGCCACCAAACACGCGGTTCTGCGTGCGCACGGCACGGGCACTGCGCATCAGGCGGCGCAGGGCGCTGGCGCCAAAAGCGTAGCCGTGCATCACCACCACGTCCACCGTCAGCGTGGTAGCAGCCATCACGAGCAACTGGCTCCACAGCGGGCGTGTGTCGGTCATGAACTGGGGCAACACGGCCACCATGAAAATGATGCCCTTGGGGTTGGTGGCATTGGTCAGGAAACCCGTCAGGCAGCGTTTTTTCCAGGTGCCTGCAGACGCAGCCTCATCGCCTTGCACGGGCGATACATCGCCGGCACGCCACTGGTTGAAGCCCACGTAAATCAGGTAGCAGGCGCCCAGCACCTTCACCACGCTGAAAGCCACCTCGGACGCCAGCAGCAGCGAACCCACACCCGCCCCGGCGATCAGCAAAATCAGCAGCAGGCCCAGTTGCAGGCCAAAGATCGTGGCCCCCGTCTTGCGCACGCCGAACGACAGGCCATGGCTCATCGACAACACAGCCCCCGAGCCCGGCGACACCGCAATCAGGCACGATGCCGCGAAAAAAGCCAGCCAAGTCTGCAAGTCCATGAGTCACCGTGCCCGTGTGCGAAGAAGGGCAAACATCTTAACAACGCCCCGCTTCGCCGCGATGATCTGGAAAAAAGTAACCTCTAGCGCAGAACCAACAAGCGCTGACAGCTATCAAAATAGAAGCACTCTATTAGCATGCCACGCGCGCCCTCCCACATCGCTGCGGCAATGCCAGAATCCTGACACGCCCGCATCCCTGCGACACCTCCCCAACGCCATCGCTCGCATCCCCCTCTATGGAACACGCCCCCACCTGGCTCACCTACGGCTTCCTGTACCTCACCGCCGCGGTGCTGGCCGTGCCCATTGCCAAGGCGCTGGGCCTCGGGGCCATCATCGGCTACCTGGCGGCGGGCATCGCCATCGGGCCCTGGGGCCTGGGGCTGGTGAGCAACGTGCAGGACATCCTGCACTTCGCTGAATTCGGCGTGGTGCTGATGCTGTTCCTCGTCGGGCTGGAGCTGCAACCGAGCCGCCTGTGGGCGCTGCGCCGCCCCATCTTCGGCACCGGCACCGCCCAGGTGCTGGGCTGCGCGGCCGTGCTGTTTGCGCTGGGCGCCCTTGCCGGCCTGCCCTGGCGCGTGAGCCTGGTGGGCGCCCTGGGCCTGGCGCTGTCGTCCACAGCCATCGCGCTGCAGTCGCTGGCCGAGCGCAACCTCATGCGCACCCAGAGCGGGCAGGCGGGCTTTTCGATTTTGCTGTTCCAGGACGTGGCGGCCATCCCCATCCTGGCCCTGCTGCCCGTGCTGGGTGCCGCTGCGGGCGATGGCGCCGGCCACACGCCGGGCGAAGTGGCGCTGGAGGTGCTCAAGATCGTGGGCGTGATCGCCGCCATCATCCTCGGCGGGCGCCTGCTGCTGCGCCCGGTGCTGCGCTGGATCGCCAAGAGCAACACGCCCGAGATCTTCACCGCCGCCGCGCTGCTGCTGGTGGTGGGCATCGCCTACCTCATGGTGATGGTGGGCCTGTCGATGGCGTTGGGCGCCTTTCTGGCCGGCGTGCTGCTGGCCGACAGCGAGTACCGGCGCGAGCTCGAAGCCGACATCGAGCCCTTCAAGGGCCTGCTGCTCGGGCTGTTTTTCATTGCCGTAGGCATGAGCATCGACTTCGGCGTCATCCTGCGCTCGCCCGGCCTCATGGCGGCCATCCTGGTCGGTTTTCTGGCGGCCAAGGCCATCGTCATCTACACCCTGTCCAAGCTCGTCAACATCCCCTACCAGGAGCGCCCGGTGTTCACGCTGCTGCTGGCGCAGGGTGGTGAATTCGCTTTTGTGGTGTTCCAGGCCGCCGCCGGCGCCAGCGTGTTCCCGGCCGAGACGGCATCGCTGCTGATCGGCGCGGTGGCCCTTTCGATGCTGATCAGCCCGCTGCTGCTCGTGGTGCTGGACCGCGTGCTGCTGCGCCGCTACGCCAAGCTCAAAACCACGCCCCAGGCTGAAGAAATCTCCGAGCCCCAAGAGGCGCCCATCATCATCGCGGGCTTCGGCCGCTACGGCCAGATCGTCTCGCGCGTGCTGCTGGCCCAGGGCCTGCGCACCACCGTGCTGGACCATAGCGTGGACATGCTGGAAGTGGCACGCACCTTTGGCTACCGCGTGTTCTATGGCGATGCCACGCGGCTGGACCTGCTGCGCATCGCGGGGGCCGAACACGCCCGCATCCTGGTGGTGGCGGTGGACGACGCCGAGCAATCGCTCCAGATCGCCAAGCTGGCACGCGAACATTTCCCCCACCTGCAGGTGGTGGCCCGCGCACGGGACATCTCCCACTGGAACAAGCTGCGCGACCTGGGCGTGAACCTGGTGCAGCGCGAGCTGTTCGAGTCCAGCCTACAAAGCGCCCACACGGTGCTGGAGCTGATGGGCCTGCCCGCCGCGCAGGCCACCGCCATCACGCAGCGTTTTCGCACCCACAACATCGCACTGGCCGACCGCATGTACCCGCATTACAAAGACCAGGCCAAGTTCATCGCCGTGGCGCGCGAGGGGCGCAACCAGTTGGCGGAGCAGATGGCGAAGGAGCGGCAGGAGAGCGCGGCGATGGGGGCCGTCGGCGGCCAGTACCCGGGGTATGGCGGGGTGGACGGTGCACAAGAAGGCGATGCGTCTGCCCATGCAGCAGATCTGGATAAAAACAGGCCTTAGCGCTTACCCATCAAGCGCAAACAGCTATATTTTTCGCAGTAACTATCGACAATCCATCCCGGGTGGATGGGGCTGCATGCCGAGGGCTTAGCTGCGAGAAGCACCACGCCATGACGCGCAAACCGCTTTCGCGACAGAATTTTGTCGCTTAAACTACTTTCACGACAAAAGTCTGTCGCGATTTGCGTTTACGACACCAGGAGCCCCTGCCATGCCCCGCCCTACCCTTGCCCAGGAGCTGGACCAACTCGCTGTGTTGATTCACAACGCAGGCCCTGCCGGGGTCGGCAGCGACGCCCTCCTCCAACAGCTAGGTGGCACCCACGAGCGCCGCACGCTGCAGCGCCGCCTGGCACGACTGGCAGAGCAAGGGCGCATCACGGTGCGCGGCGAGGGCCGGGCCACGCGCTACCACCCCAGCAATCCAAGCCATCCGCAGCAACCGCCTGCCGAAGCCGCGCCGCCCGCAGCATGGGCGACCGCCGCACCCGCCACCGCCGACTACGTCCCCACCTCAGCAGAAGGCGCAGAAATCCGTGCCGCCATCTCCCAGTCGCGCCATCTGCGCAAACCGGTGGGCTACCAGCTGGACTTTTTGTCGCAGTACCACCCCAACGATACGGCCTACCTGCCGCACGACCTGCGCGAGCAACTGCATGGGCTAGGCCGATCCCCCGCCGACCAAACCCCCGCAGGCACCTTCGCCAGAGACATCCTCAACCGCCTGCTCATCGACCTCTCCTGGGCCTCGTCCCACCTCGAAGGCAACACCTACAGCCGCCTCGACACCGAACGCCTGATCGAGTTCGGCCAGGCCGCCGAAGGCAAGAACGCGCTGGAAACCCAGATGATCCTGAACCACAAGCAGGCCATCGAATACTTGGTTCTCCAGCCCGAAAACGCACAGGTACGTACTGACACGTTGATAGCGCTGCACGCCTTCCTGTCCGACGGCCTGATGGCCGACCCCGCCTCCGTGGGCCGCATCCGCCGCCGCGCTGTGGAGATTGGCGGCAGCGTCTACCTGCCCATCGCCTTGCCCCAGCGGCTCGAAGAACTCTTCGGCATCGTCACCCAAATGGCCGCCGAGATCACCGACCCGTTCGAGCAAGCCTTCTTTTTGATGGTGCACCTGCCCTACCTGCAGCCGTTTGAGGACGTGAACAAACGCGTCTCGCGCCTGGCGGCCAACATCCCGTTCATTCGCCACAACCTGTGCCCGCTGTCGTTCATCGACGTGCCGCAACAAGCGTATGTGGACGCCATGCTGGGCGTGTACGAACTCAACCGCGTGGACCTGCTGCGCGATGTGTTCGTGTGGGCCTACGAGCGGTCTTGCCAGCAATACGTGGCGGTGAAGCAGAACCTGGTGCCGCCGGACATTTTTCGACTGCGCCACCGGCAGGCACTGGCAGAGGTGATTGCGGCCATCGTGCGACAGGGGGAGGCTGCTACGGAGGATGCTGTGAAGCGCAGGATGCCTGCTTCTGTCCCAGAGGCCGACCACACGCATTTTGTGCAGCTGGCGCTGGCCGAGTTTGGCGCGCTGCATGCGGGGAATGCGGTGCGGTTTGGGATTCGGCCGTTGGAGTTTGGGGAGTGGGCAGGGCGGGATCGCGGGGATGCAAGTCATGGCGCCTGATTCGAATCTCATCCACAGGGCAGCCTATCGACAGCTGACTTCCTGAGGATGCAGAGTCGCCACTGTTACGGCACATAGACCATCAGATTCTTGAATGCGAAACCTGAGTCCAGAGCTAAGACACGAGCACTCAACACGAGATCACTTCGTCCTTCGGACTGCGTCCATAGATCCACCAGAACGCTCCAGTGCTTGCCGGATCGGACGCAGACGGAGGACTCCCAAGTGTCTTCCGGCAACTCCGTGAGCACAGCCCCGTAATCTTCGACGTAGTCACGGATTCTTGCCGCTGCCTCCAGCGAAAGCGCCTCTGCTCCGGTCTCGACATCTAGCAGACGGTAGTTCTGTTGGGCGAAAGCAAGAACAATCTCCCGGAATACTGGCCGCCAGGCGGTGGGAACAGGCTGCTCTGTCGAGCCGTCTTCGGACGGCAGTACTTCAACACTTGAACTCCGATTGCTCATGCTTTGATCGCCTCACTTACAAATTCAAAAAGAACGGGACTTCTCCCGTTTCGGCCATTCAGCATGGAACTGCTGCGGGCGAAGTTTCCCATTCAAGATTGGAGACTGAAGGCATCTGTTCATTCAGTGCGCTTTCACAACATGAACGTCGCTCGCAGCAAAGCAGCAGAAAACGACTATCTCGGTAGCACCTTTTTAATTTTCAAACGATAACTATTCGCATTAGAATTCACCTCACAGCCAGCCAGCGTCCCGGACACACAACGCGAGCCAGTGCACCTCGCGTTTTTGCCCACTCTCCACCGGGACCCCCATGTCTTCTCAGCCCTCGCGTGCGGTGTCGCCGCGCTCTTCGCTCGCCCGTCTTCGTTCGCCCTCACGTCCGTCTGCCCGCCAGGCCACCCTCTTCGCCCTGACCCCGCTGGCCTTGTGCCTCGCGCACGCCGCCATGGCGCAGCAGGCCGATGCAACGCCAACCGCCGACCCGGCCGCAGCAGCCACCAGCGCCACCGCCCCCCAGCTCCAAGAAGTCCGCATCAACGCCAGCACCGAAAAAGACATGGGCTTTGCCCCCGTCGAGGCACAGACCGCCGGCAAGGCGCCCATGCGCCGGCTCGAGACCCCGCAGTCCGTCAGCGTGGTCACGCGCGAGCAGATGGAGTCGCGCCAGATCGTGAACGTGCAGCAGGCGCTGCAGACCGTGGCGGGCGTGAGCCCCGTCAACTTCGGGCGCCGGGGGTTTGACGACATCAACATCCGTGGCTTTCGCTCTACCGAATCCATCCTAGTCGATGGCTTGGTGCAAAGCCCCGGCATGTGGGCCAAGCTGCAGCCCTACGGCTACGAGCGCTTCGAGGTGCTCAAGGGCTCGGCGTCGGTGTTGTACGGCCAGGTGCAGCCCGGCGGCATCGTCAACGCGGTGAGCAAGCGGCCCAAGAAGGAGGCGATCAACGAAGTGGGCGTGGAAGTGGGCAGCTTCGGCCAGCGCACGCTGCAGGCCGATGTGAACAAGCCGCTGTCCGAATCGGGCAAGACGGCACTGCGCATCAATGCCCAGGTATCCAACGCCGACGACCCCACGCAGTTCGTCTACCGCAAGGACCGGTGGTTTGCGCCGTCGCTCTCCATCGACCTGGGCGCGCAGACCGACCTGGTGCTGTTTGCCACCTACAGCCAAAGTGAATGGCTGCGCCAGCAGGGCATCACGCCGTACGGCACGCTGCTGCCCAACCGCAATGGCACGCTGTCCCGCACGATGTTCACCGGCGACCCTGCGTTTGGCGTGTACGACGTGGAGAGCACCACGCTGGGCTACGCGCTGGAGCACAAGGTGTCCGATGCCATGACGTTCCGCCAGAACGTGCGCTACGAGACCGAGAAGGGCACGGGCAACTTCGTCTCCAACCAGGCGCTGCAGGCCAACCAGCGGCTACAGAACCGCCAGGCGACGCGCCAGTACATGGACTTTGACCTGCTGGCCACCGACACCTCGCTGCTCACGCACTTCGAAGCGCTGGGCGCGCGCCACCAGTTGGTGACAGGTCTCGATGTGCGCAGCGGCCACAGCCTGCAGGCCAGCCGCACTTGCCGCATCGGTGCGCTGGATTTGTTTGCACCCGTCTACGGCATGCAGGCCGTCTGCCCCACGGCGCTGACCAGCGATGCGCCCGCCAAGCTCACCGTGGCCGGTTTGTATGCACAGGACCAGGTCAAGTTCGGCCAAGGCTGGACGGCTCTGGTGGGCCTGCGCCGTGATTGGTCGACCAACGACATCAATGATCGGGTGGCTAACAAACAGACGCGTCAGAAGGACAGCGCCACCACGCTGTCCGCCGGCCTGGTGTACGAGTTCAAGCCCGGCTGGGCCGCATACGGCAGCTATGGCGAATCGTTCCTGCCCACATCGGGCCTGACCTTCGCGGGTGTGCCCTTCGTGCCCGAGACCGGCAAGCAGTGGGAGGCCGGCGTGAAGTACGAGTCGCCCAATGGCCAGCTCACCGGCGCCCTCGCCGTCTTCGACCTGGTGCGCGAGAACGTGACCACGGCCGACCTGGCGAACACCGGCTTCAGCGTGCAGACCGGCCAGCAGCGTGCACGCGGCCTGGAGGTGGAACTGGGCGCGGACATGAAGAACGGCTGGAAGCTGACCAGCGCCTACACCTACACGCAGTCCAAGGTCACGCGCGACAACAACGCCGCTATCGTGGGCCTGCCGCTGAACCTCACGCCGCGCCACACGCTCACGGCCTGGGCCACCTACAAGCTGCCAAAGGTCCAGCGCATCACGCTGGGCATGGGTGGGCGCTACGTCAGCGAGCAGATCGGCTCCTACCCCTTCACGCTGCCGTCGTACGTGGTGGCCGATGCGTCCATCAGCTACGCGGGCGACAACTACCGCGTGACGGCGGGCGTGAAGAACGTGTTCAACAAGGCGTACTACGACGGCGCGATCAATGCCAACGTGGTTTCGCCCGCGTTGCCGCGCAGTTTCAACCTGGGCGTGACGTACTTCTTCTGACGCAGCGCCATCACCCCGCCACCGCAAGCCGACCATGACCAGCCAGCGCACCCTGAACCGCCTCTTCGTCCTGCACTCCTGGGCGGGCATTGTCACGGGGCTGCTCATGTTCATCGTGTGCTTTTCGGGCGCGGTGGTGGTCTTCAAGAACGAGATCGATTTGTGGGCCAACCCGTCGCTGGCCCAACTGCCGCGCTCTGCCACGCCAGCGCCGCTCGATGCGATGCTGACGCAGCTGCACACCCGCTACCCCGGAGCCACGGTGGAGACCATCGCGCTGCCCGATGCGGTCAACCCGAGCTACTTCGCCTTCGTGCGCGAGCGCGGCGCGCCCGCCAACACGCGCACCAAGGTGGCCCTGCGCTCGGACACCGGCGCGGTGGTGGGCCCGGTGGACAGCCAGCTCGGCCAGTACCTGCGCATGCTGCACGTGTTTTTGTTCTTCGGGCCGCGGTGGATCGTGGGCTTTCTCGGTGCGGCCATGCTGGTGCTCATCGTCACGGGCATCGTCATCCACCGCAAGATCCTGGCCGAGCTCTTCACCCAGCGCTGGGGCCGCAGCTTTCGCGTGGTGATGTCCGACCTGCACAAGTCCGCGGGCATCTGGGGCTTGTTCTTTCACATCCTGATCGCCACCACGGGCGCCTGGATGGGCCTGGCGCCGCTGTTCGAGCAGGGCTACAAATACGTGACCACCGCCAACAGCAGCACCAGCGGCACCGATGCAGCCAAGACCCCCAAGCCTGCGCGCAAGGCCGCCGGCGATGCCGCCGAGCCCGTGCGCATGCAGTCGCTCGATGCCCTGCACGCCACCGCGCAGCAGGCCGTTCCCGGGCTGGAGGCGCGCTACGTGTCGATGCGCCGCTGGGGCACCGACACGGCCGAGGCCAGCTTCACCGGCAATCTGAGCGACCACCTGGCCAGCACCGCGCGGGTGGACATCAACGCCGCCACCGGCGTGCCGAAAAAGGTGCACGACCCGCGCACGGCGGGCTTCTGGTCGCTGGTCAATGGCCTCATGGAGCCGCTGCACTTTGGCGACTTTGGCGGGCTGGCGCTCAAGTGGCTGTATTTCTTGCTGGGCATGACACCCGCGTTCCTGTCGATCTCGGGCACCTTGATCTGGCTCGACGCGCGCCAGCAACGCCGGCGCGAGGCCGAGGCTGCGGGCGGCGGCATCGCGGCGGCGGGCTGATGGCCATTGAACCGGTCACGCTGAGCCTGTCGAAGCGCCGCGCAAGGCTTCGACAGGCTCAGCCCGAACGGTATTGAATTCCAGGCCCCCATTCGTTTTTTTCTTTGACCATGCAACGCTTCTTTCTGGCCCTGCACGCCACCACGCCCGCCGCGCTCGTCGTGGCGGTGTTCGTGCATTTATGGGGGCCTTCCGGCATGCCGTCGCTGGCCCAGCGGCCGGTGTGGGCGACGTGGGTGCTCATCGGCGCGTGGCTGTTGATGTCGGTCGTGAGCGCGGGGGCGCTGCGCACGCTCGCGCTGTGGCGGGTGGCGCTGGGCGGTGCGGGCTTGATGCTGGTGGTTGCCGGCGTCGTGGGCCTGGTGCTGGGCAGCGCACACGCGGCGGGCATGTGCGCCAGCCTGGCCGCCGTGGGCCTGGCTGGCGCTGGCATCGCCGCATTCATCGGGCCGCAGCGGGTGCAGGCGCACCGGCGCAAGGCAGCGCGGCACGCCACCGTGGCCACGTCGGGCCCTGCAGCGCACCCTGTCGCTCCCCGTCCGCGCTGGCATCCGCGCGGCTGGGGCCGCTTTGTGGTGTCAGCGCATCTGTCCTTCTGGCTGAGCGGCCTGTTGGCCGTGGAGTCTTTCCGCCTGGCCCACATCGTGGCCACCGAGCCCGCACGGTCGTCCGGCATGCTGGGCCTGCTGCTCGCCTTCTTCATCGCCCTGCCCGCCGCCACGCTGCGCCACTGGGCGCCGCGCACCACCGTGCTGCTGTGGGCGCTGGCCGCGCTGGCATATGGCGGCCTGGCGGTCAAGGCCGGGCTGCTGCAGTGGGTGGTGGCGTCTGCGTTGTGCGCATTGGCAGCCGGGGCCCCACTGCTGTTGCGCGCGCGGCGGGCACTGCGCTGGCGGCGGACGGGCAGTAACGCGCCGCACGCTCCAGCCCCAGCGGCTGACCCACACCCGCCGGAGGCTGCATGAACGAACTCAACGGACTGTGCGCCGCACTCGCCTCGCTGATGGCCCTGACCTGCTGGGCACGCAGCGCGCCCACCCGTGCATGGGGCGACAGCAGCCCGGCACCCCGCCGCGCCTGGGCCGTGGCGCTGGCCACCGTCGTGCTGCAGGTACTGACCGCCACTGCAGCGGCGGGGCTGGCGGCAGGGGTCACCCTGGTGGTCGCCGCGTGGATGGTGCTGGGCTGGCTGCTGGTACTGGCCATGAACCAGTGGCCTACCGCCAGCCTGCAGTGGGCTCGCCGACTGGGCGGGCTGGGCGGCGCGGGCTGTGTGCTGGCACTGGCGTGGCACTTCTTCCAGGCCTGAGCCTTCTTTCTTCAATCAAAAAGGCCGCTACCGCTGGATGGAAAAGCGCAAGCAGCTACTATTTTTATAGCATCACAGTCACGCGCTGAATGCTGAGTGCCCACCCGGCGCCACGGCACAATCGCGCCCATGGACCAGTTGCTCGACGCCCCCTGGGTGCACACCCTGCGCTTCTTTCTGGAAGTGGCCGCCACCATCGCGTTTGCACTCTCGGGGGTGATCGCCGCAGCACGCAAGCGGCTCGACGCCGTGGGCGTGTGTGTGGTGGCCTTCGTGTCAGCCTTTGGCGGCGGCACGCTGCGCGACCTGCTGCTGGACCAGCGGCCCTTCTTCTGGATCCGCCACACCGGTTTTGTCTGGGGCATCCTGGCCCTGTGTGTGGGTGCGATGCTGTTCATGCGCCAGCGGCACTTTCAGCCCACCGAACGCGCCATGCTGCTGCCCGACGCGATTGGCCTGGGCCTGTTCGCGGCGGTGGGCGTGGACATCGCCACCGCCATCGGCATGCCGCCGATCATCAGCGTGATGATGGGGGTGACCACGGGCGTCTTTGGTGGCGTGCTGCGCGATGTGCTCTGCAACGAGGTGCCGCAGGCCTTCAGCGACCACCGACCCTATGCGCTGTGTGCCTTCGCAGGCGGCTGGGCCGACGTGGCCCTGCGCCACCTGCACGCCCCCGACTGGGCGCCGCTCGTGGCCTGCGTGCTGCTCACGGCCGGGCTGCGCGGGCTGGCGATGTGGCGCAACTGGGAGCTGCCGGCCTGGCGGGTATGACCCACAAAAACCATGGACAGCGGCCGGCGCGCGCTATCCGGCACACTGCCCATGGCACCACCGTGACAGCCCTGCACTGCGTGGGCCTGCACACTGGCCGCAAGGAGCCTTCCCACCATGACCCAGGACCACCCCACGCCCGCACACTTGCGCGCCACCACGATCATCGACAGTAATGCGCACGTCATCCAGACCTTCGCGGCCGAACACGCACGCGGCGCCACCGACCGCGAACGCGCCGTCGCGCTCTACCTGGCCGTGCGCGACGGCTTTCGCTACGACCCATACCGCATCGACCTCTCGCCCGCAGGGATGACGGCCAGCACTGTGCTGGGCAATGGCTACGGCTGGTGTGTGCCCAAGGCCGCGCTGCTCACCGCCGCATGCCGCGCAGCGGGAATACCCGCCCGCATGGGCTTTGCCGACGTGCGCAACCACCTCTCCACCGAGCGCATGCGCGAGACCATGAAGACCGACCTCTTCATCTGGCACGGCTACACCGACATCTGGCTCGATGGCCAATGGCGCAAGGCCACGCCGGCCTTCAACATCGAGCTGTGCGACCGCTTCGGGCTGCTGCCGCTCGAGTTCGATGGCGAGAACGATTCGATCTACCACCCGTTTGACAAGACCGGCCAGCGCCACATGGAGTACGTGCACCAGCGCGGCGCGTTTGACGACATGCCGCTCGCGCAGATCGTGGCGGACTTCCAGGCGGTGTACGGCGGCTGGCTCGACAGCGCCAGTGGTGGCAGCGGCACGACCAGCGCACTGCACGGGGCAAGCTTTGAGAGCGACGTGGAGCAGGAGGCCGCGCGATGACGCACGCCCCTGCGCACAGCGCCTCGGACAACACGCCCCCCGCCGCCAGAGGCCCCGAAATCCCCGAAGGCTTTGTGATGCTGGCCATGGGCGGACCCTTCATCCAAAATAACGGCCCGCTGTACGTGCGGCGTGAGGGCACCGTGGTGCAGTTTGGTTTTCGCGTGGAGCAACGCCACGTGAACACCATGGGCAACCTGCACGGCGGCATGATGGCCACGTTCTGCGACATGCTGCTGCCCCTGTCGGTGCACAGCAAGAGCACGGCCGTGGCGGACCGGTTTCTGCCCACCATCAGCCTGCAGGTTGACTACCTGGCCCCCGCCCGGCTGGGCATGTGGGTGCAGGGCGAGGCCGAGCCACTGCGCATCACACGCTCGCTGGTGTTTGCGCAGGGCCTGGTCACTGCGGACGGCGAGCCCTGCGCGCGGGTGAGCGGGGTATTCAAGATCGGGCCCGTGGGGCCGGCTTAGAGCGGCGAACGAAACTCTTCTGGCGTTGTTGCCGCGTCTTGTCGTATTACTCGTACTGCCTGCGACGCAGCGCCTAGCCAGAACCGCTTCGCTGAGTTTGGTTAGCTGCTCTCAGCGACACCAGCACCCTTAACACACAAGGACCTCCATGACGCCCACGGCCCCCGACCTGCGCACCGAAGTGCAGCACTTCTTCGATGACTTCGTTGCCGCGTTCAGCGCCTTCAGCGGCCCGCGCATCGCCGAGCGCTATGGCGCGCCCTATGTGGCCGTGGATGCACGGGGCGCGTGGCAGCGCTTCCACACGGGCGGCGAAACAGGGGACTACTTCCAGCAGGTGGTCATGCAATACCACGGCCAGGGCTGCCGCAGTTGCCGCTTTTGCGACCTGGAGGTGCAGGCCCTTGGCCCCAGCGGCGCGCTGGCCACCGTGACCTGGGAGCTGCTGCGCGAGGACGCCAGCGTGCTCAGCACCTGGCGTGAGTCGTACACACTGGTGCGCGGCGAGGACGGGCGCCTTGCCGTGGCCGCATCGGTAGACCACGCCGGGTAACAGGTGCGCGTAGCGGGCCCCCCTCAGGCCTGGCGCGCGCTATGCCTGCGGCGCAGCGCCCTTGGCATCGCCCGCAATCCCCAGCACCCCCACCACATGCTCCACAAACCTCGCCAGCTTGGGCAGCTGCCGCCGGTCTGGTGCATAAACCAGGTGCACGGCGCGCGCCACGGGCAGGCAGGGATGCATCACCGGCACCAGGGCGCCGCTGGCGAGGTCGTCGGCCAGTAGCACCTCAGGCTGCATGATCAGGCCCAGGCCGCGCAGCGCAGCCTGGCGCAGGCCGTCGCCCTGGTTGCAGGTCAGGCGGGCATGCTCGGGCCAGAAAAATTCCTCGTTGCCGTCGCGCAGCGTCCATTCCACACGGCGCTGCCACACCGAGTGGCTCAGGCACTGGTGGCGGGCCAGGTCGGCCGCGCGCTCGGGCGTGCCGTGGCGCCGTAGGTAGGCCGGCGCAGCGGCAATCACCATGCGGTAGGGGCGCAGCGGGCGGGCCACCAGGCCCTCGTCAGACACTTTGCCGATGCGCACCGCCACGTCAAAGCCCTCGCCCGCCAGGTCCACCACGCTGTCGGTGAGCTGCAGATCCACGCGCACCTGTTCGTGGCGCTGCAGAAAGTCGGCCACCAGCGGCGCGATGACGTGGTTGCCCAGCGTGAAGGGTGCGCTCACGCGCAGCAGGCCCTGGGGCACGGCGCGGCTGCGCTCCACGGCGGATTCGGCCCAGCGCACCTGCTCGAGCACGCGCTTGCTGTCTTCATAGAACGCAGCGCCCACTTCGGTCAGGCTGTTCTGGCGCGTGCTGCGCTGGAAAAGCCGCGCACCCAGGTGGCCCTCGAGCTGCTGGATGTGTTTGCCCACCATCACGGCGGAGATGCCCAGCTGGCGCGCGGCGGCGGCAAAACTGCCGGCCTCGACCACGGCGGCCATGACCTCCATGTTGCGGAGCTTGTCCATGGCGATTCCTAATCAATAGTTAGTACAAGAAGAACTTCAATGTACTTTATGCATTGATTGATTAGCAAAAGAATCGGGGCTGTCGATTGTTGTTCTTTCTTCAACCCTTCTTTCACTTCAAGGAAATCACCATGTCCAAGATTCTTCTCATCGGCGCCAGCGGCACCATCGGCCAGGCCGTGCAAGCCAACCTGGGCGCACGCCACGACGTGATCACCGTGGGCCGGAGCAGCGGCACGCACCGCGCAGACCTGTCTCAGCCCGCGTCGCTGGCTGCGCTGTTTGCCGCGGTCGGCCGCGTGGACGCCATCGTCAACACCGCCGGCAACCTGCACTTTGGTCCCCTCACCGAGATGACGGCCGAGCAGTTCAACCTGGGTTTGCAGGACAAGCTGCTGGGCCAGGTACAACTGGCGTTGCTGGGCCACAAATACCTGAACGATGGCGGCTCCATCACGCTGATCAGCGGGGTGCTCTCCATCGAGCCCATCCGCAACGGCGCCAACGCCACGGCGGTGAATGCCGCCATCGAAGGCTTCGTGGCCGCCGCTGCCATCGAGCTGCCGCGCGGGCTGCGCATCAACGCCGTGAGCCCCACCATCCTGACCGAGTCGGTGGGGGTGTATGGGCCGTTCTTCCCCGGGTTCGAGCCCGTGCCCGCTGAACGCGCAGCCCGTGCCTACCAGCGCAGCGTGGAGGGCGGGCAGACGGGGCAGGTGTACCGCGTGAATGCCTGATTGCCCCACTGCATGTTGCTATATTTTTAGCAGCAATAAAGCATTACCAATCAAGCGCTACCGGCCATTTTTATTCAAATTTTTGCAACACTCAGGGCCAGGACCTTCTCTACCCCGAGGGGAGGCTCCCGGCGAGGTGCCCCAGCTGGCGCACCGCCTGCTCCAGCTCGCGCGTCCAGGGGCGGGCGATGTTCAGGCGCAGGTAGCTCGCGTATTTGGCGGTGGTCGAGAACAGCGCCCCGGGCGTGAAGGCAATGCCCTGCGCCACGGCCAGCCGCAGCAGCGCGAGCGAATCCACGGGCTCGGGCAGTTCCAGCCACAGCCACCATCCACCCGCCGGGCTGTGCACCCGCGTGCCGGCCGGGAAATGCTTGCGCACGGCCTCGGTCGCGCGCGGCGTGGTCTGGGCCAGCCGCTCGCGCAGGCGGCGCAGGTGCGGCTGCAGCGCGCCGCTGCGCAGAAACTCGGCCATCACCGCCTGCTCCAGCCATGGCGCCGCGAGCGAGGTGCTGAGCTTGAGCGACTCCATGCGCGCATGCCAGCGCCCGCCCGATGTCCAGCCCAGGCGAAACGCAGGGGCCAGGCTCTTGCTGCTGCTGCCGCAATAGATCACGCGGCCGTGGCGGTCCCAGGCTTTCACAGGCTGAGGCCGGTGCGGCGTGTGCGAGAGATCGCCGAACACGTCGTCCTCGATCAGCGCGAGGTCGTGCTGCTCCACCAGGCGCAGCAGGCGGCGCTTGTTGCGGTCGGGCATCACGTGGCCGAGCGGGTTCTGGAAGTTGGGCATGGCGACCACGGCGCGCACGCCGCCCTGGTGCTCCAGCGCGTACTCCAGCGCTTCCAGGCTCATGCCCTCGCCCGGCGTGCAGGGCAGCTCAATGGCGCGCAGGCCCAGGTTGCCCAGCATCTGCAACAGTCCAAAGTACACCGGCGACTCCACCACCACCGCATCACCCGGCCGGGCCACAGCACGCAGCGCGACGTTGAGGGCCTCGGTGCTGCCATTGGTCACCAGCAGTTCTTCGGGCTGCAGGTCCAGGCCGTAGGTCGCCATCCAACCCACCAGCTCGGTGCGCAGCGCGGGCAGGCCGCTGCCGGTGGGGTAGGTGCCCAGCATCTCGGGCTGGCTGCGCAGCAGGCGCTGGGCGATGCGGGCCAGCGCCTCGGTGGGGTACCACACGGGCGCGGCGTTGGCCAGGTGCAGCCCCCACTGCAGGGGCTGTTGGGTGGTCAGCGAATACAGCTGGGTCATGCGGTGCTCCAGCGACACCAGGCGGTCAAACTCGACCGGCGGCGGGGTAGAGTGCGCGCGGGCCGGTGTGCTGCGTCCGCCCTGCATGTCAACACCCGTCTCATCCCGGGGCGGCGCGCGTTGGGCGGTGGGCTCTGCGACATACATGCCGGATTTGTGCCGCGCCTGCACGGCGCCCAGCGCCTCCAGGTGCCGGTAGCATCGCACCACGGTGGCCACGCTCACGCCCTGCGCCGCGGCCAGCGCGCGTACCGACGGCAGGCGCTCGCCCGGCGCATAGCGTTGCTGGGCAATGTCGCGGCGCACCAGCTGTGCAAGTTGCAGGTAACTGTGCTGCGGTACAGATGAAGATTCAGCCATCTGTACAGCATAAACCGTGGGCGCACTGTACCCGCCCGCCGGGTGGTCTGCGGGCACCATGGCCTCATGACAACGCAGCACCACCCCACCCACCCATCGCCGGTATTGGCGACCGCCTCGACCCGCGTTGCTGGCACTGTGCCCGCCACCACGGGCCCAGTCCCCGTATTGCCCGCCCCGGCGATCCCCACCAACTGGATGGCCACGGCCCACGACCTGTTTCCCGCCGTGGTGGCGGGGCTGGTGGCCGTGCTGATCTCGTATGCCGGCCCCCTGCTGCTGGTGCTGCAGGCCGCGCAAGCCGGGCACCTGACGGCGGCGCAGGTCACCTCGTGGGTATGGGCCATCTCCATCGGCGCCGGGGCGTGCGGGCTGTGGATGAGCTGGCGCCAGCGCGTGCCCGTGGTCTGCGCGTGGAACACGCCCGGCGCGGCGCTGCTGGCGAGCGCGCTGGTGGCCCTGCCCTACAGCCAGGTGATTGGCGCTTATCTGGTGGCCGCGGCGGCATTGCTGCTGATCGGCTGGACCGGCGTCTTCGACCGGTTGATGGCGCGCATCCCGCGCAGCCTGTGCGCTGCCATGCTGGCGGGCATCCTGCTGCGTTTTGGCGTGGACGCCTTTGGCGCGGCCCGCAGCACCGTGGAGGGCGCGCCCTGGCTGGTGGCCGCCATGTTTGCGGGCTACCTGCTCTTCAAGCAGCGCTCAGCCCGCTATGCCATTGCCCTCACCTTGCTGCTCGGGGTGGCCCTGTGGCAATGGCTGGGCTGGGGGCAGGTGGCGGCACAGCCCGCCGCCAGCGCCCTGGGCACATCACCCTCCGCCTGGGGGCTGGCGTTGCCGGTGTGGACCACGCCCGAATTTTCATGGACCGCCATCCTGAGCACCGCCGTACCCCTGGCAGTGCTGTGCCTTACCGGCCAACAGGTGCCCGGCGTGGCCGTGCTGCGCGCCTCGGGTTACACCGCCCACAACAACCAGCTCATCGCGGGCACGGGCCTGGCCAGCCTGCTGCTGGCGCCGTTCGGTGCCCATGGCATCAACCTCGCGGCGATCACCGCCGCCATCTGCACCGGCGAAGAAGCCCACCCGCTGCCCGAAAAGCGCTGGGTGGCCGGCGTGGCCTGCGGTGCGTTCTATCTGCTGCTGGGCAGCTTTGCAGGCGCCATCACCTACGCCTTTGCACAGCTGCCCGCTGCGCTGGTGAGCACCGTGGCCGGCCTGGCACTGCTGGGCGCCATCCAGAAAGGGCTGATCGGTGCCCTGGCCGAGCCCAGCGAGCGCGAATCCGCACTCGTCACCTTTGTGGTCACCGCCTCCAACGTGAGCCTGCTGGGCCTGGGTTCCGCCTGCTGGGGGCTGGCGCTGGGGCTGCTGACCTGGTGGGTGCTCAAGCCCCGCGCCGCCGCCGTGCCCGCCAGGGCATAAGTGGCTGCCGCCCGTGCACTGCGGCGCGGGGGATGGAGCGACGGGCTCTCAACCATCTCCCTTTGCGCAGTTCAGCATCCACTGAACGCCAAACCGATCGGTCAATTTTCCGTAGTAGTCGCCCCAAGCCTGGATGCCCAAGGGGGTTGTGACGGTCCCGCCAACCCCCAGGGCCTGAAAGAGCTTGTTCGTGGCATCCCGGTTGTCCATTGCCAGCAAGTGCGCAGAGCCCCGCATGGGTTCGGCATCATCGTTGTCCGAGGCATAAAAGAGGAGTCCTGGGCCCTGGAACTTGGCGTGCATGACCTTGCCGCGCAGGGCCTCGTTCTTGACGGGCATGCCGTCGACACCGTAGCGCAGCACCTCCACAACGTGGCCAAGACCACATTGCGCATAGAAATCGAGCGCCTCGTCGCAGGTCGTGGTGAAGAACAGATAGTTTGAGAGTTGCATGGTCGTATCCCTGAAACGCGGAGCGAGGTTGCGACACTGTCGGCCCCGCTCCGCAAATTGGCTTGGCAGCCCAGGCGCTATCAGGCCGCGGCAACCCCTGCACCGAGCTGCGCGTTGGTCAGAGCCATCCCGGCAATGCCCCAGGCCCCATCCACGGCGTGCACCACGTTGACCCAGATGCGTTCCCTGGGATGCTGCGCGAGCGACAGCTCATGAATGATGTCCGTGGCCTCCTCGACGTAGCCGACTTGCACCTCGCGGCTGGCGAAGGCGAATGAAGGGACCTTCCATTCGACGAAAACCACGGAGGCCTCCTGGGACCCGGAATACGTGTGCTCCTTCGGCACAAGGTGGATCGACCCCACGATATTGCGTTTCATCGCTTCGTTGCCCGCCAGCCCATGCCACTTGAGCATGGCATCGGACAGTCGGCTGAAGGCGACTTTTTCCTGGCCTTCGGGCAGGACGCCTTTGGTGAGGGTGAGAGTGAGTGGCATGGGTGGTTCCAGGTCAAGACAACGGCGTTGAACTCATGCCCTGCCGTGTGCAGGACATTTCAAGTAACGATCGTTATCTCATAATACATAACGATCGTTCTTTGAACAACTACAATCGTCTGCATCACACGCCAGAGGAGTTCCACGTGGTTTCAAGGTCCGAGCAAAAGGTGCGGACGCGCCAACGCATCCTGGAAGCCGCGGGGCGCGGGTTTCGCAAGGGAGGATTCGGCGGGGTCGGGGTGGATGGCCTGGCGAAGGAAGCGGGACTGACTTCGGGCGCTTTCTATGTTCATTTCGACTCCAAAGCCCACGCGTTTCGCGAATCGGTGGCGCAAGGCATGGCCGAATTGAAAGGCGGCGTGCAGTACTACCAGGCGGAGCATGGGCGCGCCTGGTGGCCTGAATTCGTGCGCTTCTACCTTCGTGCCAAGCGCACCTGCGACCTGTCGGAAAGCTGCACGCTGCAAACCATGCCACCGGAAGTCGCGCGGGCGGATGAGGCCTCCCGCGCCAGCTTTGAAGTGGCCTTGCGCGATGTGGCGCAGGCAATCATCGATGGCCCCGCCTCACCCGGCGCGCCGCGGGAGCTGGGTGCCGCCTGCGCCGCCCTGTCTTCGCTGGTGGGCGCCGTCACGCTTGCGCGGGCGGTGGGGAGTGAAGCCTTCGCGGACCAGATCGCGGCGGGGGCGGAACAGGCATTGCTCGGCGCGGCGGCCGGCCACAAGGGCCCTGGCAAAGCCCGCTGAATCCGGGGCCGGGAGGTCCGTGGCGGCGGGGCCCGGCCCCGCCACAAGATCAGTCCAGGCTAGCGCCAGACTCCTTGACGACCTTGCCCCATTTCACCGACTCGGACTGGATAAAGGCGGCAAACTGCTCGGGCGTCTCGCTGTACGTCTCGGCGCCCTGTTCGTTGATCTTCTTCTTCACCTCGGCCTGGTTCAGCACCTTGACCAGCGCGGTGTTCAGCTTGGCCAGCACCGGTGCGGGCGTGCCGGTGGGCGCGAACATGCCGAACCAGGACGTGGCCTCGTAGCCCGGCACTCCGGCTTCGGCGATGGTGGGCACGTTGGGCAACTCTGGCGAGCGCTTGGCCGTGGTCACGGCAATGGGGACCAGCTTGCCGCTGCGCACGTGCTGGATGGCCGAGGGCATGTTGTCGAACATGATGCCGATCTGGTTGCCCAGCAGGTCGGTCACAGCCGGTGCGCTGCCCTTGTAGGGCACGTGCACCATGTCCACCTTGGCCAGGCTCTTGAACAGCTCGCCCGACAGGTGGATGGAGCTGCCATTGCCCGACGAGCCGAAGTTCACCTTGCCGGGGTTGGCCTTGGCGTAGGCGATCAACTCCTTCACGCTCTTGTACGGCTGGGCCGGGTTGGCCACCAGCAGGTTGGGCACGTTGGCCACGCGCGAGAGCGGTGCGAAGTCCTTGATGGGGTCGAACGGCATTTTCTTGTACAGGCTGGCGTTGATGGCGTGCGTGCCCACCGTGCCCATGAAGAGCGTGTAGCCATCGGCCGGGGCCTTGGCCGCCAGCGCGCCACCGATGTTGCCGCCGGCACCGGCGCGGTTGTCCACGATGACCGATTGGCCCAGCTCCGTGGTCAGCGCCTGGCCGATGATGCGCGCCAGGATGTCGGTGGTGCCGCCCGCGGCAAAGGGCACGACGATGGTGACAGGCTTGGTGGGATAGGCCTGGGCCATTGCTGCGCTGCTGCCCAGCAGGCCAGCACCGGCGATAGCGGCGATGCCAGCGCAGGCAGCGGCCGACAGCGCAAAGCGGCGGGTGGTGTGGATGGAATCGGTCATGGTTTGTCTCCTTCAAGAAGGTGGATGGATGAATGAATGGATCGCTGCCACCAGTGTCACAAGTGCTACTGGGACCGCGTCTGGCCGCGCCGTGGCCTCAACCGGGTGCAGAGGCTCCGGGCGAGAACGGGGGTGCGCCCCTTGCGGGGCGGCAGGGGAGATCAGTTCAGGTTGCTAAACAGGCGCCACTCCCAGCGTGGTGCCTCCGCAAACGTACAACACCTGCCCGGTCACGAAACCGTTGTCGGGCGAGAGGAAGAACAGCGCCGCACGCGCCACGTCGTCGGGCGTGCCCATGCGGCCCACGGCAATGCTGTTCAGGATGCGCTGCGTCTGCGGCGCACCGTCGGGGTTGCTCTGGCGGAACAGTTCGGTAGCGATGGGCCCGGGGCCGATGGCGTTGACGGTGATGCCGTCGCGACCCAGCTCCATGGCCAGCGTGCGCGTCATGCCGATCATTCCGGCCTTGGTGGCCGAATACACGATGCGGTCGGCCTTGCCCAAAGCGGCGCGCGAGGACATGTTCACGATGCGGCCCTGGCCGCTGGCGCGCAGGCTGGGCAAGAACGCCTGCACCAGCAGCATGGGCGCACGCAGGTGCAGGCCCACCACATCGTCCAGCTGCGCGGTGGTGGCGGTGTCGATGGTGCCGGGGCGCGTGGCGCCGGCGTTGTTCACCAGCGCCGTAACGTTGTGTTTGGCGGCGATCTCGGCCGCGCGTTCACGGGTCGATGCTTCGTCGGTCAGGTCGCCCTGGTAGGACGTGAGCAGCGGATGGCTCCAGGTGGGCAGCACGTAGTCCAGGTTGACCACGGCGCGGCCCTGGGCCAGCACGGCCTCGGCGATGGCGCGGCCGATGCCGTTGCTGGCGCCGGTAACGACCGTGACGGGAGTGCTTTTATCAATTGCGGTCACACGCGCTCCAGGATGATGGCAATGCCCTGCCCCACGCCGATGCACATGGTGCACAGCGCGTACTGGCCAGCGTGTTCGTGCAGGCGGTTCACAGCCGTGGTCACCAGGCGCGCGCCGCTGGCACCCAGCGGGTGGCCCAGCGCAATGGCGCCGCCCCAGGCGTTGACGCGGGCGTCATCGTCCTTGATGCCGAGGGCGCGCAGCACGGCCAGGCCTTGTGCGGCAAAGGCTTCGTTGAGCTCGATCACGTCCAGGTGGTCGATGGTCAGGCCCGTCTGCGCCAGCACCTTTTGCGTGGCAGGCGTGGGGCCGAAGCCCATGATGCGCGGTGCCACGCCGGCCACCGCCATGCCCACCACGCGGGCGCGGGGCTTGAGGCCGTATTTGGCGACATTGGCTTCGTCGGCCAGCAGCAGCGCGCAGGCGCCGTCGTTCACGCCCGATGCATTGCCCGCGGTCACCGTGCCATCAGGCCGCACCACGCCCTTGAGCTTGGCCAGCGCTTCCAGGCTGGTCTCGCGCGGGTGTTCGTCCTGGCTGACGATGATGGCGTCGCCTTTTTTCTGCGGGATGTGCACCGGCACGATCTCGCGCGCCAAGTGGCCGGCCTTGATCGCCGCCACGGCATTGAGCTGGCTGGCCAGGGCCATGCGGTCTTGTGCCTCGCGCTCGATGCCGAAGTCGGTGGCCACGTTCTCGGCGGTTTCGGGCATGGAGTCGACGCCGTACTTTTCCTTCATCAACTTGTTGATGAAGCGCCAGCCGATGGTCGTGTCGTACACCGCGTTGTTGCGGCTGAAGGCGCTTTCGGCTTTGGGCATGACGAAGGGCGCACGGCTCATGCTCTCCACGCCGCCCGCGATCATCAGGCCGGCCTCGCCCGCCTTGATGGCGCGCGCTGCGGTGCCCACGGCGTCCAGGCCCGAACCGCACAGGCGGTTGATGGTGGCGCCGGGCACGTCGATGGGCAGGCCCGCCAGCAGGCTGCTCATGTGGGCCACGTTGCGGTTGTCTTCACCGGCCTGGTTGGCGCAGCCGTAGAGCACGTCGGTCACCGCGGCCCAGTCCACGCCAGGGTTGCGCTCCATCAGCGCCTTGATGGGGATGGCGCCCAGGTCGTCGGTGCGCACGCTGGAGAGCGCGCCGCCGTAGCGGCCGAAGGGGGTGCGGATGGCGTCGCAGATGAAGGCTTGGCGTTGTGGGCTCATGGTTTTGTCTCCTCGTTTGTTGGGGGGTTGGGTTCAGGCGGCTGCACGGATGGGCAGACCCACCAGTTGTTCCAGCTCAGGCAACTGCAGGCCGGGCACGGTGTCGATGAGCTGCAGCCCCGTGGGCGTGCAGGCCAGTGTGCACAGATCGGTGTAGATGCGCTTCACGCAGGCGACACCGGTGAGCGGGTAGGTGCATTGCGTCACGATCTTGCTGGCACCCTGCTTGGTGAGCAGGTCCATCATCACCCAGGTCTGCTTGGCACCGATGGCCAGGTCCATGGCGCCGCCCACGGCGGGGATGGCGCCGGGCTCGCCGGTGCTCCAGTTGGCCAGGTCGCCCGTGGCGCTGACCTGGAAGGCGCCCAGCACGCAGATGTCGAGGTGCCCGCCGCGCATCATCGCGAAGCTGTCGGCGTGGTGAAAATACGCGCCGCCGGGCAGCAGCGTCACCGGCTGCTTGCCGGCGTTGATGAGGTCGTAGTCCTCCAGCCCCGCAGCGGGCGCCGGGCCCATGCCCAGGATGCCGTTCTCGCTTTGCAGGATGACCTCGCGGCCCGCGGGAATGTGGTTGGCCACCAGAGTGGGCTGGCCGATGCCCAGGTTGACGTAGGCGCCGTCGTGGATGTCTTGCGCCACGCGTTGTGCCAGTTCTTCTTTACTACGCTTTTGATAGCTGCTCACGCCTGTTCCTTGTGCGGTAGGGGCCGATTTTTCATGCCGATTTTTTGAAGCCGCCGGCCTGTGTGGCGGTACGGTCGATCTTCACGACATGGGTCACGTAGATGCCGGGCGTGACGATGGCTTCCGGGTCCAGCGCGCCCAGTTCCACCACCTCGTGCACCGTGGCGATCGTGGTCTTGGCGGCAGTGGCCATCACCGGGCCGAAGTTGCGGGCCGACATGCGGTAGGTCAGGTTGCCCCAGCGGTCGCCCTGCTCGGCCTTGATCAGCGCCACGTCGCCGTGGATGGGGTACTCCAGCACGTAGTGCTTGCCGTTGATCTCGCGCGTCTCCTTGCCAGCGGCCAGCTCGGTGCCGTGGGCCGTGGGGCAGAAGAAGGCGCCGATGCCCGCGCCCGCAGCGCGCAGGCGCTCGGCCAGGTTGCCCTGGGGCACGAGTTCGAGTTCGAGCTTGCCGCTGCGGTACAGGTCGTCGAACACGTAGCTGTCGACCTGGCGCGGAAAGCTGCAGATGATCTTGCGCACCTGGCCGGCCTTGAGCAGCGCGGCCAGGCCCTGGTCGGCATTGCCGGCGTTGTTGTTGACCACCGTGAGGTCGCGCGCGCCCTGGGCGATCAGGCCGTCGATCAGCTCGCCGGGAATGCCCGCCGTGCCAAACCCGCCTATCAACACCGTGGCACCATCCTTCACCCCTTGAAGGGCCTGGGCCACCGACTCCGCCAGCTTGTTGATCATCGAACCGCTTTCATGATGTGCTTAACTCAAGATAGAATTTGTTCGTCTATAGAACAAATGTTCGCATAAAGAATTATAGTTGGCATACGTATGAATTCCCAAACCCCTGAAGCCAAAGACCCCAAACCGAGCGACAGCTATGTGCAGTCGTTTGCCCGCGGGCTGGAGGTGATCCGCTCGTTCAGCGCCGCCCGCCCGCAGCAGACGCTGAGCGAAGTGGCCGCGCAGACCGGCCTGACCCGCGCGGGCGCGCGCCGCATCCTGCTCACGCTGCAGACGCTGGGCTATGTGGAGACGGACGGCAAGCTCTTTCGGCTGAGCCCGCGCATCCTGGACCTGGGTTTTGCGTACCTGTCGTCGCTGCCGATCTGGAACCTGGCCGAGCCGGTGATGGAAGACCTGGTGGAGGAGGTGCGCGAGTCATCGTCGGCCGCCGTGCTCGACGGGTTGGACATCGTCTACGTGCTGCGCGTGCCTACGCACAAGATCATGCGCACCACGCTGGGCGTGGGCTCGCGCCTGCCCGCGTGCTGGACCTCGATGGGCCGCATGCTGCTGGCGGGCCTGCCGGATGACGATTTGCAGGCCCGGCTGCGGGGCCACCCCATGGACCGTTTTACCGAGCACACCACCACGGATGGGGACGCTCTTCTCGCCCACATCCGCCTGGCGCGGCAGCAGGGTTGGTGCCTGGTGAATCAGGAGCTGGAAGAGGGTTTGATATCGATTGCCGCGCCGCTGACCAACCGCACGGGGCAGACGGTGGCGGCGCTCAACATCAGCGGGCAGGCCAACCGCACGAGTGCGGCGGTGATGCAGGAAAGCTTGTTGCCTGCGCTGCTGCGCGCGGCCAAAACCATCTCACGGATGATGGGCGCGCCAAGAGGTTGAGGGTGTAGGAAAGACCGCTACCGGCAGGAGCCAGTGGTCACCCACCGCCACGACCGGCCAGTGTTCACGCTCCGCCTCGCGTTTTGCGTGTTTGAGGGCCTGAGCGCCGACTTGAATAGAGCAAGAACCGGAGCGGCAACACCATCCACTTGCCACGATGGTTGCTCCAGATGGCGGACGAGGCGCCTGCCATCGGGCAGAAGGCAGGCGCGTTGCATCAATTTTTGCGAAACCCCAGCACCAGAATCACGCCGCCAAGCACCATGGCCCCGAGGCTCATCCACTGAGGGATGTTCACGGACTCTTTTTCCTTCACCGTCAGCTCCAACGGGCCCAGTTTGGCTTGGGTCGTGTCCTTGGTAAAACTGAAGCCACCGGTCAAAAACCCGGCCAAGCCCAGCACCAACAACAGCACACCCACGATTCGCATTGCATTCATGACAGTTCTCCCAAGGCCGGGTTTTGATGACTGTGGCAAAGCGGACCCGGCTCCATGTCTTTGCGCAAGGCCAATGTAGGGGCATCCGCATGGCGCCAACGTAGGACGCCGCCCCGGCCAGATGTAGCAAGCGGTCGCGATCCGCACCCCACCACCCTGTGCACTCTGGGCCCTTCACCCGCGTGCTACCCTCACGCCCCATGTTCAGCCCCTCCCAAGCCGACGTGCGCCGATTTCTGTGCGGTGTGCATGCCAAAACCCAGAGCGGCGCCCCCATGGAAGCCATCGAAACGCTGGCCAGCCTGTGGATTGCCGAGCACCCCGAATACCACGCCGACCTGTCCGACGCCGACGCTGCCGTGGCCCGCAACTACGATGAGACACCGGGGCAGACCAACCCGTTCCTGCACCTGTCCATGCACCTGTCGATCAGCGAACAGTGCAGCATTGACCAGCCCCGCGGCATCCGCCAGGCGGTGGAATTGCTGACGGCGCGGCTCGATTCGCTGCACGACGCCCACCATGCGGCCATGGACTGCCTGGGCGAAATGCTGTGGGAGAGCCAGCGCGCAGGCCGCCCGCCCGATGGCGACGCCTACATCGCCTGCGTGCAGCGGCGCGCCACGCGGGATTGACGCCGCCCCAACAGCTGGCGCGCACCCAAAGTAAAAAGCCCGCTTGCGCGGGCTTTTTACTTGGAGTCCTTGCGGACTCTGCAAAGACGAACGATCAACGGAAGCGCGATTGCGGCACCACGTGCAGATCGCCGTCAAGGCTGCTGATGTAGCCCGACAGAGCCTTCAACTCGGCATTGGTGAACTGCTTGGCCACGCCGCCCATGATGGCGTTGCCACGGCCCACGTTGGCGTTCTTCTCGACCTTGTAGGCCTTGAGGGCCACGAAGAGATAGTCGGCGTGCTGGCCGGCGATCTTGGGGTACGAAGGATCAATGGGCTTGGCAAAGTTGTCGCCGTGGCAAGACACGCAGGCGCCCTTCTTGAGCAACTCTGCCACCTGCACACTGGGTTCACGCGATGGCTTGACGGGCAGTTCGGCACCGGTCTTGCCATGCTGTTCGTAGTAGGCCGACACATCGGCGATGTCTTTTTCAGAGAGCGAGTCGGCGATGCCACGCATCGTGGGGTGCTTGCGCTCACCCTTCTGGTAGGCCACGAGCGCAGCGGAGATGTACTTGGCGCTCTGGCCCGAGATCATGGGCACCTTGTGGATCTCAGGAAAGCTGGCCTGGTAGCCAACAATGCCGTGGCAGCCAATGCACATGGCAATCTTTTGTTTGCCGGCTTCCACGTCGCCTTTGGCTTCCTGGGCATGGGACAAGGCGGTCACGGAAGCGACAGCCAGGGCAAATAGCGTGGTCAGCGTTTTGTTCATTTTGCGCGCACAATCTCGTGGAAGTTCAGCTCTGGGCTCTGATCAACCGCCGATTATAGCCAGCGCCTGTCAAGCCCCATTCATCAACGATCCGGTGATTTCCCTCATGAAATTCCAAGGTTCCCAGAACTACGTCGCCACCCAAGACCTGATGCTTGCCGTGAACGCGGCCATCACCCTGCAACGCCCGCTGCTCATCAAGGGAGAACCCGGCACCGGCAAGACCATGCTGGCCGAGGAAGTGGCGCAGGCGCTCGACATGCCGCTGCTGCAGTGGCACATCAAGTCCACCACCAAGGCGCAGCAGGGCCTGTATGAATATGACGCCGTGAGTCGCTTGCGGGACAGCCAGCTCAATGACGGCGACAGCGCCGGGCGTGTGAAGGACATCCGCAACTACATCATCCAGGGTGTGTTGTGGCAGGCCTTCACGGCCGACCGCCCGGTCGCCCTGCTGATCGACGAGATCGACAAGGCCGACATCGAATTCCCGAACGACCTGCTGCGAGAAATCGACCGCATGGAGTTCTACTGCTACGAAACGCGCGAACTCATCAAGGCCAAGCACCGCCCGCTGGTGTTCATCACGTCGAACAACGAAAAAGAGCTGCCCGACGCGTTCCTGCGCCGCTGCTTCTTTCACTTCATCAAGTTCCCCGAAGCCGACACGATGCGCCAGATCGTCAACGTGCACTTCCCCACGCTCAAGAGTGAGTTGCTGGGCGTGGCGATGAAGACGTTTTATGACGTGCGCAACCTGCCCGGGCTGAAGAAGAAGCCATCGACCAGCGAACTGCTCGACTGGCTCAAGCTGCTGGTGGCCGAGGACATTCCGCTGACCGCACTGCAAAGCGCCGACAACAAGGTGGCCGTGCCGCCGCTGGTGGGCGCACTGCTCAAGAACGAGCAAGACGTGAGCCTGTTTGAAAAGCTGGTGTTCATGAACCAGAGGAACCGCTGAGTGAGCGACGGCAACAACGATACCCGCCAGCTGCTGGTCAACGGCTTTGCGGATGCCGTGGGCTTTGTGGGTGGTGCGCTGCTGGGCTTCTGGCTGGGCACGTTGCTCGGGTTCGACGTCTTCGCGCCTGGCTACGGCACCAGCAGCCTGATCGGTATCGCCATGGTGGGCATCGGCGGTGGCCTGGGCCTGCACGCTGCGCGGCGCTGGCAGGCCAGCCGGCAGAGTAAACCCTCCAAGGATTGACGAAGAGAAAAGACCCATGGCCTTTGTAGAACCAGTCACCCTGCGCGACCGGGGCATCCGCCTGGAGCCCCTGGCGCTGTCCCATGAACACGGCTTGGCGGCCGCTGCGGCCGACGGCGAACTGTGGAAACTGCGCATCACCTCGGTGCCCGAACCCCAGGACACCCGTGCGTACATCGAGACAGCCCTCAAGATGCGCGAAGACGGTAACCGCTTCGCCTTCGCCGTGGTCGAGGACGCCACTGGCAAGGTACTGGGCTCCACAAGCTACCACGACATTCTGCCCGCCGTGAAACGCGTGGAGATTGGCTACACCTGGTACTGCACAAGCGTGCAGCGCACCCATGTGAACACCACCTGCAAGCTGATGATGATGGGCCACGCCTTCGATACGCTGGGCTGCCACGTGGTGGGCTGGCGCACCGACAACTACAATTTTGCATCGCAGAAGGCCATTGAGCGCCTGGGCGCCCGGAAGGACGGAGTGATCCGCGGCCACGCGCTGCGCCGCGACGGCACCATCCGCGACACAGTGATGTACAGCATGCGCTCGGGCGAATGGCCGGAGGCCAAGGCACAACTGCTATATCTTTTAGAGCGTCACGCGCTTACTGAATAAGCGCTGGAGGCCAAAAACATGCTCATCGACTTCTTCTACACCCTGCGCACGGCCAAGTTGCCCGTGTCCGTGAAGGAATACCTCACCCTGCTCGAAGCCCTGCAGGCGGGTGTGGTGGGCCCCAAGTCGGATGACGCGTGGAGCCTGGACGACTTCTACAACCTCTCGCGCCTTACGCTGGTCAAGGACGAGAAGCACTACGACAAGTTCGACCGGGCCTTCGGCGCCTACTTCAAGGGCGTGGAAATGGTGGCCGACTTCACCAAGGAGATTCCCGCCGACTGGCTGCGCAAGATCCTGGAGAACGAGCTCACGCCCGAGCAGAAAGCCGCCATCGAGAAGATGGGCTGGGACGAACTGATGGAGACGCTCAAGAAGCGCCTCGAAGAACAAAAGGAACGCCACGAGGGCGGCAGCAAGTGGATCGGCACGGGCGGCACCAGCCCGTTCGGCCACGGTGGCTACAACCCGCAGGGTGTGCGCATCGGCGGCGCCGGCAAGAACAAGAGCGCCGTGAAGGTGTGGGAACAGCGCGCCTACAAGGACTACGACGACCAGCAGGAGCTGGGCACGCGCAACATCAAGGTGGCGCTGCGCCGCCTGCGCAAGTTTGCGCGCGAAGGGCACGAGCTGGAGCTGGACCTGCCCGACACCATCCGCAGCACGGCGGCCAATGCGGGCTACCTCGACATCAAGATGGTGCCCGAGCGGCACAACAACGTGAAGGTGCTGCTGCTGATGGACGTGGGCGGCACCATGGACGAACACATCCAGCGCGTGGAGGAACTGTTCAGCGCCGTGAAGACGGAATTCAAGCACCTGGAGTTCTATTACTTCCACAACTGCGTGTACGACTTCATGTGGAAGAACAACCGCCGCCGCTTTGCCGAGAAGTTCCCCACCTGGGACATCATCCGCAAGTACAACAAGGACTACAAGCTGATCTTTGTGGGCGACGCGACCATGAGCCCGTATGAGATCCTGCAGCCCGGCGGCAGCGTGGAATACAACAACGAAGAGCCGGGCGCCGAGTGGATCCAGCGCCTCACGCATGCCTTCCCCAAGTTTGCGTGGATCAACCCCGAGCCCCAAGGCGTGTGGCAGTACCGCCAGAGCATCAGCATCATCCAGCAGCTGGTGGGCAACCGCATGTACCCGCTGTCGCTCAAGGGGCTGGAAGAAACCATGCGGCTGCTGTCGAAGTAGGCGGGATGGGCACCAGCGCTTGGTAGCCCATCGCGCGGAACTGTCTGACACGGCGGGGCTGATTTTCGGTGCATAGTGGTGGTGGGCTGGTTTTGCAGCCCGCCCCCACTTTCTAAAACCACCGTTTTCCTGCCGTGCCTTTTCGCGTCCTGCGCTCTACCTCCTCTTCCTCAACGCCGGCCCCATGGCCGGCGTTGCTGCTTTTCAGCGCGCTGTGCCTGCAGGGCTGCAGCCTGCTGCCGCGCGGTGAGGACGGAGATAGCGCCGCATCGGCCGCCGCCACCCCGGCCATTGCCGAATCCGGCGCGCCCTCCTTCGCCGTGCAGGTGAATGCCCCCGCCGGCGTGCGCGAGACACTGGAGCGCCACCTGGAGCTGCAGCGCTTTCGCCACCTGCCCGACCTGCACGCCAACGAGCTGCAGCGCCTGCTGGGCGCGGCCGACGCCAATGCCCGCGAACTGCTGGGCACGATGGGCTACTTCGCGCCCACCATCACGGTGGAGCTGACCGAAACGCCCGACAGCAAGGCCGGCCCGCGCACGGTGGTGGTCACGGTGCAGCCCGGCCCGCAGACCCGCATTGCCAGCGCGGACGTCGACTTCACTGGCAACACGGACGGTATCAACACGGCGCAATCGCCAGAAGAAACCGACTCCCAGAGCGCCAGCATCCGCCAGCAGCAGCGCGTGCAGCGCAACTGGTCCCTGCAGCCCGGCCAGCCGTTCACCCAGTCTGCCTGGGACTCGGCCAAGAACGACGGCCTGCGCCAGCTGCAAGCGCGCCGCCACCCCACCGCCCGCATCGCTACCAGCCGGGCCGAGATCGACGCCGACAAGCACGAGGCCAAACTCAGCGTGACCTACGAGCCCGGCCCGCCCTATCGCTTCGGGCCACTCAGGGTGGAGGGCAGCGAGCGCTACGACCCCGACGGCGCCCGGCGCCTGGCGCGCCTGCCCACGGGCGCGGTCTACGACGAGGCCGAACTGCTCGACGCCCAACTGCGGCTGGCCAGCAGCGGCTACTACGACGCGGTGTTCCTCACGCTCGACACCGAGGGCACCGACCCGCAGACCGCGCCCGTGGTGGCCCAGGTGCGCGAGGCCAAGGTGCAAAAGCTGGTGTTCGGGCCAGGGTTCTCGACCGACAGCGGCGCGCGCCTGTCGCTGGAGCACATCCATAACCAGTTGCCCGTGATCGGCTGGCGCGCCGTGAGCAAGCTGTCGCTGGACCGTGAAACCAACCTGGCCAGCACCGAATGGACCGACCTGCCCGACAACCGGGGCTGGCGCTGGTTTGCGGGGGGGCAACTGCAGCGCGAATCCACGGGCGACTACGACGTCAACAGCGGCCGACTGCGCGCAGGCCGCAGCAAAAGCACCAAGAACATCGACCGCAACTACTTCCTGCAGTACGACTACGCCAAGAGCCAGGGCCTTGCCGCCAATGTGCAGTCGCCCTCCGACACCAGCACGGCCCTCAGCGTGAACTACGGCTGGACAGGCCGCTACTTCAACAGCCCCACCGCCCCCACGCGCGGCCACGGCATCGCCGTGGAACTGGGGCTGGGCACCACGCTGCGGCCTGAGCGCGACCCGTTTGTGCGCACCCTGGTGCGCTGGCAGTCGTTCATCCCTGCGGGCCGCGTGCAGGACGCCGTCGGTGTGGGCCGCAGCGCCCGCGTGGCCTTGCGCGCAGAGGGCGGGGCCGTGCTGGCACGCGATGGCGCGCAGATCCCGGTCACCCAGCTTTTCCTGACCGGGGGTGACACCACCGTGCGTGGCTACGGCTACCGCAGCATCGGCGCCCGCACCGACAAGGGTCAGCTCTACGGCGGCCGCTACCTGGCCGTGGGCAGCGTCGAATGGCAGCGCCCCATCGTCTACCGGGGCGCCATGACCGACTGGGAGAGCACGCTGTTCGTGGATGCTGGTGCCGTGGCCGACCGCCTGGGCGACATGGACCCGCGCGTTGGCGTGGGGGCTGGCGTGCGCTGGCGCAGCCCTGTGGGCCCCCTGCAGGCCGACCTGGCCTACGGCGTGAAAACCAAGGAGGTGCGGCTGCACCTGCGGCTCGGGTTCAGCTTCTGATGGACGCTCAACCCATGCCCCCCCACTCCCCGACACCCCGCGCCCGCTCCTCTGACTTCAGCGCAGGGGCGTCGCCCAGCCACCAGGGTGGCCCGGGCCCTTCGCCGCACCGTGGCCGCCGTGTGCTGCGTGCACTGGGCTGGCTGTTGGTGGCAGTGATTGCGCTGCTGATTGCCGCAGCCGCTGCCGTGTGGTGGTGGGCTGGCAGCAACACATCGCTGGCCCTGGCGCTGGCGCGCGCGGCGCAGTACCTGCCCGCCAACCAGCAACTGGAGAGCCGCGAGGTCACTGGGTCGCTGCGCAGCGGCGGGCGCATTGGCTGGCTGCGCTGGCGCAGCCCCGGTCTGTCCGTCGAGGTGACCGACATCCGCCTGGGCTGGCAGCTGGCCCCCTTGCTGCAACGCCGCCTGGAGCTGGGCGAAGTGCATGCCGCGCGCGTGCAGATCACGCCGCTGGCCAGCCCGGCCGGCGCAGAGCCGCCCACGCCCCTGACCCAGCTGGTGCTGCCCTTGCACATCGGTGTGCCGTTCCGCGTGGACCAGTTGCAATGGGCAGGCGCCCCGGCCGTGGAAGCCCGGGGCCTGGCCGGCGACTACCGCTTTGACGGGCAGGAGCACCGCCTGAACATCGGCAGCCTGGAGCTGGCCCAAGGCCAATACACCGCGCGGCTGACGCTGCAGGCCCAGGCCCCCATGGCGCTGAACGCCACCGTGGACGGCACGGTGCGCGCCGCCGTGCCCGGTGGCACCACCGCCATGCGGGTGGGCGCACACGCCACGCTGCAGGGCACGCTGACCACCGCGGCGGCGCAACTGCAACTGCAGGCGCGCATCAGCCCCACCACGGCCCAGGCGGAGGCCCCGCCAACGCCCTCGCCCCCTGCCAAATCCCCCTCGACCAAATCTGCAGCACCACCACCGACACCCCCCGCCGCAGAACCTATGCAGGCCGACATGCAGGCCACGCTGGCCCCGTGGTCCGCGCAGCCCCTGCAGTCGGCCCAGGCCACGTTGCGTGCCGTCAACCTGGCGGCCCTGTGGCCCCAGGCCCCGGCCACCCGGCTGCATGGCACCGTGCACGCGGGGCCCACCGGGGGGGCCGCCCCAGTGGGCAACGGTTGGGCCCTGCAGGCACAGCTGCGCAACGAACTGGCAGGCCCGTGGGACCAGGCCCGCCTGCCCATCACCGCCCTGCAAGCCGACGCGAACTACGACGGCACACGCTGGGCGGTGCCCGGCGCGACTGTGAATGCAGGCACCGGCGCAGTCACCCTGCAAGGCAGCTACAACCCCGCCACCGGCGCGCTGGAGGGCCAGGCCGAACTGCGCAACCTGCGCCCGGACGCCCTGCACACCGCGTGGGCGGCCGCCCCGCTGGCGGGCCGCGTGGGTGCGCAGATGCAGGGCGATGTAGTGCGTTTTACAGCAGACATCCGGGCCACCGGCCCCGCCGCTTCCGCGCCTGTCAAAACCACTCCCAACCGCCCCGTACTGCTGCGCATCAACACGCTGACCGCACAAGGCAGCTGGCAGCCTGCTTCGCCCACCCAGACCGGCGGCACCTTGCAGCTGGATCGCCTGCTGCTGGACGCTTTGCAAGCCCACGTCGAAGCCACCCAGCTGCGCGTTGCACCCGGCGATTTGTCGGGCCAGGGCCAGATCACGCTGACCGCGCCTGGCGCCACAGCGCGCGCACAGGGCAGCATGGCACCCCAAGCGGGTGCAGGCGACCTGCAGGTGCAATGGACCGACGTGGACCAGACCCAGCGCTGGCTGGCAACCCTGCCGCTGGTGGGCACCCGCCTGCAAGAAGCCTTGCAGGGCGCCACCGCCAAGGGCGCCGTGCAGCTGACCGCCCGGTGGAAGGGCGGCTGGCAAACACTGGCCCGGCAACTGCAAGCCGCCACCGCTACAAACGCCCATGCCAACGCCAGCCGCGCGGGCAGCACACCGCCCTCGGACAAGGCCACCTTCGAGCTGCAAGCCGCCCTCTCCACCCCGCAACTGGACCTGTCACTGCCCCCCGGCAAAGGCGCAGGCGGCGGCGCCACCGCCGTGCAACTGCGCGCCGTGAAGGCCGAACTCTCCGGCACCCTGGCGCAGGCCACGCTGGCACTGGACGGCGAAGCCCGCCTGAACGCCTCCCAGCCCCAGCAGATGCAGCGGCTGGCCCTGCAAACCCGCGCCACGGGCGGGCTGACCACATCCACGCAAGGGGCGCAGGTGCAGATCAGCGAACTGCGGCTGGTGGCGCAAGACGCTGCACGCCCCGGCCCCTGGACGCTGCAACTGGCCGATCCCTTGTCCCTCACCGCGCGCGCCGCCCCCGGCCCCGGCGCGTCGTCGGCAGCGGGCTACACCGTGCAGGCCTCGGCAGGCCAGGCCCGCCTGACCGGCCCCCTGCCCGGCACCGCTACGCTGGGGTGGCAACCCCTGCGCGTGGCCACTGGCGCGAACCCGGTGCAACTGCAGACCCAGGGCACGCTGCAGGGCCTGCCCATGGCCTGGGTCGATGCACTGGGGCTGGGGGATACCCCGGCCGCCGCTGGCCGCCCTGCCCAGCCGCTGTTTGCCCGCATGGGGCTGGCCACCAGCATCGTGCTGGACGGGCAATGGAACGTGGACAACACCCAAGGCCCCCTGCGCGCCAGCGCCAGCCTGCGCCGGGCCAGCGGCGACCTGCGCATCCTGGCGGGCGACGCCACCGCCATCACCGCCGTGCAAAGCAGCGGCCAGGGCACGGGCGCGGGCGCCACGGCGGTGATCGCCACCGAGGCCTCGGCCAACCCATCGGCCCTAGGTGCGGCATCCGGTGCAGGGGCAGGCACCGCCGCCGGTGTGCGCCAGGCCGAAATCACCGTCGAGATCGAAGGCGAGGCCCTGCGCGCCCAACTGGCCTGGGCGAGCGACCGGGCCGGCGAGGTGCAGGCCAACGTCAGCACCCGCCTCACACCCGGAGCGCCCGGCGCCCCAGCCGCTGCGGGCGCCAGCCCCTCCTCGCCCGTCAATTCTTCGCCCGCCATGTCCTCACCCTTCACCTGGGCTCCGGATGCGCCACTGGCCGGCACCCTGCGCGCGCGCCTGCCCGACGTGGGCGTGTGGTCGGCCCTGGCCCCGCCCGGCTGGCGTGTGCGCGGCACACTGGACGCCAGCGCCACGTTGTCAGGCACCCGCAATGCGCCGCGCTGGGCCGGCACGCTGGGCGCCGACGACATGGCCGTGCGCTCCGTGGTCAATGGCGTAGACCTGCAGGGCGGCCGCCTGCGTGCCACGCTGCAAGGCAATCAGCTCAGCATCACCGAGTTCCGCCTGCAGGGCGGGCGCGGCAGCGGCGCGCGCATTGCAGGCTTCAGCGGCAACCGCACGGCTGCCCCGCAGGACGGCGGCACGCTCACCGCCACCGGCCGCGTGAACTGGGGCGACAGCGCTACCGCTACCAAGGGACTGTCAGGCATCACCATGTCACTGCAAGCCGAGGCCAAGGCCCTGCAAGTGCTGGTGCGCGCCGACCGGCAGATCAGCGTGTCGGGCCAACTGCAGGCGCAGCTGCAGCAAGGCCAGATCAGCCTGCGCGGCAAGCTCACCACCGACCGCGCCACCATCATCCTGCCCGACGAAACCGCGCCCAGCCTGGGCTCGGACGTGGTCGTGCGCTCTGCCGCCAAGGACCGCGAAGACCAAGCCAAGGCCCAGGCCGCCGCCAAGGCCAGCCAGGTGGCAGCGCAGGCCGAAACCGCCAAGCCGCCCGACATTGCCATCACCCTCAACCTGGGGCGCGACTTTGCGCTGCATGGCCATGGCATCACCACGCGGCTGACAGGCGAGGTGGACATCCGCAGCAGCGCCGTGCCCGGCGCCCCGCCCCGCGTGACCGGCGAGGTCCGCACCGACGAAGGCCGCTACCGCGCCTGGGGCCAGATGCTGGACGTGGAGACGGGCCTGATCCGCTTCAACGGCCCCTACAACAACCCCTCGCTCGACATCCTGGCCCTGCGCCCCAACATCAGCGTGCGCGCGGGGGTGCAGGTCACCGGCAGCGCCCAGGCGCCGCGCGTCAAGCTGTATTCCGACCCCGAGCTGCCCGATGCCGAAAAACTCTCGTGGGTGGTCCTGGGCCGCAACGCCTCCGCCGGCGGCGCCGAAGCCGCCGTGATGCAGCAAGCCGCCCTGGCCCTGCTGGGCCGCAAGGGCGGCGGCAACACCAGCGCCAACATCGCCAGCCGCATCGGCCTGGACGAGATCGGCTTTCGCAGCGCCACCGCGGGTGAAGACGCCAGCGCCACCGCCCTCACCTTCGGCAAGCGCCTATCCAAGGATTTGTACGTGACGTACGAGCGCAGCCTGTCGGGCACGCTGGGCACGCTGTACATCTTCTACGACCTCTCCCGCCGCCTCACGCTACGCGGGCAGACCGGCGAGAAGAGTGCGGTGGACATCATCTACACGGTGAAGTACGACTGAGGCCCTGCCTCCGGGAAGGCCCCCGCACGCCACTACAATGCGCGGCTGTCTTGCCTCCTCGTAGTTCAATGGATAGAACGAGTGCCTCCTAAGCGCTAGATACAGGTTCGATTCCTGTCGAGGGGACCAGATTTATGGTCAAAATTGCCCCTAGCGCTTATTGGATAAGCGCTAGTAGCTATCAAAATAGTAGTATTCAAAGAAGCAACCCCGTGGCAGGGTCTTCGCAGTGTGTGCGGCGGGCCTGCCCGCCGACTGCCATAAGCGCATCACACACCGCAGCCACATGCTCCAAGACATAAAGAAAACCCTGTGGGCCACCGCCGACAAGCTGCGCGCCAACATGGACGCCGCCGAATACAAGCACCTGGTGCTCGGCCTCATCTTCGTCAAATACATCTCTGACACCTTTGCCGCCCACCACGCCACGCTGGTGTTGCGCCTGGCAGACCCCGACGACGAATACTTCTACGGCGATGCCGACCCCGCCGACATTGCCGCCGAGCTGGAAGACCGCGACTACTACAAAGAAGCCAACGTCTTCTGGGTGCCCGAAGCCGCCCGGTGGGAGCAACTGCGCAGCAGCGCCAAGCAGCCCGACATTGGCAAACGCATCGATGACGCGCTCACGCTGATCGAGGCCGAGAACCCCACGCTCAAAGGCATCCTGGACAAACGCTATGCCCGCGCGCAATTGCCCGACGGCAAGCTGGGCGAGCTTGTCGATCTTGTCTCCACCATCGGCTTTGGCGACACCCCCGACGTGGCCCGCGACACCCTGGGCCAGGTGTACGAATACTTTCTGGGCATGTTCGCCAGCGCCGAAGGCAAGCGCGGCGGGCAGTTCTACACCCCCGCCAGCATCGTCAAAACCCTGGTGGCCGTGCTCAACCCGCACACCGGCAAGGTGTACGACCCGTGTTGTGGCAGCGGCGGCATGTTTGTGCAGAGCGAGAAGTTCATCGAAGCCCACGGCGGCAAAAAGGGCGATGTCTCCATCTACGGGCAAGAAAGCAACCCCACCACCTGGCGCCTGGCCGCCATGAACCTGGCCATTCGCGGCATCGACTTCAACTTGGGGACCGAACCCGCCGACACCTTTGTGCGCAACCAGCATCCCGACCTGCGCGCCGACTTCATCCTGGCCAACCCGCCCTTCAACATCAGCGACTGGTGGCACCCCAGCCTGGAGGGCGACGCCCGCTGGGTGTACGGCGACCCACCCCACGGCAACGCCAACACCGCCTGGCTGCAGCACATGCTGCACCACCTCAAAGCCACCGGCCGCGCGGGCATCGTGCTGGCCAACGGCAGCCTGAGCAGCAGCCAGAACAACGAAGGCCAGATCCGCGCCGCCATGGTCGATGCCGACGTGGTGGAAGTGATGATCGCCCTGCCCGGCCAGCTGTTTTTCAACACGCAAATCCCGGCGTGCCTGTGGTTTTTGGCCAAGAGCAAAAAGCGCAAGGGCGAAGTGCTGTTCATCGACGCCCGCAAGCTCGCCACCATGATCAGCCGCGTGCAAGGCGAGCTGACCGACGAAGTCATCGACCGCATCGCCGCCACCGTAGCCGCCTGGCGCGGCGAGCCCGCGCCCACCGCCGTTACGCCCACCGCGAATTCCGTTCAGGCTGAGCCCGTTGAAGCCCATCCCCACCGCCCCGCCCCCTATCAGGACATCCCCGGCTTCTGCCGCAGCGTGCCCCTGGCCGAGATCGCCCAGCACGGCCACGTACTCACCCCCGGCCGCTACGTGGGCGCCGAGGCGGTGGAGGACGACGACGAAGCCTTTGCCGACAAGATGGTGAAGCTGACGGAAAAGCTGGGCGAGCAGATGGCCAAGGGCGCGGAGCTGGATGCGGTGATTCGGCAGAAGCTGGGGGGGCTGGGGTATGAGTTCTGAGTGGGCCTCTCTCACAATCGGTGATTTGGTGCGCGACGGAGAGGCATCAGTTCAAACTGGCCCATTCGGCTCGCAACTGCACAGTCATGATTACGTGGTCTCAGGGACGGCCGTGATTCCGACTGAAGCGATTGGAAGAGGCCGGATTCTTGACATCCCAGTTCCCCGGGTTGATGCGGCAAAAGCATCTGAACTGTCCCGGCATCGGCTTCGACTTGGTGACATCTTGTTCGCGCGACGCGGCGCCCAGGCCACAGGTCTGTCTGCAATTGTGGATGAAAGATTTGAAGGAGCGCTCTGCGGTACCGGCGCTCTGCTACTCCGCGTGCAAAGCCCACGGGTTGACCCCCGATATCTTGCGATGTATTTGTCCAGTGAGACTGCATATGGCTGGCTAAGGACACATGCAGTCGGCGCTGTTATGCCGAATCTAAACACGGCCATCGTTCAGGCGCTTCCAATCTCATTCCCGGGAATTCAGGAGCAGCAACGAATTGCTAGATTTGTCGGCGTACTCGACGACCGCATCACCCTCCTGCGCGAAACCAACGTCACACTCGAAGCTATTGCCCAGGCGCTGTTTAAGTCGTGGTTTGTCGATTTCGACCCCGTGCGCGCCAAGATGGAAGGCCGCGCCCCCGAAGGCATGGACGAAGCCACCGCCGCGCTGTTTCCCGATGCGCTGGAGGAATCGGAGTTGGGGTGGGTGCCGAAGGGGTGGCTACCCATTCGACTGGACTCGTTTTTGGAGCTTGCTTACGGCAAGGCACTCAAGGCAGAAAACCGAATTCCCGGTCCAGTGCCTGTGTATGGGTCTGGCGGAATTACGGGGTGGCACGAGAAACCGCTGATTGATAGCCCGTCGATCATCGTTGGTCGTAAGGGCACAGTTGGAAGCCTCTACTGGGAGAGCCGCCCGTTCTACCCAATCGATACGGTCTTTTACGTGAAGGCCAAGCGTCCGCTGACGTATTGCCACCAGCTTTTGAAGACTTTGGGTTTGCATGACATGGATACCGATGCAGCGGTCCCTGGGTTGAACAGAGAGAACGTCTATCGCTTGCTCGTTCCAGATGCTCCTGCGAACGTTCTCGCAGTGTTCGATGCGTCGGCCAATGCATTAAGAAACAGCATCGACCATAGCGAAGCGCAAGCCCAAACCCTCTCCACCCTCCGCGACACCCTGCTCCCCCGCCTGATCTCCGGCCAGTTGCGCTTGTCCGACACAATGGCTGAAATGCCCATGGAGGCCGCGTGATGATGACCTTAGACACTTTGAACCGCTGGTTGGTGGAAGCGCCCGAGGATGAACACCTAGAGTTCAAAGAGGCCAAGCAGCAATACGACACCACCAAGCTGATGCGCTACTGCGTGGCGCTGGCCAATGAGGGCGGTGGCCATCTGGTGCTGGGTGTTTCAGACAAGCGGCCTAGGCAGGTGGTGGGCACCCAGGCTTTTCAGAACCGGGGCGACATCACGGCCCGCATTCTGGAGGCCCTGCGCCTGCGTGTAGATGTGCAGGAACTGCAGCACCCTGATGGCCGCGTGCTGGTGTTCAGCATTCCCCCTCGTCCGGCAGCCACACCCTTGCACCATGAGGGCGCGTATTTGATGCGTGCTGGCGAAGAGCTGGTGCCGATGTCGCCGGATCAGCTCAAACGCATCTTTGCGGAAGGTGGGCCAGACTGGTTTGGGCACCCCGCCCACACAGGGGCCAGTGCCGATGATGTGGTGGCCTTGCTGGATACCCAGTCTTTCTTTGACTTGATGAAGCTGCCCTACCCCACCAGCCGCGACGGGGTGCTGGAGCGCCTTTCGCAGGAGCGGCTGATTGAGCGGAAAGCTGATGGCTGGCACATCACCAATCTGGCCGCCATTCTTTTGGCCAAGCGGTTGGATGCTTTCTCGCCAGAGTTGGCGCGCAAGGCGCCACGGGTGGTGATTTACGAAGGGGTCAACAAGCTGGCCACGCGCTACGACGAACCCGAGCACCAAGGGTACGCGGTGGGCTTTGAGAAGCTGGTGGACTTTGTGCACTCCTCTGCGCCCCGCAACCACTTTGTGGAGCAGGCGCTGCGCGAAGAGGTCAAGATGTTTCCGCGCCAGGCCATTCGCGAGTTGATAGCCAACGCGCTGGTGCACCAGTCTTTCGAAGCCACCGGGCAGTCCGTCATGATTGAGATGTACGCGGATCGTCTGGAGGTGTCCAACCCGGGGCTACCCCCGATCAAGGTGGAGCGTTTCATCGATGAATTCCGCTCTTGCAACGAGCGCCTGGCAGAGCTGTTGCGTCGCATGCGGGTGTGCGAGGAAAAAGGCAGCGGCATCGACAAGGTTGTCCATCTGGCCGAAGTGTTCCAATTGCCTGCGCCAGACTTTCGCACCAGCGAAACACGCACGATGGCGATCCTGTTTGCGCACCGCGACTTTGCCGACATGAGCAAGCCTGACCGCATACGGGCCTGCTACCAGCATTGCTGTCTGAAGTACGTCAGCAACGAGCGGATGTCCAATCAAAGCTTGCGGGATCGCTTCAAACTCCCAGAATCCAAAGCGGTAACGGCTTCGCAGGTCATTGGGGCCACCAAAGATGCAGGCCTCATCAAGGCGGACGAGTCGGAGACCGCATCGACCCGATATGCCCGGTACCTGCCCTTTTGGGCGTAGAAGTGCTTAAACGCAAATCCGATTGGCTCTTAGAATTTGAAAAATATCAAATCGAATCAACAACTTAGCAATTTAATTGCAATTCCGATTGCAACTCCAATTGCAATTACCTTGCAACTCCTCGATGCATGCTGTGCCGCATCACATGACGTCTTGTGTCAGCGCTGAGAGGCGGACCCTATGGTGACGGCATCGACAGATCACCATAACGTGTCGATTTTTTGTGTTTTTTTAAGCATATCCTCCATACCTGTCGATGGCATCGACACATCCGCCACCTCTCAGCCCAGGGTCTGACCGCATGACCGAAGACCAGCTCGAACGCGAAACCCTGGCCTGGCTGCAGGACGTGGGCTACACCCCCATTGCAGGCCCCGACATCGCCCCCGACGGCCCCGCGCCCGAGCGCAGCGACTACCGCCAGGTGCTGCTGGCGGGCCGCCTGCGGGCGGCGCTGGTGCGGCTGAACCCTGCCGTGCCCGTGGTGGCCGTCGACGACGCGCTGGCGCAGGTGCAAGACCTGGGTGCGCCCGCGCTGCTAGCGGCCAACCGGCGGTTTCACCGGCTGCTGGTGGCGGGTGTGCCGGTGCAGTACCAGCGCGGCAACGAGACGGTGGGCGACTTTGTGCGCCTGGTGGACTGGGCCGTGCCCGAGCGCAATGAGTGGCTGGCGGTGAACCAATTCAGCGTGCGCGGGCCGCGCCACACGCGCCGGCCCGATGTGGTGCTGTTTGTGAACGGCTTGCCGCTGGTGCTGCTGGAGCTGAAGAACCCCGCAGACCAGGCCGCCAGCGTGTGGAAGGCGTACGACCAGATCCAGACATACAAAGAGCAGATCCCGGACCTGTTCCACACCAACGAGGTGCTGGTGATATCGGACGGCACCGAGGCGCTGCTGGGGTCGCTGAGCGCCAGCGCCGAGCGCTTCATGGCGTGGCGCACGATTGACGGCGCCACGCTGGACCCGCTGGGCCAGTTCAACGAGTTGCAGACCCTGGTGCGCGGCGTGCTGGCGCCGCAATATCTGCTGGACTACCTGCGCTACTTTGTGCTGTTTGAGGACGATGGCCAGCTGGTGAAAAAGATCGCGGGCTACCACCAGTTTCATGCGGTACGCGCCGCCATTGCGCAGGTGGTGGCTGCTGCCATGCCGGGTGGTGGCGTAGACCCAGGAAACCCGGCCATCAAAGGCAAGGGCGGCGTGGTGTGGCACACGCAGGGCAGCGGCAAGAGCATCACCATGACCTGCTTTGCCGCCCGCGTGATGCAAGAGCCCGCGCTGCAGAACCCCACCATCGTGGTGATCACCGACCGCAACGACCTGGACGGCCAGCTGCTGGGCGTGTTTGGCCTGGCGCAAGACCTGCTGCGCGAGCAGCCCGTGCAGGCCCGCACCCGGCAGGAGCTGCGCACGCTGCTGAGCAACCGGCCCTCGGGCGGCATTGTGTTTGCCACCATCCAGAAGTTCATGCCCGGCGAGGACGAAGACAGCTACCCCATGCTGTCGGACCGCCACAACATCGTGGTGATTGCCGATGAGGCGCATCGCACGCAGTACGGGTTTGAGGCCCGGCTGAAGGTGCGCAAGGCCGAAGGCAAGGAAAATTTCAAGCAAATTCAGGCTCTAGCGCTTGATACACAAGCGCAACCAGCTATTAATACAGTAGCAAACCCCATCACCACAGGCAGCGGCACCGCACCCGCACACCGCGCCGAGTTTGCGCCGCCCACCTACCGGGTTGGCACCGAGACGAACACGGTGGAGCCCACCCGGGAACACTACCAAGTGGGTTACGCCCAGCACCTGCGCGACGCACTGCCCAACGCCACCTTTGTCGCGTTTACCGGCACGCCCGTGAGCGGCACCGACCGCGACACACGGGCCGTGTTTGGCGACTACATCCATGTATATGACATGCAGCAGGCCAAGGAAGACGGCGCCACCGTGGCCATCTACTACGAAAGCCGCATGGTCAAGCTGGGCCTGAAGGCCGACGAGCTGCCCAGCATCGACGCCGAAGTGGACGAGCTGGCCGAAGACGAAGAAGAAAGCGTGCAGTCGCGCCTGAAAAGCCGCTGGGCCGCGCTGGAGCAGGTGGTGGGCGCCGAGCCCCGCGTGGCGCGTGTGGCGCAGGACCTGGTGGCGCATTTTGAAGAGCGCAACACCGCCCAGCGCGGCAAGGCCATGGTGGTGGCCATGAGCCGCGACATCTGCGCGCACCTGTACAACGAGATCGTGCGCCTGCGCCCCGACTGGCACCATGCCGACCCCGAGCTGGGCGCCATCAAGATCGTGATGACGGGCAGCGCCAGCGACAAGGCCCTGCTGCGCCCGCACATCTACAGCGCGCAGGTGAAAAAGCGGCTGGAAAAACGCTTCAAAGACCCGGCCGACCCGCTGCGCATCGTGATCGTGCGCGACATGTGGCTGACGGGTTTTGATGCGCCCTGCGTGCACACGCTGTATGTGGACAAACCCATGAAGGGCCACAACCTGATGCAGGCCATTGCCCGCGTGAACCGCGTGTTCAAGGACAAGCAGGGCGGCCTGGTGGTGGACTACATCGGCATTGGCAACGAGCTCAAAGCCGCCATGAAGGAGTACACCGCCGCGCAGGGCCGGGGGCGCCCCACAGTGGATGCGCACGAGGCCTTCAGCGTGGTGCTGGAAAAGCTCGATGTTCTGCGCGCCCTGCTGCACGGGCTTGACTACAGCGGCTTTTTGACGGGCGGGCACCGCGTGCTCGCGGGTGCGGCCAACCATGTGCTGGGCCTGCCGCGCCAGGCCGGGCAAGACGGCAAAAAGCGATTTGCCGACACGGCCCTGGCGATGAGCCAGGCCTTTACGCTGAGCTGCACGCTGGACGAGGCCAAGGCGGTGCGCGAGGAAGTGGCTTTCATGCAGGCGGTGAAGGTGATCCTGACCAAGCGCGACATCACCGCCAAACAACGCACCGACGAGCAGCGCGAGCTGGCGGTGCGCCAGATCATCAGCCAGGCCGTGGTGTCTGAAAGCGTGGTGGACATCTTTAACGCCGTGGGGCTGGAGAAGCCCAACATTGGCCTGCTGGACGAAGGCTTTCTGGCCCAGGTGCGGGCGCTGCCCGAACGCAACCTGGCAGTGGAGCTGCTGGAGCGCCTGCTGGAGGGCGAGATCAAAAGCCGCTTTGCCAGCAACGTGGTGCAGAGCAAAAAGTTCTCGGAGCTGCTGGGTGGGGTGATCGTGCGCTACCAGAACCGCAGCATTGAAACCGCCCAGGTGATGGAAGAACTGCTGGACATGGCCCGCAAGTTCCGCGAGGCACATGGCCTGGCCGACAAGCTGGGGCTGACCGAAGACGAGGTGCGCTTTTACACCGCGCTGGCCGAGAACGAGGCAGCGGTGCGCGAGCTGAGCGACGACACGCTGAAAAAAATCGCCCACGAACTGACCGACAACCTGCGCAAGAACCTGACGGTGGACTGGACCGAGCGCGAGAGTGTGCAAGCCAAGCTGCGCCTCATGGTGAAACGCATCTTGCGCAAATACAAATACCCGCCCGACCTGGAAGCTGCCGCCGTGGAGCTGGTGCTACAGCAAGCGCAGGCGCTGGGCGAAGCATGGAGCGAGCTGGCAACCGCCTGATTGAAACGTTCCGACGGACGTGCAGCCCCGAGCCGCATTGAATCCAAAAGGCTGCTTCCTCTACAGAGCAACACAGCTCAACAGCCCAATCAGGGCGTCTGATCGGCCCGGTTGCGTTTGTCTGCGCCTGGGTGCTCAGTGCTTATTGATGCGGGGTCAGCCGCCTCTCCAGCATCTTCGGTCTTGACCGCCGTACCAGCAGCCGCGCCGCCCAGCGCCCCGGCAATACCGCCCAAGGTGCCCCCAACGACCACGCCCACCGGGCCGGCGACCGCAACGCCCACCGCCGCGCCGGCAGCCGCGCCCGCCATCATGCCGCCGCCCACCAGCACGGAATGGGCCTCGCGATCGGCCTCCTCAGGCTCCAGGGCGGTCTGCGCCCCTGGCCGCGGGTCTTGCGACGGAATGCCGTAGCCGGGGCGGGCTTGTTCGGCCAGGTCCTCATCAGCAGGCAGGGAGCCTGGACTGGAAATAGTGGATGGATGCATGTGCGTCTCCTGAGAAGGTGGCCGACGAAACAAACAGGGTTTCATCTCCATCTCTTTTAGGGCCCGCTCCACGCGTTGGACGCCATCCTGCAGACCGTGAGGCTGTCGGACAATGCCCGGTGCCCCTACGGACGCGCAGATTCTCAAGCCCATCTGCCATTTACCCGCCTAAGATCAAGCCTATGTCGGCATCTCCTTCCCCCTCCACCGCCCCTCTTGCCCCCCAGCCATCCGCCAGCGCACTGGCGCAGGCGCTGGGGCTTCCCGTCTTTGCCCCGCACTGGCACATGCCGCAGTACCCCGACGGGGCCGTGGGGCCATGGCAGATGAAGCGCACCGGCGTGGGGCTGGACCGTGGATACCACAGCGGCCCGTGTGTCACATCGGGATCGACGGTGCTGATGCGGCAAAGCGCTGCGGGCGGGTGGGAAACCTGGATGTCGCTGTCGCCGATGGAGATCGAAAGCCAGGAACTGGCCTGCCACCACGCGCGGGGCCACACGGTGGTGATGGGCCTGGGCATGGGCTGGGTCGCGGCGAACATGGCACTGCAGCCCTCGGTGGAGCGCGTGACCGTGGTGGAGCGGGATGGAGACGTGCTGGAGCTGTTTCGCCGTTGCCGCGTGCTGGAGGGGCTCCCGGAGTCCGCAGCGCGCAAGGTAGCGCTGGTACAGGCCGACGCGCTGCAGTGGCAACCTCAAGGCGCGCCCGTGGATTTTTTGTATGCCGACATCTGGCTGAACCTGGCGGAGCCACACACCTTGGCCGAGGTGCAGCGCATGCAGGCCAACGTGCGCGCCGCACAGGTGTACTTCTGGGGGCAGGAGCTGGTGCTGGGCGCCATGGCCTGCGCCCAGGCAGAGCCCAATACACCCGACTGGGCCGACGCGGTAGACCGCGCTGTGCGCGAGACGGGTTTGCCCCTGCTGGCGCAGGCTGAGGAAGGCTATGCCAACCTCATTGCACGGGTGTTGCAGTTGCGCCAAGGCCGCCAACCCAACGCCGGCTGACTGGCTGACAGCCCGGCCAGGGGCGCCGGGTTGCTTGCGCTATTTGGTGAGCCACTTGCGCTGTGCGCGCGGCTGTATGGTGATGTCCACGCTCTGGTGCACGGCAGGCTGGCCGCTGGCGGTGTCGGTTTCCACCACATCTTCCAGATCGATGTCCTTGACCTCTGAATGGGTCGCTTCTTCCAGGTCTGCCAGGATGGCGCTGACTTTGCGTTCAGCCTCATCGACCTCGGATTGTGGCAACGGCGAAATGCGCATCATGGGCGGCTCCTATGAGATAGACCCATTCTGGCCATGGAGCATGCGCTGCGCGTGTCATCCTTTGCCCACGCCGGGGTGTCAGCGCGAAGGCCATCCTTGGCGGACCTTGATCTGCCCAGGCGGGCGCGATGGCACCGGCCGCCTTCAGGCTGGCTGCGGCGCCGCGCGGTCGGTGCCCTGGGGCCGGCCGGCGGTCATGGCACTGCCCATCGACGCCGCCACGATGCAGCCAATGGCCAGCCACTGGATGGCGCTCAGGTGCTCGCCCAGCAGCACCAGGGCCAGCACGGCGGCCACCGCAGGCTCCATGCTGATCATGATGCCGAAGGCCTCCTTGGGCAGGCGCTTCAAGGCCATCATTTCGAGCGAGATCGGGATGGCGCTGGAGACCGCCGCCACCGCCACGCCGATGAGCAGCACCGTGGGCGACAGCAGCGCAGCGCCCGCATGCGCCACACCCACCGGCACCACCACCAGCGCCGCCACCAGCAAGCCCAGCGACACCGAATGCCCCGCGTGCAGATGCCCAGCACGTTTGCCAAACACGATGTAGAGCGCCTAGAACACCGCTGCGCCCAGCGCGTACAAAACCCCCACCGGGTTCAGCGTGCTGCCGTTGAGCCCCAGCGGCAGCAGCATGCCCAGCCCGGCCATGGCCAGGGCCACCCACACAAAATCCACGGCGCGCCGGGATGACCAGATGGCCACCGCCAGCGGCCCCGAGAACTCGATGGCCACCGCCAGGCCAAACGGCAGGGTGCGCAGCGACATGTAGAACATGAGGTTCATGGCGCCGAGGGCCGCGCCATACAACACGACGGCACGCGCATCGGCCCGCGACAAATGCCAGCGCCAGGGCCGCCACAGCAGCAGCACCAACAAGGCCGAAAAGCCCACCCGCACAGCGGTGGTGCCCTGCGCGCCCACCACGGGAAACAGCCAGTGCTTGGCCCAGGAGGTGCCGATGCCCAACGCGGTGACGGAGCCCAGGACGGCAAGGAAAGGGAAAAAACGTTGAAAGAGAGAAGCGCTCATGCGTAAAAATATAGTTCGACCTGTGCGTGTTTTTGGCTCTGTTTGAAGGCCTTCCACGCAACTTTCACTCGCCGCCGCCCGCCCACCGGAGCCATGAATGACCGCCCCCGCAGCACTCGACCGCTTTGACCTCGCCATCCTGGACATCCTGCAGACCGACAACACCACGCCCCAGCGCGTGATTGCCCAGGCGGTCAACCTGTCGGCACCCGCTGTGCAGCGTCGCATCCAGCGGCTGAAGGACAGCGGCGTGATCCGCGCCAACGTCGCCGTGCTGGACCCGGTGAAGGTGGGCAAACCGCTGACCATCGTGCTGGAGGTGCACCTGGAAAACGAGCGCCCCGACCGCACCGCCCCGCTGCGCGCGCGCATTGCCGCCGAAGACGCTGTGCAGCAGTGCTACAGCGTGACGGGCGAGGCGGACTACCTGCTGGTGGTGACCGTGGCGTCGATGGAGGACTACGAAGCGCTGACGCGGCGCCTGTTCGAGGGGGATGACAACGTGCGGCGGTTCAGGACCTCGGTGGCACTGGGCTGCCTCAAGGCCGGGCTGCATGTGCCGCTGGACCGGGCGCTGCCAGCCGCCTGATCACAGCCCCAGCATCTTGCACATCTGCGCACCCGTGAGGCGCTGGCGCGGCCCGCCCAGCAGCTCGCACATGCGGGCGTTGAGCGGTGCCTGCGCCCCGTGCTGCACCGCCAGCCGCACTACCGCGCCGCTGAGCGCATCGATCTCGGTCACGCGCCCGGCCTCCAGGTCGTCCCACATCGACGAGCGGGCCGTGGCGTCGATCTGCAGCATGCGTTTGGCCAGCCGCGTGAACAGCCAGTTGGGCAGCCGCAGCACATGGGGCAGCAGCATGGGCGACACGGCGGTGACCTGGGCGGGTGTGATGCCCGCGCGGGCCATCACGCTCAGCGCCTCGGTCTGCAGGGCGGCGAAGACACGGCGGCAGTCGCGGTCGAGCAGCTCTTGCCGCAGGGGCAAGTCGGACAGCGCATTGACCGGGTTGTTCAGGTTGAGCAGCAACTTGCCCCACTGCACCGCACGGATGTCGGCGGGCAGCACCGTGGCCAGGCCTGCGGCGTTGAAAAGGGGCGCGATGCGCTCGGTGACAGCATCGTGCTGCAGCTGCAGGTGGCCTGCGGTGGCACGGTGCACCTGCGCGCCGCGCAGCACCACGTTGTAGGGCACCATGCCCGCCAGCACGTTCAGGCCAGGCGCCAGCGCCGCGACGCGGGCCACGTTGTCCACGCCGTTCTGCAGCGAGATCACCGGGGTGCCGGGGGCACAAGCCGCAGCCAGCTCGCGTGCGGCGGATTCGGTGGCGCCGCTTTTGACGCACAGCAGGATGATGCTGTCGGCGCTGGGCGCGGCGTCTGCCAGTGTGTGCGCCAGTTGCAGCGCGGACACGGGCACGGTGCGGTCAAATCCGTCCAGGTCGGACACCTTCAGGCCCTGCTGCGCGATGGGCTCCAGCGCATGCGGGCGGCCCACCAGGCACACCGGCAGGCCGTGCGCTGCCAGGCGCCCACCCACATAACAACCAATGGCGCCTGCGCCGAGAACGATGAAGTGCATGCGGTGGTGTCCTTTGACAGCGGGAGATAGGGCCCCGCGATGGATGCGGCGCCTGCGCATTGTGCGGCGAGGCGCTCACGGGGCCTGGCGCAGAGGCGACGGCGTCTGCAGGTATTTTTAGCTTCAACTTTTGAAGTTTTTTGGCCTCCAGCGCTTGTCTATCAAGCGTCAATAGCTATTAAATTTGAAGCATTGTCAACAGACAGTACCTGCGTCCAAGGCGCTTGCTACCAGCAGATCTCAGCCAAACCGCACGGTCACCAGCAGGCCCCCCAGGCGCGGCGAAGCGCCCAGTTGCACCGTGGCGCCATGGGCCTGTGCAATGGCCTGCACGATGGCCAGGCCCAGGCCGCTGCCGGGGGCGCCTTCCGAGGTTTCGCGCACAAAACGCAGCATCACGCGCTCGCGGTGCTCGGGGGCGATGCCGGGGCCGCTGTCTTCCACCGTGAGCACGGCGTGGCCGCCCTCCCTGCGCACCTGCAGGTCCACCTGGCCGCCGGGTGGGGTGTACTTGATCGCGTTGTCCAGCAGATTGCGCGCCAGCATGCGCAGGGCCTCGGCATTTCCGGATACGGTGGCGGCGTCGGAGTCGAGCAGGCCCACGTCCATGCTGCGCACCTGCGCCGCGGGGGCCACGTCGGCCAGGGCCAGCTGGGCCACAGCGCGCAGGTCCACGGGCTCGGAGGGGGCGGTTGCGGCCTCTTGCCGGGCGAGGGTAAGCAGCTGCTCCACCAAGCGCGTGGCGCGGTCGATGCCGGCCGACAGGCGTTCGATGGCGGCAGCACGCGCGGTGTCGTCGCCCGCGCGCTGCAGACCCTGCAGCTGCAGGCGCAGCGCGGCCAGGGGCGAGCGCAGCTCGTGCGCGGCGTCGGCCACAAAATGCTGCTGGGCATCGAACGCGCGCTGGACGCGCTCGAACAGCAGGTTGAGTTCACTCACCAGCGGCTGCACTTCGTCGGGCAGCTGCGCATCACTCACGGGCGAGAGGTCGTCGGCCTGGCGCTGGGCCAGCTGGCGGCGCACGCGTTCCACCGGGGCCAGCGACCGGCTCACGCCCCACCACACGGCCAGCACCAACAGCGGCGCCATGATGGCCAACGGCGCCAGCGTGCGCAGTGCCAGGCTGCGGGCCATGTCGCGCCGCGCGGCCATGTTCTGCGCCACCTGGATGACCTGCGAGCGCGTCTGCATCGAAAACACGCGGTAGGTGCCACCGCGCGCCTGCACATCGGTAAAACCCAGCACGGCGATCTGCGGCAGCTCCGCGCCCACGGCGGATTCGAAAATGCGCAGGCCCTCGTTGGTCCACACCTGCACGACGAATTCGTGGTTCTCGTCCTCGGGGTCCAGCCCCGGGCCCAGGCCCTGCGCGTCCACCGGCAGGCCCGAGCGCAGCGCCAGCGCGGTCTGCTGCATGTGGTAGTCGAACAGCGTGTCGGCCTCGGCCAGTGCGCCCCGGTAGGCCAGCGCGCCCTGCACCGCCCCGGCCAGCACGATGGCGGCGAGCAAAAACACCAGCAGTCGCATGCGCAGTGATCGGGGAAGCAGCCCGTGGAGGGCCGGGGTGAGCTTGTAGGTCATACCTTGGGTACTAAATAGCCGACGCCGCGCACGTTGAGCAGCACCTCGGCCCCCAGCTTCTTGCGCAGGCCGTGGATGTAGACCTCCACCGCGTTGCTACTCACCTCGTCGCCCCAGCCGTAGAGCTTGTCTTCGAGCTGCTGGCGCGACAGCACCATGCCAGGCCGGGCGATGAGCGGCTCCAGCACCGCCCATTCGCGCGCCGACAGCACGACAGGAACACCCTGCACCGTGGCCTCGCGCGTGGCGGGGTTGATGCACACGCCCTTGTGTTCGTACACCGGTTCGGCCCGGCCCGCGGCGCGGCGCAGCAGGGCGCGGATGCGGGCGAGCAACTCGTCCAGGTCGTAGGGCTTGAGCACGTAGTCGTCGGCCCCGGCGTCGAGCCCCTCGATGCGATGTGCCACGGCATCGCGGGCGGTCGCCACCAGCACGGGGGTGCGGTTCTTGCGGGCACGCAGGTCGCGCAGCACGGCCAGGCCGTCGCGTTTGGGCAGGCCCAGGTCGAGCAGCACCAGGTCGTAGGGCTGGGTGCGCAGGGCGGTATCAGCCGCATCGCCGTCACGCGCCCAGTCCACGGCGTAGTGCTCGGCACGCAGCAGGTCCAGCACGGCTTCGCCGATCATGGGGTCGTCTTCAACGAGCAGCAGGCGCATGGCAACGGGTCCAAAGGATCGGTGAAATGTAGTCCGCCAAGGATAGCGGCGGTGCCACGGCTTGCCGTGGACAGGGCCTCACGGGGGGGCGCACCGTTTGTCATGTCACATCACTGCCACAATCAACGGGCGCTGGGCGAACAACCCGACCCCTGTCTCGGGCCACAAAAACAGAACGTAAGGAGCAAGAGCGATGGCATTCCACAAAATCCGGTTCATTGCTGCGGCCGCCGCGCTGGCGGCCTTGTCGGCAGGCGCGCAGGCACAAGGCGTGGTCAATGCGCTGTGCAGCACCGACGCCCCTTGGTGCGAAGCCGCCGCCAAGGAGTTCACCAAAAAGACCGGCATCAAGGTCAACCAGGCGCACAAGGGTACGGGCGAAATCGCGGCGCAGCTGCGTGCCGAGGCCAACAACCCCAAGACCGACATCTGGTGGGGTGGCACGGGCGACCCGTTCCTTCAGGTGGCCGAGCAAGGTCTTCTGGCCGAATACCGCCCGGGCTATCTCCAGGATCTGCACGGCTGGAGCGTGCGCCAGTACGCGATGTCGGGGAACCAGGTGGGGGGCTTCTACAGTTCGGCCATCGGCTTTGGCTACAACACCGATACCCTCAAGAAGAAGAAACTGCCCGAGCCGCAATGCTGGGCCGATGTGATCAAGCCCGAGTACAAGGGCGAGGTGGAAATCTCGCACCCGGCCTCCAGCGGCACGGCCTACACCGTGATTGCAGGCCTGGTGCAGCTGATGGGCGAGGACAAGGCTTTCGATTACCTCAAGGCCTTGCACAAGAACACCACCACCTACACCCGCAGCGGCCAGGCGCAAGCGCCCAATGTGGCCAAGGGCGAAGTGGGGGTGGGCATCACCTTCATGTTCAACTTCGAGAAGTGGAAGGCCGACAAGTACCCGGTCAAGACCCAGGCCCCCTGCGAAGGCACCAGCTACGAGATCGGTGGCATTGCCCTGATCAAAGGTGCGCGCAACATGGAGAACGCCAAGAAGTATTACGACTGGCTGATGAGCGCCGAAGGCCAGGCCGTGGGCGCCCAGGTGGGCAGCTACCAGGTGCCGGCCAACAAGAGCTTCAAGATGGACCCGCGCATCCCGACGCTGGACAACGTCAGGCTCATCAAATACGACTTTGAAAAATACGGCAAGGCTGCCGAGCGCAGGCGCCTGATTGACCGCTGGACCAAGGAAGTGGAGGCGCTGCCGCGCTGACAGGAGCCGCCCGCCGCGAGGGCATTGCCGACGGCAGGCGCTCCTCACGGCTTACCCCAGGCGCACTGGCACAAAGATCTTGTTGCCATCGCGCTCTATCAGCAGCGCCACCGACTTGCCCGCCTTGGCCATGGCCGTGCGGACCTGGTCGATGTTCCTGGCGGGTGCGCCGTTGATGGCCAGCAACACATCGCCCGGCTGCACACCGGCCGCCGCAGCGGGGCCACGCGCCTGTTCGATCACCAAGCCCTCGCTCACACCCACCTCGCGGCGCTCCTCGGGGTCCAGCGGGCGCAGCGACAGGCCCAGCTGGCCCTTGCCCACGGCATCGTCATTGCGCGCCTGCTTGCTGGCCTTGTCGCTGGAATCACCCAGCGTAGCGGTCAGCTCCAGCGGCTTGCCCTGGCGCCACACCGACAGCCTGGCCTGCTGCCCCGGCTGCGCCTGGCCCACCCAGGCGGGCAGGTCGCCCGAGGCCACGATGGGCTGGCCGTCCACCTGGCGGATCACGTCACCAGCCTGCAGGCCCGCCTTGTCGGCCGGGCTGCCCTTGCTGACGCTGGCGACCAGCGCACCCTCGGGTTTGTCGAGCGCGAACGATTCGGCAAACGCCTGGTTCACCTCCTGCACGGCCACGCCCAATTGCGCGTGGCGCACCTTGCCGGTGGCGACGATCTGGTCCTTGATCTTGGCGGCCAGCTCGATGGGGATGGAGAACGACACGCCCTGGTAGCCGCCCGAGCGGCTGTAGATCTGCGAGTTGATGCCCACCACCTCGCCGCGCGCATTGAACAGCGGCCCACCCGAGTTGCCGGGGTTCACGGCCACGTCGGTCTGGATGAAGGGCACCAGGCTGTCGTCGGGCAGCGAGCGGCCCTTGGCACTGACCACACCCGCCGTCACGCTGTTCTCGAAGCCAAAGGGCGAGCCGATGGCCAGCACCCATTCGCCCACCTGCAAGTCCCGCGTGCTGCCCAGGCGCACGGTGGGCAGATCCTTGGCGTCAATCTTGAGCACGGCCACGTCGGTCTTGGGGTCGGCGCCCAACACCTTCGCGCGGAATTCGCGCCGGTCGGTGAGCTTGACGGTGACATCGCTCGCACCCTTTACCACGTGGGCATTGGTCAGCACCAGGCCGTCGGGGCTGACGATAAAGCCCGAGCCCTGGCCATGCGTGGGCACGTTGGGCTGGCCCTGCGCGCCCGCGCCGGGAAAGCCGAACTGGCGGAAGAACTCGTAGAACGGATCGTTCGGATCGATCTGCGGGCCCCGGCGCTGGCGCGCGGCGGGTTGCCCTTCATCGTCGTCTTCGTCGCTGGCCATCGCCGTCTTGGTGCTGCCCGTGACACTGATGTTGACGACGGCCGGGCCGTTCTGCGCGGTGATCTGGGCAAAGCTGGGCAGCGCGCCGCCGGGGGCGGCCGGGGTCTGCGCAACGATGGGCGCGGTGGGGGTCAAAGCGCGCGCCTGGTGCCCGGTGATGAGGCCCGCGCCCGTGGCGCCCACCGCCCCTGCGGCCACCAGGGCCAGGATGAGGTGGCGGGGGTTGGAGGTCAGCGTGGTCGTGTTCATGGTGTGGTGCCTTTCCAATCGGAGTTGCGATGGAGGGCAGTGTGGACACCAACACTTAGACGAAACTTAGAGGCACTCCGGGACGCTCCGGTGGCACGGGGCGGACGCCGTGGACGGCGGGGCTCCCTGAAAAAAAAGCCGCAGACTATGCGGCCCCGCGCCCCTTCTGGCTCTCGAAGTACACCACCTTGCGGGCGCGCATCACATCGCCCAGCGGGCGGTGCGCCGCCAGGGCCTGCCAGGGGTCGAACACGGCGGCCTCCACCTGCTCGGCCAGCGTGGGGTCGGCCGCGGGGTCTTGCCGGGGCAAGGTCAGCCGGGCCACGGTGGTGTAGGGCGTGGGCCAGTCCACGCTCGCGTCTTCGATGGGGGTGGTGGCCTCGTCCACGAAGGGCTGCAATTGCAAATCCCATTGCAGGTCCTGCTGGCGCAGACGGGCAGAAAACTCGGCGTTCCAATCGTCCTGCACCTGGGTGACCGGTGCGCCATTGGCGACATGGGGCACCAGCCGCACGCGCACCGCATAGGGCCCACACGCGATGGGCGCAGCACTGTGTACGGCATGGGCGGCAAAGCCGCCGAAGGGCCGGCCGAAGGTCTTGACCGTCTTGGCGATCTGCTTGGCGGCCCCCAGCAGCCCGTGGCGCTGCACCAGGAACTTGATCAACGCGCCGCCGCCATGCGAGGCCGCCACCACAAAGTCCACGAACTCGCCGCTTTGGGGAAAGGCGAACTTCTCCTGGTTGATGAGCGTGAAGTCCTGGCTTTTGGCGGGCCCATTGCCCAGGGCGGAATCGCCCTGCACGCCCAACACGCTGAACGAAAAGCCCCGGATGTCAGGCTTGCGGTCGGAGGTCTTGTCCATGCCGCCATTGCTCAGCCGCACCCGCACGTCGTACTGCCCGGGCTGGGCAAACAGCCCGTGGGACGCAAATGCAGGCAGATCGCCCAGCACCTGCAGCTGGCCCCGCGCGGCGGTGAGCTGCTTGCGGTGCAAGCCCCGGCCTGTGCCGTACTTGTGCGACTTGCGCGCCTGTAGTTCGGCGAACTGGCGCGCATATCCGGCAAAGCGCTGGGCCTCGTCGGGGGCCACCACTTCTTGCCAATCGGTACTGGGGGTGTAGCTTGTGTCCATGAACGACCTCGGTTGAAAGCCAGGGGGCATGGTAGCGCGGCATGCCGAAAAACGGGCACCTCGCTGACCACTGCGCTCAGAGGCTGCAAAACCGGTACACGATCGCCCCCCGCACCATCTCCCCGGGCGCCAACCAGCGCATGGGAAAGGCGGCGTGGTTGGGCGCATCAGGGTACTCCATGGGCTCCAGGCAGATGCCGTCGCCTGGCTGCCAGAGCCAGTCGCCCTGCAGCGCGCCACGGCCCAGGTCCCGCGCCGGGTCCGCCTTCAGGCCATGGCCTGCATAGACCTGCACACCGGGCGCTGTGCTCCAGACCTCCATCGCACGGCGGCTGCCGGGCTCGCTCAGCAGCGCGGCCAGCCGCAGGCCGGCTGGGGTGATGGATGACACAGGCGGCGCATGGGATGCATCCGATTCGTCCAGCACCAGGTAGTGGTCCAGCCCACCGGCCAGGGCCAGTTGCTCGCTGGGCGCTGCCACTGCGTCGCCCACGCGGCGGGCCTCGCGGAAGTCGAATGGCGTGCCCAACACGCCAGCCAGCGCGCCCGTGGGGCACACGTCGGCTGCCAGCGGCACATAGCGGCTGGCGGGCACCTGCAAGGTGTGGCCGTGGGTGCTGCCACGGCCCGCCAGGTTGAAGAACGCATGCCCGGTGAGGTTCAGCATGGTGGGAGCGTGCAGCGCCTCCGCCGTCCAGGCCATGTGGAGTGCGTTGTCGGCCGTGACCTGCAGGTGAAGCTGCACGCGCACATCGCCGGGTACGCCGTCGTCTTCGGTGCGAAAGGTGTGGCTCAGGGTGAGCGCATCGGCCTGCACGTCTTCGACCGCGAACACCTGAAAGCGGCTGCCCCGTGGCCCGCCATGGTGGTGGTGTGGGCCGCTGTTGGTGGGCAATTGCAGAAGCGAACCATCCGGCCGGGTGAGCTTGCCTGCGCGCAAACGCCCGGCCCAGCGCCCGATCAATGCGCCCATGGAGAGTTGCCCGTCCAGGTAGCCCTGCAGACTGTCGTAACCCAGTGCCACATCGGCCAGGCCGCCCTGCCCGTCGGGCACCGCCACCTGCACCAGGCGGGCGCCGTAGTTGCTCACGGCCACCTGCAGGCCGCCTGCGCCGCGCAGGGTGAAAAGATCGGTGCGCTGCCCGTGCAGGTCGCGCTGAAACGCTTCGCGTGATAGGGAATAGGCCATGGCCGCAAGTCTATTTGGCAACAGGTGGCTCGGGCGTATCGCGCGTGACCAGCCAGATGCCCGCGCACACCAGCACCAGGGCCAGCAGGTTCTTCCACTCCAGCAGCGCCTCGCCCAGGAACAGCGCCGACAGCGCCGCGCCGAAGATCGGCACCGTGAAGTTGAACACCGTGATCTGGCTCACGCGGTTGTGCTTGAGCAAGATGCTCCACAGCGAGAACGCGGCCGACGACAGCAGCGCCAGGTACACCAGCAGCGCGGCCGAGCCCCAGGTGAAGCCGGTGAGCGAGCCGCCCAGCGCCCCGCCGATGGCCAGCAGCGCGGCGCCACCCAACCCCAGCTGCCAGCCGGTCATGACCACCGAATCCATGCGCTGCGAGACCTGTTTGCCATAGATGCTGGCCGCAGCCAGCACCAACGCGGCGATCACCACAAAGCCCTCGCCCAGCAGCGTGAAATCCATGTCTAACGTGCCGCGCCCCAGGTTGACCACCATCACTCCGACAAAGCCCACCAGGCAGCCCCACAGCTTGGCGTGGCTCAGGCGGTCGTTGTGATAGACCCAGTGCGCCAGCAGCACGCTGAAGAAGGTGCCCGTGGCATTCATGATCGAACCCTTGACCCCTGTGGTGTACGCCAGCCCCACGTAGAAAAACACGTATTGCAGCGTGGTCTGCGCCAGCCCAAGCACTATCAGCTGCCGCCCTGCTGCAAAGCCCAGACCCCAGATGGCCTTGCGCGTGGCCACGGCCCAGGCCAGCAGGATCAGCCCCGCCCCCAGAAAGCGCCAGCCGGCGAATACCAGCTGCGAGGGAATGTCGCTCCTGGCAATGCCAAACCAGGCGTAGCCGGTCTTGATGGCAGGGTACGAGCTGCCCCACAGCAGGCAACACAGCAGCGCCAGCGCCACCACGACCTTGCGGTCGGAAAATCGGGTGTGACCCATGAGAAACGGTCTTTCAAGGACAACAGCCCTTGCAGGCAAGGGCTGTTGAAGAGGGAACACAAAGGGCCGGGGCCCGGCGGGGTTCAGGTGACGGGTGCGGGGTTGAACAGCACCAGCGCGTTGTGCAGCTTCCAGTGCTCGGCCCAGGTCTTCTTGCGGCCGCTGGCCACGTCGAGCAGCAGGCGGAACATCTCCCAGCCCAGGTCTTCGATGGTGGCTTCGCCGTCGGCGATCTTGCCGGCGTTGATGTCCATCAGGTCGTGCCAGCGGCGCGCCAGGTCACTGCGCGTGGCCACCTTGACCACGGGGCATTCGGCCAGGCCGTAGGGCGTGCCCCGGCCGGTGGTGAAGACGTGCAGGTTCATGCCGGCGGCCAGTTGCAGCGTGCCGCAGATGAAGTCGCTGGCGGGCGTGGCGGCATACACCAGGCCGCGCTGGTCGCGGCGCAGTTTTTCGCCCGGGGCCAGCACGTGCGAGATGGGCGCGGTGCCGCTCTTGATGATGGAGCCCATGGCCTTCTCGGCGATGTTGGACAAGCCACCCGCCTTGTTGCCCGGCGTGGTGTTGGCCGCGCGGTCCACGCGGCCGCGGTCCAGGTAGCGGTCGTACCAGCCCAGTTCGCGCACGATGGCTTCGGCCACCTCGGGCGTGGCTGCGCGGCTGGTGAGCTGCTCGACCGCGTCGCGCACCTCGGTGTTCTCGCTGAACATCACCGTGGCGCCGGCGCGCACCAGCAGGTCGGCGCAAAAGCCCACGGCCGGGTTCGCGGTGACGCCCGAGAACGCGTCGCTGCCGCCGCACTGCACGCCCAGCACCAGCTCGCTGGCCGGGATGGTCTCGCGGCGGCGGGCATTCAGGCGCGCGAGGTGGGGCCTGGCGCTTTGCAGGATGTCGTCGAGCATCGACATGAAGCCCACGTGGTGGTCGGCCTGCAGGCACACCGTCTCGGGGCCGAGTGCGGCGTCGCGCTCGTCGGTGATGGGGAAGCTGCCCGGGGGCAGCAGGCGATCGGGCTGCAGCTTCTCGCAGCCCAGGCTCACCACCATGATCTCGCCGCCGAAGTTGGGGTTCAGGCTGATGTGCTTGAGCGTGCGGATGGGGATGACCGCGTCGGGCGCGTCGATCGCCACGCCGCAGCCGTAGGTATGTTCCAGGCCGATCACGTCGTCGACGTTCGGAAACAACGGCAGCAGCTCGGTCTTGATGCGGTGCACGGCCTGCGCGACCACGCCGGCCACGCACTGCACGGTGGTGGTGATGGCCAGGATGTTGCGCGTGCCCACCGAGCCGTCCGCGTTGCGGTAGCCCTCGAAGGTGTAGCCGGTGAGGGGTTCGAGCACCGGAGGCTTCACCGTGGCCATGGGCAGGCCTTCCAGCGCGCGGGCTGCAGGCATTTGCAGTAGCCGCTCGTGCACCCAGCTGCCTGCGGGGATGTCCTTGAGCGCGTAGCCGATGGGCACGTTGTAGCGGCGCACCACTGCGCCTTCAGGGATGTCCGTCAGTGTCACCTTGTGGCCCTGGGGCACCTTGTCGCGCAGCGCAATGCCAGCGCCGGGCACGCCGGGCGGCAGCACGGTGCCGGCGGGCAGGCCACCGTCGTTGGCGACGATGGCGACGTTGTCTTCCGCATGCATGCGGATGGTGAGGGCTTCTCGCATCGGGTCTGTCACTTCTTTAACTTCTTGCTGGCGCTACACAGCTTGCACAAAAAATCGCGCCATGCCGCCGCCAGGGTCATCCCAGGCGCCGCGCACAGGGCACTGCCTTCACGTCGTCACACCCGGTGGACAAGCCAAGGCAGGGGGCCGGCTGGTTGCGGCCAGCCCCCCGCGCTTCACCCACCGCCCTTGAGCACAAGGTCCGGCAGCCACATCGAGAACTGCGGCACGTACGTCACCAGCATCAGCGCCACGATGAGCGCGCTGTAGAACGGCCAGATGGTTCTCATCACCTCACCCACGGAGATGCCTCCGATGGTGCAGCCAATGAACTGCGTGGTTCCCACCGGCGGCGTGTTCAGGCCCAGCGCGCAGTTGATCAGGATCACGATGCCGAACTGCTCCGTGCTCATGCCGAACTGCTGGCAGATGGGCAGGAAGATCGGCGTACAGATCAGGATGGTGGCCGCCATGTCCAGGAACGTGCCCAGGATGAACAGGATGATGTTCACGCACAGGAAGATGACCCACGGCGAAGTGCTCATGGACTTGAGTGCCTCGCCGGTCAGCTCGGCCACGCCGTACAGGCCGATGAGGTAGCCGAACATCGACGAGATGCCGATCAGCAGCAGCACGGTGCCCGTGGTCTTGACGGCCTTGGAGGCGGCCTTGAGAAACTGCTCGCGGGTGAGTTTCTTGTAGACGAACACCGACAGCAGCAACGCCCAGATCACCGCCACCGAGGCGGACTCCGTGGCCGTAAACGCCCCCGACAAGATGCCCGCGATGATGATGACCACCACGGCCAGCCCGGGGACCGACGCCCGGAACGAGATCCACACGATCTCCCAGCCGGGGAACGTGCCCGACGGGTAGCCGCGCTTGACGGCCACCAGGTAGGCTGCCAGCAGGTTGCACACGGTCAGCAGCAGCGCAGGCACGATGCCGGCCAGGATCAGCGCGGCAATGCTCACCTTGCCGCCGGCGGCCAGCGTGAAGATGATCAGGTTGTGCGACGTGGGCATGAGCGCGCCCACCAGCGATGCGTGGGTAGTCACGTTGACCGCGTAGTCGGCGTGGTAGCCCTCTTTCTTCATCTGCGGGATGAGCACGGCGCCCATGGCGGACACGTCGGCCACGGGCGAGCCCGAGACGCCGCCGAACAGCGTGCAGGCCAGCACGTTGCTCATGCCCAGCCCGCCGCGCACATGGCCGGCCACGCTCTTGGCGAACACCACGATGCGGTCGGCAATGCCTCCGTACATCATGATCTCGCCCGCGAAGATGAAGAACGGAATCGCCAGGAACGAGAACGGGTTCATGCCCGAAATCATCTGCTGGAAGCCCACCGCCAGCGGCAGGCCTTCATACAGGATGGTCGCCAGTGACGACAAACCGATGGAAAAGGCCACGGGCACGCCCAGCAGCAGCAGGAGCGTGAAGGTCACGCACAGAATGGTCAACGCCATGATGGTGGAATCTTTACAGGAACGTTAGGGTGCTGGGCGGTATGCGGGGATTGCTTCGATCGCCCCGGGGCGCTGCGCATGAGGCGGGCGTTACCCAGGCCAGGGCAGCCGAGCCAGGGCCGCCCCGCCGCGAGGGCTGCGTCTCCCTGCCCGCTTGGCGCAGCCATGCGAGAGCGGGGGGAAGCGCCGCAGGCGCTCAGGGGGGTGTCGTTCATCTCAATGCCAGGCGGGCTCGACCTCTGTGCCGCGGACCAGGGCGATGATGTGCTCCAGGGAGAACATCGCCACCAGCACGCCAGCGAGCGCGGGGGGAACGTACTTGAACGCTTCGGAGATGCCGAGCGTGGGAATCTTGTAGGGCGCCACGGACTCGGCCAGCACGCCGCAGTTCCAGGCCATGACCACGCCGAAGATCAGCACCAGCACGTGGATCACGATTTCCAGCTTGTGGCGCAGCCAGTCGGGCGCGAGCACCAGGAACGATTCGAGGCCGATGTGCCCGGCATCACGCACCCCCACGGCCATGCCCAGCATGGTCACGTACAGCACCAGCAGCACGGCGCTGCTCTCGGCCCAGGTGGGTGTGTTGTTGAAGATGTAGCGGCCGACGACCTGATAGAGCACGGCGCACACCAGCAGCACCAGCCCCCCGACACCCAGCTGAAGGCAGGTGCGCGCGATGAAAGCGCAGAGACGCGTATACATAAGAGACATTCAGAAGACGGAAGGGGTGACCGGCAGGGCCACCGAAGGCGCCCTGCCAGCCGGTCTGGTGGGTTTATTGCACCGCGTCGATGCGCTTGACCATGTCCTGAAGCTTGGGGTCCTTCAGGAACTTGTCGTACACCGGCTTCATGGCGGTCTTGAACGCAGCCTTGTCGATCTCGACGATCTGCGCGCCGCCGGCCTTCACCGTGGCCAGGGACTTTTCTTCACGCTCGTCCCAGATCTTGCGCATGAAACCCACCGATTCCTTGGCTGCCGCGCGGATGGCCTTTTGCTCATCGGCGCTCAGGGTGTCCCACACGCGCTTGCTGAACAACAGGATCTCCGGCGCCATCGAGTGCTCGGTCTTGTTGAAGTACTTGGCCACTTCGAAGTGGCGCGAGCTTTCGTAGCTGGGGTAGTTGTTCTCGGCAGCGTCCACCAGGCCGGTCTTGAGCGCGGTGTAGACCTCGCCGAACGGCATGGGGGTGGCGTTGGCGCCCATGGCTTCGAGCAGCGACACCCACAGATCGCTCTGCTGCACACGCACCTTCAGGCCCTTGACGTCGGCCAGGGTCTTGACCGGTTTCTTGACGGTGTAGATCGAGCGGGCGCCGGAGTCATAGAACGCGAGGCCGACGAAGCCTTGCGATTCGCAGTCCTTCAGGATCTCGTCGCCGATGGCTCCATCGAGCACCTTGCGCATGTGTTCCTTGTCGCGGAACAGGAAAGGCATGGTGGGCACCATGGTCGCAGGGCAGATGTTGTTCATCGGCGCGACGTTCACACGCGTCATGGCAATCGCACCCAGCTTGGTCTGCTCGATGGTGTCCTTCTCGATGCCCAGGGAGCCCTTGGCATACACCTTGATGCTGTGCTTGCCGCCCGTGGCCTTGGACAGCGTCTCGCCCATGTGGCGCACGGCCAGCACGGTGGGGTAGTCCTCTGGGTGGATATCCGACGAGCGGAACTCCGTGGCCTGCGCAGCCAGGCCGCCGAACAGGACGCTGGCAGCCAATGCGACGCGGCCAAACAGATGGGGGATTTTCATGGTTGTCTCCTGGGTTGAAGTGTTGTGAATTGGGGAGAGTTCCGGGGCCTGTTGTCCTCAGGCGCTCCGATAGGGTGTTTCCGGCAACCCCGCCACACCGGGCCGGGTGGCAAAGAGGGCGCCGCCGAGCGCCACGTCGTCGCCCTGCGGCTGTCCGGGGCGGATGGAGGTGATGAACAGCACATCCAGCCCCGGGCCGCCGAAGCTGCACATCGAGGGCTTGCTGGTGGGCACGGTGATGGAACGGTCCAGGCGGCCGTCGGGCGTGAAGCGGTGCACCACGCCTGCGTCGTTGCCGCAGATCCAGTAGCAGCCTTCGGCGTCCACCGCGCCGCCGTCGGGCCGGCCGGGCAGATCGCGCATGTCGACGAACAGCGAGCGCTCACCCAGAGACCCATCGTCGTGCAATGGCAGCTGCCAGATCTTCTGCACGCTCGGGTGGCTGTCGCTCAGGTACATGGTCTTGCCGTCGGGGCTGAAGCCCAGGCCGTTTTGCGTGACCAGGCCTTGCACCTGCGGTGCCGACAGGCCGCGCTGTGCGTCCATGCGGTACAGGCTGCCTGCAGGCTGCGCCAGCGACATGTCGCGCACCATCGTGCCCGCCCAGAAGCGGCCCTGGCGATCGCAGCGGCCGTCGTTGAAACGCATGCCGGACTGCGGGTGGTCCACACCCGCCAGCCGCGTGGCGGCCAGCGCGCCCGAGGCATCGGGCCGCAGGTGGAACACGCCCGTGTCCATGCCGGCGATCAAGCCGCCGGCCGAATGCAGCGCGATGCAGGCGGGCCGTTCGCTGGTCTCCCAGCTTTGCACTTGCTGGTCCGCGTAAGTCCAGCGGTGCAGCTTGCGGCCTTCGATGTCGACCCAATACAGTGCCTGCTCGGCAGGGCTCCATACGGGACTTTCGCCGACCTGGTCGCGGTGGTCGGGCAGCAGCAGGTCCACTTGTTGGGTCATCTGCGCGCTCATTCGAAAGGACCGGTGCGCACGAACGGGCCACCCTGGTAGATCACGGCGGGGTCGGTCAGGTCGGGGTGGGGGTCGGCGGCCTCGACCTTGGCGCGGAAGGGCTCGGAGCTATCCTGCGGGCGGTAGCCGATGTGGCGCGCCAGGGTATTGTCCCACCAGGTGGTGGTGTTGTCGCCCATGCCGTAGATGGTGCTGTGGCCCACGACCGGCGCGGTCAGGCTGGCGACCACCAGGCGCTCCAGGTCGTCATAGCTCATCCAGGTGGCCAGCATGCGGCGGTTGCGTGGCTCGGGGAACGAGGAGCCGATGCGCAGGCACACCGTCTCGATGCCGTAGCGATCGAAATAGAAACGCGAGAGGTCTTCGCCAAACGCCTTGGACAGGCCGTACAGGCCGTCGGGGCGGGCAGGGTCGTCCAGAGCAACCACTTCGTCCTGGCGATAAAAGCCGGTGACGTGGTTGGAGCTGGCGAACAGCACGCGCTTGACGCCCTGCTTGCGCGCGGCCTCGTACAGGTTGTATGCGCCGACGATGTTGGCCTGCAGGATCAGGTCCCAGGGCTGTTCGGTGGACACGCCGCCCAGGTGGATCACGGCGTCCACGCCTTCCAGCAGGCTGAGCACGGCGCCGGCATCTTCCAGCCGCGCGGGGCGCACTTCCTCGCCCTCCGCCTCAACACCCAGGTCTGCGATGTCCGACAGGCGCAGCGTGGTGCAGTAGGCCTTCAGGCGCGAGCGCAACTCCTGGCCCAACCCTCCGGCAGCCCCGGTCAATAACAGGCGTTGGAAACGGATGGGCGTCGGATGGCAAGGCATGGCAGTTACAAAGGCTGAGGTTCTTGGTACAGTGGCGACAGATTCTGTTGAACGTCATCAGTTGTCGTACAACGAAGAGCAATGTACCGCTTCTGCCCCCGGCGCCCCATAGGGATAACACCAAGAAATGACCACCGATACCCTGCTTCGCCGCAAGCCCCGCACCCTGGCCCTGGAGCTTGTCGAATCCCTGGGAGACCGCATCCGCGACGGCCGCCTGGCACTGGGCGACAAGCTGCCCACCGAGGCGGCCATCATGGCCGAGTTCAGCGTGAGCCGCACCGTGGTGCGCGAGGCGATTTCCAAGCTGCAGGCCTCTGGCCTGGTGGAAACGCGCCACGGCATCGGCACGTTTGTCCTGGGGCTGGGCCAGGCGCCCGGCTTCAAGATCACCCCCGACCAGTTCAGCACACTGCGCGACGTGATTGCCGTGCTGGAGCTGCGCATCGGCGTCGAAACCGAGGCGGCGGCACTGGCCTCCCAGCGCCGTACCGAAGCCAACCTGAAAGCCATGCGCGAGGCGCTGGACGCCGTGGCTGCCGCCGTGGATGCGGGCCGCGACGCTGTGGCGGCGGACTTCCAGTTCCACCTGGAAATCGCACGCGCCACGCAGAACAGCCATTTCGCCGAACTGATGGGCACGCTGGGCAGCATGATCATTCCGCGCGCTCGCCTGGCCGCCATGGATTCGGTCAACGACGAGCGGCGCCAGTACCTGCGCCGGGTCAACGGCGAGCATGAAAGCATCTATGACGCCATCGTGGGCCAGGACCCCGACGGCGCCCGGGCCGCCATGCGCACACACCTGGCCAACAGCCGCGAACGCCGGCGGCGTGCGCAGGCCGAAGCGAGCTGAATCGCCCTACACGCTCGCCGCTCCTTGATGAACTGGGTGAATCCGAAGGAAGGCGAGGTGCCCGGTTGTTCCATCAGTAGTTACCCGAAATCCAAGGGATCTCCTTATGTTGTACGATGACATACAACGCAATTTGGCACGGTGCACTCACGCGCTCGCGGGCTGCGGCACCTTACAAGGCACCAGGATGTGCCCGTAGCAAGGCATCGCAGCGCACATTGAAAGACTTTCTGGGTGCCAGAGCCTGCTTGCGCTGCGCAACATGCGCGCTCGGCATGCGACCGCCCTTTTTCTCAACCCCCTCCTCCTAACCACCACACCACCATGCATGCAAACCTGATTGGCGGCGCCTGGACCGACGGCGTCCGCACTTACCAAAACACCAACCCCTCCGACACGCGCGACGTGATCGGCGACTACGCCGTGGCCAGCCGCGAGCAAACCCTGGAAGCGGTGTCAGCGGCGCATGCGGCTTTCCCCGCGTGGAGCCTGTCCACGCCCCAGCAGCGTTTTGACATCCTGGATGCGGTGGGCAACGAGATCATTGCGCGCAAGGCCGAGCTGGGCGACCTGCTCGCCCGCGAAGAAGGCAAGACCCTGCCCGAGGCGATTGGCGAAGTGGGCCGCGCGGCCGCCATCTTCAAGTTCTTTGCGGGCGAGGCCCTGCGCCCCGGCGGCGAGCTGATCCCGTCGGTGCGCCCCGGCGTGGGCATCGAGATCACGCGCGAGCCACTGGGCGTGATCGGCATCATCACGCCGTGGAACTTCCCCATCGCCATCCCTGCGTGGAAGATCGCGCCCGCGCTTGCCTACGGCAACTGCGTGGTGTTCAAGCCCGCCGAAGTGGTGCCGGGCTCCGCCTGGGCGCTGGCCGACATCCTGCACCGCGCGGGCCTCCCAGCCGGCGTGTTCAACCTCGTGATGGGCCGCGGCGCTGAAGTGGGCCAGGTGTTGCTGGAAGACGAGCGCATTGCCGGCGTGAGCTTCACCGGATCGGTGGGCACGGGCCAGCGCGTGGCCGCGGCCTGCGTGCCACGCGGCGCCAAGGTGCAATTGGAGATGGGCGGCAAGAACCCCTTCGTGGTGCTCGATGACGCCGATCTGGCCGTGGCCGTGGGCGCTGCCGTCAACAGCGGCTTCTTCTCGACCGGCCAGCGCTGCACCGCCAGCAGCCGCGTGATCGTGACCGAAGGCATCCACGACCGCTTCGTGGCCGCCGTGATCGAGAAGATGAAAACCCTGAAGGTCGACGACGCCCGCAAGGCCGGCACCGACATCGGCCCCGTGGTGGACGACCGCCAGTTGGCGCAAGACCTGGATTACATCGGCATCGGCCAGCAGGAAGGCGCCAAGCTCGCCTTCGGCGGCGAAGCCCTGGAGAAGAACGCCGACGGCGCCCCCGGCTACTACATGCGCCCCGCCCTGTTCACCGAAACCACACCCGGCATGCGCATCAACCGCGAAGAAATCTTTGGCCCCGTGGTGAGCGTGCAGCGCGTGAAGAACTACGACGAAGCGCTGGCCCTGGCCAACGACACGCAGTTCGGCCTGGCCAGCGGCATCGCCACCACCAGCCTCAAGCACGCCACCCACTTCAAGCGCCACGCGCAAGCCGGCATGGTGATGGTGAACCTGCCCACGGCCGGCGTGGACTACCACGTGCCGTTTGGCGGCCGCAAGAGCAGCAGCTACGGCCCGCGCGAGCAAGGACGTTACGCCGCCGAGTTCTACACGACGGTGAAGACGGCGTACACGCAGGCATAAAGTCGGGCCGCAGGGTGCCCTGAGCCCTACTGCGCGAAGGGCGCGGTGAAACATGGCCAAATTGGCTGCTAGCGCTTATCTGATCGGCGCTAGCAGCTATTTTTTTGCTAGCTTTTGCAGTTGCTGGCACGAGCGACGAAGCGCGGCCCAGGAAAACCACTAACAACACCGTGCGCTCGGACTGCACGGTTTTGTATCAAATAGTTACACTGAAGGTGCCGTTCAGAAATTGCCGGCGCCAACCGCACCCTCTTGCATTTCCATCCCCCAGCCCACGAAGACCTGCGCCATGAAACTCTCGCTGATCCTGTCCACCATCGCCTTCGCTGTCACCAGCGTCGGCTCGGCCCATGCCGCTGACGACTACAACCGCCCTCCCGCCGGCAATGCGCAGTACAAGCAGTGCCTGTCCTATTCCGCCACGATTTATGAAGGTGGCAACGAAGCGAGCCCCATCAAGGGCCAGACCAAGGCCCAGGCCTGGTGCACATGCATGTGGAACGAAACGCCGGAAGACTTCAAGGGCAACTTGGTGAAATTTGCGGAAACCCGCAAGGGCAAGGAAACCAACAAGCTGTGCGAGAAGCACTCCAACTGGAGCGAGTGAGCACGCCGGGCCACTATCGACTAAGCCGCCTTCGGGCGGCTTTTTCAATGGCGAAACCCGCACGATATCAGCAGGGTCATGGCACTCGCGGTGACCGAAAACAAGCGGCCTCAGTTTCGACTGCGCAACGTCCGGCTCAACAAAATCACCGGCACCAGCCCCACCGCCACCAGCGCCAGTGACGGCAAGGCGGCTTCGCCCAGGCGCTCGTCGCGCGCCAACTGGTAGGCCACCACAGCCAGCGTATCGCTATTGAAGGGGCGCAGCACCATGGTGGCGGGCAGTTCCTTCATCACATCCACAAACACCAGCAGCGCAGCGGCGGCCGTGGAGCGCTTGAGCAGAGGCCAGTGGACGCGCGCCAACAGGCCGGGGCTACCGATGCCCAGCATGCGGGCGGAGTCATCCAGGCTGAGCGGAATGCGCGCGTAGCCGCTCTGCAGGGACTGCAAGGCCACGGCACAAAACCGCACCAGATAGGCCCAAACGATGCCAAACGCCGTGGCGGTGACCAGCGCACCCACGCCCCACTGCGGCATGGCCGCCTGCAGCCAGCCCACCGGCAGCAGCAGGCCCACCACGATGACGGCCCCCGGCACGGCGTAGCCCACGCTGGCCAGTTGCACCACGCCGCGCGTCACGGCGTCGGGCTGGCGGCGCACCGCAAACGCCAGGGCCAGCGCGATCACCACCGCCAGCGCGGCGGTGATGCCCCCCAGGCGCACGCTGTGCCAGGCCCATTCCATGAAACGCTCCCACGGCAGCACCGACCAGTCGGACGCCAGAGGGCGCAGCATGAAGGCCACGGGGGCCACAAAACCCATGACCACCGGCACGGTGCAGACCGCCCAGGCCGCCCAGCGGCGCGCACCGCGCAGCGCCAGCGGCTGCGCCTCGGCCGACCCTGCACGCCCGCCGCCCGTGGCAAAACGCATGCGTTTTTGCGCGCGGTGTTCCAGGTGCAGCAGCGCCATCACCACCACCAGCAACATGGTGGCCAGCTGCGCGGCGGCCAGCCGGTTGTCCATGGACAGCCAGGCCTTGTAGATGCCCGTGGTGAAGGTCTGGATGCCGAAGTAGCTGGCCACGCCAAAGTCGGCCAGCGTTTCCATCAGCACCAGGGCCACGCCCGCCGCCACTGCCGGGCGGGCCAGGGGCAGGGCCACGGCGCGGATGCGGCGCGGCAGTGGTGCGCCCAGCAGGCGCGCGGCCTCCATGAGGTGTGCCGCGCGCTCACCCAGCGCCGTGCGCGCCAACAGGTAGACATACGGGTAGAGCGAGAAGATGAACACCCACACCGCACCGCCCAGGCTGCGCACCTCGGGCAGCAGGCGGCCTTCCAGGCCGAAGGTGTTGCGCAGGCCCACCTGCAGCGGGCCGCTGAACTGCAAAAAGTCGGTGTACGCATACGCCGTGACATAGGCCGGCATGGCCAGCGGCAGCAGCAGCAGCCATTCAAAGGTGCGGCGGCCCGGAAAGTCGAACAGCGTGACGGCCGCCGCCGTGCCCGTGCCCACAATGGCCGCACCCAGGGCCACCAGCACGCTCAGCCACAGCGTGGTCCACACATAACCGGGCAACACGGTGGCCGCCATCTCCCGCAGGATGGCGCCCGCCTGCGCATCGCCCTGCCCGGCGGGCGAAAACGGCAGCCACGACGCCAGCACCGCCAGCACGGGCAGCGCCAGAAAACCTGCGAACAGGATCAGGGGAACGGTGCGAAGGGCAAAGGAAGGCGTGCGGCGCAAGGCAAGGGCTCGGCAGAAGGAAGAAGCGCACACCCGTGGCCGGGCTCAGGCCGGGCGACGTTCTGGAATGCAAATGCGAATTTTAAGCATTCGCCCCTGCCCACCTAGAATCACGGCATGTTTCTAGAGGTCTCCCAACTCCAAGTGCACTACACAGGCCGCCCCCATGCAGCGGTAGAAGGTGTCACGCTGGGCCTGCACGCAGGCGATATCGGTGTACTGATTGGTCCTTCGGGCTGCGGCAAGACCACCTTGCTGCGCGCCGTGGCAGGGCTGGAGCCCGTGACGGGCGGCGAGATCCGCCTGACCAAAAGTGTGGTCAGCAGCGCCACGCTGAGCGTGCCGCCCGAGCTGCGGCGCATTGGGATGGTGTTCCAGGACTACGCGCTGTTTCCGCACCTGTCCGTGGGCCGCAATGTGGCCTTTGGCATCCACCAGTTGCCCCGGGCCGAACAGGCCGCGCGCGTGACCGAAGTGCTGCAGCTGGTGGGGCTGGAAGGCAGCGAGAACCGCTTTCCGCACGAGCTTTCTGGCGGGCAGCAGCAGCGCGTGGCGCTGGCGCGGGCCCTGGCACCGCGCCCCCAGCTCATGCTTCTGGACGAACCTTTCTCCAACCTGGATGTGGACCTGCGCGAGCGCCTCGCGCACGAGGTGCGCGGCATTTTGAAAGCCGCAGGTGCCACGGCCCTGTTTGTGACGCACGACCAGTTCGAGGCGTTTGCCATTGGCGACGTGATTGGTGTGATGAACGAAGGCCACCTGCACCAGTGGGACGACGCGTACACGCTGTACCACCGCCCCGCCACACGTTTTGTGGCCGACTTCATTGGCCACGGCGTGTTCGCCCCCGCCACGCTGCTGCAGCGTGGCAACAACGTGGTGGCACAAACGCCGCTGGGCGAGCTGACCGACCTGGAAGAATGCCCCCTGCCCGGCAGCTACCCCGGTGGCGAATGTGATGTGCTGCTGCGCGCCGATGACATCGTGCACGACGACCATGCCCCCGTGCAGGCGCAGATCGTGCGCAAGTCGTTCCGGGGTTCGGAGTTTCTGTACACGCTGCGCTTGGCCAGTGGCCACACCGTGCTGGCCCACGTGCCCAGCCACCACGACCATGCCCTGGGCGAGTGGATCGGCATCCGCGCAGAGGTAGACCATGTGGTGACCTTCCCCCGGGGATGAGGGTTCGAGAATTCGAATAAAAATGGGCTCTAGCGCTTATCTACAAAGCGCAACAAGCTATCATTTTTGACAATCATCACCCCGTAGCCCATCGCAGCCACGCTGCCCTGGCACGCCATCAATCCAGGAAACGCGCCGCGGTCTCTGGCGACGGCACCATGCAGGTGTCTGACCGACCCCAGATCCGGTAGCGGTTGCGCGCCACCCAGCGGTACAGCGCGTCGCGCAGCGGTGCGGGCACCAGCCAGCCCACCCACGCAAGCCGCCAGGGCCAGCCCAGCGCGTGCAACACCCTCAGGATGGCGGCGGTGTGCTGCCAGCTGCGGTCGCCGTCAATGACCAGCAGGGTCTGCAAGCCATCCACCTTCAGCCCCGCCCGCGCCAGCAGTTGTTGCCCTACCGCGCTCTGGATGGATGCAAACCGGATGCGCTGCGCAGGGTCGTGCCGCAGCAGAAACTGCACCCAACCGTTGCAGAGCAGGCACTGCCCATCAAACACCACAATCATGCAGAAGCCCCCGCCTGTACAGCATCCGGTGGCACCATCAGGTGCCCCTGGTAGCGGACCACACGCCCCACCCCCGGCACGGTGGCCTGCACATGAAAGTGGAGCGCATCGCCCACCCCGGTCTCCTCCGCCACCACCTGGGGGCGCAGCCACGCCGGGCAGGGTATGCCGCAAAAATGCAGTTGCTGCAGTTGCATCACCAGGCGCCCTTCGGTCTCGTGCAGCACAAACGTCAACCGCGCTGCCCCCAGATGCTCCACCACCCGGCCTGCCGCCCCGCGCAAGGTGGACTGCATGGTCTGCGCGGGAAAGTGGCGGGTCCACACCTCAGCATCCGGGCGCGCATCCAGCTCGAAGGAGATCGGCCCTTGCGCAGCACGCTGGGGCGCGCCCAGTGCGAGGGCCAGGACACGCGCCAGCCAGTTGGCGGGGGCATCCACCAGCACATGGCCCGACAAACGCTGTGGTCCCGACAACGCGTGAAACCGCGCCAATGCCGGCGCCAGACGCAGGTATGCGGGGCCCATGGCGCGCTGGTACAAGGACAAAGGGTGCATGTGATGGGGGCTGGGGAAGATCGCCTCAATGCAGTCTATCGCCTGCCACGCCAGCCACCCGACCGCCTGCAAGAAAGAAAAAGGCCGACATCAGTCGGCCTGTCGGGTTGAACAGGGAGCCCCGCGCACTCAGAGGCTGAGAGTTTTTTGGCGTGCAGGGCGGGCATGGATAAAAGACTCTCAGCCTCTCAGGACTTGCCCTTGCGCTGCAAGCCTTCCAGGGCATTGAGGTCTACCTGCGACATGAAGCCCTGCAGCTCCTTGACGCCCATGTTGTCACCCTCGATGCTGACCACCAGGCCGTTCTTCAGGATGGTCTTGAACTCGGCATGGCTGCCATCCTTTTCGTAGCGCTGGTGCAGGGTGCGGCCGCCTTCCTGCCAGGTCTTCTCGGCGCTGGTCTTGTCTTCCTTTTCGCCCTGGGCCATGCCCATGGCCATCACCGCCACCTGCCCCAGGCCCCCGATGTCTACGATCTCCAGGCGCACCTGCCGGGTATCGTTGCCGTATTGCGCACTGGCCTGGCTGGTGGGCAGGCCCAGGGCCGCGCCGTCCTGCACATCAAAGCCCGTGCGCGGCAGGCCTGCCAGCTTTTCTGGCAGCGCTCCCTTGAGCGATTGCGCGGCAATGGCCTGGCCTCCACCGAACGCTCCTGCAGCCGCCTTGGCAGCATTGCCAGCGGCGGCGGCGATGGCGGCGGGGTCCTGGCTCTTTTGGGCTTCTTCCATCTTGCGGGCGGCCTCTTCCATCTTCTTGCCCGCGGCCTCCAGGCCGGCGGTGTCGATGGAGACCTTGCCGCCCGGCGTGTTCATGGTGATGGAAGGTGCATCGGCCCCGCCAAACATCGCGCCGCCACGGGGCAGGAAAAGCGCACTGACGGCACCGATGACCACCCCCATCACGATGGCCGCGATGATGACCACCACGGTGTAGACCACCGACTTCTCGGGGGTGTTCTTCATGAGCACCGGCAGGCCGGTGTAGAGCAGGTAGATGGAGTACAGCGCCGCCAGCAGGCCCAGCATGGCCAGCGCGGGCAGCAGGCTGAACACCCCACCCAGCATCGCGGCCGTGCTGGCGTACACCGCCACCTTCAGCGCCTGGATGGGACTCTTCTGGCCGCCAAACGTGGGGGCCAGCGCGTCGATGATGAGCCCGAGCACAAACACCCCCACCAGGCTCAGCACATACGACACCACCATGTTCACCAACCCGGCGACGAAGGGCGTGCGGATGGTGACGCCAAAGCCCCCAAAACCAATCAGCGACATGCCGATGAATCCACAGACCGCCGGAATGGCAGCCAGGACCATGGCGTAGCGGGTGAACAGGGTTGCGACATCGGTGCTTTCCGTGTCGATGGTGGCCCAGGTCTCCTTGGGTTGCAAAAGAATGCTCTTGGCGCGCTCAATCAGGTTCATGGTGCCCTCCCGGCAGTGTTGGCGGGCCTGCAAGCGCTTTTGCGTGCGCTGGCAGGCCGAAAGACGCGGACGATACGGGAAATTGCGTGGCATTGAGACCGGATGTGCAACCCACGCGGCTGCAAACGTGGAATATGCACGCTTTTGCCCACCAAAGCCACCTCGGCGGGCACCACCGGCCAACCCGGGATGCACCCAGCCGGCGACTCAGGCTTTCCGCAACCGATCGACGGTATCGTGCAGGTGCTGCGTCCAGGTGCGGCGGTCACGCTCGCCCGCGCGCTCGGGTGGGCCGTAGTGCACCACGGCCTCGATAGGGGGCGCGCACAGCGTGCGCCAGATCGAGCCCACCAGGGTTTCGTCGCCGATGTAGCTGGGTGCAAAACTGGTGGAGCCCGTCGCCTTGTCGGCAAAACGCAGGCCCACGGGCTGCACCGGCGCCTGTGCCACCACGGCGGCCTGCAGCAGGTTGGCATGGAAGGGCAGCATCTCGCGGCCGTCGCCCGTGGTGCCTTCGGGGAACACGGCCAGCACCTCGCCACGCTCCAACGCCTCCTGCATGGACCGCACCATGCGCAGTGCGTCGCGGCGCGAGCTGCGCTCGATATAGAGCGTGCCCGCAGCCGTGGCCAGGGTACCGATCAGCGGCCAGCCCTGCACGTCCGATTTGGACACAAAGCGGCAATGCCGCGCCGCGTGCATCACGGGGATGTCGAGCCACGAGATGTGGTTGGCCACCAGCATCACCGGCCCGGTGAGCGGCGGCTGGCCCTGAATGCGCAGGCTGATGCCGAGGTGCGCCAACAGCTGCAGCGACCACACCTGCACCCGGGCATGCTGCTGGTCCGGCGTGAGCGCCGGGAAACGCAGCGCCACGATGGCCAGACCCTTGGCAATGTGGCCCAGCAGGCGCAGCAGGCGCCAGCTGGCGCGCAAAGACTTCACCGCAGGGCCTCTTCGCGCGGCACGTGCTTAGGCGCGGTCAAAGGCCACTTGGCCGCCCACCAGCGTCATGCGCACGCGGCCGGGCAGTTCATAGCCTGAGAATGGCGTGTGTTTGCCCTGGCTGCACAGCGCGTCGTCCTGCACGGTCCAAGAGGCTTGTGGGTCGAGGATGCACAGGTCACCCACGCCGCCTTCCACGATCTGGCCCACGCTGGCCTGCAAGGTGCCCAGAGCGTTGCCCAGCACGCGCGCAGGTTCGGACGTAACCGTGGCCAGCGCGCGCTGCAGCGGCACACCGCTGTCTTGCGACCACTTGAGGGCCAGGCTCAGCAGCAGCTCCAGCCCCGTAGCACCGGGCTCGGCCTCGGCAAACGGCAGCGTCTTGGCGTCTTCATCAACAGGAGTGTGGTCGGACACCAGCGCATCGACGGTGCCATCCAGCAGCGCCGCGCTCAGGGCATCGCGGTCGCGCTGCTGGCGCAGTGGGGGCGTCAGGCGCGCGCGGCTGTCGAAGAAGCCAATGTCGTTTTCGGTCAGGTGCAGCGTGTTGATGCTGATGTCGCAGGTCACCTGGAGGCCCTCGGCCTTGGCCCGGCGCACCAGCTCGACACCGGCCGCGCTGCTGAGGCGGCACAGGTGCACACGCGCACCGGTGGTCTTGAGCAGCTCGAAGATGGTGTGCAGCGCAATGGTCTCGGCTGCCACGGGCACGCCCGACAGGCCCAGGCGCGTGGCCAGCGCACCGCTGGCCGCCACGCCTTTGCCCAGGTGCATCTCCTGCGGGCGCAGCCACACGGTGTAGCCAAAGGTGGCGGCGTACTGAAGCGCGCGCTGCAGCACCTGGGTGCTGGCCAGGGGCACCTCGGCCTGGCCGAAGCCCACGCAGCCCGATTCGGTCAACTCGGCCATCTCGGTCAGCACCTCGCCGGCGAGGCCACGCGTGAGTGCACCCAGCGGGAACAGGCGCGACTGGTGCAGCTTCTCGGCACGGAACTTGAGCATCTCCACCAAGCCCGGCTCGTCGAGCACGGGGTCGGTGTCGGGCGGGCACACCAGGCTGGTCACGCCCCCGGCCACTGCGGCGGCCATCTCGGATTCGAGCATGCCTTCGTGCTCATGGCCGGGCTCACGCAGGCGCGCGGCCAGGTCCACCAGCCCCGGCAGCACGATGCAGCCCGTGGCGTCTACCACGCGCTTGGGCGCAAAGTCGGGCGGCACGCGGTTGACGCCAACGATGCGGCCCGCCGCGATGGCGATGTCGCAGGTCTGGTCGAGGCCCGAAGCGGGGTCGATCACACGGCCGTTCTGGATCAGTATCTTCATGATTTCAAGCCAAATTGGCTGTTAGCGCTTATTGGATAAGCGCTAACAGCTATGAAAACAGGAGTATTCATTCCGGGCTTCATGCCTCATTGCCGGCAACGATGGACATGACGGCCATGCGCACGGCAATGCCAAATGTGACCTGCGGCAAGATCACGCTCTGCTTGCCATCGACCACAGCGGAGTCAATCTCGACCCCCCGGTTGATGGGGCCGGGGTGCATGACGATGGCGTCGGGCTTGGCCAGCTGCAGCTTTTCCTGCGTGAGGCCGAAGCTCTTGAAATACTCCTGGCTCGACGGCAGCAGCGCGCCGCTCATGCGCTCGTTCTGCAGGCGCAGCGTGATGATCACATCCGCGTCCTTGATGCCCTCTTCGAGCGTGTGGCACACGCGCACGCCCATCTGCGCCATGTCGGAAGGCACCAGCGTGCGCGGGCCCACCACGCGCACTTCGGCGCAGCCCAGCGTGGTCAGGCCATGGATGTCGGAGCGCGCCACGCGCGAGTGCAGCACGTCGCCCACGATGGCCACCGTGAGGTTGCTGAAGTCCTTCTTGTAGTGGCGGATGGTGTACATGTCCAGCAGCCCCTGCGTGGGGTGGGCATGGCGGCCATCGCCCGCGTTGATCACGTGCACATGGGGCGCCACATGCTGGGCGATGAGGTAGGGCGCGCCCGATTCGCTGTGCCGCACCACGAAGATGTCAGCCGCCATCGCGCTGAGGTTAGCGATGGTGTCGAGCAGGGATTCGCCCTTGCTGGCCGAGCTGCGCGCGATGTCGAGGTTGATCACGTCGGCCGACAGGCGCTTGGCGGCGATCTCGAACGTGGTGCGCGTGCGCGTGCTGTTCTCGAAGAACAGGTTGAACACGCTCTTGCCGCGCAGGAGCGGCACCTTCTTGACCTCGCGGTCGTTGACGCTGACGAAGTTGGCCGCCGTGTCGAGGATGTGCGTGACGATGTCGCGCGGCAGGCCCTCGATGGACAGCAGATGGATGAGTTCGCCGTTGCCGTTGAGTTGGGGGTTGCGCTTCTTCAGCACGGTCAGGCCTCTTTGACTTGGAAGTGGAAGGTACCGCTGTCGTCGCGCGCCAGCGCCAGCGACTGGGCGGCAGGCAAGGCCACACGCGCAGCCGCAAAGTCGGCCTGCACAGGCAGCTCGCGCCCCCCCCGGTCCACCAGCACGGCCAGGCGCACGCTGGCGGGGCGGCCATAGTCGAACAGCTCGTTGAGCACGGCACGGATGGTGCGACCGGTGTAGAGCACGTCGTCGAGCACCAGCACGTCGGCACCGTTCACGTCGAACGGTAGCGAGGTCTGCGCGCTGGCCGACAGGCCACGCTGGGCAAAGTCGTCGCGGTGCATCACTGACGACAGCACGCCTGCGGGCCCTTCCAGGCCCAGGTCCTTTTGCAAGCGCTCCGCCAGCCAGGCGCCGCCGGAGGCAATGCCTGCCAGGCGCGTGGTGGGGGTCAGCATGCTGCGCACGCCGCGCAGCAGTTCGCGACACAGCGCTTCGGCATCGAGCACGAGGCTGCCAGAAGCTGCAGGAGAGGGGTTACTCATGGAAGATTCCTCAAAAACTGTTCCAGGATGATGCAGGCCGACGCAGCGTCGGCATCCTTGGCACCACCCGCGATGGCCTCGGTGGTGCTATAGCGCTCGTCCACCTCGAACACCTGCAAACCAAACCGCCCACGCAACTGGCGGCCGAACTTGAGCGCGCGCTCGGTGTTCTCGTGGCTCGCGCCGTCCGGGTGGTAGGGCACGCCGATCACCAGTGCGTCGGGTTGCCATTCCTTGATGCGCTGCGCCACCTGCACAAAACGGGCATCGCCCTCGGCCTTGATGGTGGCCTGCGGCGTGGCGCTGCGCAGCATGCGGTTGCCCGTGGCCACGCCCGTGCGCTTGAGGCCAAAATCGAAAGCAAGAAAGGTCTGGAAATGCGCAGGAACGGCTGGCTGAGCGGGCAAGCCGGTCATGCGTGCCCCGCCTCGGGCGACAGCATCCAGGCCTTGAGGCCCAGCAGCGCCAGGGCGCGGTCGTAGCGCTCGGGCACAGGGGTGTCGAAGATCACCGAGAGGTCGGCCGCCACGGTCAGCCAGGCGTTTTCGGCCAGTTCGGATTCGAGCTGCCCCTCGCCCCACGACGAATAGCCCAGCGTGATGAGCACGCGGCGGGGGCCTGCGCCCGTGGACAGCGCTTCGAGTACGTCCTTGGAAGTGGTCATCTCCAGCCCGCCGGGGATGGTCATGGTGGAGGCATAGACCGATTCATCGGTTTCGACCCTGTCAACGAGCATGGGCTCGTGCAGCACAAAGCCGCGCTCGGTCTGCACCGGGCCGCCTTGGAACACGGGCTCCTTGGTGAGGTCTTCACGCCGCAAGGACAGGTCCACCTTGTCAAAAAGGCCTTTGAGGGTGATGTCCGAAGGCTTGTTGATGATGAGGCCGAGTGCACCGCGTTCGCTGTGCTCGCACAGGTAAACGACGCTGCGCGAGAAAGACTCATCTTCCAGACCGGGCATCGCGATCAGGAAGTGATGCGTCAGGTTGATGGGCGCAGAATCGAAAGACATCCGGCAATTTTAACGGTGAACATGGACCCCTCCTCCGAGCCCTCTTACCCCAACGGTCTTGTCTGGTTCCGCCGCGACCTGCGCGCGAACGATCAGGCCGCCCTGTACCGCGCACTCACGCAGTGCCAGCAGGTGCATTGCGCCTTTGTTTTTGACCGCGAGATCCTGAATGCCCTGCCCCGGACTGACCGGCGGGTGGAGTTCATCCGCGAGTCGCTGGTGGAACTGGATGAAACGCTGCGCATGCTTTCTGGGCATGCACAGGGTGGCCTTATCGTGCTGCACGCGGTGGCCAGCGATGCGATTCCGGCACTGGCCAACGCCCTGGGCGTGCAAGCTGTATTTGCCAACCACGATGACGAGCCCCAAGCCCTGGAACGCGACAGCCAGGTGCGCGCGCAGCTGGCCACTGCCGGAAGGGCCTTTCACACCTTCAAGGACCACACCATTCTGGAACGCAGCGAGGTGCTCACGCAAACCGGCAACCCGTACAGCGTGTTCACCCCTTACAAGAACGCCTGGCTCAAGAAGGTGGATGCCTTTCAGCTCACAAGCTACCCTGTGGAACGCCATGCACACCGCCTGGCCCCCCGCCCGCAGGAGCACTGCCAAGCGGTGCCGACCCTGGCGTCGCTGGGTTTCGAGGCCACGGCCCTGTCGCAGCTCAAGCTGCCGACCGGTGCCAGCGGCGCACAGCAGTTGTTCGATGATTTTCTCGGCCGCATTGAGCGGTACGAGGACACGCGCAACTTTCCGGCGGTCAAAGGGCCGAGCTACCTCAGCGTGCACCTGCGTTTTGGCACCATCTCGCCGCGCCTGCTCGCGCGCACCGCGCACGGGCTGATGCTGCAAGGCAACCCGGGCGCTACGACCTGGCTCAGCGAACTGATCTGGCGGGACTTCTACTTTCAGATCCTGCACCACCACCCCCATGTGGTGGGCCACAGTTTCAAGCCCGCATATGACGCGATCCAGTGGGAGTCCGGCCCCGAGGCCGACGCCCTGTTTGCCGCCTGGTGCGAGGGGCGCACGGGTTATCCGCTGGTAGATGCCGCCATGGCGCAGATCAACCAGACGGGCTATATGCACAACCGCCTGCGCATGGTGGTGGCGAGCTTTCTGGTCAAAGACTTGGGTATTGACTGGCGCTGGGGCGAGGCTTACTTTGCCACGCACCTCAATGACTTCGACCTGGCCGCCAACAACGGTGGCTGGCAATGGGCCAGCTCCAGCGGGTGCGATGCACAGCCTTATTTCCGCATCTTCAATCCGGTCAGCCAGAGCGAGAAGTTTGACCCGGAGGGCAAGTTCATCCGCCGCTACCTGCCGCAGCTGGCCGGGCTACCCACCAAGGCATTGCACGCGCCCTGGCTGGCACGCCCCATGGAACTACAAGGTGCGGGAGTGCGGCTGGGGGATACCTACCCGCTACCGGTGGTGGAGCACGACACGGCGCGGCACCGCACCCTGGAACGGTATGCAGTGGTGAAGTCAGCCGCAGCCTGAGCCCCACACTCAGCGGCGCGCGGTAGGCGGTGGAACGCTATCTGGCCCGGCAGGCTCGTCGGGACTCATCTGCATGCCCTCGCTCCCCAGCGAAGCACCGGCCGCCAGCCGAAGTCGTAACCGCACATCGGTGCGGTTGTCGGCGTTGGCAATCGCTTCTTCGGGAGATATGGCGCCGGACTCGACCATGGCCAGCAAGGATTGGTCGAAGCTCCACATACCCTGCTCGCCGCTGCGGGTGATAGCAGTCTTGAGCTCATCAATCTGGCCCTTCTGGATCAGCTCCGCCACGTAGGGCGTGAGCAACATGATCTCGGTGGCAGGCACGAGGCCGCCCGCCCGCCCCGCCACCAGGCGCTGCGCCACGACTGCGCGCAGGTTGAGGGAGAGGTCCATTAGCAGCTGGCGGTGGGCCTCTTCAGGAAAGAAGTTCAGGATGCGCTGCACCGCCTGGTTCGCATTGTTGGCATGCAACGTGGAGACGCACAGATGGCCGGACTCGGCATAGTGCAGCGCGTGCTGCATGGTGGCCCGGTCGCGGATCTCGCCGATCATGATGACGTTCGGTGCCTCGCGCATCGCGCGGCGCAGGGCCTCGTCGTAGGACAGCGTATCAAGCCCCACCTCGCGTTGCGTCACGAGTGACTTCTTGTGGGTGTGCAGGTACTCAATAGGGTCTTCCACCGTCAGGATATGCCCGCCAGTGTGTGCATTGCGGTGGTCCAGCAACGCCGCCAATGTGGTGGTCTTGCCCGAGCCTGCCGACCCCACCGTGAGCACCAGCCCCCCTTTGAGAAATGCCAGTTGCTGGAGTACGGGCGGAAGACCAAGCGCCTCCAGGCTAGGGATGTGGGCAATGACATGACGGATCACCATGCCCACTTGGCCACGCTGCCGGTGCACATTCACACGAAACCGCTCACCCTCCGGGGTCTGCAGGGAGAGGTCGCACTCCATGGTGGCATCGAACTCCTGCCGCTGCGTTTCGCGGAGGATGGAGTGCGCCATCTGCCTGACATCGTCTGCCGACAGCAGTTGCTGCCCCAGTGCCACGAACACCCCTTGGCGCTTGAGCGTTGGCGGCGCGCCCGCCATGATGAAAAGATCAGAGGCCTTTTCCCGCACCACCACGGCCAGACAAGCCAGGAGACGGGGGTCGGGAGAGGAAGCAGTTGCCGGCGATTCCATCAGGACAACCTCTGGAACGGAACTGACAAAGCAGCTGCCGGAATCGATGCGTGCATTTGCTGGCCACAAGCCCGCCGGTTCAAGGCAGGCCTGTGGTGCATCTGCATGCTGGCTAGGCCTCTGCGGTCGCCGCGATGCGGGCGTAGTGCTGAATGAGGCTCAGCAGTTCTTCGTCGGAGTACGGTTTGCCCAGGTAATGGTTGACGCCCAGCTCCATGGCATGCTCGCGGTGCTTTTCAGCAATGCGCGAGGTGATCATGATGATGGGCAGGTCGCGCAAGGCACCGTCTGCACGAATATTCCGCGCCAGGTCGAACCCATCCATGCGGGGCATTTCGATGTCGGACAACACGACGGTCGGACGCTCTTCCTGTAGGCGCTCCAGCGCTTGCAAGCCATCGGCCGCGAGCGCAACACGGTAGCCTTCGCGCTGCAGCAACCGCTGCGTGACCCGGCGCACCGTGATTGAATCGTCCACCACCAAAACCAATGGCACCTGGCTGGGGCCAGCAAGCTGGGGAGAAACGACCGACTTGCCAGCACCTGATGAGCCATCAGCCTCCAGGACCGAAGGCAGACCTGCGCTGGCGGCACGCACCTGATCTCCGTACACCGTGGCCAACGCCACAGGGTTGTAGATCAGAACCACGGCACCCGACGCCAACACAGACATGCCGGCCAAGCCGGGCAAACGGGACAACTGAGGGCCCAGGTTCTTCACCACGACTTCCTGGTTGCCCAGAACTTCGTCCACATGCATGGCGATGCGCTGCGATGCGCTGCGGAAAATCACCACAGGTCGCGTCTTGCCAGCCGGCTCGTTGCTGCGCGCAGAAGCCTGCAGCAGCGCCCCGGACCAGAAGAACTGCAGCTGCTCCGTGCCATCGTCGAAATGGCCGGTGCGGTATGCAACTTCAAGGTCTGCCGCCGAGGTGCGCCGCACGATCTCGACCACGTTGGCGGGCACACCGATCGCCAGATCACCGGCACGCAGCATCACCACCTGCGTCACCGCCGTGGTCAAGGGCAGCACCATGCGGAAGGCGGCTCCCCTGCCAGCTTCTGTCGATGTTTCGATCCGACCGCCCAAAGCGTTGATTTCGGCACGCACCACGTCCATGCCAATGCCCCGCCCTGCCAAGCCGGTCACCTCGGAGGCCGTGGAGAACCCGGGCATGAAAATGAGGTTGGCAGCCTCGGTATCGCTCAGCTCGGTATCAGGCGCCACGATGCCTTGCGCCAGCGCCTTTTCACGGATGCGGGGCAGATTCAGCCCGGCCCCGTCGTCCCGGAACTCCACCGACACGTCGTTGCCTTCATGGTGCAACTCCACGGTGATCGTGCCCGAAGCAGGCTTGCCCGCTGCCGTGCGCACCTGGGGATCTTCGATACCGTGTGCCACGCAGTTACGCAACAAATGCTCGAACGCGGGGGTCATACGATCCAGCACGCCACGGTCCATTTCGATGGAGCCGCCGGTAATATCAAGCTTGATCTGCTTGCCGGTTTCCTTGGAGGCCTGCCGCACCACGGCATACAGGCGCTCTGCGATGCCTTCGAACTCCACCATGCGGGTGCGCAACAAGTCGCGCTGCAGTTCCCGCGCCTGGCGGCCCTGGGCAATCAGGTCATCTTCCGCACCTTCCATGGCGCGCTGCAGGTTGCGCTGCACGGTGGCCACGTCGTTCACCGACTCGGCCATCATGCGCGTGAGTTCCTGGACGCGGGTGAAGCGGTCAAACTCCAGCGGATCGAAGCCGGCAGCGGAATCCTTCGACAGGGCCAGGCGCGACTGCATCTGCGATTCAGCTTGCAATTCGATGTCCCGCAACTGCTGGCGCAGGCGGTCCAAGTTCCCCGACAAATCGGTCAGCGAACTGCGGAACTGCCCCAATCGCACGTCCAGGCGCGAACGGCTGATCATCACTTCACCCGCCTGATTGACCAGGCGGTCCAGCAACTGGGCGCGCACGCGCACCGACTGATTGGCGGCCACGCGCAAAGGCGCAAGCTGCGACGGACCAGGCAGGCGTACCGCTGGGGCGGCAGGCGTCACCGATGCGTGGACAGCGGCAGATGCTGGAGCCGCCTGTGCCTCGGAGGCTTCGGGACGGGTGCGCGGTGTTTCCACCGGCAAAGAGACCACCGTATCAGCAGGCCCCTGGCCAATGGCGCGCAGTGCGTCGAAGTTCGCCTGAAGACCGTCAAAACTCCCTTGCAAAGGCTCGATCTGGTCCGCTGTCACCGTTTCAGCGTCTAGCTGCTCGATAGCGGACTCCAGCCGGTGGGCCATTTCACCCAGGCGCATGGCACCGGCCAAGCGCGAACTGCCTTTGAGGGTGTGGAGCGCACGCAGCACTTCACTGCGGGCACCCAGGTTGTCGGGGCGCGAGGCCCATTGGCGCAGCGCACCACCAAGCTGTGGCAACAGCTCAGCAGCCTCTTCCTCAAAGATCGGGAACAGATCCGGGTCGATAACGTCAATCGCATCGATATCGTCATCCACATCTGAGCCGAGCGCCACAGCATGGGCGATCGCGTCATCAATATGCTGATCGTGGTCGTGGATGACGGCAGACAAAGCGGGAGCCACGTGTCCCCTGGGCACCACGACCGGTGCGGGCTCTGGCATGGCTGCCACGTCGGGTTCAGGTTCTACTGGGGGCAACGGCTGCGCTGCTTCTGCCTCCACTGGAGTGATCGGCTCTTGCTCCAACAGGTACTCGCCTGCAGCCTCTTCTTCGGGTGGAGACAAGGTGTTGTCCACCTCGGTTTGCAAGATCTGACGCAGTTGCTCCAGCACCTCCTGGCTGGGTTCCTTGAGGAAACCCGCAGCGAACTGGTGCAGCAAACGCCGGATATCCTCGGCTGCCGCCATGAAGGCCTCGGCCTGCTCCTGTGTGCCGCCAGACTGCAACTGCACGTGCTGCAGCGCATGTTCAAGCACCCTGGCCATCTCCGACAGGGCATTGAACCCCACCGTGGCCGAACTGCCCGCCAGCGAGTGCGCGAGCGCCACCGCCATATCCGGCAGAGGTTCATGCAGTTCCAGCGACCATTCCTGCAGGCAGGTCACCAGTCGGCGCGACCACTCATCGGCTTCGTTCAAATAAACGTTGTAGAGCGGGATGCCAATGCGCAGCGTGTCAATGACCTTGACCGCTTCATCACCTGCACTGTCCTCCAGTTCCTGCGCCAGCGCATCGACTACCTGTGGTTCTTCAGGAGCCGCTCCCGCAGCCACATCTTCTGCGACTTCTGCAGGCACTTCCTCCTGGGCCACAGATTCCAGCTCATCAGTGCTTGGCAGCATCGGCTCGGGCTCTGCCAGGTTCTGCACCTCCAGCGGCTCGGCTGCGTCCATCAATTCGACAGGCAGCGCAAAAGCACCATCCGCCACCGGCTCATCAGGCAACACGGTGACCTGCGGCGGAGCGCCCACATCAGCACCCGCTGTGGCTGGCTCCAAGTCCGGCAGTTCGAGATCCAGTACGAAATCGATGCTGGAGGGATCGAGAACCCCAGGGACGGCAGGCGCTTCGTTGAGCGCGGCAGCAAACACGGAGAAATCGATCTCCTCGGCTACTTCGGGGGCCGAAGTCGCCAGGTCTGCCGGCGGTTCTGGCGCATGGTCGAAAATCTCGGTAGCTTCAAAGTCTGGTACCACCAGCTCTTCTTCCACAGCCAGGGGCACCTCTGCAATCGCCTCTTCAGGCGCCTCAAGGGGCAGATCCTCCAGCGCTGCGACCTCGGGCTCAGGCGCAATGACGGCCAGAACAGGGCTCTCTGCCCCGGCGGAGGGCACCACAAGCGGCAACAGGGTTCCGTCCAGGCGCATGGCATCCGCCGACTGGCGGAATGCGTCCTGCTGCCAGCCAGAGGCACGGCCCGCTGCGATGTCGTCAGCCCAACGGCTAAAGGCACGCAACGCATCGGAAGACAGATCCAACAAACTTGGTTGCATCGGTTTTTGCTCGGCCAACCAGGCGTTGAGCAATTGCTCCATCGACCAAGCGGCCTCGCCAAAATCGTTCAGCCCCACCATCCGCGAACTGCCCTTGAGGGTATGGAAGGCACGGCGCAGCGTGGTCTGTTCGCTGAGATTGCCCGGCTCATCCCTGAGAACGTCGATCGCGGCCAAGCCATTGACCACCACCTCACGGGCTTCTTCCAGGAAAACCTCGAGCAATTCATCTTCGATTTCAGGCACCGATACAGGCGCAGGCGTTGCCGCAGCCTGCGGCAGCGGTGCCTCGCCACTTTCTGCCACGGCGGGCAGATCGAACGAAATATCGGGGGCGAGTGAATCAGGATCGACCGAAGCAAGGGGCGCGTTGGCTGCAACGCCGGGAATGTCCGGCAAGGAAGGCAACGAACCAAAATCGGTGGGCTCGCTGAGGGGTTCCTGCACAGGAAAACGCGGCACCACATCGGGCATGGGAATGGCCGACCGCTCCTCCAGCTTGGCAGGGGCCTCTTCCACGGCGTCTGAAGCGCGCGGCCGGGTTTTGCCCATGAGGATGCGCAATTCGCCCAGTTCTTCGTCATACACGAACAGCTTGCGCGCCATCGTGCGCTGGTAGCTCAGCATGTCGATCAGGAACCCCAAGGCGCCCAGGCTGTTGCCCAGCTTCTCGAACACTCCTTGACGATCTGCCTCTGGGACTTCGTTGATAAGCAAGCGCTCCACCATGTCGCGCATGCGGACCACTGCGAGCGAAGCCTGATCAAGGCCCAGCACCGACAACACACCGCGCATTTGAGCGAGGTGTCCCGGAACAGTTGCCAGGACAGCGGTGTCCTGAGGACTGCGGAAGAACTGGTCAAGCGCCTTCTCCGCTTCGCCGAGCGTAGAGCGCAGTTCGTCGACCACACTGCCCATGGTCTGGTTGTCGCTGACCCTGCGGTACAGCTCTTCCATCCATTGTTCAAGGGGCTCTGGCTCCGCGCCAGCGCCCACCGCATCCAGACGCTCTGCCAGCCGAGCGGCGCGGATTTCCATCTGATCGTCGTCCGCATCCAACTCTTCAAAAGCTGCTTGCAGATACAGGACTGAGGTTGCCACCTCCATGGCCAACGCGGCCGAAGGAGGTTCACCGGAACGCGTGGTGGACTCCAGCACGCGGGTCAGCGCCTGGGCGAGGCTTTCACTGCCAGGATGCAACTTGCGCAGCGAGTCGCAGACCAGGCTGAATTGATCTGCAGCGGGCTTGAGCTTGTTACGATCCCCCCCCGCCAGCGCGGACCAAGTTTCCGTGGCAGCGGCAATCCGCTTGCGTGCCTGGGCCAGCATGGCAGGGTCAAACCGGCCAAAACGCGCAGCCTCGTAGTCCACGGGCTTGAACCGGTCCAGCGCAAAAGCCTGACGCACCGCCTGCAGAGACGGCGCTGCGATACCCGCCGAATCGGCTGGCTTGGCCTGTGAGCAGAAAAACAGCAGATCCTGAACCAGGCGGTCTGCGATCGTCGTATCACCCTTGGCGAGCGTGGCGTACTGCATCAGCACGCGGGATGCCACGCGTTTGACATAGACGTCAGCAGGCAAAAGGCCTGAACCGAAGGCTTCAAAAAAGCCTGCACATATTTTCCAGAATGCGCGGGACTGGCGGTCATGCTGTGCCGCCACGAATCCCAGGCAGGTATCCCGCAGACTCAATGAGGCACGGAGATCCCCGGATTTCACGATTCTCAGAACCGCAGCATCCAGCCGGGCACGCGCTTCGGGCCCATAGGGCAGCGGCGTGACAGAAACAGCACCCTCGGGCTCGCGAAACCGGCGCTCCACCGGCCACAGATCGGCAGGATGGACACGGTCCGCGCCCGCCAATGCCTGGGCATCGCGGTACTGAGGGAACAGCGCAACGGGCGAAGCCGCCTTGCCAGCCAGAACGGTTTCCAGGTACTCAATCAGCGCAAAGCTCGCACGCTCGATCACCGCTGCAGCATCGTCGCTGCAGGTTTCCGGACGTTGCACGAACTTCTGGACCGCCGACTCCATGGCTCGCAGGACCAGCGCCGGAGGGCCCATGCCCACCATTTCCAGCGCGCCACACGCTTGGTGCAGCTGCTGGCGAGCGATGCGCAGTGGGCCTGCGTCCAATGCCGCAAGATCTGATTCGCGGGCAGCTTCTGCATCGCGTACAAAACGCCGCATCGCCTTGACAGCTCCATCAAGGGATTTGCGCAGTTCGTCAAGCACCCAAGCCAAAGGACCCAGGTCCTGATCCCCCTGGGTCCCATCCGCGGCCGGTGCATTGTTGACATCAATAGATGACATGGATTCGTCCCCGGCTGCTATGAGCCAGCTGGTTGATGACTAAGCGTCAGGCGATCTTGAACCGTGCCACCGATTGGCGCAGTTCCTCAGCCATGTGCGAGAGCTCGCGCACCTGCTGCGCTGTGGTGCGGGTGCCCTCACCCGTCTGCTCGGTCACCGCAAAAATGTGCTGGATGTTGTCGGCCACTTCGTTGGCCAGAACAGCTTCCCGCGATGTTGACGACGAAATCTGCTCAATCAGCTCGGCAAGGCGACGCGACACACGGTCAATCTCGGTCAGTGCAGTACCTGCGCTGTCAGACAGACGAGCCCCTTCCACCACACCCTGCGTGGAGCGTTCCATAGCGGCCACGGCATCCTGGGTATCGGTCTGAATCGCCTTCACCAGCGCAGAGATCTGGCGCGTTGCATCTGCAGAACGTTCAGCCAGTCGCTGCACTTCTTCGGCCACCACTGAGAAGCCTCGGCCGGCCTCACCGGCGGACGCAGCCTGAATGGCGGCATTCAGGGCCAGCACGTTCGTCTGTTCGGTAATGTCGGAAATCAGCTCGGTGATTTCACCGATCTCCTGCGACGATTCGCCCAGGCGCTTGATCCGCTTGGAGGTGTCCTGGATCTGGTCGCGGATGGAGTTCATACCGCCGATGGCGTTCTGCACGGCCTGGAGACCCGAGTCAGCAGCTTGCAGCGACTGGCGGGCCACTGTGGCCGACTCTTGGGCCTGTGTAGACACTTCATTGATTCGGGTCGCCATGTCCAGAACGGAGCGGCCGGTTTCGCGAATTTCGCGCAGTTGCTCGGTCGAAGCGGCCAGCAGTTCCGTGGATGTGTTGTCCACCTGGGCGGTCGTCTGGGCCACGCGGGTGGCCGTGTTCTGCACGCTGCCCACCAGTTGGCGCAACTCTTCCACCGTGTAGTTCACCGAGTCGGCGATGGCGCCCGTGATGTCTTCCGTCACGGTGGCTTCCTGGGTCAAGTCACCTTCAGCGACCGATTGCAGTTCGTTCATCAAACGCAAAATGGCGGCCTGGTTGGCGTCATTGACACGCTTGGCTTCCTGCTCCTGGCGCTTGGCGTCTTTTTGCTGCATTTCAGCTGCAGCCTGGCGTCCCCGGCTGTCCAGCAGTTGGACGCGGGAAATTCCCACACCGCAAAAGATCACAAACAAACCGGCGAGCGCGAGAGCTGCCAGCTGACCACCACCCACACCCGTCTGGGCCGACAGCTTGGTTTGCAGGCCTTCGAGCTGGCGACGCAGCGGCTCACTGTCGGCAATGATGGCGGATTGTGCTTCCCGGGCAGACACCAAGCCTTGCAGATTGCCCAGAATGGCACTGGCTTGGGTGCGGGTCTGCTCATAGAGCTTCACCAAGGCTTCCAGCTGTTCGCGGGTCTGGGCATCCTTCGTCGCAGCCAAGCGCAGTTCAGGGCTTCCATCCAGCAGGCCCTGGGCGATTTCCTTGAACGAGTTCAAGTCCTTGCCCAGCAGGAACACGGCCTCAGGGCTCACGCCTTCCATGGTCTGGAATTCATTGGCGGATTTGCCGATACGCTGGGTCAACATCACGAGCTGACCAGCGGCGGAAATCTCAGCAGCAGGAGCGTTCTGCTGCAGCTTCAGGGACGACACGGTTTCTGCGATTTCAAGCAGATCCGAGGACTGGCGATTGATGGTGCGCAGAGCATCGCCCACCTGCGTCAGGATCTTCTGCTGGCCCATCACGACACTGGCATTGCGTTCGGCACGCTCCATGAGCGGATTCACAGCGTCCAGGTCAGGCTTATAGGGCTCACCCAGGGATTCGACGCCCAGCTCTCCATCGCCCGCATTGAGGGCGCGCACATTGCGCGCCAACACGCCGGAGCTTTCCACCACGTCCGGGAAGGCCTGCGGGCTGCCCACCAGTGCCTGCGATACCGACTTGGCCAGCCGCTGCGACTGCATCAGGGATTGACCGGTAGCTGCAAGTTGCTGCGCAGAGCGGTCGGCTTGGCGCAACACCCAGGCGGCGATCAACGCCAGGACGATCACACCAATAGCCAAAAGCCCGAGCAGTCGCCGCTGGTGGGCCGCAGCCGTGGAACGGCCAAGCAGCGGCAGAGCAATGAGATCCTCCTCCGCATCGGGTGCCGTCAATTCCGGCACATAACCATCCGGATCGCCTTGAACGCTGTTCATCGCTTCAGCCTGGTAGGTGTCGCGCAGCTGCCCGCCGTCCAGCGAGCCCGCAGCAAGGAGATCCTGCCCGTCATCGGCGGTGCCGGCAGTCGCGCCGGTATCCGGCGTGGCAGGTTTCCGGTTGAACAGTTTTCCAAATTGATTGACGACGGACATGGTGCAGCCTTACAGAAAAACTCAAGCACTGATGCTCAGGAAAGCGGGATGTTGGGACAGGATCTGCAAGTTCAGCTCCTGCCAGCGTGTGCCGCTGGAATCGATATAGGTGGTGCCAAAGAACGCGGGCGAATCTTCGGCGGGGGGCTCGGACGACACAAATGCATCGGTTCCACGCAGTCCCGCAAGGCGATCCACCAACAGCGCGGCGTTCACCTCCAGGGCAGCGTTGAAGGCCAGCAGGCTGGTTTCCGACAGTGCTTGCTCTGTGCGGGGCGCTGCAGAACCCAAAAGGCCGGCCAAATCCACCACACCAACCAAGCCACCGCGCAGGTTGGCAACCCCCAGAAACCAGTTCTGGGTATAGGGCACCGCCTGAATCGAGACCCAGGGAAAGATTTCCCCCGACTGTCCCAGTGGCAGCAAGTAAAAACTCCCAGCGGACTCGACAGCCAGCCAGGATGAAACAGAGGCCCCTTCAGTTCTTGCAGCCTGAAGGCGGCTGGCAAGTCGGGTCTGGAGCTCTCGCAGGGCTTCGCGGTTGGCCATGAACGCGCCGCTGCCTTAGTTCAGAGCGTCGATTTTGGCCTGCAGTTCAGCGGGATCCACGGGCTTGGTGATGTAGCCCCGTGCACCCTGCCGCATCCCCCAGACGCGATCCGTTTCCTGGTTCTTGCTCGTGCACATGATGATGGGCACATCGGCATACAGCGGGTCGCGGGTGATGGCACGTGTAAGCTGGAAGCCGTTCTGCCCGGGCATCACGACGTCCATGAGGATCAGGTCGGGCTTTTCTTCCGCCAGACGGCGGAAAGCCTCGTCGGCATTTTCTGCGGTGCGGACCTGCATGCCTTTTTTCTGAAGCAGGTCCGTCAAAAACATCAACTCGGTCTTCGAGTCGTCGACGACCAATACTTTCTGGATGGGCATTACATCGCTCCTTGTTGGGAATTGCCAAACTGCTGCACTGCCTGCAACAGCTGGTCTTTGGTAAACGGTTTGGTGAGATATTCCTGGCAGCCGACCATGCGCCCGCGCGCTTTGTCGAATACGCCATCCTTGGAGGACAGCATCACCACCGGAGTATCTGCAAAACGGGCATTGCGCTTGATGATGGCGCAGGTCTGGTACCCGTCGAGCTTGGGCATGAGGATGTCGCAGAAAATCAGCTGAGGCTGGTAATCATTGACTTTGGCCAAAGCATCAAAGCCGTCGTCGGCCAACAAGACTTCGTGCCCCCCCTGCTTGAGAAAAATCTCGGCGCTTCGACGGATGGTGTTGCTGTCATCCACCACGAGCACTTTGAAAGATGCGCCTGTTGTAGTCAATTGTTACTGCTCCTGATGGAGAAAAAAACAACGCAGCAGCACATGATGCTGGTGCGCCTCAAATCTGAACCATCTCGAAGTCTTCCTTGCGGGCCCCACACTCGGGGCAGGTCCAGTTCATCGGAACCTGATCCCAGGGTGTATTGGGTGCAATGCCGTGCTCAGGTGAACCCTCTGCTTCGTCATAAATCCAACCGCAAATCAAACACATCCAAGTTTTAGAGTCGATCACAGCTTAAAGGGCCTTCACATAGAATGCAACGATTGTATCTAGTCATCTCCGTGGGCTGCGGCTTCGGTGCCACCCCTCAAGCAGGATCTGGTCCATGACCACCAAAGCATCCCCTCCCCCCCCCGAAAGCATAGACATTGAAGATGACGGTTCTGAGGACGCAAGCCCTGCGTGTGTCCTCGTCTTCAATGCCAGCGACCCCAGCGGTGCCGGTGGGCTGACAGCCGACATCACCACCATTGCCTCCGTGGGCGGGCATCCGATTGCCGTGGTCACAGGCGCCTATGCCCGCGACACCGCAGAGATTTTTGACCACTTCAGCTTTGACGACGAGGCTGTGGCCGAGCAGGCCCGGGCCGTGCTGGAGGACCTGCCGGTACAGGCCATCAAGGTCGGTTTCGTGGGCAGCCCGGAGAACATCAGCACCATTGCCGAGATCACGACCGACTACGACGAAGTCCCCGTGATCGCCTACATGCCCAACCTGTCCTGGTGGCGCGACGAGCTGATCGACGAGTACCTGGATGCCTTCCGCGAATTGTTGTTACCGCAGACCTCGGTGTTGGTTGGAAACCACAGCACCTTGTGGCGTTGGCTGCTGCCCGACTGGACCAGCGACCGCAGTCCCACTGCCCGCGACATTGCCCGGGCCGCCTCCGAGATGGGCGTGCCTTACACCCTGGTCACCGGCATTCCGCTGCCCGAGCAGTTTGTCGAGAACGTGCTCGCATCCCCCCAGACCGTGCTGGGCAGTGGCAAGTTCGAACTGTTCGACGCCACCTTCTCCGGCGCGGGCGACACCTTGTCCGCCGCCCTCACGGCCCTGGTGGCCAGCGGCAACGACCTGGGCGAAGCCACCAGTGAAGCCCTGGGCTACCTCGACCGCTGCCTGGACGCCGGCTTTCGCCCCGGAATGGGGCACATCGTGCCCGATCGCATGTTCTGGGCCCAGCCCGACGATGACGAGGCCGACGGCGACGAAGAAGAACCCCTGATTGACGAAGCGCAAGCCCTCGAAGGCTTTGTGATGCCCCCCCATGACACCAAGCACTGATCTCAACATCCCCCTGTTCGAACGCGCCAAGGCGCTGATCCCCGGCGGCGTGAACTCGCCCGTGCGGGCCTTCAAGGCCGTCGGCGGCACGCCCCGTTTCGTGAAACGTGCCAAGGGCGCCTACTTTTGGGACGCCAACGACCAGCGTTTCATCGACTACATCGGCTCCTGGGGCCCGATGATCCTGGGCCACGGCCACCCCGCCGTGCTCGAAGCTGTGCAGAGCGCCGCGCTTGAAGGCTTCAGCTTTGGTGCGCCGACCGAGCGCGAGGTGGAGCTGGCCGAGGAAATCCTGAGCCTCGTCCCCTCGATGGAGATGATCCGCCTGGTCAGCTCGGGCACCGAAGCCGGCATGAGCGCTATCCGCCTGGCGCGCGGTGCCACGGGCCGCAGCAAATTCATCAAGTTTGAGGGCTGCTACCACGGCCATGCCGATTCGCTGCTGGTCAAGGCCGGCTCGGGCCTGGCCACGTTTGGCAATGCCACCAGCGCGGGCGTACCGCCCGAAGTGGTGCAGCACACTCTGGTGCTGGAATACAACAACGTCGCCCAGCTCGAAGAAGCCTTCGCCCTGCATGGCAAGGAACTGGCCTGCGTGATGATCGAGCCCATCGCGGGCAACATGAACCTGGTGCGCGCCAGCGTGCCGTTCATGAAGCGCTGCCGCGAGCTGTGCACCGAGTACGGCGCACTGCTGGTGCTCGACGAGGTGATGACCGGCTTTCGCGTGGCGCTGGGCAGCGCGCAGAGTGTGTACGCGAAGTCGATCCCCGGCTTCAAGCCCGACATCACGGTGCTGGGCAAGGTGATTGGCGGCGGCATGCCGCTGGCGGCCTTCGGCGGGCCGCGCGCCATCATGGAGCACCTGGCCCCGCTGGGTGCCGTGTACCAGGCGGGCACGCTGTCGGGCAACCCGGTGGCCACCGCCTGCGGCTTGGCCACGCTGCGCGAGATCAAGAAGCCCGGCTTCTTCGACGCGCTCTCGGCCACCACACGCTCGCTGGTCGATGGGCTGGCCGCTGCGGCGGCGGCCGAGGGCGTTCCCTTCAGCACCGACAGCGAAGGCGGCATGTTCGGCTTCTTCCTGATGCCCGAGCTGCCCCAGAACTACGCCCAGGTGCTCAAGACCGACAACGTACGCTTCAACACGCTGTTCCACGGTTTGCTGGACCGCGGTGTCTACATTGCGCCGGCGCTGTACGAGGCGGGTTTTGTGAGCTCCGCCCACACGGCGGACGACATTGCGGCCACCATCGCCGCCGCAAGCGAAGTTTTTAAGACGCTATCGAAATAATAGCTATCAGCGCTTATTTAGCAAGCGCTAGCAGCCATTTTCATCCATATTTCGGCTGCCAAACCATCAGAGCAGGCCGCGCAACTCCCGTGCAGCCTCCTGCAGCAACGGCAGCAGGTCGCGCTGCAGGCTGCCCTCGTCCACCTGTTTGGGCGACGCCACCACGTTCAGCGCCGCCACCGTGCGGCCCTGCAGGTTGCGCAGCGGCACGGCCAGCGCGTGTACGCCCAACTCGTGCTCCTCCACGGCCAGGCAACAGTCGTCCCGCCGCGCTTTGGCAATCACCTGCCGCAGCGGCCCGACCTGGGTGATGGTGTGCGGCGTGAGGCGCTGCAGCGTGTTGCCCTTGAGCCAGGCCGTCAGCTCTGCCGCGGGCAGCGCCGCCAGCAGCACCCGCCCGGTGGAGGTGGGGTGCGCCGGCAGCCGCGCGCCCAGGTGCAGGCCATAGGCCAGCACACGCGACGGCGCGCCGTACACACCGCTGCGCGCCACGATCACGACCTCGTTGCCATCGAGCACCACCGCTGAAAACGACTGCTGCGTCTGCGCCGCCAGCCGGTTGAGCGTGGGCTGCAGCACCCGCGGCAGCCGGGCCGACGCGAGGTAGCTGCCCGAAAAGCGCAGCACCTTGGGCGCCAGCCAGAAGTAGCTGCCGTCCGTCTCCAGGTACCCCAGGTGCGCCAGCGTCAGCAGGTGCCGCCGCGCCGCCGCGCGCGTGAGGCCGGTGCGCTGCGCGGCCAGCGTGGCATTCAGCCGCTGGCGCTCGGTGTCGAAGCTCTCCAGCACCGCCATGCCCTTGGCCATGCCTTCGATGAAGTCTGCTTTGGCGATGGGAACGGTGGTCATTCGGGTTCCAGAGTGGGTGGGTCAGTCGGCCGATGGGTGGCCTGAGACGCGATGCGGCTCAACGGGCGAACCATCGGTTGGCGTGCCGAGGTCCCTTGGCGCGGAAGATTGCGCGATGATCGCACATTGCATCTATCTATCGCCCGCTAGCGCCGTGGCCGGACCCCAGATTGACCTGGATCAACCTACGCTTGACCCTGTTCATCTACCGCTCTCCAACGCCTTTGTGAGGTTGTCCACCATGCGTACCCAAGTTGCCATCATCGGCGCAGGCCCCGCCGGCCTGCTGCTCGGCCAGTTGCTCTACACGTCCGGTATCGACGCCGTCATCATCGAACAGCGCAGCCCCGACTACGTGCTGGGCCGCATCCGCGCCGGCGTGCTGGAGCAGGTCAGCATGGACCTGCTGGACCAGGCCGGCGTCGGCGCACGCGCCCATGCCGAGGGCCTGCCGCACGACGGCATCGAGCTTCTGTTCAAAGGTGCGCGTCACCGCATTGATCTGCACGCGCTGACCGGCGGCAGCCGGGTGACGGTGTACGGCCAGACCGAAGTGACCCGCGACCTGATGGACGCCCGCGCCGCCGAAGGCCTGACCACCGTGTACGACGCCCAGAACGTGAGCGTGCACGACTTCGACGGCCAGCAGCCGCGCGTGACCTACGAGAAGGACGGCCAGACGCACGAGGTGCTGTGCGACTTTATCGCAGGCTGCGACGGCTACCACGGCGTGTGCCGTGCCAGCGTGCCCGAGGGCGCGCTGCGCACCTACGAGCGCGTCTACCCCTTCGGCTGGCTGGGCGTGCTGGCCGACGTGAAGCCCGTCTCGCACGAGCTGATCTACGCCAACACCGAGCGCGGCTTTGCGCTGTGCAGCATGCGCAGCAACACGCGCAGCCGCTACTACCTGCAAGTGCCATCGACCGACAAGGTGGAGCAGTGGAGCATCGAGCAGTTCTGGGCCGAACTGGGCAACCGCCTGGACCCCGAGGCGCGCGAGAACCTGGTCACCGGCCCGGCGCTGGAGATGAGCATCGCCCCGCTGCGCAGCTTCGTGGCTGAGCCCATGCGCTTTGGCCGCCTGTTCCTGGCGGGCGACGCCGCCCACATCGTGCCGCCCACCGGCGCCAAGGGGCTGAACCTGGCAGCGAGCGACGTGGGGTACCTGTGGAATGCGCTGTCGGACTACTACCGCGACAAGTCCAGCGCGGGCATCGACACGTATTCCGACCGCTGCCTGCGCCGCGTCTGGCGCGCCGAGCGCTTCTCGTGGTGGTTCACCTCGCTGATGCACTGCTTCCCGGAAACGGGCGAGTTCGGCCAGAAAATGCAGGAGGCGGAGCTGGACTACCTGGTCAACTCCCGCGCGGCCTCCACCGCGCTGGCCGAGAACTATGTGGGCCTGCCGCTGGACTTTGCGGTGCAGACACGGTTCGAAACGGCAGCGTGACGATATTGATCGCAGCCAGCGCTTGCTTGGCAAGCGCTGTCAGGTCAAAACACCTAAATTTTGAGCATCGGTCAATGGTCTTTTGGTATCTCGCCTTCGACACTGACATTCGGCTCTCGCGTTCTGCGAAGAAAGTCCTCAAGGATGAGGACACGGCATTCAGCGACGGTTTGCCCATCGCGTTGGGCATAGAGACGTGCGGCGTGCTCGTACAGATCGGCCAACAGCTCCCCGAAATCTTCCGCCCCACCTTGCAAGCCACTGTTGATCATCACGTGCAATTGGCCACCACCAGCCCACAGTCGCATGATTTCAAAGGCGCCTGGGTCGTTCAGAGCTTCCTGTGGAATTGGTAGTTCAGGCGAGTCGTCTTCCAGCGTCATCGCTTCTCCTGCGTAAGTCTCACAGTTGGGCTGCTCGCTGAGGGTCAGTGGCGGAAGTGGCGCACGCCGCTGAACACCATCGCCACGCCGCGCTCGTTGGCAGCGTCGATGACTTCGTTGTCGCGCATCGAGCCTCCCGGCTGGATCACGCAGGTGGCGCCTGCATCCACCACCACATCCAGGCCGTCGCGGAAGGGGAAGAACGCGTCGCTGGCCACCACGGTGCCCTGCAGCGACAGGTTGGCGTGGCCGGCTTTGATGCTGGCGATGCGGGCGGAATCGAGGCGGCTCATCTGGCCGGCGCCCACGCCCATGGTCATGCCGCCCTTGCAGAACACGATGGCGTTGCTCTTGACGTACTTGGCCACCTTCCAGGCGAACAACAGGTCTTCCAGTTGCTCCAGCGTGGGCTGCTTCTGGGTCACGACCTTGAGGTCGATCAGCGACAGCTCGTGGTTGTCGGCGGTCTGCAGCAGCAGGCCCGAGCCGATGCGCTTGGCGTCCATGGCGTTGCGGCCACGCTGCCAGTCGGTCAGCTGGTCGGTCTTGGAGGCGTGCGGTGGCAGTGCGATCTTAAGCAGGCGGACGTTGGCCTTGGCCTTGAAGACTTCCAGCGCCTCGGCGGTGAAGTCGGGGGCCATCAGCACTTCGACGAACTGCTTGCTGATCTGCGCTGCGGCCGCGCCGTCGAGCGTGCGGTTGACGGCGATGATGCCGCCGAAGGCGCTGGTGGGATCGGTCTGGAAGGCCTTGCTGTACGCATCGAGGGCATCGAGGCCCACGGCCACGCCGCAGGGGTTGGCGTGCTTGACGATGACGCAGGCAGGCGCCTCGAAGCTCTTGACGCATTCCCACGCCGCATCGGCGTCGGCGATGTTGTTGTACGACAGCTCCTTGCCTTGCACCTGCTCGGCCGTCACCAGCGAGCCGGGTGCGGGGTGCAGGTCGCGGTACAGCGCGGCCTGCTGGTGCGAGTTTTCGCCGTAGCGCAGGTCCTGCACCTTGGTGAAGATGCCGTTGCTCTGGCCGGCGAACTGCGCGCGCGTGGGCACGTAGGTTTCCGACAGCTTGTCTTCTTCGAACGTGACGGACGAGAGGTAATCGCTGATGGCGCCGTCGTACTGGGCGATGCGGTTGAACGCGGCCACCGACAGCGCAAAGCGCAGCTTGTTGGAGAGCTTGCCGCCGGCTTTCAGTTCGGCCAGCACAGCGTCGTACTGGTCGGCAGAGGTGATCACGCCCACGTCGTTCCAGTTCTTGGCGGCGCTGCGCACCATGGCGGGGCCGCCGATGTCGATGTTCTCGATGGCGTCGGCCAGCGTGCAGCCGGCCTTGGCCACGGTGGCTTCAAAGGGGTAGAGGTTGACCACCAGCAGGTCGATGGTGTCGATGCCGTGTTCCTTCAACGCTGCCATGTGTTCGGGCAGCTCGCGGCGCGCCAGCAGGCCGCCGTGCACCTTGGGGTGCAGCGTCTTCACGCGGCCATCCAGCATCTCGGGGAACTGGGTGACCTCGGCCACCTCGGTCACGGGCAGGCCCTTGTCGGCGAGCAGCTTGGCGGTGCCGCCGGTGGACAGCAGCTTGATGCCCAGGGCATGCAGGGCTTGCGCGAATTCGACGATGCCGGTCTTGTCGGAGACGGAGAGGAGTGCGTTCATGGTGTGGGTGGGGAGGGTTTGAATAAAAACAGGCTCTAGCGCTTATCCATCAAGCGCTAGCAGCTATAAATTGAATAGCAAATGACACAATGGCGTCAGAGCAGCTTGTGCTCGACGAGCTTTTTGCGCAGCGTGTTGCGGTTCAGGCCCAGCCATTCGGCCGCGCGGGACTGGTTGTTGTCGGCGTGTGTCATCACCACTTCCAGCAGCGGCTTTTCGACCACACGCACCAGCATCTCGTACATGCCATCGGGTGTCTCACCGCCCAGGTCGCGAAAGTAGCCCTGCAGGCTCTCGCGCACGCATTCTTCTATGTGTTTCTTGCTCATGCAGCCAATCCCTCTTGTTCTTCTGGTTCTGCATCCACGCCACTGGCGGCGGGTAGCCGGTCCATCTGTTGCGCGAGGGCATCCAGGTGGTCGGCCACGGCCTGCCACTGCGTGGTGCAGTCTTCGATCGTGTTGATGTGTTGCCTGAAGGCCTCGCCGCCCGGCAGCGCGCGCAGGTACCACGCAATGTGCTTGCGTGCACTGCGCACCCCGGTCAGCTCGCCGTACAGGCTGTAGTGGTCTTGCAGGTGATCCAGCAGCAGGCGCCGCACCTCGGCCACCAGCGGTGGCGCCAGGTGTTCGCCCGTGGCCAGGAAGTGGCTGATCTCGCGGAAGATCCACGGGCGGCCCTGGGCGGCGCGGCCAATCATGATCGCGTCAGCGCCGGTGGCAGCCAGCACATCACGCGCCTTCTCGGGCGAGGTGATGTCGCCATTGGCCACCACGGGCACCTTCACTGCCGCCTTGACGGCAGCGATGGTGTCGTACTCCGCATGGCCCTTGTAACCCTGCTCGCGCGTACGGCCGTGCACGGTGAGCATCTGGATACCCACGGCCTCGAACTGCCGCGCGAGTTGCACCGCGTTCTTGTGCTCCTGGCACCAGCCGGTGCGCATCTTCAGCGTGACGGGCACGTTGAAGGGCGCGCAGGCCTGCACCACGGCCTCGGCAATTTCCACCGCCAGGGCTTCGTTTTGCATCAGCGCGGAGCCCGCCCACTTGTTACACACCTTCTTGGCCGGGCAACCCATGTTGATATCGATGATCTGCGCGCCACGCTCCACGTTGTAGACCGCGGCCTCGGCCATCATCGGCGTATCGGTGCCGGCGATCTGCACGGCAATGGGCCCCGGTTCCCCTTCATGATTGGCCCGGCGCGAGGTCTTGAGGCTGTTCCACAAGTCCTTGCGCGAGGTCACCATCTCGCTCACCGCATACCCAGCCCCCAGAGCCTTGCACAACTGGCGAAACGGCCGGTCGGTGACGCCCGCCATCGGGGCGACGAACAACCGGTTCGCCAAAGGAATGTGGCCGATGTGCATGGACGGGGGGTGAGATAGAGGCAGCAGCAGATGCTGAAAAAGGAGGCAGGATTGTACCTGCTGAAAATTTCAGCAAATGAAATGTTTTGCCCCCTGAAAAATTGGACGGGAGCGCCTCCGTGGGACCCCGCGTCCATCAAGCTGTCCCGGCTGGGCAAGCTCATCGTGCAGCGAGGTCGGCGTCTGCGGTGCGCACAGGTGCAGTGCCGCGCTGCGCAAAGCGCCACCAGGCATCCGGGGTGTTTTCGAACTGATGGCGGGCCATCATCGCGCGCAGCCAATCACGGTTGTGCCGCACATCGGGCGAAAAGCCCTGCGCAGCCGCTGCCGCGCCTGCCAGCTCCACACCTGCGGGCGTGCCCATGTCCACGTCATGCCCATCTGCCAGCGGCCCACGCACCACCTTGCTGGCCTTCATTCCGTCCACCACACGCACCTTCACCACCCAGCCACCGCCAGCCGCCGGGCAGGTGGCTTGCAGCACCATGCCTTGCGCCTGCAGCTCCTGGCCAGCACGCTGCAAGGCCGCGCGCGCCGACGGTGTTTCGGTGCAGGTGGTGATGGCGGCGGTCGGCACCTCGGCGGCGGACAGTTCGGGCACCGCAGCCCGTGGGCTGTGTGCACATGCGGCCAGCAGCAGTGCCAAGACCAACGGTGCCCAGCGCGGACCTACCGGCAGGCCCGTCTGGGCCGGACTGCCAGTAACGACATGGGGTTGAAAACTGTGCATGGGGCCTCCTCCGTGTGGATTTTTTGAGGGACGGTGTGGGTATCACGATACGAAAGACGCCATCTACAGGCCATGCGCAGATGGCGCGCACCGGCGTAGGACGGCGCCCCCTGGCAAGAAAGCACCGGCTGCACCGCCCTACACTTGCCGCTTATGGAAATCTGGATGCACCAGCTGCTGGAATGGCTTGCGCTGCCGCAGTTCGGCCTGAGCACGGTTTTTGTGGTGGCGTTCATTTCTGCCACGCTGCTGCCGCTGGGCTCGGAGCCTGCAGTGTTCGGCCTGATCAAGATCAACCCCGAACTCTTCTGGCCCGCCATCCTGGTGGCTACGGTCGGCAACACGCTGGGCGGTGGTGTGAGCTGGTGGATGGGCCTGGGCGCCCACAAGGCGGTGGACAAGGCCCGTGGCAACGCCACCGACGTGCGCGCCCTCCACTGGCTCCAGCGTTTTGGCGCGCGCGCTTGCCTGATGAGCTGGCTGCCCGTGGTGGGCGACCCGCTGTGCGCTGTGGCGGGGTGGTTGAAGCTACCGTTCTGGCCCTGCCTGGCGTACATGGCAGTGGGCAAGTTTTTCCGTTATTTGGTGATGACCAGCGTGCTGCTGTACTTCATGCCTGGGCACATCGTGCCGTGACAGTGCCGGCGATGTGTGCAGGCGCAGGCCGCCGCATCAGGCGATGTAGCCCAGCTCCCTGAGCAAGTCATGCGCAACCGCGTCAAATTCGAGGATCTCATCCGCTGACAAGATGCTGCGCCAGGCATCCAGCAATTGCGGGTCTGGTGCCTGCAGGGTTCTGGCCTGCTGCGCTCGCCGCCGCTCTTCGGACACGATGACCGCACCATCTGCGGTGACACGACCTTTGTGCTCCTGGAGCCGCTCTCCGCTTCGGGTGTGGTAATCCAGCATGGCGGTATCAAAATCGAGCCGGATGAAATCGCACACCCTTCGCAGTTCTGCTTCGGTATTGGCAATGAGGTTTTCGTAGCGGAGTTCCAGGTAGTTCTGGCACTGCGCGCCGTTGCTTCTTGTGGTGGTGACGTTGTCCCGCCAGTGCCGCGCCTGGACAGCCATGGATCTCCCGGGTGAAAACCACTGATCCCGCAGCGAGGCAGCGCATGCCCGCCCATCGCGAACGATGTGGATGAAATGCGCTTCCGGCAGCAGTTGCTGCAGATAGGGCATGTGCAGGCCATACAGCGGCGTCTTGTCGCCCCACCGCGTCTTGTGGAACCTGGCGGCATACATCCGATAGAACACCCGGAAACCGTCGGGGAGGCTGAAGGGATCGACGCATTCCAGAGCCTGTGAAAAAGCAGCCCGGTCGATGCCAAAGTCCGCCCATCCCGGCGCGTGGGGAGGAAAACCCGTGACGGCGTTGCAAAACCAGGTGCGCTGATCGGGTGTGCCAAAACCGTCCAGGGGCATGGCGAGAAACCCTGTCTCTGGCGGAATGGCGAGCGCGGGGTGTGCATCCAGCATCAGCCGCAAAAGGGTGGTCCCCGATCGGGGTGAGCCGACGATGATCGGCATGGGGGGAAGGGCTGGCAAGGGTGCTTGCACCGCTCGGCCTTTGCAAAGCCGCTGCCAGTAGTGCTGGAGGCCCATCGCGTATCATTTCCTTTACTGGCAAGCGCCCGCTACAGCTTCGCCTTCAGACATCCCAGAGTTCAAAGGTCCCCTGTGCAAATCCTTATTGCAGTGTGCGGCATGCAATATCGCAGCGGTGCAGAGCTTTTTGTTCGCGATCTTGCACTCGCCCTGCACCAGCGTGGCCATTCCATCGTGGTGTATGCCCCCATCATGGGTGATCTGGCGGACGAACTGCGCTCGCGCTGTATTGCTTGTATTGCCGAGTTGTCTTGTATGTCCGAACCGCCGGACATCATTATCGGAAATATGCGCGACGATACAGTGGCCTGCATGGCGCATTTTTTGTCCACCCCGGCCATATTCATTTGCCACGACCGCACAGCTTTGCACGGAAAACCGCCGCGCTTGACCCGCATTCGGCAACATGTGGCGGTAGATGAGAATTGTGCGGAACGCCTGTATCTCGAAAATGGCATTCCGCGATCGTCTTTAGAAATCATTTCCAATGGCGTCGACCTGGAAAGATTTCGCCCTCGCCCACCGTTGCCCGCCAAACCGCTGCGCGCGGCGATATTCAGCAATTACTCCACAGAGAGCGAAGAAACCGCAGCCATCCGATCAGCCTGCGCGGCGCTTGGCATATCGCTGGAGGTCATTGGAAAAGGCGTCGGGCGGCAGGAGGCTTCTCCAGAAAAAGTCCTGGCGCAGTTTGACCTGGTGTTTGCAAAGGCCCGCTGTGCCATGGAGGCGATGGCGGTGGGCTGTGCTGTCATCCTGCTCAACGAAGGCACGGGCCTGGCAGGCATGGTCACGCCAGGCAACGTCAAGGAATGGCATCGCTGGAACTTTGGACGCCGGCTGATGCAACAGCGCATTCACCGCGATGCCATCGAGCAGGAGATACAACGCTACTGTGCGCCAGATGCGCAGGCCGTGAGCGCCTACGTACGCGAGCATGTATCACTGGCCGCCACTGCGGACGCCGTGGAGCGCCTGGCACAACGCATCGTCCATGCCGAAGCCACCCGCCGCCCGGTCAGCCCTCAGGAAGAACTCCGCGAGTTCGCCCAGCATGTTGCAGACAATCTCATGCCGTTTGGCGTTGCACAGGTGGCGGTGCAAACCGGCATCCTGCTCGAACGGGTCGAATCGCTGAAGGCACGGCACAGCCCGACCTCGCCCATCGCCGACCCGCCAGCGCCCGCCCCCCATCCCCACCTCGATCCACAGGCGCTGGAACTGGCTGCCACGAAGGCCCTTGCGGCCGATCTGGAGGGGCAAATTGGCGCATTGCGCGCCAGCTGGTCCTGGCGACTGACCGCGCCCTTGCGCTGGCTCGGGGCGCACCGAAGCACTTAAACCCCAACGACCATGAAGCCTCTTCTTTTGGTAGCCCACCCGGGCCACGAACTGCGCATTTTTGAGTGGGTGCGCCGAGTGAAGCCCCAAGTGGTGATCCTGACGAACGGTGACGGCTCCATCGGGCAGGCACGCCTGAGCGACACTCAGGATCTGCTGGCCGACATCGGCGTTCGCGTGCGCCGCGACTGGCTGGAGCCGGTGTCAGACGCTGCGGTGTACCAAGCCTTGCTCGGCACCGCACCATCCCCGTTTGCCGGTTGGCTGACCCAGCTCACCCAGGCCGCCCTGCAAGAGGGCATCGATGTGCTGGTGTCCGACCAGGCAGAGGGCTACAACCCAACGCACGACCTGTGCCGGGTACTGGCAAATTGTCTGGTGCAGCAGATGGGGCAGGCCGGACGGCAGGTCCGCAACCTGGAGATTCCACTGGTCGGCCACCCCTGTGATCCCGCCCACGAGGAACAGGCCGAGGTCAAGATCACACTGTCTGCGCCAGAGTTGGCCCAGAAACTCGCCAAGATGCAGGACTACGCCCGGCGTTGCAGTCCAGTGCTCGAGCAAGAGCTCAAGACCATGCTGGATAGCTATGGGCAGCAAGCGTTCGCCACAGAGTGCCTGTACACAGCGCGCCGCACCCCCTATGAGGACGGCAAGATCCCCGACGCGATGCCCAGTTTCGAGCGCATTGGCGAAGAGCGACGTCTGGCAGGTATTTACAAGCACGTCATCCAGGCCCAGCACCTGAGGCAATTGGTGCAGTCCTTCGCACCCCAGCGCTGAAGTGGACCCCATGGCGAACCGCACCCGCATCGCAGTGATTGGCTATGGCCGCTTTGGGCGCGTGCATGCCCTGCGTGCCCAGGCACACCCTGCGTTCGAAGTGCTGTGTGTGGTCGACCCCCAACCCGGTGCCCGCAATGCAGCGCAAGCCGACGGCTTCAACGCCATCGCGTCCCTGAATGACCTCCCCCGTGACGTGGAGGCTGCCTCGGTGGTGACCCCCGCAGATACCCACGCCGAGATTGCGATCGCGTTGATGCACCGGGGGATCGATGTGCTGGTAGAGAAACCCATGGCGAGCTCAGAGGCGGAGATCGACACCATGCTCGATGCGGCCCAGGCGACCCGTCGCCGGCTCTTCACGGGACATATCGAGCGCTTCAATCAGGCGCTGATGTCCGCTCCGTGGGACACAACGCCGGGGAGCATCGTGTTTTCACGGCAGTCGCGCCTTCCAGGGTGCAGCCATTCGGTGGTGTTGGACCTGATGGTCCACGACCTGGATCTGGCCGCCCACCTGCTGCGCTGCCACACACCGGACTCGTTTCACATCCTTTCCGTCCAGGAGCACGGCGACGGCGTCTCCGCACAGGTGGCGATGGGGTCGACCGTCGTGAATTTCCACGCACTCCATGGCGCGGACTCTTCCAGTGCGACCATCCGCTGGCACAAAGCCACGGCCGTCTGCGAACTGCCCCTGTCGCACCGCGCAGAGCCGACCCAACCGGACGCACTCACACGCCAATACACGGCCTTTCACAGCATGCTCAAAGGACAGCCTTCGCATTTGGCCAGCGCGATGGAGGGCGCAACCGCTGCCCGCCGCGCCCTCGCGATCGCGGCAAGGCTATGACGGTGCCCTTTTTTCGCAGCCCCTGGCAGGTGCCTGCGAATGCAACTGGCCTCGGTGCTGCGTTTGCAGAAATTCTGGAAAGTGGCCAGTACATCCTGGGGCAGCATGTGCGCGGCTTTGAACAAGCCCTCTCCGCCAGACTGGAAACCCCAGTGGTTGCATTGAATTCGGGAACCGATGCCCTGGTGCTCGCGCTCCGGTTGCTCAACCTGGAACCTGGTGATGAAGTCGTTCTCCCCTCCTACACATTCTTTGCCTGCTTTGAAGCAGTGGTCCGCACAGGGGCCGTGCCGGTGCTGTGCGACTCCCAGGCCCACGACTTCGTCTGTGGCGAACCGGAAGTGATTGCCTGCATCACACCTCGCACCCGCGCAGTGATGGCGGTTCCGTTGTTTGGCGATGCCAGTGCGATTCCAGCCATCGCACAGAGTTGCCGCGCGATGGGGGTGCCGCTGATAGAGGATGCCGCGCAGGCGCTGGGTGCCCAGGTGCATGTTGAAGGTCAGGGGTTGCTGCAGGCCGGCACCCTGGGCGACGTTGGAACGCTCAGTTTCTACCCCACAAAAACCCTGGGCGCGCCGGGCGACGCCGGTGCGCTGACCAGCCGCCATGCACATTTCGTTGACCGTGCGATGTCGCTGCGCAATCACGGGCTGCACGCAGGATGCCATTCCGAGGTTGGCTACAACAGCCGCATGGATGAATTTCAGGCTGCGGCGCTGGCGCAAGGCCTGAGCCAGCTAGACACCTGGCTGAGCCAACGGAAAAGCATCGCGCGGCGTTACCTGGCGGGCATGGGCAGGCTTCCCGGCATTGCACTGCCTCACCATCACGATGGACACGCCTGGAACTACTTTGTCCTGCGGTGCGCACAGCGCGACAGGCTGCGCGCAATGCTGGCACAAGAAGGTGTGCAAACCCGGATCTACTACAGCGATCCGATCCACAGGCAACCGGCGTATCTGAAGTGCTTTCCCGAGGTGCACCTCCCCCATGCCGAGGCCCACGCGCAGCAGGCGCTTGCACTTCCCATCTTTCCAGGCATGACTGATGGGGAGGTTGGCCGCGTCATCGAGGCGGTCGTGCTCGCGGCGGGTCGACCTTGACGAATGCATCCCCAGGGAACGCACGGTTTATATGACCACTATTGCGAAAGCATCGACTGATCCGCGCGGAAACCTGGCTGCGCAAGCATGGGTCAATTCGCTTTGAGATGTACCCTCAGGAGTAGCCCTGCACCTCATAGAAAAGAGTGGGCGCTGGATGCGGGCAGCAACGAATGCCCCCTGGCAACCGGCTCTTCGACCACCACCTGGTTGCGCCCGCCTTCCTTGGCCATGTACATGGCGGTATCGGCGCGTGAGAAGAACTCCAGCACCGACTCGCCCAAAATATACTGCGTGACGCCAATGGAAACCGTCACCCGGCCCTTGAGCAAACCGCTCCAGGCATGGGTTTCGACCTGGGCACGAATGCGCTCGCAGGTATTGAGCGCAGGCAGCAACGACGTGCCAGGGAAGATGAGCAGAAACTCTTCACCCCCATAGCGGCCAAACACATCGCCTCCGCGAACGCCCTGCTGTGCAATGCGGGCAAAGGTGCGCAACACCTCGTCGCCCCCCAAATGTCCCAGCTCGTCGTTGATGCGCTTGAAATGGTCAATATCCAGCACGGCCAGGCACAGCGGGATGCCACTTTCGTCAGCCAACTGCTTTTGTTCTTCCAGCGCGGCCAACACATAGCGCCGGTTGAAGCATCCCACCAGCGGGTCGCGCTGGGCGTCTTCCTGGATATTCTTGATCTTGCGGCTGGCGTGGTACAGGCTGCGGTACAGGCGCTGTACCCGGCCCATGAGCGCAATGAAGGCAGGCAAAGAAACCGCCAACGCCAGCCAATGCAACGCCTCCAGGCGCAGCAGCGCTTCGTTTTGCTGCTCCAGGTAGTGCAGCCCCATCACCACGGCATACAGGCACAACATACAAGCAGACAGGGCGAGCAGGGTGGATCGCGGAACGGTGAAAATGCCATAAGCCACAGCCACAAAAGTGAACGGCGCCAGCAGGATCTGCGTGACCGGGGCCAGATAAAACAGCCCGAGCATGCACATCAGCGCTGTGGCCACCATGGCCAACTTCAGGTGGCGATGGCGAATCTTCTGGTAGAGGCCCGAGCGAAAAATACCCCAAAAGGCCGTACAAACCACAGCGACCAGCACACCGAACACGGCGAGCACCAGCAGGTCCACCACGCCCAGTGTGCAAAACGCCGCCACCGCCAGCCCGTACAGGCCCATCAGCCCCAACGCCATCAGCCATTTCTCACCCGCGCTGCGTCCGTTTCGCGGCCCCACGCCATCCAGCGCGCGGCGTGCAGGGCGCACCGAGGCCGAAGACGAGTCATCGAACTCCATGACAGCGTCGGACAGGGGGAAGGCGTCCGTCGTCGAAAACGGATTCTTGCGACCAAAAAACATGTGGAGGCAGGCCTGGGCCCAGGTTCGTTCGGGTGACAGCTCACCGAAATGCGCTAGCTGCAGGAACCGACACCCGGCAGGCAGGCCCGCGCATCTTACGCAGAACTGACACGGTCGCGCTCCGTGTTTTCCAGTAGCTCAGGCCGTGCAGACAAGCCCGCACAAAGGTGATTTTCACCGTGGGTCAAGCTTCCCGATCTTCACTCGCGCGCCTGGAGACCGACGCCGTCAGGCCGCGATAACCTGGCGACGCGTCCACCAGCCCTCCAGGGTGTAGACCAGTAGCGCAGCCCAGATCAAGACAAAACCTACCAAGCGCGTAGGCTGGAACGGTTCATGGAAAAGCCACACGCCCAGCGCGAACTGCAGGCTGGGCGAGATGTACTGCAGAATGCCCAAGGTGGACATCGGAATAAGGCGGGCGCCCGCCGCAAACAGCAGCAACGGAACCGCTGTCATGGGGCCTGCGAGAAACAGCCATCCGATGGTGGTGGGAGGGCCCTGCACCAGCGCACCTTCTCCCTGCCACACCCACCAGCCCAGCACGATGGCGGCCACCGGCGCAAGCACCAGGGTTTCGAGCGCCAGACCTTCCAGAGCACCCAGCACGGCGACCTTGCGCAACAAGCCATAGAAGCCAAAACTCAGGGCCAGCACCAGTGCAATCCAGGGCAAGCGCCCAGCCTGCACGGCTAACCACAGGACCCCGGCAGCGGCCACTGCCACTGCAAGCCACTGGCCTGGGCGAGGCCGCTCGTGCAGGAAGACAAAGCCCAGCGCAACATTCACCAACGGAAGAATGAAATAGCCCAGGCTGGCGTCCACCACATGCTCGTTCTGCACCGCCCACACATAGGTAAGCCAGTTACCCGACAGCAGCATCGCTGACAAGGCAAATGCCGCCAGCACTTTGGGCTGGCGCAGCACAGTCCCCATCCAGGACCATTGCCTGCGCACCATCAACACGCCAAAAACAAACACCAGCGACCACAGCGTGCGGTGCATCACCACCTCCAGCGAGGGCACATCTGCCACCTGTTTGAAATACAGGGGAAAGAGGCCCCAGGCGGTGTAGGCCAGGGCGGCGTAGAGGATTCCAGTGTTCATAGAAAACGGCAATGCGTGCTGGCGATGGCCACCACCTCATCAATGGTCGTAAAAAAACCCTGCACGCCAGGGGCCTTGCAGGGATGCGGGGCCATCGGGCCTGTGGCCCGATGCAGCTTTCAGCGTTAGACGTTGAACAGGAAGTTCAGCACGTCGCCGTCCTTGACCACGTATTCCTTGCCTTCAGCACGCATCTTGCCTGCATCCTTGGCACCCTGCTCACCCTTGAGCGCGATGAAGTCCTCAAAGGCGATGGTCTGTGCGCGGATGAAGCCACGCTCGAAGTCGCCGTGGATCACCCCGGCCGCCTGGGGCGCCGTATCGCCGATGTGGATGGTCCAGGCACGCACTTCCTTCACGCCTGCCGTGAAGTAGGTCTGCAGACCGAGGAGCTTGAAAGCGCCGCGGATCAGGCGGGCCAGGCCGGGCTCGGTCTGGCCCATTTCGGCGAGAAACATGTCGCGGTCTTCGTCGCTCATTTCCGCCATCTCGGCTTCCATCTTGGCGCAGATGGCCACCACAGGGGCGTTCTGGCTGGCGGCGTATTCCTTGAGGCGGTCAAGGAATGGGTTGTTCTCAAAGCCGTCTTCGCTCACGTTGCCCACAAACATGGCAGGCTTGGCCGTGATCAGGCACAGGGACTTGAGCAGGGGCTGCTCTTCTTTGGTGATCTCGACCGAGCGCGCAGGTTTGCCTTCGTTGAGTGCGGCCTGGATGCGCGTGAGCAGCGCCACCAGCTTGGCTGCGTCCTTGTCGTTGCCCGACTTGGCAGCCTTGGTGTAGCGGTTGAGCGCCTTTTCCACAGTGCCCATGTCGGCCAGGCACAGTTCCGTCTGGATGACTTCGATGTCAGAGATCGGGTCCACACGGCCGGCCACGTGGATCACGTTGTCGTCTTCAAAACAACGCACCACGTTCACGATGGCATCGGTTTCACGGATATGGGCCAAGAACTGGTTGCCCAGGCCTTCGCCCTGGCTGGCACCTGCCACCAGGCCGGCGATGTCCACGAACTCGACGATGGCCGGAACAATGCGTTCCGGTGAAATGATCTCGGCGAGTTGCTGCAGACGGGGGTCTGGCACTTCCACCACGCCCACATTGGGCTCAATGGTGCAGAAGGGGTAGTTTTCGGCGGCGATGCCGGCCTTGGTCAGCGCGTTGAAAAGGGTGGACTTGCCGACGTTGGGCAGGCCCACGATGCCGCATTGGAGGCTCATGGCAGGGCTTTCTGGAATTCGGAGACAAACCGCCGATTTTACGGGCCCGCCAGCAATCGCATTTCCACGGCCTGTTCACACCCTCAATCAAAGCGCAGATTGGCCGCCACCCGCTGCCCCACACGCAGCACTTGGCCCGCCCCCCGGCCCACTATGGCGTTCATTCCGAACGTAATGGCGCCATCGAGACGCTTGTCCTGCCGGTAGGTCCGCAGCATGTCACCCACCACAGGGGTACTTTGGGCCGTAGTGGGGTCAATGTCGGGAATAGGGCAACGCGAGCAAGGCTTCACGGGCTGCAGGTGGATTTCACCCTCCGCAGCGTCCACCCGCACCAGGTCCACCCGGTCTTCGTCGTGTGCATCCACCCCGGCCAGCACCACATTCGGACGAAACCGCTCGATGCCCACGGCTGCATGGCCTGCAGCCTGGAGGCGCACATTCAGTTCATCCATGGACGCTTCGCTGGCCACCAGCATAGGGAAGCCATCGGCGAACTGATTCGGAGCCTCGACACCGTCCGTCCACTCCATGCTGGACAAGCGCCGGTATTCGGGGTCAAAACGGACAAGACGACAGGGCTGACCCAGGAAATCAGTGAACCACTGTGCCGCCACGGCGCCCATGTCCCAGGCGGGCACCGTGTCTCGCCATACGGTCACCGTGGCGGGCCCCTCAACGGCATCGATTGCCACATGCAAGGCCAGCATACCGGGGGCGCGCAGCACCATCTCGTCGCTCTTGAGCTGCGGCCGGATCAAGGCCATGCGCGGCAGCGCGCGCTGGGTCAGGAACATGCCTTCAGCATCCACCACCATCCATGCACGGTCCAGATCCAGCCCCGTTTCAGTGAGCTGCGCCTCCTGCACCTCGATGCCCGCGCACGACTTGACGGGATAAACGAAGAGGCGCGCGATGGTGCCGGACAGGTCGGAATCAGGGTAGAAACTCACGCGGAAGTGCTCCTCAAAAAAAGACCAGGGGAATGGGAGCCCGATTTTGCACCGTACCCGGTGGCACAAGCCCCCTCCTACAATGCCGCCATGGCCCAAACCTTTGATATCTGTATTCGCGGCACCGGCATTGTGGGCAAGACTCTGGCGCTGCTGCTGGCCCGCGAACGGCTGAAAGTGGCCTTGTTACCCGCCCCCGGCACCGGAGTCTCCGCAGCGGCCGATGTGCGGGCCTACGCGCTGAACACGGTCTCGCGCCACCTGCTCGAATCGCTTCGTAGCTGGCCCGATGCGGAGCACGCTACGGCGGTCAGGTCTATGCGGGTAAAGGGCGACCAGGATGGCGCCGTGCATTTTGATGCAGCCGCCCAGGGGGTTGAGGCCCTGGCCTGGATCGTGGACGTGCCCGCCCTGGAGGCGCGCCTTGCCGAAGCCGTGCGCTACCAGCCCCAGGTGGAAATGGTCGATTCTCCAGTGCCGGCGGCACTGACAGTGGTTTGCGAGGGCCGTGCCAGCCGTACGCGCGAAGAGTTTGGTGTGGATTTTCGGGTGACGCCGTATGGGCAGCACGCCATCGCCACCCGATTGCAATGCGAACGGGGCCATGAACAGGTGGCGCGACAATGGTTCTTGCCCGACGGCATCCTGGCTTTTTTGCCTTTGGGGGGTTCGCTGGGGAACTCCGTGGCGGTTGTATGGTCCGTCTTGCAGGAGCAGGTAGCGCCGCTGATGACATTGTCCCCCGAAGAATTCGCACAGAAGCTCCAGGTGGTCAGCCAGGAAACCTTGGGTACGCTGGCGCTGAGTGCGGACCGCGCAACCTGGCCCTTGCAGCTTGCAACGGCAGACCGTTGGTGTGGCACTGTGCCCACCAATGACAAGAGCCCGCGAAGCTGGGTGTTGGCAGGTGACGCAGCGCACAACGTGCATCCGCTCGCAGGCCAGGGGCTGAACCTGGGCTTGGCGGATGCCCAGACCCTCGCAGACATTCTGCACGGGCGCGACTATTGGCGCAGCGTGGCTGATCTGCGGCTGCTGCGGAGTTATGAGCGCAAGCGCAAGGCAGCCCTGCTGCCAATGGGATTGGCGACAGACGGCCTGCAGCAGCTTTTCTCTCGTCAGGAGGGGCCACTGCAAGCGCTGCGCAATTGGGGAATGAAGGGCTTTGAACTGAGCGGCCCCTTGAAGAACTTCGTGGCCCGCCAGGCCATGGGAAACTATTGACCAAACCGGTAGCAGCCATCGGCAGACCGCCAGATCGTTTGAACGAGAACACCATGAAACTGATTCCCACCTTGCTCGCAGCCGCTGCGCTGGCCTCAAGTCTCGCTGCTACCGCGCAGGAAGCGGACATCCGCAAGGCACTCGCCGAACGCATTCCCCAAATGGACAAGATCGACGAAGTGCGCTCCACGCCCATGAAGGGCCTCTACGAGGTACGCATCGGGACGGACCTGTTCTACACCGACGCCAAGGGCAACTACGTGATCCAGGGCGAATTGATCGATACGAAGGTGCGCAGGAATCTGACAGAAGACCGCATTGCCAAGCTCACGGCCGTCGAGTTTTCTGCCTTGCCAATCAAAGACGCCTTCACCATCGTGCGGGGAGACGGGAAACGCAAGGTGGCGGTGTTTGAAGACCCCAATTGCGGCTACTGCAAACGTTTTGAGCGCGACCTTCAGAACGTGGATAACGTCACGGTATATCTGTTCCTATACCCCATCCTCAGCCCAGACTCCGCCGAAAAGTCGCGCAATATCTGGTGCGCCAAGGACCAAGTGACGGCCTGGCAGGATCTCATGGTGCGGGACAAACCCGCGCCAGCAGCAAGCTGCGATACCAGCGCTCTGCAGCGCAACCTGGCGTTTGGCCGCAAGCACAAGATCACTGGGACACCTACACTGATTTTTGCCAACGGTGCCCGCGTGCCAGGCGCCATCGGTGCCAAAGAGGTGGAAAAACGCTTGGCCGAAGCCAGCAGCGAAACGCCCTCAGCCAACTGACACGCGTTTCGCATTCGCGCAGCCCCTTGCCCTCATGGATTGCGCCACCCCTCCGCGAAGTCCGAACACCAGCAGCTGCCCATGCCCTCACCCCCCAAGCCGGAACCCGCCGCCATCCACTACCGTATTGAGCCGTGGGACCTGCACGCTCATCTATTTCGCATAGCACTGACGATCACCCATCCAAAGGCGCTGCAAGAGGTCTCGCTGCCAACCTGGATTCCAGGGAGCTATCTGGTGCGGGAGTTCTCCAAAAACCTGCAAGAACTGAAAGCCCGCCAGGGCAAGCAGGAGGTGAAGCTCACGCAACTGGACAAGCACCGGTGGCAAGCAGACTGCAGCGCGCGCAAGCCACTGGTCCTGACATATGTCGTCTGCGCCTACGACACCTCGGTGCGTACAGCCTGGCTTGACGCATCGCGCGGTTTTTTCAATGGCACCAGTCTGTGCCTGCGCGTGCACGGGCAGGAGAAGCAACGCCACACGCTCGATATTGCAAGCACATCTGCCACAGCCGCCTGGTCGGCGGCCACCGGACTCTCTCCCCTCAAGATAGACAAGAAGGGTTTTGGCCTCTACGTGGCGACAAACTACGACGAGCTGGTCGATTGCCCGGTAGAGATGGGCCTGTTCTGGACCGGCCGTTTCACAGCCTGCGGTGTTCCGCACCGCTTTGTGGTGGCCGGAGCGGCTCCCTCTTTTGACGGCAAGCGCCTGCTGGGAGACACCCAGAAGATCTGTGAGACCGCGATCCGCTTCTGGCATGGCGAGGGCAAGGCTCCTTTCAAGAGCTACCTGTTCATGCTCAACGCCGTGGGCGACGGCTACGGGGGGTTGGAGCACCGCAACTCCACCGCACTTATCTGCGGCCGGCGCGACCTGCCACGGATGGATGAGACCCGAACTGGCGATGGATACACCACCCTGTTGGGACTGATCAGCCATGAGTACTTCCACTCCTGGAACGTCAAGCGGCTGCGCCCCGCTGAGTTTGCCGAATACGACTACGCGCGGGAAAACTACACAGAACTGCTGTGGTTCTTCGAGGGCTTCACCAGCTACTACGACGACCTGCTGCTGCGCCGCGCCGGATTGATCGATGATGCGGTCTATCTGAAGCTCGCCACCAAGACCATCAACCAGGTACTGCAGACCCCGGGTCGGACCGTACAGACCGTGGCGCAGTCCAGCTTTGACGCTTGGGTCAAGTACTACCGCCAGGACGAAAACACCCCCAACGCGACGGTCAGTTACTACACCAAGGGCTCACTGGTGGCCCTGTGCCTGGACCTCGCCCTCCGCCGTGAGGGAAAGACGAACCTGGACGAGGTCATGCGCACGCTGTGGACGCAGTGCCAGGGTGGCCCGATGACCCAGGAAGATGTGCTTGCTGTGTTGAAAGAACTGTCTGGCCGATCTTTCGGTACGGAGCTGGCGCAGTGGGTGCACAGCACCACGGAACTCCCTCTGGTAGAGCTTCTGGAAGCCAACGGTGTGTCACTCAAGGCTGAGACACCCCAATGGGCGCAGCGGCTGGGACTGCGGGTGGGGGAAAACCACAGCATCCATATCAAGACCGTGCTACGAGGCGGCCCTGCCGAAAAGGCAGGCATGGCGCCAGGTGACGAGTGGCTGGGCATCGACGTGAACGGTCAGGGTTGGCGCATTAGCAAACTGGAAGACGTAGCGTTCTACGCTGGCACCGAGACATCGCTGACCGCTCTGGTGGCACGGGACGGGCGTCTGCTGCGCCTGCAACTCGATCTCCCAGCCCGCAGCCCGACCGCTCTGTCAAAGAAGGCCTCCCGCAGCACCACGCCGACCACGACGGTGCCAGACACAGTTAGCCTGTCGATTGCCAACACCGCCGCCGTAGGGCGCTGGCTGAACTGAACAGGGGACATGCGTCTGGCGCGATACGGTGTTTTACCTACCAGCGCGCGGTTCGGGCCTGCTTGGGTATATTCGTCCGTGCAGTCATAACCACCTATAAACCCTGGAGATTTCATGTCCTACGAAACCATCGAGGTCCGCGTCGAAGCGGACAAGGTCGGCATCATCACGCTCAACCGGCCCAAGCAGCTCAATGCGCTGAATGACCAACTCATGAACGAGCTGGGCACGGCGCTGAAAGCTTTCGATGCGGACGAAAAAATTGGCTGCATTGTCGTCACTGGCAGCGAAAAGGCGTTTGCGGCGGGTGCTGACATTGGTGCCATGGCGAAATACAGCTTTGCCGACACCTACAAGGGGGACTACATCACCCGCAACTGGGAGGCCATCCGATCCATCCGCAAGCCCGTCATTGCCGCTGTCAGCGGCTTTGCCCTGGGGGGAGGCTGCGAGCTGGCCATGATGTGCGATTTCATCGTCGCCGCTGAAAACGCCAAGTTTGGCCAGCCAGAAATCAAGCTGGGCGTGATCCCCGGCGCGGGCGGGACGCAGCGCCTGCCGCGTGCAGTGGGCAAATCCAAGGCGATGGACATGGCCTTGACAGGACGCATGATGGACGCGGTGGAAGCCGAGCGCGCCGGTCTGGTCAGCCGCGTGGTACCCAATGACAAGCTCATGGACGAAGCGCTGGGAGCCGCCATCATCATTGCAGGCTTCTCACAAATCGCCGTGATGGCAGCCAAGGAATCGGTCAACCGTGCCTTTGAAGGCAGCCTGTCGGACGGCGTGATGTTCGAGCGCCGGCTCTTCCACGCCCTGTTCTCCACCCAGGACCAAAAGGAAGGTATGGACGCTTTCATGAACAAACGCGCCGCGAACTTCACACACCAATAATTTTTGTTCTATAATTTGGGGCTTCGGTCGTATAGCTCAGTTGGTTAGAGCGCAGCATTCATAATGCTGATGTCGGTGGTTCAAGTCCACCTACGACCACCAAATCAAACCCACAGTGCGGCAACCCACTGTGGGTTTTTCATTGGTGCCGTGCTGCTGGCGCATGTGCCGGGCATCACTGCATGCCCGCGCAGGCGTGCGTCACCGGCCTCGGATGGCCTGCGGGTTCAAGAGCCCCCTCAAACGGCAGGCACGCCCTAAAATTCTTCTTTCAGCCCCTGGATGTAAACCATGAATCGCTGCACAACCTCCCACGCCTCTCCCATGCGGAATCTCAGTCGGCACCTAGTCGCTGGGCTTGCCAGTGCTTTGCTGTATGCCGCGCTGCCTGCTGCTGCCCAGGTCCAGCCGGGGCTCGGAGGCATGCGCAACTTTCCCGATGCGGCTCTGCGCGGCACCTTGACCCTCAACACGGTGTCGGAGGCCACGCTCAATGGCCGCACCATCCGCATGGCGCCCGGCATGCGGCTGCTGAGCCCACAGAACACGCTGGTCATGGCCCACACTGTGCTAGGCCAGAGCTACAAGGTGAACTACGTCATCGAAACCAGCACAGGCATGCTGATCACCGCGTGGATCTTGACCCAGGGTGAAGCCGAACAACCCCGCAAGGGCAGTGACACGGTCGAGCGCAACTACCGCGCCGAATCCGACCCCATCAAGAAGTAACACAGCGACTGCGCCCTACGCCACGGCGCAGTCGATTCAATGCTTGCGGTGCGCAGTGGCGCTCCGCCCTGCCCTTTTTCCGATAGCGAGCCCTCCATGGCCAAAAAAGTCTTTATCAAAACCTTCGGCTGCCAGATGAACGAGTACGACTCGGACAAGATGGCCGACGTGCTCAACGCCGCCCAGGGCTATGAGCCCACGCAAAATGTGGACGAAGCCGACCTCATTCTGTTCAACACCTGCTCGGTACGCGAGAAGGCGCAAGAGAAGGTATTCAGTGACCTGGGCCGCATCAAGCACCTGAAAGCGCGCGGTGTGAAAATCGGCGTGGGCGGCTGCGTTGCCAGCCAGGAAGGCGCCGAGATCATCAAGCGCGCGCCCTATGTGGACGTGGTGTTCGGCCCCCAGACCCTGCACCGCCTGCCTGAGCTGCTGAACCAGCGCGATCGCCTGGACAAGCCCCAGGTGGACATCAGCTTCCCCGAGATCGAGAAGTTCGACCACCTGCCACCGGCGCGGGTCGAAGGTGCGAGCGCCTTTGTCTCCATCATGGAAGGCTGCAGCAAATACTGCAGCTACTGTGTGGTGCCCTATACGCGCGGCGAAGAGGTGAGTCGCCCGTTCGACGATGTACTCGTGGAGGTGGCGGGCCTGGCCGACCAGGGCGTCAAGGAGATCACGCTGCTGGGCCAGAACGTGAACGCCTACCTGGGAAAGATGGGCGGCACGGCAGAGATCGCCGACTTCGCGCTGCTGCTCGAATACGTGTCTGACATCCCAGGCATCGAACGCATCCGCTACACCACCAGCCATCCCAACGAATTCACGCCCCGGCTGATCGAGGCGTACGCCAAACTGCCCAAGCTTGCCAGCCACCTGCACCTGCCCGTGCAGCACGGCAGCGACCGCATCCTGATGGCCATGAAGCGCGGCTACACCGCCATGGAGTACAAGAGCACCGTGCGCAAGCTTCGCGCCATCCGCCCCGACCTGGCCATGAGCAGCGACTTCATCGTCGGCTTCCCGGGCGAGACGGAAGACGACTTCAACAAGATGATGAAGCTGATCGACGACATCCACTTCGACAACAGCTTCAGCTTCATCTTCAGCCCGCGCCCCGGCACGCCTGCCGCCGGCCTGCACGACGACACGCCGCACGACGTGAAGCTGCGCCGCCTGCAGCACCTGCAGTCGGTGATTAACGCCAACATCAAGTCCATCAGCGAAAGCCGCGTGGGATCGGTGCAGCGCATCCTGGTGGAAGGCGCCTCCAAGCGCGACGCCACCGAACTGATGGGGCGCACCGAATGCAACCGCGTGGTCAATTTTGTGGGCCAGCCCCGCCTGGTGGGCCAGATGGTGGATGTGACGATCACCGAAGCAAAGGCCTACACGCTGCGCGGAGAAGTGTGCATCAGCGAGGCGGCGTTCGCTGCCTGACGCGCACCCGGCACCCGTGGCAAAACCTGCAGACAACCTGGCGCACGCAGATCTGCACAAGGCCGACGGCCCGCTGCGCGGCCTCTCGTTCCAACAGCTGCTGCTGCTGGCGTTTCTGCTGATAGCAGGATTGCTGGGGGTGAGCTCATTGCGCGCGCTCTACACGCTGGAACAGCTCATGGTTCAAAGCCGCCATGGTGCCGCCGAGGCCATCGCCCTCAGCACAGCTGCCCAGGCGCTGAACCAGCGCGGGCAAGCGCTGGAACGCGCGGCCCGCCAGTCCCTGGTGCTGCGGGATGCGCCGCTGCGCCGCAGCTTCAACGAAATGTCCGTGGAAGCGCAGGCCATTCTCGACCAGTTGCACCAGGGCGGCCTTCCCGAAGACCAGACCAGCCAATGGCGCGCGCACCTCGACGCCGTCAAGGCGCTTCTGGATGCCCCGCCGGAGCGGGCGCTGGAGAACGAGCAACTGGTCGCGGAAAAATTTGTGGCACTGGAGGCACTGCACACTGACATCGTGCAATCGATCCAGGACATCAATGCCCAACGCAACCGTGCACTGCAGGACCAGGTGGAGGCGAGCCGCAGCAACGTGACGCACCAGGTGGTGGGAGTGATCGTCCTGGCGCTGGTACTGGCCTTGGCGCTGGGCATCTGGCTCGCCCGTCCTTTCAAGCGACTGGAAGGCACGATCCGGCGGTTGGGCGAAAACCAGCTCGAAGCGCCCGTCGTGATCTCCGGCCCCGACGACGTGCGCCGCGTGGGGCAACAGCTGGAATGGCTGCGGCTCAGACTGCTGGAACTGGATTCCGACAAGGCCCGCTTCCTGCGCCATGTCTCGCACGAACTGAAGACACCCTTGGCCGCGCTGCGCGAGGGTGTGGCACTTTTGCAGGACGGAGTGACCGGTGAACTCAATGCCGGTCAGCGCGAAGTGACACAGATCCTTCACCACAATACGCTGGTCTTGCAGGGGGAGATCGAAGCCTTGCTGCGCTTCAATGCAGCGGCCTTTGAGGCGCGCCAGCTGCAGCGGCGCGATACCGACCTGCTCGCGCTGCTGGAAGCGCAAGTGGAGGCCCAGCGCCTGCAGTGGCAAGCCCGGGGCCTGAGGTTACTCGTGGAAGGCCCCGCCGTCTCGTTGCAGATCGATGCCGACAAAATCGCCTCGGCAGTCAGCAACCTGTTGTCCAATGCCATTCGTTTCTCACCCAAGGGTGGAACGGTGCGGCTTGCTCTTTCCCGCCATGCGGACTGCGTGCGCGTGGATGTCTCGGACCAGGGACCCGGCGTGGCCAAAGCCGACCGCGACCGCGTGTTTGAGCCCTTTTACCGGGGCATACGCCAGCCCGACGACGCCGTGCGAGGCACCGGAATCGGGCTGTCGATCGTCCAAGAGTACGTCGTCGCCCACGGCGGCAGCGTGCGGCTGGTGGAAGATGGCGTCCACTCCTTTTTTCGCATGGAACTACCGCATGCTGCCTAGCAGTCTTTCCGCACACCCGCTCCACCCACGCCCTCTGAACCTTCCGGCGTGGGTCTTGTTGCTGGTGGCGGCACTCACGATGGCAGGCTGCAATGCAACCGCCCCCCAGGCAGTGGCCGCGCCTGCACAGCCCACGGCCATTGCGCCCTCCCCCTCCGTGGCGGCGGAATCTCCCAACGCCCGCCAGATCTCCGCCACGGAGGCCCCCCAGGATGCCGCCCCGGTGTTGCAGGTGCTGGCGCAAACGGACCGTACCCTGCGCATGGCCCCCGCAGAACTGGCCAAAGAGATTGCCCGCCTGGGCGAGGCGGAAGATGCATCGGTAGAGACCTCGCTTCTTCTGGCCACAGCGCTGGCGCAAACGCGCCAACCCGTCGATACGGCCCGCGCCCTGGGCCTGGTGCAGCGCGTGATGGGCAACACCGCGGCTGCGGCGCAAGTCCTGCACCCCTTGGCGCGACTGATGGAATCGCGGCTTCTGCAGCAACGCCGACTGGAAGACCAATTGGAGCGGCAAACCCAACAACTGCGCGAAGCGCAGCGCCGCAATGATCAACTCAATGAGCGGCTGGAGGCGGTGCGCGCTATCGAACGCAGCCTGACCACACGCCCTGCCCCGCTTCCCGCGGCACCGGCCTCTCTTCCGGGCAGCAGCCCCCAACGCCCAGCGCCCTGACCTTCTCCAGAAGGTGCGAAAGAACCCGCCATGGCAGCTACCTCCACCCCATCCCGCGCAACGCCACGCGCCCGTGTCCTCGTGGTGGACGACGATGCCGACATGCTGCGACTGCTGTCGCTGCGCCTGCAGGCCGCAGGATATGAGGTGGTCGCCGTGGGCTCGGCCGAGGCGGCGCTGGCCCAGCTGGACATGGCGCGCCCGCAGCTCGTGCTGAGCGATGTGCGCCTGCCTGGGCGCGATGGTCTCGCGCTGTTCGACGAAGTGCGTGCGCGGCACCCTTCGCTGCCGGTCATCCTGCTCACTGCACACGGCACCATTCCCGATGCCGTGGAAGCCACGTCACGCGGGGTGTTCACCTACCTCACCAAACCCTACGACGGCAAAGAACTGCTGGAAAAAATTGCCCAGGCCTTGGCCCTCAGCGCCCCTGCGGTCACGCACGCCCATGCCAACGAAGCCTGGCGCGCCGAGATCGTGAGCCGCTCCAACCGCATGACCGACTTGCTGGCCGAGGCCTACATGGTGGCCCAGTCGGACGCCAGCGTGCTGCTGCTGGGCGATAGCGGCTCGGGCAAAGAGCTGCTGGCCCAGGCCATCCACCGCGCCAGTCCGCGGGCACGCCACCCCTTTGTTGCCGTCAACTGCGGCGCCATCCCCGAAGCCCTGCTCGAATCCGAACTGTTTGGCCACGTCAAAGGTGCCTTTACCGATGCGGTCAGCAACCACAAGGGGCTGTTCCAGGCTGCGGAAGGCGGCACCTTGCTGCTGGACGAGATTGGCGACATGCCGCCCGCCCTGCAGGTCAAGCTGCTGCGGGTGCTGCAAGAGCGTGCGGTACGCCCCGTGGGGGCCAGCCAGTCGATTCCCATCGACGTGCGCATCATCTCGGCCACACACCGCGATCTGGAGGCCGCCATGGCCACGACCCAGTTCCGCGAAGACCTGTACTACCGGCTCAATGTGGTCACACTGGCGCTGCCCACCCTCGCAGACCGTCGCGAGGACATCGCGTTGCTGGCCAACCACTTTCTCGACAAGCTGGCGCGCAAGTACGACAAGCGCCTGTCGGGCTTCGCGCCCGAGGCGCTCAAGGCCCTGACCCTGGCCGCTTGGCCCGGCAATGTGCGCCAGCTCTACAACGTCGTCGAACAGGTGTGCGCCCTGTCCACCACGCCACTGGTGCCCCTGACGCTGGTACAGCGCGCATTGCGCACGCCGTCCACGCAGGTGCTGAGCTTTGCCGAGGCCCGCCAGCGCTTTGAGCGCGAGTACCTGGTGGGTCTGCTCAAGATGACGGATGGCAATGTGGCCGACGCCGCGCGCCTGGCACAGCGCAACCGCACGGAGTTCTACCGGCTGCTGCAAAAACATGCACTGACCCCCGGGCACTTCAAGAACGACGCAGCAGACAATGAAGACGTCGCTGATGAGCGACACGACTAAGCCTTTGATTTTCCTCAGTTTTTCTCAAGCGCTTCGCCTCGCTGTCGCCACATGGCGACAGAAACTCTGTATTTGCACGCCGATCCACGGACTGCACAACTGCTTACATGCGGTTAGCTACATAAGCCATTGATTTAAAACATTTTTTCCAAGCTGGCACAGGGTTTGCCCTAGTTCCAGCATGCAAGCTGTTTTTTCTCACCGTTCACGCTTCACCGGTCGGCTCCCCCAGGCCGCAATGGCGCTGGCCACCGCCCTGTTGGCAGGCGCAGCACAGGCACAGAGCTTCGATTTCGACAGCGTCACCCGCATGGCCCGGGAACGGTCGGAGAAGCCGTATCGCACATCCAGCGACAAGCTCCCCGCCGACCTCGCCAAACTCAACTACGACCAGGTGCGCGACATCCGCTGGCGCCCCGACCGTGCCCTGTGGCGCGCCGAAAAGTTGCCGTTCGAGGCCATGTTCTTCCACCTGGGCCTGTACCAGAAGGAGCCGGTGCTGATCAATGAAGTGACGCCCCAAGGCGCGCGCCACATCGGCTACAGCCGTGCGGACTTCGACTACGGCAAGAACCAGGTGCGGCCCGAGGCCTGGGGCGACCTGGGCTTTGCGGGCTTTCGCCTGCACAACCACCTCAACTCCAGCGCCTACAAGGATGAACTGGTGGTCTTCCAGGGCGCCAGCTACTTCCGCGCACTGGGCAAGGGCCAGCAGTACGGCCTGTCTGCGCGCGGACTGGCCATCGACACCGTGGGTGGCAGTGGCGAAGAGTTCCCGCGCTTCACGGAGTTCTGGCTGGTGCGGCCCGATCCCTTGTCCACGCAAGTCACGGTGTATGCGCTGCTGGATTCGCCGCGCGCCACTGGCGCCTACCGCTTCGACATCCAGCCGGGCACGCAGACCACCACTACCGTGCGCAGCCGCATCTTTGTGCGGCCCGGCGCCGGCAACAAGCCGATCGCCACGCTGGGCATTGCGCCGTTGACCAGCATGTTCTTCTTCGGCGAGAACCAGCCCCGCAAGGACGACTTCCGGCCCGAGGTACACGACTCCGACGGCCTGATGATCGCCACCGGCGAGGGCGAGTGGCTGTGGCGCCCGCTGCAGAACCCCAAGCAGACCCTGGTCACGTCGTTCGCCACAAAGAACCCCAAGGGTTTTGGCCTGATGCAGCGTGACCGCCAATGGGCGAACTATGAGGACGTGGAAGCCCGGTATGAGCGCCGCCCCAGCGCCTGGGTGCGCCCCCTGCACGACTGGGGCGCAGGCCGCGTGGAACTGGTGCAGCTCAACACCCCCGATGAGACGCACGACAACATCGTGGCGTATTGGGTGCCTGCCCAGATGCCCGCACCCGGCCAGCCCCTGGAATTTGCCTACGAGCTGAGCTGGCAAGGCGATGGGCAGCAGCGGCCGCCCGGCGCCTGGGCCACGCAATCGCGACGCGGCATGGGCTACACCAAAGAGACCGCAGCCGCCTTGCGCCAGCAGGCGCAGTTTGTCGTCGACTTCGACGGCCCCGCACTCAAGGCCCTGCCGGCCGAAGCTGTCGTCAAGGCGGTGGTGAGCGCCGACGCCAACGGCAAGGTGCTGGAAAACATCGTCTACCGCAATCCCGCCACCGACCAGTGGCGCATGACTGTTCGCGTACAGCGCCAAAAAGCCGATCGTCCGATCGAGCTGCGCGCTTTTCTTCAACACGACAACAACGCTGTGAGTGAAACATGGACGCACATCATTCTTCCCGAGTAAGCCCCACGGTGCACCACCACCCCCAGCGCAGTGCACTGCGCGAGGAACGGCACCCGAATGCCGTCACCGCACCGCCGGTCCACCGAGGCTCCATGGCGCCCGTCCCCTGGCGCGGCTTCTGGAACAGCGTGGGCACAGCCCTGCTTCTCAAGCTGACCGGTCGCGCCAAGGTCAGCCATCCCACATCACCCGAAAACCGGCCAACCCAGGCATGGGAAGGCGCCGCGCAGCGCCGCCGTTGGACCTTTGCCGTGCTGACCGTGCTGACCACGGCCCTGGCAAGTTTTCTGTTTGTGGGGGTGCAACCCGAGTATGAGAACCCCTGGTTGGGCTACGGCCAGATCGCACTGTTCGCGCTGCTGTCTGCCTGGGTGGTCACAGGCTTCCTCACGGGGCTGATGGGTTTTTGGGTGATGCTGCGCGGCGACAAACATGCGCTGTCCGTACGCAGCGTTGTGGAGCACGTGCTGGCGCCTGACGCGCGCACGGCCATCATCATGCCAATCTGCAACGAGGACGTGGCCACGGTGTTTGCAGGGCTGCGGGCAACGTGCGAGTCGGTGGCATCCACCGGCCACGGGGCCACCTTCGACGTGTATGTGCTGTCCGACAGCTATGACCCCGCCATCGCCCGGGCCGAGCGCGCCGCATGGGAAGAACTGCGCAGCGCCCTGGCACAGCACAGCCAGCAACCGCAAGTGCAGGTGTACTACCGCCTGCGCGCCCGCCGCACGCACCGCAAGGCCGGCAACGTGGCCGACTTCTGCCGCCGCTGGGGCCAGGACTACCGCTACATGGTGGTGCTGGACGCCGACAGCGTGATGAGCGGTGACTGCATCGTCTCGATGGCCAAGCTCATGGAAGCCAACCCCACGGCCGGCATCATCCAGACCGCGACGCAGGCCATTGGCCACGTCACGCTGCACGCCCGCGCGCAGCAGTTCGCATCGCGTGTCACGGGCCGTCTGTTCACGCTGGGCATGCAGTACTGGCAGCTGGGCGAATCCCACTATTGGGGCCACAACGCAATCATCCGCGTGGCTCCCTTCATGGAACACTGTGCACTGGCCCCCATCAAGGGCAAAGGCGGCCTGGCGGGCGGCATCATGTCGCACGACTTTGTCGAAGCTGCGCTGATGCGCCGCGCCGGCTACCACGTGTGGCTGGTATCGGACTTGATCGGCAGCTATGAACAGCAGCCCCCCGACCTGCTGGCCGAGCTGCAGCGCGACCGCCGCTGGTGCCAGGGCAATCTGCAGAACGCACGCCTGATGGCCGAACCTGGCATCCACGCCGTGCACCGCTCGATGTTCATCACAGGGGCCATGGCCTACCTGTCGGCACCGTTGTGGCTGGCCTTCCTCACGCTGGGCACGGCCCTGTGGCTTTCGGGCGCCAAGCTCGTGGCCGACTGGCACATTCTGCCGGCCGAACTGCTCTCGCTGTGGGCATGGACGCTGTGTATGCTGTTCCTGCCCCGCATCCTGGGCGTGGCCGCCGTGTTCATGCGCCGCGAGCAAAAGGAGTACGGCGGCACCGTCAGCCTGCTCAAGAGCGCTGCGCTGGAGAGCGTGTTGGCCATCCTGCAGGCCCCTATCCGCATGTTGGCGCATTCGCTGTTTGTACTGATTGCACTCACAGGCCTGAAGCTGGAATGGAAGTCGCCCCCGCGCGAAGCCCACGCCGTGCCGTGGCGCCATGCCGCACGCCAGCTGGCTCCGATGAGCCTGGTGATTGGTCTTCTGGCCGTGGGCGTGGCATTGATCGACAGCAGCGCCTTGTTGTGGCTCATGCCCGTCGGACTGCCGCTGGCCTTGGCGATTCCGCTGGCTGTATTGACGAGCCAGATCGCTCTGGGCAAGGCCATGCGCGCGCAACGCCTTCTGCTCATCCCCGAGGAATCCTGGTCGCCCCCCGTGCTGCGCCGTGCATGGTTGCACGCAAGCCGACTGGCACGACCAGCGCCGCTGGCAACGCTGTGAAAGTGTGAGAAATTTCACACAAACCACAAGCCGGTGCATGCACCGGCTTTTTTGATATCGCTACCATATCAATAGCAATAAAATGTTTACCATCAAGCGCTAGGACCTAAAAATAGCATAAACATGGAGCATCAATACGCTCTGAACCTCGGTCTTGCGCCCGTTACGATGCGTATCCTTTCCACCCAGCCCCTATGCCTAAAACCGCTTATTGCGGTTTTAGGCAGTGCGCGGCCCCGCTATCAATGCCCTCGCCTCTGTTTTCACCTGTCGCCCGCTGGCGGCTGTTCCGCGCAAGCACACTCACCCTGGCTGTAGCACTCACAGGCTGCGCCATGCCCCCCGCGCAAGCGCCTGTCACAGCATCTGCCCCGGTCGCCGCACCAGCACCCCCTCCTCCTCCCCCCGAGCCCCCAGGGCGCGTCATCTTTGCGGGATTTGCGATGCATTCGCAGTCCAAAGCCTTTCGCAACGACGTGCTGCTCGCCGAAAAGCTGGTCAAAGCCATCGATCCAAACGCGCTGATGCTCAAGCTGGCCAATCCAGCACGCGACCAGCCCACCGATTGGCCACAGGCCACCCCAGAGAATTTTTCGCTGGTGATGTCAAAAATGGCTGAAGTGGCGCGCCCGCAAGACCGCGTTTTGCTGCTCATATCGACCCACAGCAACCCCGGCCTGCTAAATATCAGCGTGGGCGGCAAACACGTACCGCCCATCACCACCAAAGCCCTCAGCGATGCGCTGGCGCCGCTGAACAAGGTGCCCACGCTGGTGGTGCTTTCCGCCTGCTACAGCGGTGCGTTCGTCGAGCCCCTGAAGGCTCCGAACCGGGTGGTGCTCGCGGCCACGGACGTGGGCCGCACCACCTTCAATTGCCAATACAACGGCAACAACACGCCATTTGCCGAAGCGCTGTTTAGCCAGTCAGGTGCAGAAAACCGTTCGATGGCCGATTGGATGGGAGAAGCGCAAAAGGCAATCGCAGCACAGGAAAAGCGCCGCAAGGTCTCAGCATCCCAGCCACGCATCTTTGTCGGAGACAAGGCCAAGGCCTGGGCAGACCAACCCCTCAAGAACTGGCTGCAAGAGCCGTAGGCACGGCCGCTTCCAAGCATGCAAAAACCCTGAAGAAGCAGCGCCTCTTCAGGGTTTTTTCATGCCAGTGCCCGCGGTGCTCAGAAAGGCATCTTGGGCATGCCGCCCCCGCCCATGCCCTTCATGCCGCCCATCTTCTTCATCATCTTCATCAGGCCGCCGCCCTTCATCTTTTTCATCATGCCCTGCATCTGCTCAAACTCCTTGAGCAGGCGGTTGACTTCCTGCACATGCACGCCCGCGCCACCCGCGATGCGCTTCTTGCGTGTGGCCTTGATGAGGTCGGGCTTGCGGCGCTCCAGCGGCGTCATGCTCTGGATGATGCCTTCCTTGCGCTTTATGTCCTTCTCGGCCTTGTCCATGTCCACGGCACCGGCCTTGGCGGTGAGGTGCGACGGCAGCTTGTCCATCAGGCTGGAAAGCCCACCCATCTGTTTCATCTGCTGAATCTGGGAGAGGAAGTCGTTCAGATCGAATCCGTCACCGCTCTTGACCTTGGCCGCCAGCTTTTGCGCCGCCTCCATGTCCACACCGGCGGTGACCTGCTCCACCAGCGCCACGATGTCGCCCATGCCCAGAATGCGGCCCGCGTGGCGCTCGGCATCGAACACTTCCAGGCCATCGAGCTTTTCGGACACCCCGGCGAACTTAATGGGGGCCCCCGTGATCTGTCGCACCGAAAGCGCGGCACCACCACGCGAATCGCCATCGAGCTTGGTCAACACGATCCCGGTGAGCGGCAACGCCTCCTTGAAGGCCTTCGCGGTGTTGATCGCATCCTGCCCCTGCATGGCATCGACCACGAACAGCGTTTCCACCGGGTTCAGCGCTGAGTGCAGGTCTTTGATTTCCTTCATCAGGACTTCGTCGATAGCCAGGCGACCAGCGGTGTCGACCAGCAGCACGTCGAAGTAATGCTTCTTGGCATAGTCGAGCGCGGCAAGGCCGATATCGAGCGGCTTCTGGTCAGGCGTGCTCGGGAACCACTCCGCACCGGCCTGTTTGGTGACCGTCTTGAGCTGCTCGATGGCCGCAGGGCGGTACACGTCGCCCGAGACGGTGAGCACCTTCTTCTTGCGCTTTTCGATCAGATGCTTGGCCAGCTTGGCCGTGGTGGTGGTCTTGCCCGCGCCCTGCAGGCCGGCCATCAGGATCACGGCCGGTGGCTGGGCGGCCAGATTGATATCGGCCACCCCTTCACCCATGGTGGCGGCGAGTTCCCGGTTGACGATACTGACCAGTGTCTGCCCAGGCTTGAGTGAACCCAACACTTCCTGACCCAGGGCCTTGTCCTTGACCCGGGCAATGAAGTCGCGCACCACCGGCAAGGCTACGTCGGCCTCCAGCAGCGCCATGCGCACTTCGCGCAGCATGTCCTGCACGTTGGATTCGGTGATGCGGGCCTGGCCACGCATCTCCTTGACGAGGCGTGTGAGTTTGTCGGTAAGGGCGGAGGCCATAGGGAAGATGTCCGGTATTGCCTGCGCGTCAGGGTGCTGGCGGTGGGGCGAAAGGCTAAACTGCGATCCATGATTTTACCCAGTGCTTCCCCCGCCAGCTGGCTGCTGGCCCTGGCCGCTGCCGTGGCATACGCCGTGCCCGCCGCCGCGTCCTCACGGCTGGGGGCCACAGCGGCACGCAATGCGCTGCTGGTGGCCTGGGTACTGCACGGCGCGGTACTGGTATGGGGCTTGTGGGGCGACGCCCCCCGATTTGGTTTTGCGCCCGCCTTGTCGATGACCGCCTGGTTGGTGTTGACGGTGTATGCGGTGGAGCGACAGCTCTTTCCGCAGATGCAGTCGCGCTGGGTTCTGGCAGCGCTGGGCGCCGTGGCCATCGTGCTGGCAGTGCTCTTTCCTGGCCAGCCGCTGCACGTGGCGGCTTCCGCCTGGCTGCCGCTGCACCTGGCATTGGGCATTGCATGTTACGGTTTGTTTGCCGCCGCCGTGGTGCACGCCTGGCTCATGACACGCGCAGAGCAGCGCATCCGCCAGGCCGAAGACCCCCACAGCGGCATCCCCTTGCTCACACTGGAGCGCCTGACCTTCCGCTTTGTGACGGCAGGCTTCATCCTGCTGACCGCCACCCTGCTGGCGGGCTGGCTGTTTGGCGACACGCTGTACGGCAGGGCTTGGCGATGGGACCACAAGGCTGTGTTCTCACTGCTGTCCTGGCTCACGTTTGCAACCCTGCTTGTGGGACGAGCCCGCTTCGGATGGAGGGGCCGCAACGCCGTGCGCGTGCTTTATGCAGGCGCGGCACTGCTTTTGCTGGCCTATGTGGGCTCCCGCTTTGTCATGGAAGTCGTTCTGGGCCGCAGCGTATGAAATACCTGGTCTTGCTGGTGGTCCTGGCCGTCGCCATCGGTATCTGGCGCAGCCGCCGCGTGCCGGATGCAACCCCTTCCAAACCGCCTGCGCCACCACTGGCGCTCCCTCAGAACATGCTGGCCTGCGCCCACTGCGGCATCCACATTCCGCAGGCCGAAGCCTTGATGGTCGGCAGCAACGCCTACTGCTGCGCAGAACACCGGCACCTGGGCCCCGCCTGATTCCGACCATGCGCACGCTGCCCCCTGGCTCCTTGACATCCGTCATCGATGCGCCGTTTGTGCGCCTGTGGCGCGGCTTTCTGACGGGCCGTGTCATGGTGGCGCTGGCCCTGTTGGTGCTGCAAGGGGCTGGGCAGGTTATCAACCAGGCCACCGAGCCGGCCGTGCTGGCGGTGTGCGCGGCCTATCTGGTGGCCGCCATCATGCTGCGTGTGCTGGCAAGGCACAAACCACCCTCGCCCAGGGTTGGCCCCCAGTGGCTGCCATCCATCGGGCTGGACCTTGCCGCAATTACCGCTCTGCAACTGCTGAATGCGGGCACCATGAACTACACCCCCCTGTTCGGCCTGCCCATCCTGATGGCGGCCGTGCTCGGGACGCTGACCCTGGCACTTGGCACCACGGCAGGCGTCACGCTGCTGCTGCTGGGCTGGGCCTGGTGGCTGGGTTCGGGCACCGCAGGCGACGACGCGCCACGCTACCTGCAAAGCGCGCTGACCGGAACAGGCTATTTCATCGTGAGCTACCTGGTGCACCAGCTCGCGACACGCCTAGCGCGCGAACAGGAGGTGGCGCAGCAGAGCCAGGTTACCGCCCGGGTGCAGACACAGGTCAGCGCACTCGTCATCCAGAACCTGACCGACGGGGTACTGGTGGTGGACGAAAGTGATGTCGTGCGCATCGCAAACCCCGCAGGACTCCAGTTGCTTGGTGGGGCGTCCCTGCCCGAACTGCCATTCATCCTGGCATCCGAAGCGCCCTGGAATCCGCTCGTTATCCTGGCGCGGCGCACCTTCCGCCAGGAGCAGTCCCAGACCGCGGACGTGGATCTGCTGCATCCGGGGCAAAGTCCCACCGGACTGCATGTACGCACCTGGTTGACTTCGACGCGCGAGGCCGCGCGCCAGACACAGACCGAGCGGCTGTGCGTGATGTTCCTGCACGACCTGCGCGAGATGGAAGCCCGCCTGCGCACGGAAAAACTCGCCGCCATGGGTCGCATGTCGGCCGCTGTGGCCCATGAAATCCGCAACCCGCTGGCCGCGATCGTGCAGGCCAACGCCTTGCTCGAAGAAGATCTGCACGACCCGGCACAAAAGCGCCTGGCCCACATGGTGCAGCAGAATGCCGACCGCCTTGCGCGCATTGCCGAGGAAGTGCTGGACATTGCCCGTGTGCAGCACCAGATCAGCCACGCACCAGCGTCCACGTTGCCGCTGGACGAAACGGTATCGCAGGTATGGAATGACTGGCAGGCACAGGACCCCGTGCAGCGCCGGGCGGTGGTGATGCTGGAAGCTGGCAATACGCAGGTGGAATTCGACACCGAGCACCTGCGCCGCGTGCTCGTGAACCTGCTGGACAATGCACTGCGCTACGTGGGCCAGGAGCCGGACTCCCTCACGGTGACCACCCGCACCTTGCCCTCTGGCCAGACCAGCCTGCAAGTCTGGAGCGACGGTGCTCCCATGGACAAATCCGTAGAGCGCCATCTGTTCGAACCATTTTTTTCGTCCGAAAGCCGCTCCAGCGGTCTGGGCCTTTATATTTGCCGCGAGCTGTGCCAGCGCCATGGGGCGTCCATCAGCTACCAGCGGCTTACCCGCACCACCCTGCGGGGCGAGGTGGGAGGCAACGCCTTCACCATCGGCTTTCGCCGCACCACACGCCCTGCCGAAGCCGCCACGCTGTTTGACACCATCGTGGTCTGAAACGCCTTGCCATGAACGCCCCTACTGCTTCCATCCTCGTCGTGGACGACGAACCTGACCTGCGCACCTTGTACGAGCTGACCTTGCTGCGCGAAGGCTACCGTGTGGAAACCGCATCCAGCGTCCAGGAGGCTCGCGATCAGCTCAAAGCCCACCGTTTCGATGCCGTCATCACCGACATGCGCCTGCCTGACGGCTTCGGCATGGAACTGCTGCAGGACCTGCGCGACCAGCAGCGCCGTGAGCGCTGCGTGGTCATGACGGCGTATGGGTCGGCCGAGAACGCCGTGGAAGCCCTGCGCTCCGGTGCGTTTGACTACCTGACCAAGCCCGTGGACCTGAAGCAGTTCCGTTCGGTGGTCGCATCGGCCGTGCAGGGTACGGGGGGCGTCCCTGCGCCCCGGGCAGCACGTACGGGGGGCGTACAAGGTCGGCAGGGCACTTTCAGCGCAGATCCCTTAGCGGCGGGCTCCGCGCTGGACCGGATGGTGGGGGCCTCCGAGGCCATCCGCAACGTCAAGCAGCGGGTGGCCAAGGTGGCGCGCGGCATGGCGCCCGTGCTGATTCATGGTGAATCCGGCACGGGCAAGGAATTGGTGGCGCAGGCGCTGCATGCCAGCAGCCAGCGTGCAGATGGGCCGCTGGTGGCCGTGAACTGTGGCGCCATCCCCGAGAACCTGCTGGAGGCGGAATTTTTTGGAGCCCGAAAAGGTTCCTACACCGGCGCCAACCAGGACCGGGATGGCTACTTTCAGGCCGCCCGTGGCGGCACACTTTTTCTGGACGAAATCGGTGACCTGCCCCTGGCCATGCAGTCCAAATTGCTGCGCGCCATCCAGGAGCGGAGCGTGCGGCCGCTGGGTTCCACCCAGGAAGAGACGGTGGATGTGCGCATCGTCAGTGCCACGCACCGCGACCTGGCCGCAGACGTGCAATCGGGCCGCTTCCGGCAGGATCTCTACTACCGGCTCAATGTGATCGAGATCGTGATCCCCCCGTTGCGCGAACGGCGCGAAGATCTGCCTGTGCTGTGCTCCGCGCTGCTGGCGCGCATTGCCCAGGAGTCCGGCATGCCGGTGCCCTCCCTTACAGAGCATGCGCTCCAGGCCATTGCGGCGCACCCCCTGACCGGCAACGTCCGGGAACTGGAAAACCTGCTGCACCGGGCCGTGGCGCTCAGTGACGGGGACGAACTGAATGTGGATTGGCCCTCCGGCACCCCAGACCCGCTGAAGGCGCGCCCGATTACAGCGCCCGCCCTTCCCAACCACGCCGAGGCGCAGGTCCCCTACTCACCACCAGCGCCCGCCACCAATGTGGGCGGCTTGGTGCCTCTGCCCAATGACCTTCAGGCCTGGCTGGACCAGCAGGAGCGGGACATCCTGATCCGCGCCCTGCGCGAGGCGGGCTTCAACCGGACCGCAACTGCAGCCCGGCTGGGCATCAGCCTGCGCCAAATACGCTACCGCATCGCCCGGCTGAACATCGCCGTTCCCAATGACCAGGACCCGCATGACGAAATCGGCTGAAGCGGAGCCAGACGGACTCCCGCCTTGGGATGGGGGGTGGCACCGCGCAGCCACAAGACTGGAATCCCCCAACCACGGCTTGCGTCCCACCGCAGCAGCGTCCTTCATCGACCTGATCGTGGTGCACTCCATCAGCTTGCCGCCAGGCGAATACGGAGGGAACGCAGTGCAACAGCTGTTCACCAACACGCTGGACTGGGACGCTCATCCGTACTACCAGAGCATCCGAGGCTTGGCGGTGTCGTCGCATTTCTTCATTGACCGCGCTGGCGCCCTTTGGCAGTTTGTGGACTGCGACCGCCGGGCTTGGCACGCTGGCCAGTCGGCCTATCGCGGGCGCGGCCAGTGCAATGACGATTCGATCGGCATTGAACTGGAGGGCCTTGAGGGGCTGGCGTTCGAGTCCGCGCAGTACCAGACACTGGCCATGCTCTGCCGGGACATTGAGCAGCGCTACCCCATCGAACACATCGCCGGGCATGAACACATCGCACCCGGACGCAAGCAGGACCCGGGGCCGGGGTTCGACTGGGTGCGGGTGCAAAAAGCACTGCACTGGCCACTGCTGCGCTTTCCACCGCCCACCCGACCCGCCATACAAGCCGCCAGCTGAATGCATGGTGGCAGCGCCACGTCAAGCGACTTTTTTCTTTGTGCAACTGCACATAAGTGCATACCCAGACACCGTGCGGCTTCGGGGAGAAAACCCGCTCGAAACGCTTGTTTTTGCGCGGGTTTCTTTCTACTTTTTCGCAGTGGCAAGGGATTCCAGCGGGGTCATCCCAAGGGCTTCTGGCAGCGCTGACATGCTGTTTCGCTTTTCCCGATGGTTTAGGGCAGTACACTACCGGTAGTGTCTTGAATGCATATGACACACCATATATAGTGTGCGCCAGACAGTAGTCCGCCGCATCAATCGCACGCTGCGACGGCATCCAGGCCGCGCACCACACCCCAGACAGCCCACAGAAGAGGACCCCCATGCAAGCTGCTTTGAACACGCCTTCCACGCCCCAAGCGATCTCTGCCGAGACCTCGGCCTCCCAGCCCGCACAAACTGCGGCTGGCAACTCGCTGGCGCACTATCAGATCATTCGCCGCAATGGAGCGGTCGTGCCGTTCGAGCCACAGAAAATTGCAGTGGCAATGATGAAGGCCTTCCTGGCAGTGCATGGCACACAAGGCGCAGCGTCCGCCAGCGTGCGCGAGGTCGTGGACACCCTGACCCACAACGTCACCCGGGCCCTGGTGCGCTCGCGCCCCGGCGGCGGCACCTTCCATATTGAAGACGTACAGGACCAGGTGGAACTGGGCCTGATGCGTGGCGGCCACCATGAAATCGCCCGCGCCTATGTGCTGTACCGCGAGCGCCGCACCCAGGAGCGCGCTCGCCAGACCGAGCAGCAAGCTCCGGTGGTGTCTACCCCGCTGCTGCAAGTCATCGACGGTGGCGAGCGCATCGCGCTCGACCCCAGGCGGTTGCAAGCATTGATTGAGTCTGCCTGCGTGAACCTGGGCGCCGACGTGAAGGCCGACCCTATCGTGGCCGAGACCATGCGCAACCTGTACGACGGCGTCCCCATGGACGAGGTCTACAAGGCGTCCATCCTGGCGGCACGTACGCTCATCGAAAAAGACCCCGACTACACCTACGCCACCGCCCGCCTGCTGCTGCACACCATCGTGCGTGAAGTACTGGGCCGCGAAGTCACGCAGGATGCAATGGGCCAAGCGTACATCGAGTACTTCCCTCAGTTCATCAAGAAGGGGGTGGACAACGAACTGCTGGACCCGCGCCTGCTGACGTTCGACCTGGCCCGCCTGGGCGCCGCCCTCAAGGCCGACCGCGACCTGCAGTTCGACTACCTGGGCCTGCAGACCCTGTACGACCGCTACTTCCTGCACGTGCGCAAGACCCGCATCGAGCTGCCCCAGTGCTTCTTCATGCGCGTGGCCATGGGCCTGTCGCTCAACGAAGCCGACCGTGAAGCCCGTGCCATCGAGTTCTACGAGATCCTCTCGAGCTTCGACTTCATGTCCAGCACGCCCACGCTGTTCAACAGCGGCACGCTGCGCTCGCAGCTGTCCTCGTGCTACCTGACCACCGTGCCCGACCACCTCGAAGGCATCTACGACTCCATCAAGGAGAACGCGCTGCTGTCCAAGTTTGCCGGCGGCCTGGGCAACGACTGGACCCGCGTGCGGGCCCTGGGCTCGCACATCAAGGGCACGAACGGCGAATCGCAGGGCGTGGTGCCCTTCCTCAAAGTGGTGAATGACACGGCCGTGGCCGTGAACCAGGGCGGCAAGCGCAAAGGCGCCGTCTGCACCTACCTGGAAACCTGGCACCTGGACATTGAGGAGTTCCTGGAGCTGCGCAAGAACACCGGCGATGACCGCCGCCGCACGCACGACATGAACACCGCCAACTGGATCCCCGACCTGTTCATGCGCCGGGTGATGGAAAAGGGCACATGGACCCTGTTCTCGCCCTCCGACGTGCCCGACCTGCACGACCTGTTCGGCACCGCGTTCGAGAAGGCCTACGTGGCCTACGAACAGAAGGCTGCGCGCGGCGAGATCAAGCCCTCCAAGACGGTGCAAGCCACCGACATGTGGCGCAAGATGCTGACCATGCTGTTCGAGACCGGCCATCCCTGGATCACTTTCAAGGATGCCTGCAACGTGCGCTCGCCCCAGCAGCATGCCGGCGTGGTGCATTCGTCGAATCTGTGCACCGAGATCACGCTGAACACCAGCGACACTGAAACCGCCGTGTGCAACCTGGGCTCGGTGAATCTGCTGCAGCATATTAAAGACGGCCAACTCGACCACGACAAGCTCAAGAAGACCATCACCGTTGCCATGCGCATGCTGGACAACGTGATCGACATCAACTACTACGCAGTCACGAAAGCCCGTGACTCCAACCTGCGCCACCGCCCGGTGGGCCTGGGTGTGATGGCATTCCAGGACAGTCTGTACGAGTTGCGCATTCCCTACGCCTCGCAGGCGGCCGTGGAGTTCGCCGACAAGTCGATGGAAGCCATCTGCTACTACGCCTACTGGGCCTCGACCGAGCTGGCCAAGGAACGCGGCCAGTATTCCAGCTACAAGGGCTCACTGTGGGACCAGGGCATCCTGCCCCTCGATACGCTGGACATGCTGGCCACAGCACGCGGCGGCTACGTGGAAGTGGACCGCTCTGCCACGCTCGACTGGGATGCCCTGCGCAAGAAGATCGCCCAGGACGGCATGCGCAACTCCAACTGCGTCGCCATCGCCCCCACGGCCACCATCTCCAACATCATCGGCGTGGACGCCTCGATCGAGCCTTCGTTCGGCAACCTGTCGGTCAAGTCCAACCTGTCGGGTGAGTTCACCGTGATCAACGGCGGCTTGGTACGCGACCTCAAGCGCCTGGGCCTGTGGGACGACGTGATGATCATGGACCTCAAACACTTCAAGGGATCTTTGCACCCCATCGATCGCGTGCCCCAGGATATCAAGGCTCTGTACTCGACGGCCTTTGAAGTCGAAGCCCAGTGGCTGGTCGAAGCGGCATCGCGTCGCCAGAAGTGGATCGATCAGGCACAGAGCCTGAATATCTATATGGCAGGTGCATCGGGCAAGAAGCTCGACGACACCTACAAACTGGCGTGGATCCGTGGCCTCAAGACCACGTATTACCTGCGCACACAGAGCGCCACGCACGTCGAAATGAGCACCGTGAACACGCGCCAACTCAACGCGGTTTCGTCAGGCAACGACAGCGGCGCATCGTCCGCTTCGGCGCCCGCTCAAGCCCAACCCGGCGCGCTGGAGGCGGCGGCCGCTACAGCCGCCCATCAAGCAGCAGCTGTGCCTGCTACCGACGTTAAGTTCTGCGCCATCGACGATCCCGGTTGCGAAGCCTGCCAATAAGGACTTCGTGCGCGACGCCTCGGACTCTCTTGAGGTGTCGCGCGTGTGCTGTGAAGCAACAAATCGTTGCTGCACAACGCTTCAGTGCTTTTCTTTTTGCAGCACTGCTTTCATAATCCGAACACTGGAAAATCTATGTTGTCCTGGGACGAAGAAGTCAAGCCCTCATCGCAAAATCAACTGGACGGTGGACTGAACAAGAGCCACTCGGTGGGACAGCCGCCCCTGTCTTTCCAGACCCCTTCCTCGCAGGCCGTGCACGCATCGCTGACGGCCTCCGCAGCACCGCAAGCAGCACCCGCCGCAGCCACGCAACGCCGTGTGAACGCTGCCGACAAGCGCATCATCAACGGCCAGACCGACGTCAATCAACTGGTCCCGTTCAAGTACAAGTGGGCGTGGGAAAAGTACCTCGCCACCTGCGCCAACCACTGGATGCCACAAGAGGTGAACATGACGCGCGACATCGCGTTGTGGAAGGACCCGAACGGCCTGACCGAAGACGAGCGCCGCATCATCAAGCGCAACCTCGGCTTCTTCGTGACCGCCGACTCGCTGGCCGCCAACAACATCGTGCTGGGCACCTACCGCCACATCACGGCACCCGAGTGCCGCCAGTTCCTGCTGCGCCAGGCGTTCGAGGAAGCAATCCACACACACGCCTACCAGTACATCGTGGAGTCACTCGGTCTGGACGAAGGCGAGATCTTCAACGCCTACCTGGAAGTGCCCTCGATCCGCGACAAGGACCAGTTCCTGATCCCCTTCATCGAAGCGATCATGGACCCCAACTTCCACACCGGCACCTTCGAGACCGACCAGACGCTGCTCAAGTCGCTGATCGTGTTTGCCTGCCTGATGGAAGGCCTGTTCTTCTACGTGGGCTTCACACAGATCCTTGCGCTGGGTCGACAGAACAAGATGACCGGCGCTGCAGAGCAGTACCAATACATCCTGCGTGACGAGTCGATGCATTGCAACTTTGGCATCGACCTGATCAACCAGCTCAAGCTGGAGAATCCACACCTTTGGACGGCCGAGTTCAAGGCCGAGATCAACGCGTTATTCATGAAAGCCGTGGAGCTCGAGTACCGCTACGCCGAGGACACCATGCCGCGTGGCGTGCTGGGCATGAACGCATCGATGTTCAAGGGCTACCTGCGCTACATCGCCAACCGCCGCGCCACGCAGATTGGACTCGAGACGCTGTTCCCCAATGAGGAGAACCCGTTCCCGTGGATGAGCGAAATGATCGACTTGAAGAAAGAACGCAACTTCTTCGAAACCCGAGTGATTGAATACCAGTCCGGTGGTGCGCTGTCCTGGGACTAGCGCCTCTTTTATTTGCAGGCATCACACCACCATGGATATCTACACCACGCCCACCACAGACAGCGCCTCAGAGCGCCGCCGTGTGGGGCGTTTCCGTGTTCATGGGGATGGAGTTTTCCTCCATCCCCATGGATCGCTTTCTGTCCACTGCAGACAGGAAGTGCTCTTTGCAAATTGACCCAAGGAGAACATGATGGCAACTGCGAAAAAACCAGCCGCTAAGAAGGCTGCACCAGCGAAAAAAGCTGCACCTGCAAAACCAGTAGCAGCGAAGAAGGCTGCACCTGCCAAGAAGGCAGCAGCACCGGCAAAGAAGGCCGCTCCCGCCAAGAAGGCAGTAGCAGCGAAGAAGGCCGCGCCTGCCAAGAAGGCAGCAGCACCGGCAAAGAAGGCCGCTCCCGCCAAGAAGGCAGTAGCAGCGAAGAAGGCCGCACCTGCCAAGAAGGCAGCAGCACCGGCAAAGAAGGCCGCTCCCGCCAAGAAGGCAGTAGCAGCGAAGAAGGCTGCACCCGCCAAGAAGGCAGCAGCACCGGCAAAGAAGGCCGCTCCCGCCAAGAAGGCAGTAGCAGCAAAGAAGGCCGCACCTGCCAAGAAGGCAGCAGCACCGGCAAAGAAGGCCGCTGCTCCCGCCAAGAAGGCAGCAACCGCCAAGAAGGCAGCCCCCGCAAAGGCTCCTGCAAAGAAAGCGGCACCGGCCAAGAAGGCCCCCAAGGCGCCTGCCCCTGCTGCTGCTCCAGCAGCCCAGACCACCCTGAACCCTCAGGCGGCCTGGCCTTTCCCGACGGGCAACAAGCCCTAATCCTGGCGTATCACACGCTCAACCCGGTGCCTGTGCACCGGGTTTTTTTATGCCTGTCGATATCTTCTGCGCCACACGCAGCACCACATCCTCAACCCACGTCTCGCTCCGTTTCCGCAACCTCGCCAAAGCGCAAGGCTACCCGGGGGTGAAATCCAGTGTGTAGTTCTGCGGGCCTCGCTGCGCGATCTTGAGGGCACCTACCCGGTTGCCCAATTCGGCACAACGAACCAGCGGCCAACCCTTTTCCAGGCCAAACAACAACGCACCGCGCCAGGCATCACCACACCCCGTGGGGTCCACCACCTGGGCTGGCACCACCGGTGGCACATGGGTTTTCTCTCCGTCGACCCACACCTCGCAACCTTCTGCGCCCAGCGTGACCACCAGCCCCAGCACCTTGCGCGAGATCTCGGCAAGGGTCCAACCCGTGCGGTCGCAAAGCATTTTCCCCTCATAGTCATTGACCGCCACCCAGGACGCTTGACCAACAAACTGCGCCAGCTCTTCCCCATTGAACATGGGCAGGCCCTGGCCTGGATCAAACACAAAAGGAATACCCGCCGCTACGAATTGGGCGGCATGCTCCAGCATGGCATCACGCCCATCTGGAGCAACGATCCCCACCCTCACACCCGCATTGGCATCAATACGATTCAAATGCGCCTGCATCATCGCGCCGGGGTGGAATGCCGTGATCTGATTGTTGTCACGGTCGGTCATGATCATTGCTTGTGCGGTATAGGTGTCCTGCACCTGCCCTACATGTCGCGCGCTGATACCGAGCGACTCCAGGCGCTGCAGATATTCAGAGCCATCACTCCCTAGCATGGCCATCGGCAACGGTTCACCGCCCAGCAGTTTGAGGCTGTACGCGATGTTGCCCGCGCAGCCTCCAAAGTCACGTCGCAACGAAGGCACCAGGAAAGAGACGTTCAGGATGTGCAATTGGTCAGGCAGTATCTGCTCGGCAAAACGCCCCTCGAAGGTCATGATGGTGTCGAACGCCAGAGAACCGCAAATGAGGGCAGCCATATCAGAAAGGTAGGTTGGTAAAAAATATCAGGGATAGAACGCCAGCAACCGATAGCCCGCGACGCGCGCGCCTCCAGTGGTCACAAGCACGGACACCGACGCGCTCCACTCACCACGTGCAGGCAGTTCCATCGGAGCCCCCATGTCGGTCGGCAGCAGCACGCGCCGAAGCACAGGCTGGTCCTGCGCATCGGTCAACGTCAACTCGACGGCAGGCATCGCCAAAGGTGTCGATGACTTGCTCTTCATGGTCAGGGCAAGTTGATAGCTGTCACCCCTGGCCTTGTTGAACGAGGAACTGTCGATGACCACATCCGCAATCTCGCGCTGCGGCGCAATTTCGCACCGCAGGGAAGCGCACAGCGCCATCAACCACGGCCTTGTTCGAACATCCATTGCTGCAAGGCGATCACGTTCCTGGACGGCGACCTGCAGCCCAAGCCCCACTACAGACAACAGAAGCAGCACGGCAAGCACCACGCGCACCATCGGTTTACGCCAAAACGCCTTGCGCCGCGCAGCGACCACAAAGCTGACCTCTTGTCCGGCGTCCAGGCCTTCATCTTCGTCGGCAGGGTCCGCCCTCTCCCGGGCTGAAGAGGGCTTGCGGGAAGGTGCCTGCAACACGGTTGCCGGTGAATGGTCTTCGACCAGCGCGAGTGCCTCTGGCTCAAACTCCGCGATCTCAGGCGACGGCGAAAAATCCACCGGCGGCAGGGGCTCTGTCACTCCCTTCGCCGCAGACGGCGTCGCCGGGGCACCATGGTCCGGCTCCGTGTCTTGCAGAGGAACGACCGGCGGCTTGATGGGCAACTCCAGCGCCGGATAGCCCATCGGGGTCAGCGCCACAGGCGCCACCGAATCAGGGGCTCCATCCTCGGCGCCTCGCAGAGCGGCAAAGGGCAGCTCGTAACCTGGCTCTCCATGGCCCACACCCCGCACAGCAGCTGGCGAAGGAGGAGAGGCGACCCGCATTTGTACCGCATCCGACGAAGGCCCATGGCCACCGACAGCCGTCCCCGCAAAAACTACCGGGGGCGGGGAATCGCCCTGCAACGCTGTGCCCCCCCTACCAGTTGCAGGCACGTTGAATGGTGTGTCAGGCCGCCAGGCAAATGGCACGAGATGGCCCACACCAGAATTTTCACCAGAAGCGACCACCCCACCCGCTGCGGAGAGAAATGCGGGCACCGCAGGCTGAGGCACCTCCAGCACAGGGGACCCCACAGGCGTATGCACCTCCGAATACTCCCCAGCCGCCTCGGAGGGAACACTCACGGGGGAAAAAGAGAACGCTGCGGCATCTGCGGCCCCAGGCCGCCCCCCCACGGGAGGGGAAGCCGGCGGCTGCGAGGGTGGTGGCTCACCCCAGGCCCGCCCAGCCTCCGCCTTGCGCGCTACGGGGGCAAGTGGCGGCCGAATGTCGGCCAGCGAGACATCCGGCAACAGTGCCGGAGAAGCTGCAGGAAGCAAATGCGCCGAAGCATCAAAAACCTCTTTGCATTGACCACAACGCACCCACCCTTGCGAGATGCGCAATTGGTCCGCCACCACCTTGAATGAGGTAGCGCAGGACGGGCAGCGAGTGATCTGGCTCATCAGCGATGGATTGTAGAGGCGCGTGCGACCCCGCAGAGGCGGGCATCTTCCCTGTCTCAGCGACGGGCCGTCATCAAGATCCAGCCATCTTCTGCATCCGCGACATCCAGCTGAAGCCAGGGAGCGTAAGCCTCTTTCAGCTCATTGGCCTGGCGATCGAGAATGCCTGCCAGAACCAGATGCCCTCCGGGTGCGACATAGCTGCAGAGCAGGGGCGCAAGCACGCGAAGGGGAGTGGCAAGAATGTTCGCCAGCACCGTCTGGTATTCGCCCCGCACCTTGTCGGGCAGGCCCGCATGGAGCTGCACTTCATTGGCCTGCGCATTCAGCGCAGTGGACTCGACGGCCGCAGGGTCAATATCGACCGCATCAATGTCCATGGCTCCAAACTTGGCCGCGCCAATGGCGAGGATGCCGGAACCGCAGCCATAGTCCAGAACCCGGCCCAGTGGATTGCCCATGGAGGGTTCGGTTGCGCCATTGCGGGCAATCCAGCGCAGGCACATGCGGGTCGTAGGATGGGTGCCGGTGCCAAAGGCCAGACCTGGGTCCAGCCGGATGCTGCGCTTTGCCTGGGCCGGCAATTCATGCCAAGTAGGAACAATCCAGAAATCCGGCGTGATATCCACGGGCGCAAACTGCGATTGTGTAAGCCGCACCCAGTCCTGTTCGGGCACATGGGTAACCCCCAGCACCTGGCAGCCCGCAAAAAAGTCCTGTACGGTCAGAAGTTGCTGCGCCTCCCGTGCAGCCACCTCCGACGGAAAAAGCGCCACCACCCGGCTGCGTTGCCAACCATCCTTGGGCGGAGGCATGCCAGGCTCGCCAAACAAGGCCTGCTCGGCGTCGGTCTGGGCATCGGCATCCTCCACCGACACGCTCAGCGAATCCAGCGCATCCAGCGCATCGCTGACCGCTTCGATCCGGTCCTCGGGACACATCAGACTCAGCTCAAACATAGAAGCCTCTCAGAAAAAGTGAAATGCTGGCACCCGTTGCCAGGAGCCAGCATGCGAATGACTGCGCAATACGATTTCAGCGCTTGTGCTGCGACAGCCACTCTTCCAGGTAGTGGATGTTGGTGCCGCCGGCCATGAACTTGGCGTCCACCATCAGCTCGCGGTGCAGCGGCACGTTGGTGTTGATGCCTTCGATCACGGTCTCGTTCAGCGCCGTGCGCATGCGGGCCAGGGCCTGCTCGCGCGTGTCGCCGTGCACGATGATCTTGCCGATCATCGAGTCGTAGTTGGGCGGCACGAAGTAGTTGGTGTAGGCATGCGAGTCCACCCGCACGCCCGGGCCACCCGGCGGATGCCAGGTGGTGATGCGTCCGGGGGATGGGACGAACTTGTAAGGGTCTTCCGCGTTGATCCGGCACTCGATGGCATGGCCGCGGATCTCGATCTGGCGCTGGGTGAACGGGAGCTTCTCGCCCGCGGCGACCATGATCTGCGTCTTCACGATGTCCACGCCGGTGATCCACTCGGTCACGGGGTGTTCGACCTGCACGCGCGTGTTCATCTCGATGAAGTAGAACTCGCCGTTCTCGTACAGGAACTCGAACGTGCCCGCACCGCGGTAGCCGATCTTCTTGCAGGCGGCTACGCAGCGCTCGCCGATCTTTTCGATCAGCTTGCGGGGAATGCCCGGAGCCGGCGCCTCTTCGATCACCTTCTGGTGGCGGCGCTGCATGGAGCAGTCGCGCTCGCCCAGGTACACCGCGTTGCGGTGCTTGTCGGCCAGTATCTGGATCTCGATGTGGCGCGGGTTCTGGAGGAACTTCTCCATGTACACCGCAGGATTGCCGAACGCGGCGCCCGCTTCGGCCTTGGTCATCTGCACGGCATTGACCAGGGCGGCTTCGGTGTGCACCACGCGCATGCCGCGGCCACCACCGCCGCCGGCGGCCTTGATGATCACGGGGTAGCCCACGGCCTTGGCAATGCGGCGGATCTGCACCGGGTCGTCGGGCAGTTCGCCTTCGGACCCTGGCACGCAGGGCACGCCGGCGCGGATCATGGCCTGCTTGGCCGAGACCTTGTCGCCCATCGTGCGAATGTTGTCCGGCGTGGGGCCGATGAACTGGAACCCGCTCTTTTCCACGCGCTCGGCAAAGTCGGCGTTCTCGGACAGGAAGCCGTAGCCGGGGTGGATGGCCTCAGCGTCGGTCACTTCGGCAGCCGAGATGATGGCCGGCATGTTGAGGTAGGACAGCGGGGACGGGGCGGGGCCGATGCACACCGCTTCTTCCGCCAGCTTGACGTACTTGGCGTCGCGGTCGGCCTCGGAGTAGACCATCACCGCCTTCACGCCCAGTTCATGGCAGGCGCGCTGGATTCGCAGGGCAATTTCGCCGCGATTGGCAACAAGAATCTTCTTGAACATGAGCGCCTTATTCGATCACGAACAGCGGCTGTCCGTATTCCACGGCCTGGCCGTTTTCGCCCAGGATGCGGGTGACCGTGCCCGACTTGTCGGCCTCGATCTCGTTCAGAATCTTCATGGCCTCGATGATGCAGATGGTCTCGCCTTCTTTGACCTGGCTGCCCACTTCCACAAAGGCCTTGGCGCCCGGGCTGGAAGAACGGTAGAACGTGCCCACCATCGGCGATTTGACGATGTGACCCGCAGGGGCTGCGGGTGCGGGCAGTTCGGCGACCTGGGCGGCGGCAGGTGCGGGGGCCGCAGGCGCCTGCATCGGGGCAGGAACGTACTGCTGAACCACGCCACCAACGCTCTTGACGATGCGGACTTTGCCCTCGGCTTCCGTGATTTCGAGTTCAGATACGTTCGACTCGGACACGAGATCGATGAGGGTTTTGAGTTTTCGCAGATCCATGGGAGCTCCAACGGCTATAAAACTGATAGGGCTTACGCACATCGGACGCAACAACCGCCTCGCCCTGGAGCGAACCGCTTGCCCGACCCTGCTTTGCGCAAGTCATGACTGAATAGGGCGCGAATTTACTCCAATTTCAGCCTATCTCCGTCTTCCACAGGTATTTTTGATGAACTACATCATGCCCATACGCGGCCGGCCCCTGCAAAAATGCCGGAATGGGAGGCTTGGCCGGTCAGCGCAAGGGGGCCCACAGCTGGAGATCTTGCGCGGTGACTTGCCCCATTTTACGGTGCAGGACGCGCCCATTCCCTCCGAGCACCACGGTAAACGGAAGCCCTCCCGTGAGGTTGCCCAGCGATCGGCCGAGGTCGGTGCCGCCCAGTCCGGCAAGGCCCACCGGGAATTCCAGGGGAATGCGCTGCAAGAACTTGCGCACGGCAGAAGGCTGGTCGATGGCCAATCCCAGAACTTGCCACCCGTTCTGCGCCTGTTGGCGATAGAAGGCATTGAGCATGGGCAGCTCTTCCACACAGGGTGGACACCAAGTGGCCCAGAAATTCAGCAGCAACGGCTTGCCTGCCAGTGCCTTCAGCGCCACCACGCCCCCTTCAGGCTTTTCGAACTCCATCGTCCAGAGCGCATCTTCCACCCCTTGCTCCATCGCATGGGGCTGGAACTTCCACCATGCCAGGCCTGCGCCACCCAACGCTGCTGCGCCCGCCACCCCTGCATACAGCAGGCGCCGACGCGCGGCAGACGGTTGTGCATCACGGGCTGCGGAGAGGGATTCAGGGCGATCGGAATGGGATGTCATGGGGCAGGGGCTTCCTGGAGCAGGCGCCGAACAGCGGTCATGTCGCCTCGCGGCACACGCCCTTTAGCGTCCGGACGAAGGGCGCCGCGCAGGTCATCAAGGTCATAGATCATCAGGTGCACCCCGATCATCTCATTGAGTTCAGGCGACTTGCTGCCCAGGCTCAATGCCTCGACCGACTCGCCATGAAAACCGGTGACCGTGCGCGGCTCGTAGTCCACATGGTGATCGATCAGTGCTATTTCTGCCGATTTAGGGTCATCGCAGAACAATTGCACATAAATATCGGACAGCCGTGTGGCCGTGCCATGCCAGACAGCACCTGCCAGGTGGGGGCGGAAGGCCGCCATGCGCTCCATCCACACCAGGGCCAGCTGGCGCAGTGCCCGCAGTTCACGCGGCTGCGTATCGGCACAAAAAAGCTCGATGTACTCCCGCACTGCGGCCTCGACCTGGTCGTTGTCCGGGAGTGGAGTACGGGCAGGCAGGCCCATCTGGCGCAGCGCACGGCGCTTGGCCGGGCCCCATTCCAGCCCCTCCTCCACCACCAGCCGGGCCGTGGTGTGGGCGATTTCGTCGCTCAAAGGTGTGTGCATGGCGGTCAAGGAAAGTCGCAACAGGGAATGAAACTGCATTGTGGCCTGAAGCACTGAACCGAACCACGGGTTACCCCCAGGCATCCCGAGGGTCACTATATTTTTCATAGCTCTTCGCGCTTACCCATCAAGCGCTGGGGGCTTGTTTTGTATTGAACCTTAGAATCTGCGCCCATGCATATACACATACTGGGCATCTGCGGCACGTTCATGGGTGGCCTGGCCGCCCTCGCGCGCGAAGCGGGCCACAAGGTGACGGGTTGCGACGCCGGCGTTTACCCGCCGATGAGCGACCAGTTGCGGGCCCTGGGCATCGACCTGATCGAAGGTTTCGGCGCCGACCAACTGGCCCTGCAGCCCGACATGTTCGTGATTGGAAACGTGGTCAGCCGCGTCCGCCTGCCCGACGGTTCGCCCAAATTTCCGTTGATGGAAGCCATCCTGGACGCGGGCCTGCCCTACACCAGCGGCCCCCAGTGGCTGGCCGAGCATGTGTTGCAGGGCCGCCATGTCCTGGCGGTTGCCGGCACGCACGGCAAGACGACGACGACCTCGATGCTGGCCTGGATCCTGGAAAGTGCCGGGCAGCAACCGGGCTTTTTGATTGGTGGAGTCCCCCTGAACTTCGGCGTATCGGCCCGCCTTGGAGCGCCCCGGCGACCATCGCCCGGTAGTTCGCCGCTGGGCGCTGCGCCGCTGTTCGTGATCGAGGCGGACGAATACGACACCGCCTTCTTCGACAAGCGCAGCAAGTTTGTGCACTACCGCCCTCGCACTGCGGTGCTGAACAACCTGGAGTTCGACCACGCAGACATCTTTGACGACCTGGCCGCCATCGAGCGGCAGTTTCACCACCTCGTGCGCACGGTGCCGCCATCGGGCCGTGTGGTGGTCAACGGTCTCGAAGAAAGCCTCACCCGCGTGCTGCACACGGGCTGCTGGAGCGAAGTGGCCAGCTTCGGCGAAGCCGTCAGCGACTTTTCGGCACAAGGCGACCCCCAGGCATTCGACGTGCTGCACCAGGGGCGCAAGGCCGCCCGGGTGGAGTGGGCGCTGACCGGCGTGCACAACCAGCTCAACGCACTGGCGGCCATTGCGGCCGCCCACCATGTGGGCGTGAGCCCTGAGCACGCCGCCACGGCACTGGCGACCTTTCAGAATGTGAAGCGGCGCATGGAGCTGCGCGGCACGGTGAATGGCATTGCGGTGTACGACGACTTCGCCCACCATCCCACGGCCCTAAGAACCACGCTGGACGGCCTGCGCCGCAGCCTGGGCCAGGGCGTGCGCATCCTGGCGGTGTTCGAGCCCCGCAGCAACACCATGAAGCTGGGGGCCATGAAGGCCCAGCTGCCGTGGGCGCTGGAGCCTGCCGACCTCGCGTTCTGCCACACCGCCGGGCTGGACTGGGACGCTGCGCAAGCCCTTGCCCCTCTGGGCGTGGGCCCGGGCCTGCGAGCACAAACCGCTGCCGACATCGACACCCTGGTGCAACAGGTCATCGCAGCAGCCCGCCCAGGTGACCACATCGTGTGCATGAGCAACGGGGGGTTTGGCGGCATTCACGCCAAGTTGCTGGAATCGCTACAAAATAAATAGCTGCTTGCGCTTATCTGAAAAGCGCTAGAGCCTGATTTCTCTTAAAAATCAGAACGATACCGCCATACCCGGTACGTCCACGCGCACTACCGGCTTGGCAAGTGCCGCACTGGCAGCACGCGCAAAGTCGCGGGACCATACCGGGTCGGCCAGCAACGAGGCCCCCGCAGCGCGGGCCACGGTGAGAACCTTGTCCGCCAGCAGCACCTTGCCGCTGGCGCGCAGGGGTTCGCAGTCGAGCGCGGTGAACTGATCATCCAGCCAGCGCCTGCCAGCCTCGTGGCCCATGGGCTCGGCGCCCTCCAGATCAAAACGGAATTCCTGGTTTCCGGCCAGACGGACCGACACTTCGCTGTGCATGATGGTTTGCCTTTCTTCTGAAACCGTGGCGGCGACTGCCGTGCTCCCTTGCACGGCCCGCCACGGGTTTCCAGTTTAGGGCCTCCTGCAACCGGCGCAGATCACCGCGCGCGGCGGGCCTTCACAGCGTCGGACAGTTCAGCCAACGCCGTCAGCGAATCGTCCCAGCCCAAGCAGGCGTCCGTGATGCTCTTGCCGTACTCCAGCGCGCCGGGCAGGTCCTTGCCCGGTGAGAACTTCTGGGCACCGGCTGTGAGGTGGCTCTCGATCATGAGGCCGAACACACTGCGCGAGCCGCCTGCGAGCTGCGAAGCAATGTCGCGCGCCACTTCAAGCTGCTTTTCATGCTGTTTGCTGCTGTTGGCATGGCTGCAGTCCACCATCAGGGTGGCGGGCAGCTTGGCGGCTTCGAGGTCCTTGCAGGCGGCGGCCACGCTGGCGGCGTCGTAGTTGGGCGTCTTGCCACCACGCAGGATCACGTGGCAGTCCTTGTTGCCCTTGGTGTTGACGATGGCGACCTGGCCGTTCTTGTGCACCGACAGGAAGTGGTGGCCCCGGCTGGCCGACTGGATGGCGTCGGTGGCGATGCGGATGTTGCCGTCCGTGCCATTCTTGAAGCCGATGGGGGCCGAAATGCCGGAGGCCAGCTCGCGGTGCACCTGGCTTTCGGTGGTGCGCGCGCCAATGGCGCCCCAGCTGATCAGGTCGCCGATGTACTGGGGCGAGATCACGTCGAGGAACTCGCTGCCGGCGGGCATGCCCAGGCGGTTGATCTCGATCAGCAGCTGGCGTGCAATGCGCAGGCCTTCGTCGATGCGGTAGCTTTCGTCGAGGTACGGGTCGTTGATGAGGCCCTTCCAGCCCACCGTGGTGCGTGGCTTCTCGAAGTACACGCGCATCACGATTTCCAGGGTGTCGGCGTACTGCGCGCGCGCAGCCATGAGGCGGCGTGCGTACTCGACAGCGGCAGCCGGGTCGTGGATGGAGCACGGGCCGATGATGACCAGCAGGCGGTCATCCTTGCCGGCCATGATGTTGTGGATGTTCTTGCGGGTCTGGGTGATCAGCGTCTCGACCGGCGTTCCGCGGATCGGGAAAAAGCGGATCAGATGCTCGGGAGGAGGCAACACGGTGATGTCCTTGATACGTTCGTCGTCGGTCTGGCTGGTTTTCTCGACGCTGCGGTACCAGGCATCGCTGGTCGGGGTGGTGGGGGCCGTCATGGTTGCTTCCTCGTGGAGTAAAAGTAGTGGGAGGGATGGAAAAACGGGAGGGCAGAAAAACAAAAAACCGCCGGGCTTTGCAGCGTCGGCGGTTGGTATGGGGAGGTTGTGTTTGCTTGCGCGTTTTCCTCTCATCCGCCGGGGACTGAGATAAAAAACCAAAAATAAAACGCGCTGCGAACTTGCATGGAAAGCAATGTAGCACAGGAGTGCGGCAGTGCAGCAACCCTGGATTGTTGTTTTTGCGATACGGGAGGGACTTGAACAAGCCCTATCAACCCCCAGCGTTCACCGCAGAGGTTCAACGCCGCCAGCGATGAAACCAGGCACGCACGCGCTGCAACGCAGACTGCTTGCGCGGCGGCGCGGCATCCTGCAGGTCGCTGGGCGGATCGCTCTGGTGCTCATACATGTCGATGAGCAGCAATGCCTCGCCCAGCGTGCGCCAGGCGAGAAGTTCGAACTGGTCGAAGCTCGCACTTTCCTTCGGGCTGCGCCGCTCCAGCATCTGCTGCCAGTCCGTGATCGCATTGCGCAACTCCCTCAGCGCGCGCTGGTAGGCACCAAACTCGTACAACGCGTGCCAGGCCGAGCCCAGACCCGTCAGGAACAGCTGGTGCTCGCGCGCGCAGTGCGACAAGCTCAGCACGCGCCGGCCGATCGCCGTGGTGTCGGTGCTGGTGCGCCGGGTACGCACAGCCTCGTCGATCTGCGTGGACATCGCCCCCAGGCTGTCACGCAACTGGCGCGACTCTTCATCAGCCACCCCTTCACGCAGAAAGCGGCTGATGTCTCCAAATGATTGAAGGGTCAGTAGCTGGCTCGGGCGCGTAGCGGGCATGGCACATATTGTGCGCTCCACAGCCCTGCGCCACACACTCTGTCGCCCCAAGCGCACACGGAATGAGGCAGCCACGGAACCACGGTAGCCGCCTCCCTGCACCATGACTACGCTTTAAGACAAGATTAGGGCTTGCGCAGACTGCCTTCTATTTTCGGCGTCAATGAGGCCAGGATGGCATGAGCAATGACAGCATTACCCTTGTCCCCAAAATGAAACTGATCCAGGAACATGTCGTCCTCGGCCCCGTAGCGATCGAAGACCCCAGACAGATCCACAAACTTGAAGTTCTTCAAATTCACGCCTGACAGGCTGGCTGCAATTGCCTGATAGCACTGCATGTAATATTCTTTCGAATTGGAAAGAAAATCCTTTTCACGTGAACTCAAAGATTTTTTTGTCACAGAAAGAGTGGGCTGCAGGAAAAAGACCCAATCCACGTTCTGAAGAGCATGCGCTCCCAGTCGAGCATTTTTTTCGAGGCGAGAAGCAACCGTCTGCACGGGCACAGGCTGAGGCAGGGGACGTGCCTGCGGTAGATCCGGCAACTCCTTTCTACCAGCCGTCTTCAAACCCGTGTTGGCCAGTGTCCTGAAATAGTCATCTGCAAATGCACTGAACCACAGAACATTTCGGCCAGCATCCGCCCAAAAAACATCGTTATTTCCGGACAATGAAATTACCAGATCAGGCTGGAGCTCAGAAAGATAGTTCTCAATGGCAATACGCTCTTGTGTGGAAGCCCAGGCTGGATTGGCAAAAGTAAAAACCTCGTAACGCACTCCGATTTTTGGTAGCTTTTTATTGAGCAGATCATTCAACAGGCTGCCAATGGTCTGCTCCTGACTCGGCGCACCGGATCCATATGCTGTGGAGCCGCCAGTGAGAAAGATGCGATAAACACCCTCCGGCTTGGGCATCTGAAGCTCCTCCCTGTTGCGCATTTGCCAGGAGTTGATGTATGCATTTTGGTGTTGCCCTGGTGACGGCGCAGTGCCGACAAAAGGAGTTGGCTGATTGGGGACAGACCAACTGATGGAGCGGGTATCCGGCGCAGAACTGGTGTAAGCGCGCGCATAGTGATTGCGCTGCTCATCCTTCAAAGGAGTCACTGCCAGCACTCCCGCCAATGTTTCTCCTTGCTCAACCCACTGGATGACTTTGTCGAACCGACCAGCCACCGTATACAGCCCAGCCCAATACCCCAAAGCTACAAGTGCGCACAGCACCAGCGAAGGAAGAAGAATATATATGAACTTCTTCATCGATCTAGAACAGAGTATAGATAAAAGGCGCAAATACCGAGCCATGCCCAAACACAATGAGCGCCCCCAGAAGCAGCAAAACCAACAGCACCGGGATCAGTGCATAACGTTTGTGCTCCCGAAAGAACAGAATGAGTTCCTTGATCAGTTCCAACATCAGAATTGACGCTCCATGTGATTTTCCTTCCTGGGTATTTTTTTGACCCGGTATGTCGCTGCCTGCTTATCCCAGTTTTTTTGCAGCGTATCTTTTCCAAGCAGTCGCATGATCATCCCCAAGGGCATGAAGACCAAGAAGAAGACAACCCCCAGAATAATTCTGACATTCACCCACTCCAGCACCCGGCCCAACCGCATCCAGCCCTTGTACACCAGACTCAAGGCCGCGGGTTTCAGAACGGAAAACACCAGAAATACTGCGGCGACACCCCAGGGCCAATAAGCCCATTTCAGAGACCACCACCAGGGCACAAACAGGCCAAAAACCACGGCAAAAAAACCTGCCATGACAAAGCCGAATTTCCGCAGTTCGCTGTCACTGGTGACGACTTCCGTATTATTTTTGATCATATTCATCAATCCAGCGCCAGTGCACCCTTGCGGGCGGCAATCTTGACATCCTTTTGTGCACCTTTGAACAGCAGAACATTGCCCAATACCAGGTAGTCCATATCCGTGCCCATGAAACAGCGGAATGCGTCTTCCGGGGTGCAGACGATAGGCTCCCCGCGCACATTGAACGAGGTGTTGACCAATACCGAACAACCGGTCTTGCGCTCAAAAGCACTCAACAGGCGGTGGAATTCGGGATTGCTGCTTTCACTCACTGTCTGTACCCGTGCCGAGTAATCCACATGGGTGACAGCGGGAATCGTCGAGCGGACCTGATGCAGCTGTGCCAAGCCATGCAGGGGCTGATCCGGCCGGGCCTGGATGTCTTCATGGACCTGCGCCACCAACAGCATGTAGGGGCTCGGCCGGTCCAGATGGAAGTACTGGCCCACGGCCTCTTCCCTGACGGCGGGGGCAAAAGGCCTGAACGATTCACGAAACTTGATTTTCAGGTTCAACTGCGACTGCATGGCACTCGAGCGCGGATCCGCAATGATCGACCGCGCGCCCAGTGCCCGAGGGCCGAACTCCATCCGGTTCTGAAACCAGCCCACGACCTTCTCACTGGCCAGCAGGTCCGCCACCGTGTCAGACAGTTGGTCCGGCTCCACCACGGTGTAGTGCGCCCCCAGTTCATCGAGTTTCGCGACGATCTCGGCCTGTTCATAACGCGGCCCGAGCAAGGAACCCTGCATCTGATCGACACCCGGCACATACACGCGGTCTTGTTTGCGGTAGGTGTGATAGACAGCGTAGGCGGCGCCCAATGCGCCCCCTGCGTCTCCGGCTGCGGGTTGAATCCAGATATCCTTGAAAATGTTCTCCCGCAAGAGGCGACCATTGGCCACACAATTCAAGGCGACCCCGCCCGCCAGGCACAGAAACTCGGCCCCCGTGTCTTTCTGGAGCTGCCGGGCCAGTTTGAGGATGATGTCTTCCGTCACCACCTGGATGGATGCCGCCAGATCCATGTCCCGCTGGGTCGGCACGCTCTCCGGGTCTCGCGGCGGCCCACCGAACAGGTCGGAGAACTTCTGGTTGGTCATCCGCAATCCGGCGCAGTAATCAAAATAGTCCAGATCCAGGCGGAAACTCCCGTCCTCCTTGAGGTCAATCAGGTTATCCCAGATCAATTGGGTATAAATGGGTTTCCCATAGGGCGCGAGGCCCATGAGTTTGTACTCCCCCGAGTTCACCTTGAACCCGAGGTAATAGGTGAATGCCGAATACAACAACCCCAGCGAGTGCGGGAAGTCGATTTGCCACAAAGGGGTTAATTCCGAACCTCTCCCCAGCCAGGCCGACGTGGTCGCCCACTCACCTACCCCGTCCAGGCACAACACGGCCGCCGTTTCATACGGGCTCGGATAGAAGGCGGATGCCGCATGCGACTCATGGTGCTCGGCAAACAGGATGGGAGGAAGCTCCGACTCCTTGCAGGAAAGCAGACCGGCCAGCTCCTGCCGGAGTGTCCTTTTCAGATACAGCTTTTCCTTGAGCCAGACAGGCACGGCCATGACAAAAGAACGAAACCCACGGGGCGCATAGCTCAAATAGGTATCGAGCAAACGCTCGAACTTGAGAATGGGTTTGTCATAGAAAACGATGGAGTCCAGTTCGTGGACCTGAACATTCGCCTGGGCCAGGCAATACTGGACCGCGTTCCTTGGAAACCGTTCATCATGCTTTTTCCGTGTGAAACGCTCTTCCTGGGCCGCAGCAACGATCCTGCCTGATCGCAATAGCGCTGCCGCGCTGTCATGATAGTACGCAGATATTCCCAATATGTTCATTGCATTCCACAAAAATAATCTTTTCCATTCGCCAATCCGGGAAAACCCGGCCGCCCCCCATGATTCACCGGATTGGCTGCTTCAGTCCACAGTTCTCACCGAGGAGGAAAAAAGGCCTGGTAGACACGCTTGCCCAGATGGGCCTGACCATACTCATTAAAGTGCAGCCCACTGGCGTCAAGCCATCGAGAAAAATCATCCGTGTTCACCAAGCTGACACCCGGCAGTTCCCTCGCCGCGTTCTGCTGGCCACGGCGCACGGCTTTCGCATGCGCCCACGCAGAATTTTTCTGAATCCTCCCCAGCACGACGGGCACATCCTTGGTCCCCGCACAGTTCATAACGTGAACATCCTGGCGGAAGCGCCGTATGAACCCCTTGATGTTCTTTTCGTAGTTCCTTGCCGATATCTCATGCATCGCATCGGTCTCGCCTTGCATGAAAAATATACCGGCCACCCTCAGGTTCACGTCCGCACGCCTGGAATTGTGGGCATCCGCGATCATCTTCATGAGCTCCTGATACAACCGGCTGCCTGCAGACCAGTTGTCGGCATCAGCGACCGGGCTCAACGAAGTGTTTGAAATCGCCAGTTTCACAATGTAATGATCTTTCGGCGATCGATCGTTCAAATAGCGCGCAAGGTACAACTCAGGCCCGAACATGTCCTGTGCGCCGGAACCTGGGGGGAAAAACTGGGGCACGTTGGCGACGTTTTTGTAGCCAAAACCAGGTCGTGCGGTCTGCCATGTCGCGAAACGGCTCCAACTGACCGTGCGGGACTGTATGGCATCGTCCTTGCCCGCAATGTCCGGCTCCGCATTGAAGATGCCATAGATCTTCACATTCGGGAAAACGGTGTCTTCCTGAACGTAATTATTGGGACCCTGCGTGATGTCCTTGACAGACGCCAAGCCCACGGCATTGGACTGCCCGGCGATGACAAAAAGCTTGCGCACCGGCGCCAATGGGTTGTCATTCGCGGCCAGGCACTGCTGCGCGAAGACAGTACCGCTCGTACAGGCCAAGCCACACAGGCAGGCCACCCGGCCCAGCCCGCGAAGAATGCGTTGTCGAAATGCCACACAAGCCTTCTGTGTCCGCCTTCTTCAGGCCGTTCCACCCACCGTCAGTCCTTCGATGCGCAACGTAGGCTGGCCCACGCCCACCGGCACGCTCTGGCCTTCCTTGCCACAGGTGCCCACGCCGCTGTCCAGGCGCATGTCGTTGCCGATCATGGTGACCTTCTTGAGCGACTCAGGGCCGCTGCCAATGATGGTCGCGCCCTTCACGGGGTATTGGATCTTGCCATTCTCGACCCAATACGCTTCGCTGGCCGAGAAAACGAACTTGCCCGAGGTGATGTCCACCTGCCCGCCGCCGAAGTTGCTGGCGTACAGACCCTTCTTGATGCTGGCGATGATCTCCTGCGGGTCTTTGTCGCCGCCCAGCATGTAGGTGTTGGTCATGCGCGGCATGGGGATATGGGCATAACTCTCGCGCCGACCGTTGCCGGTGGGGGCCACGCCCATCAGGCGCGCGTTGAGCGAGTCCTGGATGTAGCCCTTCAAGATGCCGTCCTCGATCAGCACGTTGCGCTGGCTGGCATGGCCTTCGTCGTCCACATTGAGCGAACCCCGGCGATCGGCAATCGTGCCGTCATCCAGTACCGTCACACCCTTGGCCGCCACCCGCTGGCCGATGCGGCCGCTGAAGGCGCTGGAGCCCTTGCGATTGAAGTCCCCTTCCAGTCCGTGGCCAATGGCTTCGTGCAACAGGATACCGGGCCAGCCCGAGCCTAGCACCACGGTCATCTCACCCGCAGGAGCAGGGCGCGATTCGAGGTTGACCAGGGCAGCATTCACCGCCTCGTCCACGTATTTGCCCATTTGCTCGTCGTCGAAGTAGGCCAGGCCAAAACGACCGCCACCACCGGCAGAGCCCATCTCGCGCCGGCCGTTTTGCTCGGCGATCACGGTGACCGACAGCCGCACCAGCGGGCGCACGTCGGCCGCCAGCGTGCCATCGGCCCGGGCCACCAGCACCACGTCGTATTCGCTGGCCAGCCCCGCCATGACCTGCGCAACACGCGGGTCCTTGGCACGGGCACGCTGCTCCAGCTTTTCCAGCAAAGCCACCTTGGCCGTGCTGTCGAGCGATGCAATCGGGTCCACACCTGGATAGAGACTGCGGCCAGCCGCTACTTTTTTAGGAGCTACTCGCACTTTACCAGCCTGCGCTACTGCCGAAATAGAGCGCACAGTGCGGGCTGCGTCCAGCAAGGACGCCTCTGAAATGTCGTCCGAGTAGGCAAACGCCGTCTTCTCGCCGCTCACCGCGCGCACGCCCACGCCCTGATCAATGCTGAAGGAGCCCGTTTTGACAATGCCCTCTTCCAGGCTCCACCCTTCGCTGCGCGTGTACTGGAAGTACAGGTCGGCGTCATCCACCTGGTGGGTCCGGATCTCGGCCAGGGCCCGCGCCAGATGGCTTTCATCAAGCCCAAACGGGGTCAACAGCAATTCGCGAGCGACATCAATGCGCTGGCTGGTGGCCGCACGCTGGGGCGCGGCAGTGGTGGAGCGGAAAGTCATCGGGGCATTTTAGGCGCGCAGCCCCGCCCCGCGGCGCAAGGGGGCACATGCCCCTATGCCGCCGCGCAACCGGCCGCGGCGTCAGGCTGCCGCCTGATCATCCAGGACGGCTTGTGGTGCGTGGGTTTGCACAGACTCGATGCCTGCATCGCGCGCCTTGGCACCGGAGTACATCTGGCTTTGCCCGATGACCTGGCCATTGCCCGCCTTGAGCGTGAAATAGGGCGATCCGTCCTTGGCGCTCAGGCGCCCAAAGCGGCCATCGTCCGGGGCGTTCTTGCGCACGGATTCAATGCCATTCAGCGCGCTGGCCCGTGATTCATACAGCTCGCTGGTCAGGATGACTTGGCCATTGGTGGCCAGCAGGTTGAAGACAAATTTATCGTTCTTCGACTTCTTCAGCTCGAACTTCGCCGCCATAGGGAATCCCTCCGGTTGCATGGGCCAAGGCACAGTTGGCCTGCAGGTTTGTACCCTCTTGCCGCCACACGCGCAACGCCTGGACAGAGACCCTAGAACCTGTTCACGATCCCCAGGGGATCGCAAGCACGGTCTTACAGCGCGGGCCGAGCGTCCTTGGGGTCCTGCTTCTGCGCCCGGGCCACCGACATCAGGATGCCCAGCGCCAGGCCCAGCGTCACCATCGCAGTGCCGCCGTAGCTGATGAAAGGCAGCGGCACGCCCACCACGGGCAGGATGCCGCTGACCATGCCCATGTTCACGAAGGCATAGGTGAAGAAGATCATCGAGACCGCCCCGGCCATCAAGCGCCCGAACAGGCTGGTGGCACCTGCGGCGATGGCCAGGCCACGCCAGACGAGCATCAGGAAGCAGACCAGCAGAAAAAGGTTGCCCGCCAACCCGAACTCTTCGGAGAACGCGGCAAAGATGAAGTCGGTGGTGCGCTCGGGAATGAACTCCAGGTGCGTCTGCGTGCCGGCCATGAATCCCTTGCCCCACATCCCCCCGGAGCCGATGGCGATCATGCCCTGGATGATGTGAAACCCCTTGCCCAGCGGGTCGCGCGTGGGGTCGAGCAAGGTACAGATGCGCTGCTGCTGGTAGTCGTGCAGCACCACCCAGCGCACGCCGTCTGCGCACAGCTGGTCGCCCAGCAGCACCAGCGTGAAGATGCCTGCGCCGCCAATCAGCACGGGCGGCAAGATCAACTTCCACGACAGGCCTGCAAAAAATATCACCGACAGCCCTGCGGCCAGAACCAGCAGCGAGGTTCCCAGGTCCGGCTGCTTCATGATCAGCCCCACCGGAATGGCCAGCAGCAGCCCCGCCGCCGCAAAATCGAGCGGGCGCAGGGTGCCCTCGCGCTTCTGGAACCACCAGGCCAGCATCAGAGGCATGGCGATTTTCAGGATCTCGCTCGGCTGGATGACGATGCCTACATTGACCCAGCGCGTTGCACCTTTTTTGGTGATGCCGAACAGCGCCACCGCAAAAAGCAGCGCCACTCCGGCCGCATACAGTGGTACGGCAAATACCATGATTTTCTGCGGCGGCACCTGGGCCACCATGAACAGGATGGCGCCCGCTATGAGCATGTTGCGCCCATGGTCAGAAAAGCGCGTCCCATGGTCGAAGCCCGAGGAATACATGGCCACCAGCCCGGCGCAGGCGAGCAGCAGCACCACCAGGATAAGCGGCAGGTCGAACCCGCGGAACAGGGGAAGAAAACGCTGGGCGAGCGAGGGCTTTTCAAAAACAACGGCCATCGCTAGATTATCGGGGCGCTGGGTCACCCCTGCACCAGAACCCGCGCCCGGCGGTCGTCATCCCGCCTGGCGGAACGCCATCACGGCCTGGTTGCGCAGTGTGCGCAGCAGGCCCAGGGCCTTGTCATCTACCACGATGCCCCCGGCCGTGGACTGGTCGGCATAGATGAGTGCAAACGTCTGGCCCTTGATCTGCAACGGAAGCAGCAGGAACGACGGGGCATTGAGCCCCGTGCGGTACCACTCGGGCAGGCGGGCCTGCATCCTGGGCTCTGTCGCATCGTTGATGAGCGTGTCTGCGCCGCGCAGGCAGACGGCCGCAAACAGGTCGCCCGGCGCCTTGAGCGGGACTTTCATGGCGCGCACGGCGGCGTCGCTGCCCTCGCCCAGGCCAAAGCGGCCGGTCAGCATGTCGGTGCGCGCCTCGCGCAGGCAAAACACCATGCGCCGAAACCCCAGCGCGCGGAACATGGTCTCCAGGATCATGCGCAACACGTCATTGAGCTGAAAACTCTCGACCATGGCGTTGGTGATGTCCTGGATGCCCGCTGCCAGCACCTCATTGACCTGCGCAACCGACACCACACCACTGGCCTGCGATTCGAGCACCGCTGGCAGGGGCTGGGTTTCGCTGGCCCGCAACTCGTGCGACCCCAGGGCGTCGTCCTGCGCGGGCCCGATACCGGCGGCCGGAGGCAGCTGCAGCAGCCGTGCCGCAGGCGTCCCGGGGTCCACGCGCAGGTCCAGCGCCTCAGCCAGCGCCACGAGCTTGTGGCGGGCACGCAAGGTGGCCTCGGAAATAGCGGCTGCGGACAGCGCCAGCGTGCGGGAATAGCGTGTGCCGATCTGCCCCAGGCGCGACTCCAGCGACGCCGCCTCGCCGAGCAGCAGGGTGCTGGCCACCTCATTGGCCGCCATCGCCACCCACCGCAGGCGCTCCACGCCCTGCTCCGGCGCGCGTTGCATGGGCGAGCCCATGGGCTTGCGCATGCAGCGCTGCAGGCTTTCGGGCAGACCCCAGACGCGGGCCACGCCCACTCCCAGGTCCTCGAACCCCAGGCCCAGCACCTGGAGCGCGGCCGACTCTTCGCCCCCCTCCACGCGGCCAGACGCCAGCAGGGAGCGCACCTGCCGCGCCTCTTCCGGAAAGTAGAACTCGCACAACATGCGGCCCAGGTTCTGGAACATCGCGCCAATGAAGGCTTCTTCGGCCGCCTGACCGGGCTCGCACAGCTCAGCAGCCACCGACCCCGCCATCATGGCGCGCAAAAACTCCTCGCGCATCTGGCTCGCATGGGCCTTGTCCTGCATGTGGTCCAGCAGCACCAGGCTGAGCGCCATGTTGCGCACGGCGTTGAAGCCCACCAGGCTCACGGCCCGCGACACGGTGCTGATGGTGCCCCGGCCCGCATGCGCAAAATGCACGCTGTTGACCAGGCGCAGCAGCTTGTTGGTGAGCGCCACGTCCTTGAGGATCTCGTGCGTGAGATCGCTGATGCTGTCGTCCTCCGAGTTGGCCACGCGCTGGATACGGGCCACCGAGTCCGACAGCGCCGGAAAGTCGCTCTTGTGGCGCATGCGCCGCAGCAGGAAATCCAGTGTGGCGTTGCTGGCCGCCGTGGGCGCGCTGGCGGGTGCGGCCCAGGCACGCAAGGCATCGCGGAACTCCGCCGCCGACGGGTAGCGCTGGCCCGGCTCGCGCGCCATCGCACGTTGCAAAACGGCCCGCAGGCCGTCATCCACACCCGGCCCGAGGTCTTCGGGCAGCACCAGGGTTTCGTTGGCGATGCGGTACAGCGCCTGCCAGGTGTCTTTCTGGTGGATCAGCGGCTGGCCCGTGAGCATCTCCACCAGCACCAGGGCGGCCGAATACACATCCATGGCCGGCGCGGGGGCCTCCCCGGCAGCCGCCTCGGGCGCGAGGTACGCCGGGGTGCCACTGGCCAGCTGTGAATCCGGCGCGGCCTGCACCGGTGCCGCCATGCCAAAGTCCATGACCCGGGCGTGGCGCTGGGTGTCGATCATGATGTTGGAAGGCTTGAGGTCGCGGTGCACGATGCCGGCCTGGTGCGCTGCCTGCAGACCATCCAGCACGTCCACCATCAGCGCCACCGCGTCGTGCGGCGTGCAGCGCCCCTGCTGCGCCAGGTGTTCGGCCAGGGTCTTGCCTGGCACGTACTCGAAGACGATGTAGGGCTGGCGGCCCTGCACATCGGCCTCGAACACCGGCACGATGAAGGGGTGCGCAAGACGCCCCACATGCCGCGCCTCGCGCAGCCAGTGCTCGAGCACCGACGGGTCCTGGTCCTCCACGGGGCGCATGAGCTTGATGGCCACCTCGCGCTGCAGGCGCGGGTCCAGCGCCAGCCACACCGTGGCCTGGGCGCCCCGGCCCAGCAGCTTCTTCAGCTCAAAGCGGCCCAGCGACGTGGGCGGCTTGTCGGCGGATCCCTGGGCCCAGCGTCTGGCGGTGGAAAGCGGGGCAAAATCAGTCATGGTGGGGATCAAGGCAGCGGGCGCACCGCGTGGCGCCCATGCCATGCATCTTATGTCCCGGCCATCCCCTTTGCAGCAGTGATTCCCCTGCCCTGTCGTTTTCCCCATCCATGACCACCACCCACCTTCTGTACCTGCACGGTTTTCGCTCTTCGCCCCAGTCTGCCAAGGCCCGGCAGATGGCCGCGCATGTGGCGCGGCGCCACCCTGGCGTCACCTTCTGGTGCCCCCAGCTGCCCCCATCCCCCAAGGCAGCGATGGACCTGGTGGCGCAAGGCATTGCCCTGTGGCCCGGCAGCGCGATGGCGGTGATCGGCTCGTCGCTCGGCGGCTTTTACGCCAGCTGGGTGGCGCGGCACAAGGGCTGCCCCAGCGTCATGCTCAATCCAGCCGTGCACCCGGCGCGCGACCTCGCGCGGTACATCGGCGAGCAGACCGCCTGGCACGACCCGGCCGAGCGGTTTTACTTCCAGCCTGAATATATTGACGAGCTGCGCGCGCTCGACACCACGGGCCAGCCACCCGCCGCGCCGGAGATGGCCATCATTGCCAAGGGCGACGAGGTGCTGGACTGGCGTGAAATGGTGGCGCGCTACCCGCAAGCACGGCTGGTGGTGCAAGAAGGCGGAGAGCACGCCCTCGCCAATTTCAGCGACTACCTGCCCCAGGTGACGGAGTTCCTCGACCTGGCCTGACATCGCCCAGGCGCCAGGGGCACCAGCGCATCAGAAGCTGTTCAATGTGCCTGGGATGCCCGGTTGCCTCCCGCACCCATCCAGCGGGCATAGTCGTCCGGGTAGGCCGCGCGGTAGCGCTTCATGTGGAAAGCCGCTTCGTCGTCCTTGCCCAGCATGACGGCGCTTTCGACCAGCGCCTCGATGATGCGGGGCTCGGGTGAGTAATGCAGCAGCTCCTGGGCCAGGGCGTTCATGCGCGCTGCGTTGTCCCGGGTCAGCCCCGTGGTGGTCAAGCGCGCAAAATCCAGCTGGCTTGAAAACAGCAGCGAATGGGACACCTTGGCTTGCGTGTCCTCGCGGTACGCCGCAGCCCGCTGCGCGCTGGGCTTGTAAAGCTGGCTCACGCGGTGGTAGTCCCAGGCGGCAACACCACACACCCCCAGAATCGCCACGGCGGCCACCAGCGCCGCAGCCCCCGCTCGCCACGCGTGTCCTTCCGATTCTTCATCGCGCCGGGGCCAGACCAGGATTGCCACCGACAACAAGGCCACCAACTGGAACGGCCCGTACCACAGCGGGTATTCCAGCATGCTGTGCAATCCGATGATCGCCAACACCCCCCAGGCCAGCTGGCGCACAGGCTCCGTTTCGCGCCAAGGCCGGGCCCACAGGCCCCATGCAACGACGGCCCCGCACAACGCCACGGCTGCGGGCAGGCCCAGCTCCACGGCCAGGTGCAGGGGCAGGTTGTGCGCGTTGTCCAGCAGCACACAAAAGCGCTCGCCGGGGAACAGCGTGATGTAGTGCGCGTAATCCAGCTCGCCCCAGCCCCAGCCCAGCCACGGCTTCTGCGCCATCAGGGTGAGCACGTTGGACCACAACACCCGCCGGCTGGTGCAGGCGTGCGACCCATCGGTGAAGCGATGGAACAGGGCATCGACACGCACGCCCTGGAACTTCCAGAGCGCCTCGGGCAACACCCAGGCAGCCACCAGAAAAACCGCAAAACCCGCAATGCCCAGGCGCAGCGCCCCACCACGGCCCGCGCCACGCCACAGAGCCAGAAGCGCCAGGATGAGCAGCCATTGCACCACCCCGGTCCGCGATGCCGTGGCGGCCCCGCCGACAGCGATCCACATCAGGACCACGGGGGCCAGCATGTTCCACAACCCCGAGAAAGGCAGCCGGCCTGGACCTGCAGGCGCCCCGATCAAGTCCGCGCTGCCTTGCGGCCGGGCATGCAGCGTCCACCACAGCCAGGCCCATGCGCCCAGGCTGAGCAGGGTGGCCTGCTGGTTGCGCTGGCGCAGGTTGCCCACCGCCTGGCCCGGCACCGAGGCGTGAATCCACGGCCCCAGCCCCACGTCGCCGACCAGGTACTGCACCAGTCCGATGACGCTGGCCACCAGCGCAGCCAATCCCAGCCCACCCGCCAGCAGCCAACCCCACCCCACAGGCCCCTGGCGCCGCCATACCCCGGCGCGTGCCCACCCGGCAGCCAGCAGCAAGAGCACCGCCCCACACACCCAGGACGTCAACAGCGGCCAGAAGTTGGCGATCGGGGCGTCGGTGACGGCAAACAGAAACGGCAAAGCCACTGCGAGCAAGGCCAGCGGAACGGCAATGGCATCAAAAAACATGTCGAAAGAACCGGGCCATCGTGTAAAGCCCTGGATCATAGGGGCGGCCTAGGAGCCTGTCGGACTTGGAGCGTCGATAGCGGAAACCGGCCCCAGCGAGGACAGTTTTTGCCGAATTTGCAGCCCCATAGCCGAGCCATGGGGCAAAAAGACGGTGTTCTCGAAGAGCGGCGGAGCCAAAAATGGACCGCTGCGGCCGATTTACAGCCGACGATTTCCAAATTCGGCAGGTTCCTATGGGCCGCCGGACCGGCTTGGCACCCATGGGACAATGCCGCCCATGCATGCATTGTTTGAAGAAGCTGGCAAATTCATGGCCGGCCGTATCCTGTCCGAAGCCGACACATCCGCCCAGGTCGAGCTCGACTCCGGCAAGCGGGTCAAGGTCAAGGCCGCCAACATCCTCCTGAAGTTCGAAAAGCCGGCCCCGGCGGAACTCATCGCCCAGGCGCAGGCCGTGGCCGAGTCCATAGAACTGGACCTGGCCTGGGAGTTCGCGCCCGAAGACGAATTCGGCTTTGCCGACTTGGCGCGCGACTATTTCTCCGAGAACGCCACCCTGGTCCAGCAGGCCGGCGCCCTGTTCCGCCTGTACGACGCGCCGCACTACTTCCGCCGCGCGGGCAAGGGCCGGTTCAAGAAGGCATCGGCCGAGATCCTGCAGCAGGCGCTGGCCGCCATCGAGAAGAAAAAAGCCCTGCTTGCGCAGATCGACGAGTGGGCCGCGGCCCTCGGACGCGGCGAATGCCCGCAGCCCATCCGCGACCAGCTCTACAAGATCCTGTTCAAACCGGACAAGAACGCGCCCGAATACAAGGCCGTGGTGGACGCCAGCCGCGCCACGCACACCGCGCCGCTCGACCTGCTGCAAAAGGCCGGCGCCATCGATTCAGCCTACCAGTTCCACTGGAAGCGCTTTCTGTTCGAGAACTTCCCCAAGGGCACGGGCTTTCCGGCCGTCACGGCACCCGCCATTGCCGACGAGCTGCCGCTGTCCACCGCGCAGGCGTACTCCATCGACGATTCGCAGACCACCGAAATCGACGATGCGCTGTCGGTGCAGGGCCTGGGCACGGGCACGGGCACGGTGGTGCTGGGCATCCACATCGCCGCGCCGGGCCTGGCGATCCAGCCGGGCAGCGCCATCGACCAGCTCGGCCGCGCGCGCCTGTCCACGGTGTACATGCCGGGCTACAAGATCACCATGCTGCCTGACGATGTGGTGCAGACCTACACGCTGGACGAAGGCCGCGCCAACCCGGCCGTGTCGCTGTACGTGACCATCGACGAAGCCACGCTGGAGTTCAAGAGCTCCGAGACCAAGCTCGAGCGCGTGCATGTGGTCGCCAACCTGCGCCACGACCAGCTTGACGCGGTGGTGACGGAAGAATGGCTGTCCAACCCGGCCTTTGAGCACCAAAACGACCCGCAGCGCTTGTCCGACCTGCGCCCCCAGCTATCATTTTTGCACCGCCTGGCCAAAGACCTCAAGGCCCGCCGCGAGGTGGTGCGCGGCAAGCCCGAGAACTTCAACCGGCCGGACTACAACTTCCGCCTGGTTGGCAACAACGGTGCCGAGCCCACGGGCGACGAGCAGGTGCAGATCAGCGTGCGCCAGCGTGGCGCGCCGCTCGACCTGATCGTGGCGGAGGCCATGATCGTGGCCAACAGCACCTGGGGCAGCTGGATGGCCGAGCTGGGCGTGCCCGGCATCTACCGCAGCCAGGCCAGCATGGCGCCGGGCGTGAAGGTGCGCATGGGCACCAAGGCGCTGCCGCACGCGGGCATCGGCGTCAAAGCGTATTCGTGGGCTACTTCGCCCCTGCGCCGCTACACCGACCTGGTCAATCAGTGGCAGATCATTGCCTGCGCCCGCCACGGCAAGACCGCCGCGCTGGCCGCCCCTTTCAAGCCCAAGGATGCGGACCTGTTCTCCATCATCAGCAGCTTTGACGGCGCCTACAGCGCCTACAACGGCTACCAGGGCGGCATGGAACGCTTCTGGACGCTCAAGTACGTGGAGCAGAACGGCATCACCGAGCTGAACGCCACCGTCTTCAAGGAAGGCCCGGGCGGCAGCTTTTTGGTGCGGGCGGACGACATTCCGCTGGTCTTCCCGGTGCTGGGCGCGCAGAACCTGCCGCGCGGCGCGCGCCTCCTGGTCAAGCTGGGCGAGGTGGACGAAATCACCCTCGACATCCACGGCACCGTGATCGAGCGCCTGGACGACCCGGCCGACACCAGCGACGACGGCCCGGTGGACGATGCCGAGGACGACGACACCGTGGCCGGCCCGATCGCCATCGCGGTGGATGTGAACGAGGCCCCTGCCGAAGCCGCTGTGGCAGCCGCGGCTTCCTGACTGCCCCCCCACAGCCACCGACAGCCCCGAAATACCCCCTGATAATTGCCGGCGATGAAACTCCCCGCCTTCCTCCGCACTTTCAGCACGCTGCAGCTCGCGCTGGGCGTCTCGGTGGCCGTGCACGCCGCGCTCATCTCGGTGCGCTTCATTGACCCCGAGGGTTTCAACCGCGTGTTCCAGGACACGCCGCTCGAAGTCATCCTGGTCAATGCCAAGTCCAACGAGCGCCCCGACAAGGCCCAGGCGATTGCCCAGTCCAACCTGGCAGGCGGTGGCGACGCCGAGAAGGGCCGGGCCACCAGCCCCCTGCCCTACTCGGCCCTCACGGCCATCGGCGACGACTTTGAGGAAGCACAGCGCAAGATGGATTCCATGCAGGAGCAGCAGGCGCAGCTGCTGGCCCAGCTGCGCAAGCAACTGGCCACCATGCCCGAGCCCGATCCGCGCCAGGCCAGCCAGAGCACCGAGCAGGCGAACGAGCAGGAAAAGCGCCGCCAGCTCGTCAAGCTGCTGGCTGAGATCGAAAAGCGCATCAACGAAGAAAACTCGCGCCCCAAGAAGCGCTACATCAGCCCCGCCACACGCGAAGAGGCCTACGCCATTTACTACGACGGCCTGCGCCGCAAGGTGGAAGACAAGGGCACCGAAAACTTCCCCGAACAGGGCGGCAAGAAGCTGTATGGCGAGCTGACCATGATCGTCACCGTCAACCACGACGGCCGCGTGCTGGAGACCGAGGTGGTGCAAGGCTCGGGCAACCCCACGCTGGACCGGCGCGCCGAGGCCATTGCCCGCGCAGCCGGCCCCTTTGGCGCATTTGGCGCCGACATGCGCAAAAAAGCCGACCAGATCGCCATGGTGGCGCGCTTCAAGTTCACGCGCGACCAAACTCTCGAAACCAGTGTTCGGTAAGCCCCCTGAGTCGCCTGCGGCGCCTTCCCTCCTGGGGGACGCCGCCAGCGGCCTGGCAAAGCCAGTTCCGCGGCAGCCCCGGCCTGACCCCGCTCCCTGCATGCAGCCCTTGTTGTTCCCATGACCTCTTCGCCTCTCGCCCCCGACCTGTACTGCGTGATGGGCAACCCGGTGGCGCACAGCCGCTCGCCTGCCATCCACGCCCGCTTTGCCCAGCTCACGGGTGAGCACATCGCCTACGAGCGCCGCATGGTGCCCATGGATGGTTTTGCGCAGGGCGTGCGCGACTTCGCGGCCCAGGGCGGGCGCGGCTGCAATGTCACCGTGCCTTTCAAGACCGAGGCACCCGGTCTGGCCACCGAATGCAGCGAACGCGTGCAGCTGGCCGGTGCGGCCAACACCCTCACCTTCCGCGCCGACGGCAGCATCTATGCCGACAACACCGACGGCCTGGGCCTGGTGGCCGACATCACGCGCAACGCGGGTGTCTCCCTGGCGGGGCGTGATGTGCTGCTGGTGGGCGCCGGTGGCGCCGCAGCGGGCGTGCTGGGCCCGCTGCTGCTGGCCGGTGCCCGCCACGTCACCGTGGCCAACCGCACACTGGCCAAGGCGCAGGCCCTGGTGCATTCGCACAGCGCACTGGCATCGCTACAAAAATCAGAGCTACTAGCGCTTGCCCCACAAGCACTAGATGCCAATTTTGATGTCATCATCAACGCCACGGCCAGCAGCCTGGCCGGTGCCGAAGTGCCGGTGCCCGCCCACGTGCTGCGCCCGGGCTGCCTGGCCTACGACATGATGTACGGCCCTGCCGCCCAGGGTTTTCTGGACTGGGCCCGGCGCCACGGCGCCATTCCGCGTGACGGCCTGGGCATGCTGGTGGAGCAGGCCGCCGAAGCATTCTTGCTGTGGCGCGGCGTGCGCCCGCCATCGGCGCAGGTGCTGCAGGAAATGCAGCAGGCCATCTAGATAACAACACCGAACACGGGGAGACACACCGCAATGAGAGCCGTGCTGCGCTGGCTGGGACTGGTGGTGCTCGCCTTCGTAGCGCTGCAGCTGTTCTTCGTGGTCCGCATTGCGGCCATGGTGGTCATCGACCCCGAATCCACCAGCTTTCAGCGCTCTGAGGCCTGGACACTGCTCACCACCAAGGGCAGCGTCCCCTGGCGCCAGCAGTGGGTGCCCTACGCCAGCATCTCGGACCCGCTCAAGCGCGCCGTCATCGCCTCGGAAGACGATGGTTTTGTGAGCCACGACGGCGTGGACTGGAACGCCATCGAAAAAGCCTGGGAGCGCAACGCCAAGGCCGAAGCCCTGGCCAACAAGGCCCAGTCCCGCGCCCCCGACCGCCCCGTGCGCGCCCCCAAGATCCGGGGTGGCTCCACCATCACGCAACAACTGGCCAAGAACCTGCTGCTGTCGGGCGAACGCACCCTGCTGCGCAAGGGGCAGGAATTTGTGCTCACGCTGCTGCTGGAGCAACTGCTGAGCAAACAACGCATCCTGGAGATCTACCTCAACAGCGTGGAATGGGGCGAAGGCGTGTTCGGCGCCGAGGCGGCCGCGCAGCATTACTTCCGCAAAAGCGCCTCGCGCCTCACCGCCGCCGAAGCTGCGCGCCTGGCGGTGATGCTGCCCGCACCCAAGCGGTTTGAGAAGACGCCGGGGTCGGCGTATCTGGCGGGGCGGACGCGGACCATCCTGGCGCGGATGGGGGGGGCGGAGCTGCCGTGAGGGCGAACGCCGCGCCACACGGCACGGGGAGTGGAATGACAGAGCACCGCGAAGGAACCCGGACACCATGCAGCACCTATTCGCTGGATTTCTTGCCCCTTACCTCTTGGCGATGGCCTGCTTCCCACTGCTCTCGCACCGAGGTAAGGGTATCTGCGCGCAGTCGAGCTTGCTGCTAAGTGGCTGGCTGCTGATTGTCTTGTCGCCCTGGCTGATCCCTGCCGGACAGGCGCTTCCCCGGTTCCTCGCTGCCATGTCCGCAACCCTCATGGCCATCAAGGTGATCGATGCCTGGCTGGACCTGCGGCGGAGGTCACCGCCGACCTGGAAAGAGTTCGTGGCCTTTCTGGCAAATCCCTTCGTTCTGGTTCGGCGGTGTCTGCCACTGGAGCGCCAAGTGCCAGGGCGCACAAACCTCTCGCACCTGGTGCGGGGGTCGGTGGGCTGCGCTATCGGCATTGCGCTCCTGAACGGTCTGTTCCGTGTGGATTGGCAAGATTGGCCATTTCTTCTGGAGCACGCCAGCAAAGTGACGGCCCTGATGGTGGCAATCATCTCCGGGCTTTCCGCATCGACCGCCCTGTGGAGATTGTCTGGCGGGGTAGCGCGCGAATACATGGACCATCCTTTTGCGGCACGCACGCCCGCAGACTTCTGGCGGCGGTACAACCGCAACATGCAGCAGTTCTTCTGGGAGGACCTCTTCAAACCCCTCGGTGGACATCGCACTCCTGTTCGAACCACGCTGGTGGTGTTTGGATTGTCGGCACTGATCCACGAACTCATCTTTTACGCAGCCATCGGACGTGTGCAGGGCTATCAATCGGTCTTCTTCGCTCTGCACGGCGTTGCGGCGGCAATGACACTGCGCGTCAGGGCCAAAAAGGGCTGGGCAGCCATCCCGTGGATAGCTGGAACCCTCGCCTTCAACCTGGCATCGTCCGTGTTCTTCTTCGCAAGCATTCACGGAGTGACTCCTTTCTACGCCCGCGGGCTACCAGGCTGGCTGCAAGGCTGGTAGCCCGCCTACCGCTTCTTTAGCCACACCCGCACGGGGTCCTCCGGCCGCAAGGTCACATGCAGCTTCGGCGCACAGGCTGGCGCCCCCTCCGGCAGCCGCAACCGGTACCGCTGCAGCAGCATGGCCGCCAGCAGCGTCATCTCCAGCATCGCAAAGTGCTGACCGATACACACGCGCGGGCCCAAGCCAAACGGTATCCACGCGCCTTTGGGGATGGCCGGGGCATCGTCCAGAAAACGCTCAGGCACAAACTGGTCGGCCTGGGAAAACCAGCGTTCATCCCGGTGCAGCACCCAGGGCGTGATGCGCAGCATGGCACCCTTTGGCACCTCCACGCCGCCCAGCGTGATGGGTGCGGTGGTGCGCCGGGTCATCAGCGCGGCGATGGGGGGGTACAGGCGCAGCGCCTCCTTGAGCGTGGCTGCCAGAAAGGGCAGCCGGGCCAGGTGCTCGGGGCCGGGCGTCTGGCCCGGGGGCAGCACACTGTCCACCTCGGCCTGCGCGCGCTGCGCGGCCTCGGGATGTTCGGCCATCACGCGGCTCCACCACAGCAGCGTGGTGGCGCTGGTCTCGTGCCCGGCCTGGAAGCTGACCATGCACTGGTCGAACACTTCCTGCGGCGACAGCGGCTCSCCAGTGCCTTCGTCGCGCAACGCCAGCAGCATGTGCAGCAAGTCGGTGCGCGGTGGTGGGGCACCGGCCGGGTCATTCTCTTCCCGTCTGCGCGCATCGATGTGGCGCTGCACCAGCGCCTTGAGCGCCTTGAGCGCGCGGCGCTTGGCGGCCTTGCCGGGCAGGGGCAGCCAGTCGGGCAGCGTGAAGGGCATGAACATTTCCCGGAACGCCGTCTCCGACAGCGTCTGCGTGGCCCAGGCGGCATCGCGCGCATCGGCCTTTGCCGACTCACTGAACAGCGTGCGCAGGATCACGTCCATGGCCACATCGGTCCAGAGTGTGTCCATGGGCACCAGGGCTTCGGCCTGGCCTGCGGGCACGGCCGCGTCGAGCGCGCTGCGGGCCGCATCGGTCATCAGTTGCGCATAGCCCGCCACGCGTTTGGGGCTGAAGGCTGGCATCAGCATGCGGCGCTGGCGCTGCCAGGTTTCGCCCTCGGTCACCAGCACGCTTTGGCCGAACACCTGCTCGAACACGGCAATGCCGCGTTCCCAGCGGATCAGCTGGTCCGCGTGGGTGACCAGCGCCTCGCGCACGAGATCGGGCGACAGAAGATCCCAGGCGTCTTCGTTGCCCAGGCGCATGCGGGTCAGGTCGCCATGGTCGCGCTGCAGGCGGGTGACAAAACCGAGGTAATCGGCACGCATCTCCATCAGCAAGGGCAGGCCCCACCAGCGACTGGCCGGGCCACCGGGCTGGTGGCCCCGGGTTGGTGCAGTCTGCGCAGAGGGGGAAGGTGCCGCTGGCATCGATGGGGTGGCGGTGGTGGTGGTGTGGGTCATGGCGTGCATGTTGCGGTGCAACAGCGGCCGGGTATTGAACGAATTCGACATCGCAACTCGCCTACACTCGCGGCGCATGGCAACCTTGGTCCCACCTTCCGCACGGCATCCACAGGGGCTGATTCCCTCGGGCCAACTGTGGCTGCCGCGCGCGAGCCTGTCGGCATGCCTGCGCGGCACGCTGGTGCGCAGCACGGTTGGCCATGTTCTCAGTGATGCACAACGCATCAACCGCTTCCCGGCCACCCCCCTGTGCAGCCTGAGCTGGTGGTTTGAGGGCCGCAGCGAATGCCTGGTGCCCGAGCACCCCGACACCATGGCCGACCTGAACAGTCCGCGTGACCCCATCCCCGGCCGCTGGGTGCTGGCCGGCCCGCACACCCGGCCCAGCACCAGCTATTGCGCCGAGCCTACCCACGCCATGATGGTGATGTTCATGCCCGATGCGCTGCACCAGCTCACCGGCCTGGAGCCTGAGGCGCTGACCGACCGCATGCTGGACGCGCAAACCCTGCTGCCGCCCGACTGGATAACGATGTGCGAGGCCGTGCAGCACCAGCCCGATGACGCCGCCCGCATGGAGTGCCTGGAGGCGTTTCTGGAGCCCCGCTGGCAAGCCTGCCGACCCGTGCAAGCAATGCAGGCGCAGCGTTATGGCGACTGGGCCATGCACCTCGCGCAACGCGCCGCCGTGTCGGCCCCAGGCCGCAGCCTGCGCCAGCTGGAGCGCCGCATCAAGCGCTGGGCCGGGCTGCCGCTGCGCGAGCTGCGCGGCTTTGGCAAGGCCGAGCAGGCGTTCTTCGACACCATCGCAGCCGACGCCGCCCACGGCACGGTGAAGTGGGCGGATGTGGCGGCGGGCGCGGGTTTCTCGGACCAGTCACACCTGTGCCGCGTCACGCGGCGCATCACCGGCTACGCCCCGCAGGCGCTGTATGACGGCATTTACGGTGACGAAGCGTTCTGGGCGTATCGCATCTGGGTGTAGTGGTTTTGGCCGCCCGGCGGCAGCCCTTCGCCACGGGGCACACCGCCACGTATCATCCGCGCCATGCTTGCCAAGTTGATGAGTTTCCTTCTGCTGGGGATCGTGCGGTTTCTGACCGGCTCCCAGGCCCGCTGGTACGGCTGCCCGCCCAAGGCCGAGCAGCGCATTTATTTTGCGAACCACCAGAGCCATGCCGACATGGTGCTGATCTGGGCAGCGCTGCCCGAAGAGCTGCGCAGCATCACCCGGCCCATTGCCGCCAAGGACTACTGGACCAAAACACCGTTTCGGCAATGGATCACCACCGCCGTGTTCAACGCCGTGTATGTAGACCGCCAGGCCACGCCCGTGCGCGCCCCTGTGCCCGTGGCGGCTGAATCGGCCGGTGCGCTGGACGCGATGGCCGTCGCCTCTGCCAGCACGGACACCGCCATGGCCGGAGGCCCCGACCCCTCGCCCGAAGCCCCGCCCCGCACGCCCAGCCCCGAGGAGCTGCGCGCCGCCCTGCCCGAGTCCGACCCGCTGGCCCCGCTGGTGCGCGCGCTGGAGAGCGGCGACTCCATCGTGATCTTTCCCGAAGGCACGCGCGGCCATGGCGACGAGCCACAGCCGTTCAAGTCCGGCCTGTTCAAGCTGGCGCAGATGTTTCCGCAGGTGGTGCTGGTGCCCGCCTGGATCAACAACGTGCAGCGCGTGATGCCCAAGGGCGAAGTGGTGCCGGTGCCCATCCTGTGCTCGGTGACCTTTGGGGAGCCTGTTCAGCTGGAAGCGGGCGAAGAACGTCGCCCGTTCCTGGACCGCGCACGCCGCGCCGTGATCGCCTTGCGGGAAGTTTAGATATGACCCCCACGCTCATCGCTTCGCGGTTCGCTGCCCCCCAGGGGGGAGCGTCTTTGCCTTCGGGCGGCCGGGCGGCAACCGCACTAGAAGCCCCCACGCTCATCGCTTCGCGTATCGCTGCCCCCCAGGGGGGAGCGTCTTTGCCTTCGGGCGGCCGGGCGGCAACGACATGAACAACTTCCTCCGCAATCTCACTGCCACCCAGCAGATCGGCGCCCTGTTCCTGGTGATGTTTGGCATCCTGTCTGTGGTGACCGTCTGGGCCTTTGTGCGCAATCTGCGCGAGCACGCCAGCGACGACCCCGAAGCGGAAGCACGCGTGCTGGAGGCCAAGCGCTTCTGGGGCCTGCTCAAGACCTCGTGGGCCATGGCCACGGTGTTCTGGATTGGCTGGGTGCTGGGCGATACGGTGGCCACGGTGCTGTTTGCCATCGTGGGTTTCTTTGCGCTGCGCGAGTTCATCACGCTGTCGCCCACGCGGCGTGGCGACCACCGCAGCCTGGTGCTGGCGTTCTTCGTGGTGCTGCCGCTGCAGTTCTGGATCGTGGGGAGCAAGCACTTTGACCTGTTCACGGTGTTCATCCCCGTCTACGTTTTCCTGGCCCTGCCTGTGGTGAGCGCGCTGGCCAACGACCCACAGCGTTTTCTGGAGCGCAACGCCAAGCTGCAGTGGGGCATCATGGTCTGCGTGTATGGCATGAGCCATGTGCCCGCGCTGCTGCTGCTGGACTTTCCGGGCTACCGCGACAAGGGCGCATTCCTGGTGTTCTTCCTGGTGTTTGTGGTGCAGACCTGCATGCTGGTGCAGCACCTGCTGGGGCGGCGCTTCCCCCACAAGCCCGTGGCGCCGCAAGTGAGCCAGAGTTTTCAGTGGACGAGCTGGCTGGCCGGTGTGGCGGCCGGGGGTCTGGCCGGCGGGCTGCTCACCTTCATCACCCCGTTCAAGCCCGGCCAGGCGCTGGGCATGGCCCTGCTCGCCTGTGTGGCGGGCAGCCTGGGGCACCTGGTGATGAAGGCCCTGAAGCGCGACCGTGGCATCACGAGCTGGGGCATGCAGGGGATGTCGGTCACCGGCGCGGGCGGGCTGCTCGACCGGGTGGATGCGCTGTGTTTTGCGGCGCCGGTGTTCTTCCATTCGGTGCGCTGGTACTTCGGTCTCTAGGCGATCGGCAGTCAATTTACAAGCAAAAATGGCCGCTAGCGCTTGATGGATAAGCGCCAAAAGCTATCAAATAATGAGCAAATGCGCATCTTAGGCATCGACCCCGGCCTGCAGACCACCGGCTTTGGCGTGGTGGACATGTACGGCCACAAGCTCAGCTACGTGGCCAGCGGCACCATCCGCACCACCACGCTGGCGCTGGGCGATCTGCCCGGGCGCCTGAAGATCCTGTTCGACGGCATCACCGAAGTGGCAGCGCGCTACGAGCCCGACGTGGCCTCGGTCGAGATCGTGTTCGTCAATGTCAACCCGCAGTCCACCCTGCTGCTGGGCCAGGCGCGCGGCGCCTGCATCACGGCCCTGGTGGCGAGCAACCTGCCGGTGGCCGAATACACCGCGCTGCAGATGAAAAAAGCCGTGGTCGGCCACGGCCGCGCCGCCAAGAGCCAGGTGCAGGAGATGGTGCGCCGCTTGCTCAGCCTGCCCGGCCTGCCGGGCACCGACGCCGCCGACGGCCTGGGTATGGCCATCACCCACGCACATGCCGGGGCGGCCATGGGCCGGCTGGGGGAAGCGGCCACGCTCAACCGGCGCCAGCATGCGATGTACAAGGGCGGGCGCAGCTACTGACCCCCAAGGCGTCCCCGGAGCATCGGGGCGGCTGATTCACCCGGACACGGCCTGCCTACGGCACAAAAGCCGGGCAAAAAAATACCGCGCCCAAAAGCGCGGTACAGCCCCACCAGGGTTTCCGCAGCAGCGAAGGGTCAGGCGACCTGCGTCTTCAGCCGATCAGCACGCTCCTTGGGCGAAGGATGCGTGGACAGGAAGCTGGTGGAATCTCCGCTCGACATGGCGGCGAGCTTTTCCAGGGCCGTGACACAGGCGGCGGGCTGGTAGCGCTTGGCTTTCATGAAGCCCATGGCGTAGTCATCGGCCTCGCGCTCATTGCTTTGCGAGTGCTGGGCGCGCACCACTTTCTCGAACAGGTCACCCAGCTGCGAGCTGGCGATGGCACCGGCCTTGCCGTTGCTCGACGCCACGGCATTGCGCAGCGCGCTGGTGCGCAGGGCTGTCTGGATGCGGGCCTTGGTGTGGCCTGCCTTGACGTGGCCGATCTCGTGGCCGATCACGTAGCGCACTTCGTCGTCGGTGAACTTGTCCATGAGGCCCGAATACACGCGGATGGTGCCGTTGGCCATGGCGAAGGCGTTGATCTCGGGCGTGAGGTAGACCTTGAAGTTCATCTTGAGACCGTCGTACGTGCCCAGGCCCGAGGTGAGTTTGGTGAGGCGGGTGGCGTAGGGGTTGCCTGCGGGGGCCACCTTGTTCTGGCGGTCCATCTCGGCGGACATCTGGTCGAACGTGCTCTTGAGTTCCTCGTCCGACAGGCTTTCGGACTTGGCGAGGTCCTTGCCCGCGTCCAGCATCTTGCCCAGGTCAAACTGCGCCCACACGGGCGATACGGCGCTCACGCCGGAAGCCAGGGTCACGAGCGTCAACAATTTACGGCGGTCCATCGGGGTTCCCTCTCTGACGTCAGTCAGTTTTTTGATTGGTCTTGAATCGATTGTGTTTTTGCGCAACCAACTGCAAGCAATGGTTGGCGCGCGCCGAAGGATAGCCACGCAAGTGCCGTTTCTCACGGGCGGCCGTGTCTTCAGATGTAAGAACTGTGTGCCGATGCTGGCGAGTGGACCGAGGCGGCAAGGCCTGGCGCAGGCGTGGTGGCGGAAACCACCGCAGAATTTGACGTGGAAATGGCTCTAGCGCTTAGCTGAAGAACATTTTTCGCTATTAAAAAGTGAGCTTATCCAGCACGCGATGGCAGGGTGGGCACCGCCCCTGTCTGCGCACGCCGGCAACACTCCAGGGTGTCAGCGCCCCAGGCCCCGCTTGAGTTCCTTGAGCAGCAGCAGCACCTGGTTGGACGCATGGCGGCAGCTGCTGTTGAGCAATTGCACAGACTTTTGCTGCTCGCCCGCCTGGAACGCGGTCACCACATCGGCCGCCTGCTGGTGAAAGTATTTGTGCCGGGCCACCAGCATGTCGAACGCCGGGAAATGCCCCAGCCGCACGCGCCCCGTGCCATAGAGCCACCGGCCCAGGTCGCAGCGGTCGTCCTGGCAGATGCGCTCGGGCCGCATCACCTCCTGCGAGCGGCCATTGACCATGTCCTGCAGTTGCAGGCGCCAGCGCTCGTGGCTGGCGATGGCCGCATCGATGTCGATCTCGGTCATGAGCATGGAGGCGTACTCTGCGTCCAGCACCAGCTCGCTGCCGTTGTCTTCCATGGCCCAGGTCGTGTCGGGGCTGGTGGGGTCTTGCTCCCGGATCTTGAACAAACGGCTGAAAAAACCCATGCTTGGTCCCTGTGAAGGCGCCCCGCCCGCAGCACCGGAAATGGTCCCGCCGGAAGTGCCTTGAAACATTCTGTGGGTGCGGCGCCATTTTGGCTACCAAAAAATCACCCACTGGTAAAAACTGCGCAAGGCAACCCTTCTGTTCCTGCCAGCTCTGCGCCGGCAGCCAGCATTGATGTGGCGGCCGCCGGACAATGCGCAGATGATGTCCAACGCCACCCGCCCCGCCCTGTCCATGCTCGACCTTGTCGCCGTCCGAGAGGGCGGTACCGTGGCCGACGCGCTGCAGATTGCCCTGCGCACCGCGCAACACGCTGAAAAGCTGGGTTTTGTCCGTTACTGGCTGGCAGAGCACCACAACATGGCGGGTATTGCCAGCTCGGCCACCGCCGTGCTGGTGGGCCACATTGCAGGCGGCACCTCGCGCATCCGCGTGGGCTCGGGCGGCGTGATGCTGCCCAATCACGCGCCGCTGATAGTGGCCGAGGCCTTTGGCACGCTGGCCGAGCTGTACCCCGGCCGCATCGACCTGGGCCTGGGCCGCGCTCCTGGCACCGACCCCACCACCATGCGCGCACTGCGACGCAGCCGGGTGGAAACAGCCGACGACTTTCCGCAGGATGTGGCCGAGTTGCAGCGCCTGCTGGCACCCGCCGAACCCAACCAGCGCCTGATCGCCATGCCCGGCGCGGGCACCAACGTGCCCATCTGGTTGTTGGGCTCCAGCCTGTTCTCTGCGCAGCTGGCGGCGGAGCGCGGCCTGCCCTATGCCTTTGCCTCGCACTTTGCGCCGCGTCTGCTGCACCAGGCCATCGACCTGTACCGCAACCTGTACCGCCCGTCCGCCGCCTGGCCCAAGCCCTATGTGGCGATCGGGGTGCCGCTGATTGCAGCGCCCACGGACGAAGAAGCGGAGTTTCTGGCCAGCAGCACCTACCAGCGGGTGCTGGGCATTTTGACGGGCGACCGCCGCCGCCTGCTGCCGCCCATCGAAAACTATGCGGCGCACCTGCAGCCGCAGGAGCGCGCCGCGATTGGCGACTTCTTGGCCGCCGCTGTCATTGGGGGTCCAGACACGGTGCGCACCGGCCTGGAGCGACTCAGCGAAGCCACCGGGGCCGATGAACTCATGCTGGTGAGCGATGTGCACGACCCGGCGCTGCGCCTGCGCTCACTGGACATCGCGGCGCAGGCCCACGCCGAAGCGTGGGAGCACCGCCACCAAAGACCGTGAGGACTTAGGTTTTCTGCCCTGTGTAGAAGAAGGTCTGCGCCTTGCTAGCGCTCTGACCCATGATCACGATCGCTTGGGTCGTGTCGTTGTAAAGAACGACGTTCTGGATGACCACACCATCGCCCACCGGGCAGCTGGTCCCACTGAAGGTCAGTGGCAGATCAAACACATTCCGGCCGCTGGCGCGTGGCACCACGGTCCCACGCACCGAGCAGCCTGGGTAGGAAGGAATTGACACCAATCCGCCCGTGGTGATGGCGACGGATATCAGGGGCTCCCTGACCTGGTTGCCAATGCCCGTTCCCGTGAAATTACCCAGCAACTCGCTCACGACAGCAGGCTGTTCATAGAGCACGCCATAGGTGCCTGAGAACTTCACGCCATTGGAAGCCGTGACTTGCACCGAGTCCCGCACCGCGTATTTGCCGGTGTAGCTGACAGGCTCCGTCTTCCGGTTGGCAACGTTTGCCTCATCGACCACATTGAGAAAACGCCCGCTGCCAGAGACGACATCTGGGCCCGCTGTCTGGACGGTACCCAGCGACATACCCACCACGGTTCCGACCGTGTCGGTCAGAATGCTCCAGCTTTCACCATTCTCCAGCACCACACCCTGCACATTGAGTGGGTCGGTGGTCGCCCCGGTCCACAGGCCTTCCACGCCCGTGACCACGGTTGCGGGAGGTTTGGCCGGGGGCGCCACCACGTCATCTCCGCCTCCGCCACACGCAGATAACACCAAAGCGGCAAAAACCCCTCCCAGGGCAGTCGTCTTGTTCACGTTTTTCTCCTTAGTGAGTCAATACTGGGGCCGGCGCCATGGCAGCAACCCTAACTGGAGCATCTTAAGCGCAGGCACCGCAAGTGGCACAGGCCTAGATTGCATACCACGGCGACCCGTCTCGCCCGCGCCACATCCGAGCCCACGGGAAGCATTCCGCCCCGAGACACGCCAGCGCCATACCGCCATTTGCCGCCATCCGTGGTGGACGGACCAGACACCGAACCGGCGCTTCACCGCGCCAGATATCCGCCATCCACCGGGTAATAAGCCCCGGTCACAAACGAAGCCCTGCCGGACGCCAGCCAAGCCACCAGCTCGGCCACCTCTTCGGGCAGCCCCAGGCGGCCGATGGGGTGTGCGCCCACCAGCATGGCATGGATGCCCGCATCCTGCTCCAGCCCGCTGATCATCGGCGTGTGGATAAAAGCGGGCCCGACAGCATTGATGCGCACGCCATGGCTGCTGTATTCAAGGGCTGCCGCCTTGGTCAACCCCACCACACCGTGTTTGGCGGCCGTGTAGGCCGGCGCGGTGGCAAACCCCACGGAGCCCAGGATGGACGCCATATTGATGATGGCGCCGCCACCGTTCTTGAGCATGGCCGCGATCTGGTACTTCATGCCGTAGAACACGCCCGACAGGTTGATGTTGATGACCTGCGCCCAGCCCTCCAGCGGGTAGTCGGCAGTGGCTGCCTGCGGGCCGCCGATGCCAGCGTTGTTGCAGGCAACGTCCAGACGGCCGTAGTGGGCAACAGTACGGTTGACCAGCGTTTCGCAGTCCTCAGGCTTGCCCACGTCGGCCGCCACAAAAATGGCGTCGCCACCCGCTGCACGCACCAGCGCAGCCGTTTCTTCGCCCGCCTGCACGTTCACATCCGACACCACCACCTTGGCGCCTTCGCGCGCCCACACGAGCGCAATGGCACGCCCAATGCCCGACGATGCCCCCGTGACCAACGCCACCTTGTTCTTCAGCATGAAAGACTCCTGGTTCCTTCAGAACACCTGCAACCCGATGCCACAGATCCGTTTTCATTCTGCGCGCCCGGCATACCGGCACCTTGACCTGGGTCACGCCGCTGACAGAGGGACCCACCGCGCGGCAAGTGCCCTCGGGTAGCGGCTACCATCACGGACTGCAGGGCAGTTTTGCCCCCACCCGCCGTTGTCTGATTCCCTGACGCCCACGCCTTACCGCCCACGCCCGCATGCCCGCTTTTTCCTTTGAAGCCCTGGACGCCCAGGGCCAGACCCGCAAGGGCCTCATGGAGGCCGACACCGCCAAGGCCGCGCGCAGCCTGCTGCGGGCCCAGGCGCTGGTGCCGCTGGCCGTGGAGCTGGTGCAGACCGGCCAGTCGCTGGATGGCCGCTCGGCCAGCCTCGGCCAGCGCCTGTTCACCCGGCCTGTGTTCAGCGCAACGGCCCTGTCGATCTGGACGCGGCAGATTGCCGGGCTCGTGTCGTCTGGCCTCCCGCTGGAACGCGCCCTCACAGCGCTTTCCGAAGAATCTGACGACGAACGCCAGCGCCATCTGGTCGCCGCGCTGCGTGCCGAGGTCAATGCGGGGGCCACGTTTGCGCGCGCCCTGTCGCAGCACCCGCGCGAGTTTTCCGACATCTACTGCGCCGTGATCGGCGCGGGCGAGCACAGCGGCAATCTGGGCCTGGTGCTGGAGCGTCTGGCCGACGACCTCGAAGAACGCCAGGCGCTCAAGGCCAAGCTGGTGGGCGCTGCGCTTTATCCCGCCATCGTGACCATCGTGGCCATCGTGATCGTGCTGTTCCTTGTGGGCTACGTGGTGCCCCAGGTGGCCAGCGTGTTTGCAGGCACCAAGCGGGCGCTGCCTTTCCTGACGGTGGCCATGCTGGGCATCAGCGCTTTTGTGCGCAGCTATGGTTTGATGATGCTGATTGCTTTCGTTTTGATAGCTTTCGGCACACGCTGGGCGCTCACCATTGGCCACATTCGCGAAAAATTCGATGCCGCCTGGCTCAACCTGCCGCTGGTGGGCAAGCTGGCGCGCGGCTACAACGCAGCGCGTTTTGCGGGCACCTTGGCCATGCTGGCAGGTGCGGGCGTGCCCATCCTCAAGGCCCTGCAGGCCGCCGCCGAAACACTGAACAACCGCGCACTGCGCGCCGACGCGCTGGAGGCGCTGGTGCTGGTGCGCGAAGGCGCGCCCCTGGCCTCGGCGCTGGCGCAGAAAAAGCGCTTCCCCGGCCTGCTGTCGATGTTTGCGCGCCTGGGCGAGCAAACCGGGCAGTTGCCGGTGATGCTGCAGCGCGCCGCCCGGCAGCTTTCCACCGAGGTGCAGCGCCGCGCCATGGCGCTGGCCACCATCCTGGAGCCTTTGCTCATCGTCGGCATGGGCATGATCGTGATGCTGATCGTGCTGGCCGTGCTGCTGCCCATCATCCAACTCAACCAGTTCGTGAAGTGACTCTATGGCCGTGACCCTGGACGACAAGCTGGTGGTGGCGATCTCTTCGCGGGCGCTGTTCAACTTCGAGGAAGAAAACCGCGTCTTCGAGCACGAGAGCGATGACCGAGCCTATGTGGACCTGCAACGCCAGCGCCTGGACGTGCCCGCCGCACCTGGCGTGGCGTTCTCGCTGGTGCGCAAGCTGCTCGCCTTCAACACCTCGGAGCACCAGCGGGTGGAGGTGGTGCTGCTCTCGCGCAATGACCCGGTCAGTGGCATGCGCGTGTTCCGCTCCTGCAACGCCCATGGGCTGCCGACCATCCAGCGCGGCGTGTTCACCCAGGGGCGCGACCCTTTTCGCTATCTGCGTCCCCTGGGCGCGCACCTGTTCCTGTCGGCCAACGAGGCCGATGTGCGCGAGGCACTGCACCTGGGCTACCCCGCCGCGCGGGTGATCACCGAATCGGTGCGGGCCGGCGACGCGAACCCGCAGGAAGTGCGCATTGCCTTTGACGGCGACGCCGTGCTGTTCTCCGACGAGGCCGAGCGGGTGTACCAGGCCGAAGGCCTGGCCGCCTTCCAGCAGCACGAGACCGACAAGGCCGCCCTGCCCCTGCCCGATGGCCCGTTCAAGCCCCTGCTGGCGGCGCTGCACCGGCTTCAATCCGCCGGTGAGGCTGGCGGCACCACCGGCATGCGCATCCGTACGGCCCTGGTCACGGCGCGCAGCGCCCCCGCGCACGAACGCGCGATCCGCACGCTGATGGACTGGAACATCGACGTGGATGAAGCCATGTTCCTGGGCGGCTTGCCCAAGGGCGAATTCCTGCGCGAGTTCGAACCCGACTTTTTCTTCGACGACCAGACGGGCCACGTGACCTCGGCGGCCCGCCATGTCCCTGCCGGGCATGTGAACAGTGGCATCTCCAACCCTCTGCGCCCTGCAGGCAGGTAAACCGCAGCCGAACGCCGGCCTGCGTTTCTGCGAAAAGTTCTGCAAACCCCTGCAACACCGGGTGAAAGCTGCAAAGCTTGGGTTGCATTCCGCCCGCGCACGCTCAACTGTGCCAACATCGTTGCCAGTCCAACGAAGGAGCCTGTTTTGCGCATCAGATTTTCCCTGGCGGTGAGCGCCATGGCGGCAGCCTTGGGCAGCGCCGCACTGGCCACACCTCCTGCCGCTGCGCCGGTACCACCTGCCGTCAGCGCCCCGGCAGAGTCACAGGCGACCCTGAGCAAGGGAGAGATCAAGGCCATGCGCGAATTCAAGATGCTGGACTTCAATGGGGATGGAAAGCTCAGCCGCACCGAGGTCAAGCTCTTTCCCCGCCTGGCCGCCGCGTTCGACGATGCAGACACGGACAAGGATGGCTATGTGTCGTACGAGGAAGTGCGGGCCTTTGCCGCCAAGTACCGCGCGGAGCGGGAGCACCAGCGGGCGGCCCAGGCAACGGCTCCCGCCTCATCGCCCCGGCCTTGACGCCGGAAATGCCACTAAAATTGAATGAAATTTGGCCCTGGCGCTTATCCGGATTGCGTTAATAGCTATTATTTCAGGAGCACACCCCTCACAAGCCGCCTGTGCGCTTGATCTTGGGGTCCGAGTAGGTCAGCGGCTCATTCTTGACCTGCTGGGCCATGCGCTCCTGCAGGGTCATCTTGTTGATGTCCTGCGCCACCTCCACCGCACTGCCGCTGGCCCGCCACATCGACTGGATCAGCTCCAGCAGTTGTTTGTAGATGGGCTCCTTGGGCGGCTCTGGCGGCTCCTCAACAGTGTCCTTTTTCTTGACCTCGGTCCAGTCCCGGTTGGCCACGTCGGGCGCGGAGGGCTTGTCGGGCTCGCGCACGATGGCGCCCTCCCCCAGCCGGTCCATGGATTCGACGGGGTTGGACGCATTGATGGGCCGCACCGGCGGCGCGCCAGAGGCGCCAGTGGAATACAAATCAGCGCCCTGAGGACGCCAACTCGGCGATCGGTCGACAGGTGGCATTTGCATGGCAGTGGCCCCAATGGTTGATAGATGTGCTCGGAATTCAGAGGCTTTTTCGCCGTCTTCGTAATTCATTACGGCAAAAAGAAGGGGAAATTTAGGTCTTTTTCACCGATTGACCAAAATTTAGGGTTTTCCCTAATTTTTGTCACGCTTTGGAGCGCACCGGCGCGATTGATGACTACCTATCCCGCCCCCTGCCTATCACCGACACTTGGCTTGAAATAGCTGGACTGCCCGTGGAGCGGGCGCGGCGTGGCCTGGCACCACGGTGGCGCCTTGTTGATGAAACCTCAGGGGAAGGCCCGCGCCGGACCAGCGGCTCAGAGGCTGAGAGTTTTTTAGCCGAGCCCGAAAGGCGCGCGAAAACGCCTCGGATCTAGGCGCAAAGCACAGCCATAGCTCGGGCTATGGCGAGCATTTGCAACGACGAGCCGGGGCGTTTTCGCGTGCAAGGCGGGCATGGATAAAAGGCTCTCAGCCTCTCAGAGGAAGCGTTCCAGCAGCCGGCGCGAATGCCGGTCCAGGGCCGTGGTGTCCTTGACACGGAATTGCACGCCGTCGCCCCCGGCGATCAGGAGCCGGGTGCGCCCGCCCAGGCGGCGGATGTCCTCTTCGGCCTTGAGGACGAGGCTGGCGGGGCCACGGTCCGTCTCTACCTGCCAGGTGCTGGGGGTCGAGAAACTCGACACTGCAATGATTTTTTCGATAGTGGGCACAAACTCTCGCACTTCCAGCTCTTCCTCGATCAGCTGGCGTGCAGTGGTTTCCAGCTGGTCCAACCGGTCAATCCACAGCAGTTCATGGCCGTCGGAGCCGATCAGCGAGAGCCCATCGGCTGGCGCGGCGATGGGAAAAGCCCGCACGGGCGTGACCCCTTCGTGGGCTGTGCCGTCGAGCGTCAGGACCAGCCGGCCGTGGGGATTGCGCGCCAGCGTGAATGCGGGCAGCGATTGCAAAAGCGAGGAAGTGGAGTTCATGGCAGTTTCCAGCAATGCGGTTGTCACGGATTGCCAGCCGGGTGGGCGGGGTGCAGCAAGCCGCTGTCGATGATGACGCCTGCGGCCTGCGCGTCTTCTTCGGCGCGGCGGGCCTGGGCTTCGTACAGCCGCCAGTAGGCACCCTGCTTTTCCATGAGTTCGTCGTGGGGACCCACTTCCACCACCTCGCCCCGGTCCATCACTACCAACCGGTCGGCCTTGCGCAGGGTGGACAGGCGGTGGGCGATGGCGATCGTGGTGCGGCCCTGCACCAGGTTGTCCAGGGCCTTCTGGATTTCCTTCTCGGTCTCGGTGTCCACGGCCGAGGTGGCCTCGTCCAGGATCAGGATGCGCGGGTCGATCAGCAGCGCCCGGGCGATGCTGATGCGCTGGCGTTCGCCGCCCGACAGGCCCTGGCCACGTTCGCCCACCAGCGAGTCGTAGCCGTGTGGCAGGCGCAGGATGAATTCGTGCGCGTGGGCGGCGCGGGCTGCCGCCACGATCTCTTCGCGCGTGGCTTCGGGCTTGCCGTAGGCGATGTTCTCGGCAATGGTGCCGAAGAACAGGAAGGGCTCTTGCAGCACCAGGCCGATGTGGCGGCGGTAGTCGGCCACCGCAAAGCGGCGGATGTCGATGCCATCCACCTGGATCGAGCCATCGCTCACGTCGTAAAAACGGCTGATCAGGTTGACCAGCGTGCTCTTGCCCGAGCCGCTGTGGCCCACCAGGCCAATCATCTCGCCGGGGCGGATATCCAGGTCCAGCCCCTTGATGACCGCACGGCTGCCATAGCGGAAACCCACGCCCTGCATGGTGATCGCGCCCTGCACCTTGTCCACTTTGACCGGCTGGGCCGGATCCGGCACGTTGCTCACGTGGTCCAGGATGTCGAAGATGCGCTTGGCACCTGCGGCCGCCTTCTGCGTGACCGAGACGATGCGGCTCATGGAGTCAAGCCGGCTGTAGAAACGCCCGATGTAGGCGATGAAGGCGGTGAGCACACCCACCGTGATCTGGTTGCGCGACACCAGCCAGATGCCGAAGCCCCAGACCACGAGCAGGCCGATTTCGGTGAGCAGCGACACCGTGGGCGTGAACAGCGACCAGGTCTTGTTGAGCTTGTCGTTCACTTCCAGGTTGTGCTGGTTGGCATCGCGAAAGCGCTGGGCCTCGCGCTTTTCCTGGGCGAAGGCCTTGACCACGCGGATGCCGGGGATGGTGTCGGCCAGCACGTTGGTGACCTCGGACCAGACGCGGTCGATCTTCTCGAAGCCGGTGCGCAGGCGGTCGCGCACGGTGTGGATCATCCAGGCGATGAAGGGCAGCGGCACCAGGGTCACCAGCGCCAGCCAGGGGTTGATGGAGAACAGGATGGCTGCCGTCATCATGATCATGAGCACGTCAGTGACGAAATCCAGGGCATGCAACGAAAGGAAAACGTTGATGCGGTCCGTCTCCGAGCCGATGCGCGCCATGAGGTCGCCCGTGCGCTTGCCGCCGAAATAGTCGAGCGACAGGCGCAGCAGGTGCTCGTAGGTGGTGGTGCGCAGGTCGGCTCCGATGCGCTCGGACACCAGCGCCAGGATGTAGGTGCGCGCCCAGGAGAGGCCCCAGGCCGCCAGGGCCGACGCCAGCAGGCCACTGAGGTACAGCAGCACCAGGCCAGGCTCGATCTGCTTGCCGTTCTGGAACGGGATCAGGATGTCGTCCATCAGCGGGATGGTGAGGTAGGGTGGCACCAGCGTGGCCGCCGTGGAGGCCAGGGTCAGTGCAAAACCGGCCGCCAGTTGCTTGCGGTAGGGCCGGGCAAAGCGCCACAGGCGCAGCAGCACCCAGGTAGAGGTCTGCGGCGGCTGGGCACGGGCACAGGCCGGGCATTCATCGGTATCAGGCGGCAGGGGGGTATGGCAGGTGGGGCAGGCGGGTTCGTCAGCCTCGTCCTCGGCGCCGTTGTCACCCCGGGCGCTTTGCTGCTCGAAGCGCTGCAGCAGGCGCAGTGCCTGGGCATGGTGCGCCAGGGTAAAGCGCCACAGGGCCAACCGGGCCTGCGGGCCGTGCAACTCCAGTGAGCCCACACCGCCATGGTCCTGGAGCTTGAGCGCCAGGCCGTCGCCCAGAGGCCAGCTCTGCCAGACCGTGGTGCCCGGATCGCAGGCCAGCAGGCGCTCAGATGTCACCACCACCCAGCCTGTCGCAAAACGCAGTGCGGTGCTCAGGTCAACCTGAAGCGCTGCCAGTACGTTCTCTTTGGAGGCGAGCATGGCCCGCAAATCGCCCCCCAGAGGGCCAGAAAAGACACCCGAGGCGTCCACAGAATGGTGATGTTGCATTTTTGGTTGGTATTTTCGCCCCCGGCTGCCTGCGGTGACCGATCTCGCGAAAGCGCGAATTCTCCCCGATACTGCATGCCACTGTGCGACGGCATCCTCATTTAACGCCTCTGGCGCTCATTTGGCTGACACTGCGCGCAGCCCCCGGACTGGAGCACAATCCTCGTCCACAAAAGTTTCCTTTCACAGTTTCTTCCTCTCCCGCATAGCCCTTACCCGGCCGGACAACCACACCCGCTGCAATCCATGGCGAAACTCAACGACATCCAACTGCTTCGCATCAACTACCTGCGCGGTCCCAATATCTGGACCTATCGGCCTGTACTGGAAGTCTGGCTGGACCTGGGAGAGCTGGAGGACCACCCCTCCAACACCCTTCCCGGTTTCAACGACCGGCTCACCGCCTGGCTGCCCGCGCTGATCGAACACCACTGCGGCGTGGGCGAGCGCGGCGGTTTCCTGCAGCGGCTGCAGGAAGGCACCTGGTGTGGCCATGTGCTGGAGCACATCGTGATCGAGCTGCTCAACCTGGCGGGCATGCCCACCGGTTTCGGGCAGACGCGCAGCACCAGCCAGCGCGGCGTCTACCGCATGGTGTTCCGTGCCCGCGACGAGAGTGTGGCGCGCGTGGCGCTCGCCCAGGGCCATGCGCTCATCATGGCGGCCATCAACGACGAGCCCTTCGACGTGCAGGCCGCCGTGGCCCGCGTGCGCACCGAGGTGGACGACCAGTACCTCGGCCCCAGCACCGCCTGCATCGTCACCGCCGCCACCGACCGTGGCATCCCCCACATTCGCCTGAATGATGGCAACCTGGTGCAACTGGGCTACGGCGCCAGCCAGCGCCGCATCTGGACGGCGGAGACCGAATTCACCAGCGCCATCGCCGAAGGCATTGCCAGCGACAAGGACCTGACCAAGGGCCTGCTCAAGTCGTGCGGCGTCCCGATCCCCGAAGGCCAGGTGGTCAACAGCCCCGAGGAAGCCTGGGAGGCCGCACAGGACGTCGGTCTGCCCGTGGTGGTCAAGCCCTCGGACGGCAACCACGGCCGGGGCGTGACCCTGGACCTGCGCAAGAAGGAAGACATCGAAGCCGCCTACCACGTGGCTTACCCCGAGGGCAGCGACGTGATGGTCGAGCGCTTCATCCCCGGCGACGAGCACCGCCTGCTGGTGGTGGGCGGCAAGGTGGTGGCAGCCGCGCGGGGCGAGGTGGTGAGCATCACCGGCAATGGCCGGTCCACCGTCAAGGAACTGATCGACACCCAGCTCAACTCCGACCCGCGCCGCGGCTACGAAGAAGAGTACCCGCTCGAAATCATCGACATCAAGACCAATGTGACCGTGCAGCTGGAACTCAAGCGCCAGGAGCTTGATGCCGATTCCGTGCCAGCAGCGGGCCGGAACATCGTGGTGCAGCGCAACGGGAACGTGGCGGTGGATTGCACGGACGACGTGCACCCCGAGGTCGCCTATATCGCGGCCTTGGCCGCCAAGGTGGTGGGCCTCGATATTGCAGGCATCGACATGGTGGCACTCGATATCTCCAAGCCGCTGCTGGCCCAGGGCGGTGCGATTGTCGAAGTCAATGCAGGCCCAGGCCTGCTGATGCACCTCAAGCCCGCCGTGGGCGCGCCGCGCCCGGTGGGCCAGGCCATTGCAGAACACCTGTTCCCATCGGAAGACGACGCAGGCCAGGCAGGCCGCATCCCCCTGGTGGGCGTGGCCGGCACGCGCGGCTCCTCCACCATCGCCCGCGTAGTGGCCTGGCTGCTGCACCTGAGCGGACACCACACGGGCCTGGCCTGCCGCGAAGGGCTTTTCCTGGACCGCCGCTGCGTCGAATCGACCGATTGCGCCCACTGGGAAGCCGCACACCGCTTGCTCATGAACAAGATGGTGCAGGCCGCCGTGATCGAAAGCAATGCGCGCACCATCCTGCGCGACGGCCTGGCCTACGACCGCTGCCAGGTGGGTGTGGTCACGGACATGGACGGTGTGGAAACGCTGGCCGAGTTCGATGTGCATGAGCAGGACCAGATGACCAAGGTGATGCGCACCCAGGTGGACGTGGTGCTGGCCGAAGGCGCTGCCGTGCTGAATGCCGCAATCCCGCAGGTGGCCAATCTGGCCCCGCTGTCGGATGGCGCCGTCGTGCTGTATGCCCAGGACGCAACCCTGCCTGTGATCATGGAACACCGCGCCAAGGACAACGGCCGCGCCGTGGTCGTCAAGAACGGGCGCGTAGTGCTGGCCACCGGCAGTGCCGAACATGTGCTGGGCTCGCTGGCGGACCTGACCTTTGGCCGCAATGCCGTGGCGCCCGACACCGACGCGCTGCTGGCTGCCATCGGCGCCGCCTGGGCATTGGACATTGCCCCCGACCTCATCGGCGCGGGCATCAAGACCTTCGAACCCGACCTGCCCGCCCCGGCCGGATTGCCCTCCTGATCCATCCCGCCAAGCAACGCAAGACTTCGACTGGAACGCGGCCCGCGAGCCCCGATCGATTACTGAAAGAGACCCCCATGGATGTATCCCGCACCCGGGCCCTGCGTGGCCCCAATCTCTGGAGCCGCCACATGGCCATTGAAGCCGTGGTGGCCTGCTCGGAAGCCGAGCGCGCCGTGGGCCAGATGCCCGGATTCGAAACCCGGCTGCGGGCGCTGTTCCCCGCCATCGGTGCCCTGCACCCTGAAAGCGGCGGCGGCGAAATTTCGCTGGCCCATGTGCTCCAAGCTGCTGCGCTGGCCCTTCAGGCGCAGGCCGGCTGCCCGGTGACCTTTGCGCGCACCACCGCCACCACCGACGCAGGCGTGTACCAGGTGGTCGTCGAATACAGCGAGGAAGCCGTGGGCCGCAAGGCCTTTGAATACGCACAGCAGCTCGTCGAAGCTGCACAGGGCACCGGGACTTTTGACGCCGATGCGGTCATTGCAGAGTTGCGCGAACTCGACGAAGACGAGCGCCTGGGCCCGAGCACCGGCTCCATCGTGGACGCGGCGGTGGCACGCGGCATTCCGTACCGCCGCCTCACGCGCGGCAGCCTGGTGCAGTTCGGCTGGGGCTCCAAGCAGCGCCGCATCCAGGCCGCCGAGGTCGACTCGACCAGCGCCGTGGCCGAATCCATCGGCCAGGACAAGGACCTGACCAAGCGCCTGCTGCACGCTGCCGGCGTGCCGGTGCCGCTGGGCAAACCCGTCGAGACCGTGGACGAAGCCTGGGAAGTGGCGCTCAAAGTCGGCTTGCCGGTGGTCGTGAAGCCCCAGGACGGAAACCAGGGCAAGGGCGTGACGGTCAACATTACCGACCGCGCACAGCTGGAAGAAGCCTTCCGCACCGCCGCCGAACACGGCACCGTGATGGTCGAGCGCTTTTTGCCCGGCCATGATTTCCGTCTGCTGGTCGTCGGCGACCAGCTCGTGGCCGCCGCACGCCGCGAACCGCCCCAGGTGCTGGGCGACGGCCAACACACGGTGCGCGAACTCGTGGACCAGGTCAATCTGGACCCACGCCGGGGCGAAGGCCACGCTACATCGCTCACCAAGATCCGCCTCGATGACATCGCTGTGGCCCGTCTTGCCATGCAAGATCTGAAACCCGACTCCGTCCCCGCCAAGGGCCAGCGCGTCATCCTGCGCAACAACGCCAACCTCTCCACCGGCGGCACCGCCACCGACGTGACCGACGACGTGCACCCTGAAGTGGCTGCACGCGCCGTGGCCGCCGCCCAGATGGTGGGCCTGCACATCTGCGGCGTGGACATGGTCGCCGAGACCGTGCTGCGCCCGCTGGAAGAGCAAGGCGGCGGCTTTGTCGAAGTGAACGCCGCCCCCGGCTTGCGCATGCACCTGGCGCCCAGCTACGGCAAGCCCCGCAACGTGGGCCAGGCCATGGTCGACAAGCTGTATGCCCATGGCGACGACGGCCGCATCCCCACCGTGGCCGTCACCGGCACGAACGGCAAAACCACCACGGCCCGCCTCATCGCCCATTTGTTCACCGCCCAGGGCCTGCGCGTGGGCATGACCAACACCGACGGCGTGTACGTGAACGGCCGCCAGATCGACAGCGGCGACTGCAGTGGCCCCAAGAGCGCCCGCAACGTGCTGCTGCACCCCGAGGTGGACGCAGCCGTGTTCGAGACCGCCCGCGGCGGCATCCTGCGCGAAGGCCTGGGTTTTGACCGCTGCCAGGTAGCCGTGGTCACCAACATCGGCGCGGGCGACCACCTGGGCCTGAACTACATCACCACGGTGGAAGACCTGGCCGTCCTGAAACGCGTGATCGTGCAGAACGTGGCCACCACAGGCTACGGCGTGCTCAACGCGGCCGACCCCATCGTCGCCGCGATGGCGCCTGCCTGCCCCGGCAAGATCATCTTCTTTGCCAGCGACCGCCACCACCCCGTGATGGCCACGCACCGCGCACAAGGCCACCGCACCGTGTACGTGGACGGCGACTCCATCGTGGCCTCGGAAGGATCGTGGCGCGAGACCATCCACCTGCGCGACGTGCCCATCACGCGCAACGGCAAGATCGGCTTCCAGGTCGAGAACGTCATGGCCTCCGTGGCCGCCGCCTGGGGCGTGGGCATGCCCTGGCAGACCATCCGCCGCGGCCTGTCGGGCTTCGTGAACGACAGCGACAACGCACCCGGCCGCTTCAACATCATGGACTACCGCGGCGCCACCGTTATCGCCGACTACGGTCACAACCCCGACGCCATGCGCGCACTGGTCGGCGCTGTCGAAGCGCTGCCAGCCAACCGCCGCAGCGTGGTGATCAGCGGCGCCGGCGACCGGCGTGACGAGGACATCCGCGACCAGACCGTGATCCTGGGTGCCGCGTTCGACGACGTGATCCTGTACCAGGATGCCGCCCAGCGCGGCCGCGCGGATGGCGAAGTGATGGCACTGCTGCGCGAGGGCCTGGCGGGCGCATCGCGCACCACCCATGTCGAAGAAATCCGGGGCGAGTTCATTGCCATCGATGCGGCCCTGGCCCGCCTGCAGCCCGGTGACCTGTGCCTGGTGCTGGTGGACCAGGTGGAAGAAGCGCTGGCCCACCTGGCCCAGCGCTGCAGCGAAGCCGGAGCCGCCGCATGACAAAGCCTGCAGTGCCCGGCAAGGGCGCGCGCTTTGCAACGGCCGTGCTGCTCGCTATCGCTGGGGTGATGGGCGGTGCCGGACTGGCCCAGGCGGCATCGGGCGAAAAAGTCGGCACGGTGGACACGGCCTTCCAGTGGCTAGGTCGCGACCACGACATCATCGTGGAGGCCTATGACGACCCGGCTGTGCTGGGCGTGACCTGCTACGTCTCCCGCGCACGCACCGGCGGCATCAAAGGCACCTTGGGCCTGGCCGAAGACCGCGCCGAAGCCTCCATCGCCTGCCGTCAAGTGGGGCCGATCAGCTTCCCCGAACCGCTCAAAAAGCAGGAAGAAGTGTTCAGCGAACGCATGTCCATCCTGTTCAAACGCCTGCGCATCGTGCGCATGGTGGACCCGGCCCGCAACACGCTGGTCTACCTCACCTACTCCGAAAAGCTCATCGACGGATCACCCCAGAACAGTGTGACCGCCGTGCCGGTGGACCGGGCCACGGTGATACCGCTGCGCAAGTAACCGCCGGGGCCGAGCCGCCCTGGCCTATGTGCTGGCCGGTTCAGGCCACCTCGAGCAGCGACCTGCGGGCCTGGTTGTATTCCCGCTTCAATTGGTCGACATAGTCACTGGTAGACCGGATGGCGTTGATGGCGCCGATGCCCTGGCCGCAGCCCCAGATGTCCTTCCAGGCCTTGGCGGCGCCCCCGCCAAAGTTCATCTTGCTGGGGTCGCTGGTGGGCAGGTTTTCAGGATCCAGCCCCGCGGCCACGATGGACGGCCGCAGGTAGTTGCCGTGCACCCCCGTGAACAGGTTGCTGTAGACGATATCGTCTGAGCTGGAGTTCACGATGGCCTGCTTGTAGCCCTCCACGGCGCGAGCCTCTTCGGTGGCGATGAAAGCCGAGCCGATGTAGGCAAAGTCTGCCCCCATGGACTGGGCAGCCAGGATGCCGCCACCGGTTGCAATCGCACCCGAAAGCGCGAGAGGGCCGTCAAACCACTGGCGGATTTCTTGGATGAGCGCAAACGGGCTCTTGACCCCCGCATGCCCACCTGCGCCAGTCGCCACGGCAATCAGCCCGTCGGCCCCCTTGTCCACCGCCTTGCGCGCAAAACTGTTGTTGATCACGTCGTGCAGCACCACGCCACCATAGCTGTGCACGGCGGCATTGATGTCTTCGCGGGCCCCGAGCGACGTGATGATGATGGGCACCTTGTACTTCACGCACAGTGCCATGTCGTGCTCCAGCCGCTCATTGCTTTTGTGCACGATCTGGTTGATGGCAAAAGGCGCGGCGGGCTTGTCGGGGTGCGCCCGATTGTGGGCCTCCAGCGCTTCGGTGATTTCGGCCAGCCACTCATCGAGCAGCGAGGCAGGCCGGGCATTGAGCCCCGGCATGGAGCCCACAACACCCGCCTTGCACTGGGCGATCACCAGCTGGGGCGTGCTGATGATGAACAGCGGCGAGGCGATCACCGGGAACGGCAGGCGGTTGAGCGGGGCTGGCAGGCGCGAGGCGGGCAATGACATGGTGGCTCCAGTGGGGGATGGCAGGACAACGGCGACAGATGGCTGCCCAAACAATGCAACCAGTTGCATAAATATATGCTACCCAACCCGTCAATGCAACTGGTTGCATTGATTTTTCACAAGCTAGACTGCCGGCCATGTCGATGAGCCACGCCCTGTTGATTTCCTTGCTGGAAAAACCCTCCTCCGGGTTCGAGCTGGCACGGCGCTTTGAGCGCTCCATCGGTTACTTCTGGCACGCCACCCACCAGCAGATCTACCGCGAACTGGGCCGAATGGAAGCCGCAGGCTGGATCGAAGGCCAGGCAGCGGACGACGCGGGCCGCACGCGCAAACGGGTTTACCAGGTCTTGCCCGCGGGTCGGGGCGAACTCGCCCGCTGGACGGCCGAGCCCGCTGAACACCTGTTGCCACGCGATGCCTTCACGCTCAAGGTCCGCGCAGCCGCCGTGATGGAAGAGCTGGACCTGCGGCCCGAGGCCCAGGCCTATATGGCGCTGCACCAGGCCCGCCTGGCCGAATACCAGGCCATTGAGCAGCGTGACTTCCCCGAGCTGGAGGGCCTGAGCCGCCGGGACCGCATCCAGCGAGCCATCCTCCAACGCGGCATCCGCTTTGAAGTTTGCGAGATCGAGTGGGCGCAGACGCTGCTGCAGGCGCTGGAATGAGGCCTTCAGCTTCGTGGCCCGCAGAGTCAGCCAGGGCCATTGCACCGCGAAGCTGAGGGAAGCGGCTGGCATTCCGCCACGCAGCACCCGCAAGACCTGTAAAAAACTAGCGCCTCAGCTGCAATTTCCTAGTCAAATCGGCCATTAGCGCTTTTACGTAGAACGTTTACAGCTATCTAATGAATAGCAAACTCCATCCCCAAGGCGGGTCAGCCCTGCGCTGCAATCTGCCGCAGGGCCTGCTCGAACACCTCCACCGGCTGACCGCCCTGGATCAGGTGGCGCTCGTTGATGATGATGGCGGGCACCGAGTGAATGCCGTTTTGCAGATACAGCTGCTCGCGTTCACGCACCTCGTCGGCGTAGCGGTCGGACGCCAGCAGCGCACGCGCCTCACCAGCGTCAAGCCCCACCTCCTCGGCCACACGCACCAGCACCTCGTGGTCGCTGGGGTTCTGGCCGTCGGTGAAATAGGCCTTGAACAGCGCCTTCTTCAGCGCGGGCTGCACGCCCTTTTCTTCAGCCCAGTGCAGCAGCCGGTGCGCATCAAAGGTGTTGTAGATGCGGCTGCGCTTGTCCATGCTGAAGGTAAAGCCCAGTTCCGCGCCGCGTGCAGCGATGGCCTCGCGGTTCTTCTGGCTCTGCTCGGGCGTCGCGCCGTATTTTTCATGCAGATGCTCACCAATGTCCTGACCTTCTGGCGCCATCTGCGGGTTCAGCTCGAAGGGCTGAAAGTGCAGATCCAGTGCAACCTCGCCCTTCAGCCGGTCGGCCGCCTGCTCCAGCGCCTTGAGGCCGATGATGCACCAGGGGCAGGAGACATCGGAGACGAAATCGATCTTGAGGGTCGTGGTCATGCGGGTTCCAGTGAGGAAAGATGCGGCATCGTAGGCGTGGAGCCATACCCGTGCAGTCGCCGGGTTTACTAGGGTGCCACAGAGTGGTTGCCAGCCCGACGCGACGGTCCACCCCATGCCCAAATCGGCGGGCCGTACGTCGATCTTCCTCCCTGTGCTCCGTGTACAGGCGGGGGATATAGTGCATGGCGGTATGCACTGAGCCAGGCCCTTTGATTCACCATCGCCAAAAGGATCGCAATGACCGCATTTGCACTCATCATCAAGCACAAGACGCTGCCTGGAAAACGCGAGGAGGTCCGAAAAATCTGGGAAAAGCACATGGCACCGGCCATTGCGTCCAACCCAGGCCATACGGCCTACTTCTACTGCTTTGACAATGCCGACCCGGATTCCATCTGCGCATTCCAGCAGTATTCAAGCGTTGAAGCCTCCCAGGAATTTCTGAAAACGAGCATCTACGCCGCGTACCTGAAAGACGTTGAGCCTTTGCTGGCCGGTCCTCCTCAGGTCACGGCACTGACGCCCATCTGGTCCAAAGTGGCCTGACAGCTTCCAGCGGGGCGTCCACTCGCCACGCGGGCGGGCACCTGTTGACACGGACGCGCCTTAGCGCAACCACTCCCGCAGCTCTGTCTTCAACACCTTCCCATAACTGTTCTTTGGCAGCGCCTCCACCCAACGGTACACCTTGGGCCGCTTGAAGCGCGCGATGTGCTCCAGGCACAGGGCGTCCAGCACCGTATCCGCGATAGGCGGGCCCCCGCCAGCGACGAGAAAGGCAATCACCACCTCGCCCCATTCCGCATCGCGCAGCCCCACCACGGCGACCTCGTGTACCTGGGGGTGAAGCAGCAGCACCTCTTCGACCTCGCGCGGGTAGATGTTGGAGCCGCCCGAGATGATCACGTCCTTGGAGCGGTCCTTGAGCGTGAGGAAGCCGTCGGTATCCAGGCTGCCCGTGTCACCCGTGTACAGCCAGCCGTTACGCAGCGTCTGCGCCGTGGCGGCGGGGCTGTTCCAGTAGCCGGGCATGACGGTATCGCCGCGCACCACCACCTCGCCGGTCTCGCCGGTGGGTACGCTCTGGCCTTGGGCGTCGACCACGCGCACCTCCACCAGCGACTGCGCCACGCCGACCGAGGCCATGCGGTCGGCCCAGCGGGGATGGGCGGTGTCGGCCAGATGCGCGCGTGACAGCGCCGTGATCGTCATGGGGCTTTCGCCCTGGCCGTAAATCTGCACGAAGCGATCGTTGCCCATCACGGCCATGGCGTTGCGCAGGTCGTCGGCATACATGGGGCCGCCGCCGTAGACGATGGTTTTGAAGCCGGTCACATCTGCGCTGGTGGCCTGCACGTGCTCCACCAGCCGGTGCACCATGGTGGGCGCAGCAAACAGTGTGAGCTGGCCCACCGATGCCGCAAGCTGCACCAGCTCCGCAGGCTCGAAGCCGCCCGACACCGGCACCACGTGCCGCCCGCCGCGCAGCACCTGTGCGTAGTTATAAAGGCCCGCGCCGTGCGACATAGGCGCGGCGTAGACCATGGCGTCGCCGGGCAGCACGTCGTCCACGTCGGTGAAGTAGCAGGCCGTCATGGCCAGCAGGTTGCGGTGGGTCTGCATCACGCCTTTGGGGCGGCCGGTGGTGCCCGATGTGTAGAACAGCGAGGCGACATCCTCGGGTGCGCGGTCACAGACTTCCATGGGTGCGCATGCCACTGCGGCGCGGTATGCGTCGGAGCCGAAGACCAGCAAACCGGCGTCCATCGCCCCCGCCTCCTGCGCGGCAGATGCCAGGGCCTGTGATGCCAACACCACGCGCGCGCCAGAGTCCGCCAGCACGTAGGCCAGCTCCTTGGCATGCAGCTTGTAATTGACGGGCACCGACACCGCCCCGGCCCACACAATGGCGTGCAGCGCCTCCAGATACTCGGGCGCATTGGCGGCATAGATGGCCACACGGTCGCCGGGGGCCACGCCACATTGCACGCGCAGATAGCCCGCCAGGGCGGCGGCGCGAGCGCCCAGGTCGCGGTAGGACCACAGCACGTCGCCCCCCTGCAGCACAGCGGGCTGGTGGGCATGCAGCAAAGCGCTGCGGCGCAGCAGGTGGGCGATGTTCATCGAGTGCACTCCACAACAGAAGTTTTCAGGGTCACCAATCTCCACGGCCGGGGAGACATGCTGGCACTGTAGGCACACAGGGCGTTTGCGCACAGTCGCCCAAATACCCAAGGGAAAACCCCGCCCCGGCCAAGAAGCACCTGGTTACCACGCGCGGCCAATTCCCCACAAGCTGTGGCGTTGAAACGCGGTTGCCTAGACTGCATCTGATCCGCATACGCCGCGACTGGCCCACCCAGGCGAGCGCCCCACCGTTTTCACCCAACGCCTTCGCAGGCAACACCCCATGAACCTGGACCAGCAAAAATCCATCCTCACCATCGCCCTCCTGGCCGCATTTGCAGACGGCAACAAGGACGACGCCGAGCGCGAAGAGATCCGCCGCATTGCCCAGTCGCTCGCGGGCGATGCAGGCATGGCAGACCTCCCGCGCATTTACCAGGACGTGCTGCTCCAGCGCACCAGCGTGCAGGCGGCCGCGCAGGCCTTGAACGAGCCCATGCACCGCCAGCTGGCCTACGAGATGGCCGTGTGCGTGTGTGACGTGGATGGCCGGCAGACGCCTGCGGAGGCGCAGTTCCTGGCCACGCTCAAGACCGCACTGCAGCTGGGTGCACAACAGACCGCAGCCTTTGACCAGGAGGCTGACGCGTTGGTCGACGTGGCCGAGACGGCATCACCCTCTGCCGTGCCTTGGGGCGTGGCAGGCGCGGCCACAAGCGCTGCGGCCTATGCCGCTGCATCGGCGCCGTCGCCCGCATCCGTCCCCGTGCCGGCTGCCAGGCCCGCACCCACCGGCCCCGGCGACGCCGAGCTCGACAAGTCCATCCTGAACTACGCGCTGCTCAACGGTGCACTGGAGCTGCTGCCGCAGTCCTGGGCATCGATGGCCATTATCCCGATGCAGGTGAAGATGGTCTACGGCATCGGCAAGGCGCACGGCGTGGAGCTGGACCAGGGCCACATCAAGGAGTTCATCGCCGCTGCGGGCGTGGGCATGACGTCCCAGTACCTGGAGCAGTTTGGCCGCAAGCTGCTGGGCGGCCTGCTGGGCAAGGTGGCGGGCCGGACCCTCGGTGGACTGGGCGGCGCGGCCACGGGCATGGCGTTTTCGTTTGCCACCACCTATGCGCTGGGCCAGGTGGCCAAGCGCTACTACGCTGGCGGCCGGGTGATGAGCACGGCCATGCTGCGCGATACCTTCCAAAGCCTGCTCGGCCCCGCCAAGCAGATGCAGTCGCAGTACCTGCCGCAGATCCAGCAGAAGGCCGCCACGCTGGACGCCGGCAAGATCATGGCCATGGTGCGCGGGACCTGACGTACCACCGCATCTTCAGTAAATGCTATATTTTTAATAGCATTTAGCGCTTACCAGATAAGCGCCAGAGGCCATTTTCATCAATATTCGACGGTTTACATCGTGTTGATGGGGTGTGGGCTGGCTCCGGCGGTGTACCCACGGGGTGTGGAGGCGTTGCGCCCTCGCTGTACCCGTGCGCAAACCAGGTGGCGCAAACATCGGCCCATGACAGAATCGGCCCATGCTCGACCACACGGATCCTGTCGCCTCCATCATCCCGGCCATGTCGCTCGACTCACCGTCTGACAACGCCATGACGGCGCTGTCCCGGCTGGCACTGGGGCCCGTGAACACGGCCTACTACATGGCCGTCTTCGAGCGCTTTGACAACACGGGCCGCACCACCACCACCTGGAACTGGGCAGCCTGCCTGGCCACCCTCAACTGGATGCTGTTCCGGCAGCTGTGGACTCCCGCGCTGGTCTACCTGGCGGCCGCCGAGGGGCTCGCGCTGATCGTGTACGGCATTGGGCGGACGTTCCTGCAATGGCCGCCGGGCGTGGAACTGGGCGTGCTGGGCGCCTTTGCAATGCTGGCCTTTGCGGTGCCGGGCCTGTATGGCAACGCCATCCTGTATGCCGACATCCGCAAGCGTGTGGCCCGCGCGCTGGCCGCCTCCCGCACGTTGCCCGAGGCCTGTGTGCTGCTGGAGAAGCAGGCCAGCTCACGCAAGCGGCTGCAGGGGCTGGTGCTGGCCAATCTGGTGTTGGTAGCCGCAGCCGCACTGGCGTACCTGGTCTGGGCCCCTTCAGGCACCCAGCCTCTGGCCCTGGAACCCGCCGTGACCGTGGCCCAAGCCACAGCGACGGCCGCATCCCGGCCCAGCCCGGCGGCATCTGCGCCAACGCCAACGCCCGCCGCCACGCCTGCACCCGTACCGGTATCTGCGGAAGCGACCCCGACCCCAGCCGCTCCCTCCACCGCGGCCTCGGCCCCTGCCGCCGCTGCCGCAGTGGCGCCGCCCGCCCTGGCCGCGTCTGCGCCGGTGACCCCCTCCACCACCCAGCCTGCGGCCCCGGTCACCAAAGCACCAAAAGCCCCCGCGCAAGCCAGCACACAGGCGTTGCCCTCCGAGCCCAACGCTCCCGCACAGCCTGCCGCTTCCGCAGCCCCCTCGGTTTCCAAAACACCGACCTCAGCGCCAGCCGCAGCGACACCCAAGCCCGCAGCAAAGGCAACGCCCCCCGCCGAGCCCGCCAGCCGCGCGGCCTCCACACCCAAGGCCAAAACGGCCAAAGCCCCCGCATCGGCCGCTGCGCCAGCCGCCTCCGCCGCCCTGCCCACCGTGGGCACGGCAGCGGGCTACTACATCAACGTGGGGCTCTTTGCCGACGAGGCCAACGCCCGCAAGGCCCAGGCACGGCTGCTCAACGAGGGGCTGCCCGCCTTCCGCCAGGAGCTGAACAACACCAAGGGCCGGCGCATCCGCGTGCGCGTGGGGCCTTACGACAGCCGGGCCCAGGCCGATGCAGCGGCCGAGTCGATCCGGGCGATGGCACTCGAAGCGGTCGTCTTCAAGCAATAGCAGTCCAGGCCACCGAGTCGCCGGCAACGTCGCGCCTGTCCTACGCGTCCCACGGCCTGCCACCGACGCACACAGTCCCTGCCTGCCGGTAGGCTGCAGCAAGGTCCTACTACCCTTGCCGCAGCCCGCCCCATGAAACCCCCCTTCCCCACTTGCGCCGTCCCGTCCCACCGCGTGGCGACCGTGGTGGCGATTGCCACAGGCGCCCTGGTGCTCACGGCATGCGCGCCCTGGCGCATGTGGACTGCCGCTGACTTGGCTCGCGACGCCCAGCCGTACACGGCGCAGCCAGTCGAGCCCGTGCGGCGGGTTCTGGTGGTGGGCGACAGCACGGCAGTGGGCACGGGAGCCAGCATCCCGCTCGAGAGCCTGCCCGGGCGCATCGGCCAGGACCACCCGCAGTGGCGCATCGACAACCCGGCCGCCAACGGAGCACGCTACGCCGACGTGGCAGCCCAGCTGGAGCGGGCGTCTACCGGCTACGACCTGGTGCTGGTGCTCGCCGGTGGCAACGACGTGATCCGATTGACCGCACTGGACACCCTGCGCCCACAGATCGAACAGGTGGTGACCCTGGCCCGCCAAAAAGGCCAGCATGTGGTGCTGATGCCCTGTGGCAACGTGGGGCACGCGCCGTTTTTTATTCCCCCGGTTTCTTGGGCCATGTCGCGCCGGTCCGAGAGCCTGCACACCATGGTCAAAGGCATCGCGGCCACGCGCCAGGTGCGTTATGTGCGCCTGCTCAAGCCGCGCAACGAAGATCCGTTCGTGGCGCGCAGCAAGACACTGAATGCCGCCGACGGGCTGCACCCCAGCAGCGCCGGCTACCAGGAGTGGTACCGCGAACTGGTGGCACAGGGCGGGCTTGCGGGTCTGGGTGAATGAGCACCTGTGCGGCATCTGCGCCAGCTCACACGGAACCCTCCATCCATGCCCGTACCTGCCCAATGACCCATTGCGCATCATCCAGTGGAAGGTCATGTCCGGCATAGGGGTGCATCCGCAGCGGCACCCCCCAGGCCCCTGCGATGGCCTGCGAGCATTGGCTGGACACCAGCCTGTCGTGCTGGCTGGCCAAGAGCAATATGCGCGGGATTTCCGACGCCGGCGCCAGGGGCAGCGCAGCAGGCGCGGTGTAGCGCGCTGCAGCCAGCAACTGGCGCAGGGCGTTGGCAGTCGAAACCGGCCGCTGTCTGCGCAGGGCCACCCAGTCCTCCACCACGGCCCCCTGGACGGAGGCGAGATTGCTGGTCATCCGCAGCACGGCCTGTTCAATGGTTTGCGGGCTGCTCCATGGCAAGGCGCAGCGCAGCACGTGCAGATAGTTGCCTGGCCGCAGCCGGTGGTAGAAGGGGCTGAAGGGCCGCAAGCTGGTGTTGATCAACACACACCCCGCCAGCTCTTCAGGCGCCACCCGTGCCCACTCGGTCGCCACCATGGCACCCAGCGACATGGCCAGCACCCTAAACGGTGGCCGCAAGCCCCGCTCAGCCAGACCTGCGCGGCAGCGCTCCACCATGCCCCGCACCGTAACGGGCGAAACCGCCCCGTGCAGCAGGCCATTGCCTGGCAGGTCCTGCGCCACGACGCGGGCACCCGGCAGAGCGCGCTCGAACGCTTCGGCAAACGCCCCCCAGTGCGCTGCCTCGCGCGTGAGGCCCCTGAGCAGAATCCATGGGTGCATGGCGCTCGGCCTCCATCAGTACCAGGCGGCCAACGCCTGCGCGCGGTGGTAGGCGCGCGTTTCCGGAAGCGGCACCCAGCGCTCGTGGCTGCAGGCCGCGCGGGCCAGAAAATCGAGCAGCGACAGATGGCGCCGCAGCACCCGCTGCTGCCGGTGGTTGATGAGCGGGTTGAAGATGCCGTTGCGCGAAAACAGCTGGCGCGGGTTTTTCTTGATCCACAGCCAGGACCCCATCTCCAGCGTGAGCGGCAGGAAAGTGTGCGCGGGCGCCTCGCGGCAGGCCTGCAGGTACAGGTAGTCCCACAGGTCGCCGTGCGCCAGGTACTGGGCGCTTTGCGGCTCGATGATGTACTGGTGGTGGCTGTGGGCCTGCAGAAAGATCTCCTGCAGTGCATGCAGTTCGGCCAGGTGCGCGATGGGCTTGCGCGTGTGGGCAAACGGAAACCACAGGCGGTCCCGGGCGCCAAACCCTGAATGGCAGTCGATGGCGATGCTGAACGGCCGCGCCAGCAGCTCCTGCGCCACCACCTCGCACAGCGCCTGGCTTTCCGCCTCCATGGCATCGCCAGCGCGCCCCCGGTACCAAGGCAGCCCGGCGCTCACCCGCTGCCCACCGATCCAAGGCGGTACCCGGTCGGTGGCATCGACCGGCGCATTGCGCATGAGGTCCACCCCACGCGGATTGGCACGTGTGGCTGCCCACATGCCACCCGGATTGACCACCGGCATGAAGACCAGGCGCATCTGCTCCAGCTGGCGGTGCAGCGTGGTATCCCACTGCAGCCGCATGACCACGTTCTGCAAGTAAGCGATGACCACCTCGGCGCCGATGCGCTCCAGCCCGTGCACGCCCCCGAAGAAACCGATTGCGGGCACGTCCAGCGACGGGTTGCCCAGGCCAATGGCATGGATCGGAAAGCAGTGGCCTGACGCCAGCGGCACCTGCCGAACCACTTGCACCTGCAGATGGGGCGCCCCCAGCTCGATGATTTTTTCGAGCGCCAGCAGCTCGGGCAGGGTGTTCATGGTGATGGCGATGGCGGCACGGGGCCGCGCAGCAAGGCGATGGACAACGAGCATATCCCCGGCACGCACGCACCAACAGCGCCATCACGCCTCTGTGTGAATTCGGCGAAACGACTCGAAACTGTCACATGACCACGTTACCTTGGCCGCAGACACAACCCTTCGAAGAGGCACACGATCATGCTCTGGAGATTGCTCGGACTGCAGCGGCTGCTGGATGAACTCTTCGATGCTCCGGGCTGGCCCAGCTTCGATTTACCCAGCACCGACGGATGGGCCCAGTATGAAGACGCAACAGCTGCAACGCAGGACTGAGGTGCACCGTATCGCCCTGCTGTGCGGCACCCTGGGCTGTGCACTGGCCTGGGGTCTGGTGGAGTTGCTGGCGTTGCAGCGCCAGCGCTACCACCAGTGGCGCCAACGCCACCAGACCCCTGCACACCGCTGATGCAGCAGCAACACGGACGCATGCGTGCATGCGTGCATGCGAGCGCGTGATCGCACGCAGCACACACGGCCTTCAGCAGACACCGGCTGCGCGCGGCCCCTCATTGGCGGCGTCTTTCTACAGCCCCATCAGAAGCCTCTGACGCTGGCGGGTCTTCGTTTTTGCACGGTATGCCGCAGACACACCTAAAATTGCGCACCTTCCCTTCATTGGGGGGAGGCATATTGCAACTCTGAATAAAGAAGAACCACCATCATGGCAACTGCAAAGAAGACTCCAGCGCCCGCAAAGAAGGCCGTCAAGGCGGCAGCACCTGCTGTCGCAAAGAAGGCGGCACCTGCCGCCAAGAAGGTAGCCGCCCCCGCAGCGAAGAAGGCTGCCGCGCCAGCGGCCAAGCCCGTCGCCGTGGGCATCAAGCCGATCAAGACCGCGTTCAACAAGACCACGCTGATCGCCCACCTGGCCGAGCAGGCGGGTGTGGAACCCAAGGCCACCAAGGCCGTGCTGGCCGCACTGGAAGCCACCATCCTGGGTTCGGTGCACAAGAAGGGCTCTGGCGAGTTCACCCTGCCCGGCCTCATGAAAATCGGCCTGCAGCAAATCCCCGCCAAGAAGAAGCGCTTCGGCAAAGACCCCTTCACCGGTGAAGAGCGCTGGTTCCCTGCCAAGCCTGCAGCTGTCAAGATCAAGACCCGCGCGCTGAAGAAGCTCAAGGACGCCACGGTCTGATTACAGCCGTTGCGACGGACGTGACAAGGTGATGCTCCATCACCTTTCCCCCGCAAAGAGGACCCGTTGCCCAAGGCAGTGGGTCCCTTTTTTTTGGAGGGGTGGATAGGTCAAGGCGCAGAAGGCGCCGCCACCGTACCCCATCAGACGGTGATCACGTTGGGGGCAGCAGGGTCGGCATGCAGCAGTTCCACCTCTGCAGCCCGGCGCGAAAGCACCGCCCCCTGGTTGATATAGCCCTTGTCGGTGATTTCTCCAGCCTCTGGGTCGGGCGGCGCCGCCATCACCAGCGCACGCGTGGGGCACTGCGATGAACCTGCGCCGGCACTGCGGCGAACCTGGATCACAGCGCGCAGGGCTTGTTCCAGCCTCGCGCGGTCCGCTGCGCCTGTGGCTGAAGGAAACACCAGCATGCCCACTTCGTCCCGGTTGTGGCCCGTGAGCACGATGTCCTGCACCAGCGGCGCCAGCTCGGACACGAGCTCCACCCGCAGGGTACCTACCGACACCCAGCTCCCGCTGGAAAGCTTGAAGTCCTCGGCCACCCTGCCGTTGAAGACCACGCCACGCTCCGGCCGCGCGGGGTCCACCAGATAGCCCGCATCGCCGATGCGGTAGAAGCCCTGGCTGTCGAACGCTGCCGCAGTCTCGGCGGGCGCATTGCGATAGCCCGGAAATACCGACACGCCTTTCACCCGCATTTCGAGCTTGCTGCCATTGGGCACCAGCTTGAGCTCCAGCCCGGGCAAAGGTGCGCCAATACAGCCCGCGCCCTCCATGCGCCAGTGCGCGCTGGTCACGGCGGGTGACGTCTCCGTGGAACCCCAGGACGTGGTCAGCCACAGCGGCAGCGCGGGTCGCACGCGTGCTGCCACGGCTTCAAGCCGCTGCCAGGTGGAAGGGGCCAGCGCCGCAGCCGCGTAGAACGCCAGGCGCATGCGTGAAAGAACCTCGGTAGCCAACGCTGCATCCGCTTCCAGAAACGGCAGCAGCATGTCAAAACCACGCGGCACGTTGAAAAGCATCGTCGGCTTCACATCGCGCAGATTGCGCACCGTCTTCTCGATGAGCCCAGGCACCGGCCGTCCCTCATCGATGTAGAGCGTGCCCCCATGGCACAGCACCATGTTGAGGTTGTGGTTGCCGCCAAAGGTGTGGCTCCAGGGCAGCCAGTCCACCAACACGGGCTTTTCGTGGGCCAGAAACCGCCAAGCCTGGGCAATCATCTGCTGGTTGGCGCACAGCATGCGGTGGGTATTGATGACCACCTTGGGACGGCCCGTCGAGCCCGAAGTCAGCAGGTACTTGGCATGGCCATCCGCATCGATGGCCTGGAACGCCTGCAACACGGCCGGGCTTTCCACGCCCGTCCGCAGGTGCGCAAAAGACAAGGCACCGGGCACCATCTCGGCATGGCGGCTGAAGACCTTCAAGGCATCGGATGCGTAGCCCGCCAGGGCGGGCGCGTAGACCGAGGCGTCCGACGCGTAGATCAACGAAGGCTCCAGCACCGCGAGCATGCTGTGCAGGCGGCTCGGGTCCCGGGAGCGTGAATAGGCACTCGACAGCGAACAGGGCGTGATGCCGACATGCATTGCCGCCAGCATGAGCACCGCGTGGTCCACCGCATTGTCGGAAAGGATGGCGATGGGGCGGCCCACAGGCAGTTTCAGGTCCAGCAGCGACTGCGCGACGGCGCCCATGGCCTGGCGCAACTCACCATAGGTCAGGGTGCGCCAGTGCTCGGCATTCTCAGCACGCTCCGCCAGCGCCAGCGCATCGGGTGTCTCTCGCGCCCAACGCTCCACCCACTCGCCGATGCAGCGCGCATAGGCGCCCAGCGCCACGGGAGAACGCAGTGTGAACGAGCCATCGTCCTGGTGGACCAGCATCGTGGCGGACGGTGCTATTTGGCTTTCATCGCCAAGAAATTCGGGGTGCATGGTGTGGGTGGTCTCTCGTGTTCTTGGGGCAACAACAAAAATGGACGACACGGCGCTGGCGAGTGGCGTGGCTGTGCGCAGCAACACTGCCGAAAACGCTGGGTGCACCACGTCGAAAAACCCATGCGGCGGGACCGCACGGTGGCATCGCGAATTCAGTCCAGGACGCGGGCGTCCTGCTTGGCGCGCAGAAGGTTCACCAGCAAGGTATCGCGTGCAGCCGCCAGCTCCGCGCTGGTTCTCTCACCGATTTCCTGGGCTACGCCATCCGCCACAAGGCGCTGGAGCACCGGCGTCATCTGCGGAGCACCCAGGTCCTGCCACCAGTCTTCGATGGGGCCACCGAGGTGTGCCAGCAAATGGGCGATGCCGCCTTCGCCGCCCGACAGGTGCAGGTTCATGAACGGCCCCATCAATGCCCACCGCAGGCCCGGGCCGTGGGCAATGGCGGTATCGATGTCGGTGACACTGGCAACCCCTTCGTTGACCAGATGAAACGCCTCCCGCCACAGCGCAGCCTGCAGGCGGTTGGCAATGTGCCCTTTGATTTCGCGCCGGACATGGATGGGGCGCTTGCCAATGGCTGTGTAGAAATCCATGGCGGTGGCGATCGCCTGGGCCGATGTCATTTCGCCCCCGCCCACCTCCACCAACGGAATCATGTGCGGGGGGTTGAACGGATGGCCCAGCACCACACGCTCGGGGTGTTGGCATTGGGCTTGTATGGCTGTAATGGACAGGCCCGAAGAACTGGAAGCCAGGATGGCCTGCGGCGGGGCGGCATCGTCCATCCTTCGCAGCAGATCCGCCTTGAAGTCCAGCCGCTCGGGCCCGTTTTCCTGCACGAAATCGGCTTGCACCAGGGCGTCCTCCAGCCGGGGGTGAAACTGCAGCCTCGCCATGCTCGCACCCGACGCAAGTCCCTGCCGTTCCAGCGCCGGCCAGTGCTGGGCCACGGCATCGCGCAGGCGTTTCTCGGCCCCTGGTGCGGGATCGGTGGCATCCACGTCCAGCCCCCGGGCAAGGAAGCAGGCAGCCCAGCTCGCGCCAATGACGCCGGTGGCGACCACCGCCACGCGCTTCACGGAAGAAACCATGTCGGTGCCCTTCAGGACTCTGCCGTGAAGCCGATCTTCTTGACCAGCGGACCCCAGCGGTCGAATTCTGCTTGCTGCGACGCCGCCATTTCTGCTGATGTGGAGCCCCGGGCAATGAGGCCCACCACGGCCAGGCTGTCGATCACGGATTTCTCCTTGATCGCGGCATTGATGGCCGTGTTGGCAGCGGCAACCACGCTGGCAGGTGTCTTGGCGGGTGCATAGAAGCCAAACCATTCCTCGGTGGTGAGCTCGGGGAAGCCTTGTTCCGCAAACGTGGGCACCTCGGGCGAGAACGGTGAGCGAGCCTGCCCGGAGGTCGCGATCAGCCGCAGCTTGCCAGCCTTATGGTTGGGAATGAAGTCGCCGCTCGGGGTCACCATCGAGGCAATCTGCCCGCCGACCACGTCCGTGACACCGGGGATGGACCCTCGGTAGGGCACGTGCTTCAAGTCCACGCCGTTGTTCAGGCCCAGCAGCGCGCCGATGAAATGGGGGGTAGAGCCTGCGGCGGGTGAGCCGTAGTTGGCCTGCCCCGGGTTCGCCTTGGCCCAGGCCAGGAAGTCCTTGACTGTTTTGACCGAGGCCGGGACCAGCGGCCCCACGGCCAGCCCATGGTGCATCACAGCGGCGATGGACACCGGCACGAAGTCCTTCGTCGGGTCGTAGCTGAGTTTGCTGTAGATGTGCGGATAGATGGAGGTGCACGAAAAAGGAGACAGCGTGAGCACGCTGCCATCGGCGGGAGCCCCCTTGAGCGACTCCAGCGCAATGCGGCCGCCTGCACCGGGCTTGTTTTCCACAACGGCTGCATTGCGCGTGTAGGACGAACCGGCAAGCTTCTCGCCCACCCGGCGCGCCACGCTGTCGCCCGCGCTGCCCGCCGGGAAGCCGTAGAAAAATTTGACCTGCTCCAGCGTCTGGGCCATGGCGCTCCAGGGAGCCAGTGCCCCCAGCGCGGTCGCATAACCCAGGTGGTTCATGAATTGGCGGCGTGTCTGCATCATCTGTCTCCTCTTTCTTGGTGGGTGAAATCGCAACAACTCAATCTACGGCAAATGCGGGCCGAACGCTACCGGCGCGGGGCAGTCCCATCAGTGCACGGGCTTCTGCAGGGGAGGCGGGCTCCATGTCCAGTTCGCGAATGACGCGCACGATGCGCTCCGTCAACTGCACATTGGTGGCCAGCTCTCCGTGGCGGAAATACAGGTTGTCTTCCAGCCCCACGCGGGCATGCCCGCCCAATAGCAGCGCCGCCACGTTGGCTTCAAGCTGCGAGGGCCCGATGCCACTCACGCAAAAGATGCTGTTGCGCGGCAAGGTGTCCACCATCATCTGCAGGTGGCGCGGCGAGTACGGCATGGCGTTCTGAAAGGCGCGGTGCACGTTCATCACGAGGTTGATGAAATGCGGCCCGTCGTCGTGCCCTTCTTCGATCAGCGTCGTGGTGTCCTGCAGGATGTGCGTGGGGCTGAACACCTCCCACTCGGGCTTGATGCCGCGCGCCTTCATGCCCATTGCCAGCTCGCGCCCTTTGCTGAGCGGGGTGTCCATGAGGATCTCGCGACCTTCAAAACTCAGGTTCAGGGTGGTGGCATCCAGGGTGCACATTTCGGCCCCCGCATCCATGCCCTTGATGCGCTCTTCCCAGGCGATCTCCCAGCGGTCACCGGACAAGGGCCGCACCATGTCGCCATGCACACCACCGCCGGTGGAATTGTTGATGACGATGTCGCAGCCTTTGGCCCGGATGCGGGTGTTGATGTCACGGTAGATGTCTGCGTTGCAGGTGGCGCCGCCGTCGGGGCGCCGGGCATGGATGGCCACCACGCTGGCCCCTGCGTTCCAGCACCGCTCCACGTCATCGGCAATTTCGCCGGGCTGGGTGGGCAGATGCGGGTTCTGCGACTTGTGGGCCATGCCACCGGTGGGGGCTACGGTGACGATGACTTTGCGCTTGGTCATGGCGTGGACTGGTGGAAAATGGTAAGGCACCCATTATTTTTTTTGGCGCCTGCATACTCAGTCATCGCGATGACATTTGGACTCAGGGTATACGAGGACGCCTTTCTCCTTCAATCCGGAGCCCCACCCCATGCTGGTCAAACTGGCGCCGCCCACGGTTGCCAATCTCCTGAAAACCTCGGCCTGGTTTCCATTGCTGGACGACAGCGCGCAGCAACGCGTCATGGACGACCTGCGCGAAGTCGAGGTCGCCCAGGGAAGTGCCCTGTGCCGGCGCGGCGATATGCCCATGCACTGGTATGGCGCCATCGAGGGCCTGCTCAAGTGGACGGTGACCTCGGACAACGGGCGCTCGGTCACACTGGGCGGCCTTTCTGCAGGCAGCTGGTTTGGCGAAGGTACCCTGCTGCGCGGCGTGCCGCGCACGGCGGACATCATTGCGCTGCGCCCGAGCCGGGTCGCACTCTTGCCGATGGAGACCTTTCAATGGCTGCACGCCACCCAGCGCAGTTTCGACCACTTCCTGCTGCGCCAGATCAATGAGCGCATGCACTGGTTCCTGGGCAATTTCACGGCCCACCATCTGCTGGACACCGACAGCCAGGTGGCACGGGCGCTGGCAGGCCTTTTCCACCCCTGGCTGCACCCTGGCAGTGACCCCCACCTGCAGGTATCGCAGGAGGAAATCGCCAACCTGTCCGGTGTCTCGCGCCAGCGCTGCAACGCCGCACTGAAGCGCCTGGAGGCTGCGGGCGTACTGCAGATCGAATACGGTGGCATCACCGTGGTGAACCTGGAAGAACTGCGCCGCAGGGTCGATTGAGGCGACGTTCGCGGGGCACGGCATGGAAACCTCAGCCCCCAGGCGAACCGGTGGATCTCAACCGGCAGACCTATCGGAGCTTCATGGCGTTCCGCCCGCAGCCGCCACGAACGCAATCGTCGCTGCGATCACGTCTTCAGGATGATCGCGGTGGGGTGAGTGCGCGCAATCGGGCAGTTCCAGCAACTGCGTTCCAGGCACGCGGGCGGCAATGCCGTGGATCTGGGCCAGCGTGCCGTACTCGTCGTCCAGCCCCTGCACGGCCAGTACGGGCGCGCGCACGGTCGCGAGCTCTGTTTCGATGTTCCACGCGCGGAATGCCGGATCGAGCCAGATGCGGTTCCAGCCCCAGAAGGCGGAGTCCGGGTCCCCGTGGTAGCGGCCCAGCCTGCCGGGCAGGTCGGTGGTCTGGTAGGCGTCCCGCGCCTGCTCGATGTTCTGGATGGTCACGTCCTCCACAAAGATGTGGGGGGCCAGCACCACCAGGCCGCTGACGCTCTGCGGGAATATCGACGCATACAGCAAGGCAATGGATGCGCCGTCGCTGTGGCCAAAAAGCCAGAGCGGCTCGTCAATGCCCAAAGCCCCAAAGAATGCAGGCAGCACCTCCTGCGCCTGCCGGTGCATGAAGTCCACACCCCAGGCTTCTTCGGGCGCCCTTGGGGTGGAACGCCCATAGCCAGGCCTTGAGAACACCAGCCCCCGAAAGCTCCCCGCCTCGCACAGCTGGTACGGGAAATCCTTCCACATCGCCACCGATCCCAGCCCTTCGTGCAGGAACACCATCAAGGGCGATGCACGGCGTTCTGGCGCGATCCACTGGTATTCCACCTGTAGCGGCCGGCCTCGCCAATCGATGGCGGCAAATTCGCTGCCCTCGCGTGTACTCCCGCTGACAACGCCGTTCACGCCCGGGCCTCCAGCTCACGCAGCCTGAAACGCTGGATCTTGCCCGTGGCGGTCTTGGGCAGCTCTGGCACAAACTCGATGAAACGCGGGTACTTGTAGGGCGCGAGTTTTTCCTTCACAAAGGCCTTGAGCTCGTCCTGCGTCGCGGCCTTGCCGTCCTTGAGCACCACGAATGCCTTGGTCTTGGTGAGGCCGTCCGCGTCCTGCTTGCCGATCACAGCCGCCTCCAGCACGGCAGTGTGCTGCATCAGCGTGGCCTCCACCTCGAACGGAGAGACATAGATGCCGCTGACCTTGAGCATGTCGTCGCTGCGGCCCGCGTAGGTGTAGTAACCCTCCGCGTCGCGCACGTACTTGTCGCCGCTTTTGGTCCACCCGCCCTGGAAGGTGTCGCGCGTCTTCTCGCGGTTGTTCCAGTACATCAAAGCCGCGCTGGGGCCCCGGATGTAGAGGTCGCCCACCTCGCCATCGGGCACGCTCTGGCCGTCTTCGCCACGCAACTCGACCTCGTAGCCCGGTACGGGCTTGCCGGTGGTGCCATAGCGGATGTCGCCGGGGCGGTTGGACAGGAAGATGTGCAGCATCTCGGTGGAGCCAATGCCATCGATGATGTCGCAGCCAAAGTGCGCCTTGAAGCGCTGCGCAATCTCCGCAGGCAGCGCCTCGCCCGCCGACGAACACATGCGCAGCGCCACCAACGCACGCGCCGGCAGCCGGGGCGATGCGAGCATGCCCGCGAAGCCTGTGGGGGCTCCAAAAAAAACTGTGGGCTGGTGGTCCACCCAGCGCTTGAAGGTGGCGTCGGGCGTGGGGCGTTCGGCCATCAGCACCACAGTGGCCCCCACGGACAGAGGGAAGGTGAGCGCATTGCCCAGGCCATAGGCAAAGTACAGCTTGGCCGCTGAGAAACAGATGTCCTGGGGGGTGAGGCCCAGCACGGGCTTGCCATACAGCTCGGCCGTCCACCACAGGTTGCCGTGGGTGTGCACCGTACCCTTGGGCTTGCCTGTGGAGCCCGACGAGTAAAGCCAGAAGCCCGGGTCGTCCGGCCCGGTGAGCGCGGGCACTGCCAGCGGCGATGCACTGTTCAGGGCAGCCTCCATATCTCGGGCGCCCGCGTGCAACTTGCCCACCGGCAGCGATACCAGCAGCGTGCCCACTTCGTGGGGGCCGCGCGCCATGGCCTCGGACAGAATGGGCAACAAGGCCCCAGACACCAGCGCCGCCTGCGCCCGGCTGTGCGCGAGCATGTACGCATAGTCATCCGCCGTCAGCAAGGTATTGACGGCCACCGGCACAGCCCCTGCGTACAGGCAGCCCAGAAAGCAAACCGGCCAGTCGCTGGTGTCGTGCATCAGCAGCAGCACACGCTCTTCGCGCCGCACCCCGGCCTCCACCAACACGCTCGCAAGCCGCCGGGCACGGTCTTCGAGATCGCCATAGCTCAGGCGGCCCCGGTCGTCGATGTAGGCCGTGCGCTCAGCGTGCGCCCGGTTCATGTGGAACAGATGCTCCGCGAAATTGAACCGCTCTGGCAGGCTGGTCATGGGGATATCTCCGTGTTGTTCTGGGGGATTCGCAGGCATCAAAGACCGAGCGATGCCAGCACACCCGGGCTGGCCTGCACGGCACTACGCTGGTGGTAAAAGTCGAGCGCACGCAGGCCACCCAGCTCTGCACCGCCGCCGGCACGCCCTGGACCACCATGCTGCGACATGGGCATCACATTGCCGTGCCCTGTGTGGGCCTGTGCCACATCGGGTGTGACCACATGCACGCGCCCGTGGCTGGCAGCCAGCTGAACGGCCGCATCCGCCAGGGCTGCCTCGTCAGCGCCAAAAAGCGAGGTCACCAGCGAACCCTGGCCCCGGTGCGCCAAGGCCAGGCCATGGTCCATATCGCGATAGGGCAGCAGCGTGGCGACGGGGCCGAATACTTCCATGTCATGCACAGCAGATGCCGCGTCGGCATCGCGCGCGCCCAGCAGCACCGGACCCATGCAGGCCGCCACGGCAGGGTCTGCATCCACCAGCGGCCGGGCACGGCCGTCGTGCAGCATGTCGGTGTGGGCGCCCAATGTGGCCAGGCCTTCGCGCACCGCGCGCAGCTGCGCAGCGCTGACCAAGGAGCCCATGCGCACGCTCTCGTTGCGCGGGTTGCCCACGCTGATACCTGCGAGCTTGGCACCGATGGCTTCGGCCGCAGCGTCATACACCGCAGCGGGCACCAGGATACGGCGGATCGCCGTGCATTTCTGCCCGGACTTGACCGTCATCTCGCGCACCACCTCGCGCACCAGCAGGTTGAAGGCATCGCTGCCCACGGCTGCGTCGGGCAGCAAGAGGGCCGAGTTGAGGCTGTCGGCCTCGATGTTGGCCCGCACCGAGCGGTGCGCCACGGCCGGGTGCGACCGGATGACGCCCGCAGTTTCCGCAGAGCCCGTGAAAGAGACCACGTCGAAAGGCTGCAGCTGGTCCATCAAACCCGCCGAGCTGCCTGCAATGACTGACAGCGCCCCCACAGGCAACACCCCCGCGTCGATCACATCCTTCACCATGCGCTGCGTGAGCCAGGCTGTCGCCGTGGCGGGCTTCACGATCACCGGGACACCAGACAGCAGCGCAGGCGCCGCTTTTTCCCACAGCCCCCAGGCCGGAAAGTTGAAGGCGTTGATGAACAGCGCCACGCCGCGCGCCGGCACCTGCAGGTGCTGCGACAAAAAGGCCGGTTCCTTGCCCAGCTTGACCGCGTCGCCATCGCGCAGCGCGCGCACATCGCCCAGCGCATCGCCCCACTTGGCGTACTGGCCCAGCGTGAAGATACCGCCGTCAATGTCCACCGCCGAATCGTTCTTCACCGTGCCAGAGTTGGCGGTTGCAATGTCGTAGTAGCTGTCACGGTGTGCCTGCAACACCTTCACCACGGCGGCCAGCAGGGCAGCCCGCTCGCGGTAGGTCATGGCCCGCAAGGCGGCACCGCCCCGGTCCCGGGCAAAGGCAAAGGCTTCCCGCAGGTCCAGCCCGGTGCAATCGACGCGCACCAGCGCATCGCCCAACACCGGGTCGCTGAGCACCGTGCCCGGGCCGTTTCCGGTTTGCCAGCGGCCAGCGGCAAAGTTGGCCAGGAGTTCAGTCATGCAGGTCTTTCAAAAAATAGGGGATAGGCAAAACGGGTCGGCGCCGGAATGGAGGGTCCGCTTCAGCGCGTGAACTGGATCTGCCCTTCCGGCAGCAGATAGAGCACCAATGCACGCCCTTGGGCCACCGTGGGGCGGTGGGCGCTGCCCGGTGGATAGACGCACCACCCAGCAGGATGCCCGTCAAAGGTGGCTCCGCCCGTGAGTGGCATGATCAAATCGATTTCCCCCAGGGGATGGCTGTGGTGGGGGCCCGCAATGTCCTGCATGTCCACCACATCCACGGAAAAGCGGTGCAGCGCATCGTCGGCCTTGAAGACGCGGCCGTAACGGATGCCACCGCCCTCCCGGTCGCACAGCCAACCCTCTTCCACGCCCACCACACAGGCCGCCTTGAGCCTTGCATAGGCCGCGCTGGCAGGCCCGTGGGTCTGGTTGAGCCAGTCCTGCAGTTCGGAATCCAGAGGCCGCCCGGCGATCTGCGCGGTCAGATCCACCAGGGCTTGATGAAATGCGGCTTTGTGGGGCATGGCTTCTCGTGGGGCTAGGAAAATGGGGGCCTGCACACCTTTTTGATCTGTATCCTTGTGGATTTTGCAGATGTGCAGTATTTTGCTTGCACATGAACAATAGGTAATGATTGAATGAATGTCAAGCACTATAGTGCATGAATTTTATTTGACCCAAGTGGTGCAGAAGCGCCTTGGTGAGGAGCCCCCGAACGTGCCCCACCCGCCGATACCCGCCAATGGGCTGTAAGAACCTGTTCCAAGAAAGATGGCATGAACGAACAAGAAGACGCAGAAACCGCGCTCTCCACGCCTGCCGAGAACATGCTGAGTGCTACGGAAGAAGCCAAGAACCCTCTGCTCGTCGCCTTGGGCGAGCGCGTGCGCAACCTGCGCGCGCAGCGCGGCCTCACGCGCAAGGCTGTCGCGGTGGCGGCCGATGTGTCCGAGCGGCACCTGGCCAACCTCGAATACGGCACCGGCAACGCATCTATCCTGGTACTTCAACAGGTGGCTGGCGCCCTGCACTGCCCGCTGGCTGAGCTGGTGGGCGACTTCACCACCCGCTCGCCAGAATGGCTGCTGATCCGGGAGTTGCTGGAGCACCGCAGCGAACCCGAACTGCGCCGCGCGCGGCTGGCGCTGCACGAACTGCTGAGTGGCGGCGGCAGCGACACGGCACGCCACCGGCGCATCGCACTCGTCGGATTGCGGGGTGCGGGCAAGTCCACACTGGGGCCCTTGCTGGCGCGCGACCTTGACGTGCCCTTTATTGAGCTGAGCCGCGAGATCGAAACCCTGGCGGGCTGCAGCGTGCGGGAAATCCACGACCTGTACGGCACCACGGCCTACCGCCGCTACGAACGCCGCGCACTGGAAGAGACCGTGCAGATCCACAGCGAAGTGGTGATCGCCACACCCGGCGGCATCGTCTCGGACCCCGCCACGTTCAACGAACTGCTGGCGCACTGCACCACCGTGTGGCTGCGCGCCGCGCCCGAGGAACACATGGGGCGCGTGCTGGCCCAGGGCGACATGCGCCCCATGGCCGCCAGCAAGGAGGCCATGGACGACTTGCGCCGCATCCTGGAAGGCCGCGCGGCCTTCTATTCCAAAGCCGACCTCACCATCGACACCTCCGGAAGCAGCCTGGAAAACAGCCTGCAGCAACTGCGCACCGGGGTGCGCAAACTGATGACCACCCGACCAGGCTGACTCCCTTCTACGGGTCCCCGGGCTTGGAGCCCCAACCGGGGCACCCCAAAAAAATCTGCAAAAAACAGCCACATGCATTGACACGCCCAACAACATGCATGATGATGCACATCAATCAATCAATTTATGCATTATTATTCCTGTTAGCAGATGGATGGAGACCCCATGACCACACCAGCCCCCACCCGCGTGGACTACCGCACCGACCCCACCCAATACCGCCACTGGACACTGGCGGTGGAGGGCTCTGTGGCGCGCCTATCGCTCGACATTGCCGAAGACGGCGGTATCCGCCCCGGCTACAAGCTCAAGCTCAACAGCTATGACCTGGGCGTGGACATCGAGCTGCACGACGCGCTCAACCGCGTGCGCTTCGAGCACCCGGGCGTGCGCACGGTCATCGTCACCAGCGCCAAGGACCGCATCTTCTGCTCGGGCGCCAACATCTTCATGCTGGGTGTCTCCAGCCACGCCTGGAAGGTGAACTTCTGCAAGTTCACCAACGAGACGCGCAACGGCATCGAGGACTCGTCCAAGCACTCGGGCCTGAAGTTCGTCGCCGCCGTGAACGGCGCCTGCGCGGGCGGCGGCTACGAGCTGGCCCTGGCCTGCGACGAAATCGTCCTGGTGGACGACCGCTCGTCGGCTGTGTCGCTGCCTGAAGTGCCGCTGCTGGGCGTGCTGCCCGGCACCGGCGGCCTGACCCGCGTGACCGACAAGCGCCATGTGCGACACGACCTGGCCGACATCTTCTGCACCAGCGTGGAAGGCGTGCGCGGCCAGCGCGCGGTGGACTGGCGCCTGGTAGACCGCATTGCCAAGCCCGCACAGTTCGCGGCCGCCGTCGATGAAACCGCCGCACGCCTGGCCGAAGGCAGCCCCCGCCCCACCAGCGCGCAGGGCGTGGCCCTGACCCGCGTGGAGCGCGAAGAAAGCGCCGACAGCCTGCGCTATGCCCATGTCAGCGTCGACATCGACCGCACCCGCCGCACGGCCACGCTCACGCTGAAGGCGCCCACCGGCGCGCAACCCACGGACATTGCCAGCATCGAGGCCGCAGGCGCCGCCTGGTGGCCGCTGGCCCTGGCGCGCCAGCTGGACGACGCCATCCTGAACCTGCGCACCAACGAACTCGACATCGGCACCTGGCTGCTCAAGACCGAGGGCGACGCCCAGGCCGTGCTGGCCAGCGACGCCACGCTGATCGCCCACCAGGACCACTGGCTGGTGCGCGAGACCATCGGCGCACTGCGCCGCACGTTCGCGCGGCTGGATGTGTCCTCGCGCAGCCTGTTCGCGCTGGTGGAGTCGGGCTCGGCCTTCGCGGGATCGCTGGCCGAACTGGCATTGGCCGCCGACCGCACCTACATGCTGGCCCTGCCCGACGACGCCGAGCGTGCACCCAAGCTCACGCTCAACGAGTTCAACTTCGGGCTGCTGCCGATGGTGAACGACCAAAGCCGCCTGCAGCGCCGCTTCTACGAAGAAGCCGCACCGCTGGAAGCCGCGCGCGCTGCGGCCGGCACGCCACTGGATGCGGACGCCGCGCTGGCCCTGGGCCTGGTGACCGCCGCCCCGGACGACATCGACTGGGACGACGAGATCCGCATCGCCATCGAAGAACGCGCCGCGATGTCGCCCGACTCGCTCACCGGGCTGGAGGCCAACCTGCGCTTTGCCAGCAAGGAGAACATGAACACCCGCATCTTCGGCCGCCTGACCGCTTGGCAGAACTGGATCTTCAACCGCCCGAACGCCGTGGGCGACAAGGGTGCGCTCAAGGTCTACGGCACCGGCGAGAAGGCCGGCTTCGATTTGAACCGCGTCTGACCCCGCCGCCCCAACCATCCAAGGAGCAACGATGAGCACGATCAACTACAGCGAGAAGATCCCCAACAACGTCAACCTCGGCGAAGACCGCACGCTGCAGCGCGCGCTCGAAGGCTGGCAGCCCAACTTCATCAACTGGTGGGACGACGTGGGCCCCGAGGGCTCGACCGACCACGAGGTCTACCTGCGCACCGCCGTGAGCGTGGACCCGCAGGGCTGGGCACAGTTCGGCCACGTGAAGATGCGCGACTACCGCTGGGGCATCTTCCTGAACCCGGGTGACGCCAACCGCGAGATCCATTTTGGCGACCACAAGGGCGAGAAGGCCTGGCAGGACGTGCCCGGCGAGCACCGCGCCAACCTGCGCCGCATCATCGTGACGCAGGGCGACACCGAGCCCGCGTCGGTGGAGCAGCAGCGCCACCTGGGCCTCACCGCGCCCAGCATGTACGACCTGCGCAACCTGTTCCAGATCAATGTGGAAGAAGGCCGCCACCTGTGGGCCATGGTGTATTTGCTGCACAAGCACTTCGGCCGCGACGGACGCGAGGAGGCCGAGGCGCTGCTGCAGCGCACCTCGGGCGACGTGGACAACCCGCGCATCCTGGGCGCCTTCAATGAAAAAACGCCCGACTGGCTGGCGTTCTTCATGTTCACCTACTTCACCGACCGCGACGGCAAGTTCCAGCTCTCGGCCCTGGCCGAAAGCGCGTTCGACCCGCTGGCCCGCACCACCAAGTTCATGCTGACCGAGGAAGCCCACCACATGTTCGTGGGCGAGTCCGGCGTCTCGCGCGTGCTGGCGCGCACCGCGCAGGTGATGAACGAGCTGAAAACCGACGACCCCGCCAAGGTGCGCGCCGCCGGTGCCATCGACCTGGGCACGGTGCAGCGCTATCTGAACTTCCACTACAGCGTCACCATCGACCTGTTCGGCGCCGACCAGTCGAGCAACGCGGCCATCTTCTACAGCTCGGGCCTCAAGGGCCGCTACGAAGAAGGCAAGCGCACCGACGACCACATCCTCAAAGGGCAGACCTACAAGGTGCTGGAGGTCAAGGACGGCCAGCTGCTGGAAAAGGACGTGCCCATGCTCAACGCCCTGAATGAGGTGCTGCGCGACGACTTCATCAAGGACTCGATGGCCGGCGTGGGCCGCTGGAACAAGGTGTTGGAAAAAGCCGGCATCCCCACGCGCCTGTCGGTGCCGCACAAGGCCTTCAACCGCCAGATCGGTGCACTGGCCGGCATCAAGATGTCGCCCGACGGCCGCGTGGTGAGCGACGTGGAATGGGCCGCACGCAAGGCCGAGTGGCTGCCCACGCCCGAGGACTTTGCGTTTGTCGCGTCGCTGATGGGCCGCGTGGTGGAGCCCGGCAAGTTCGCGGGCTGGATCGCGCCGCCGGTCATGGGCATCAACCGCCAGCCGGTCGACTTCGAATACGTCCGCTTCGGCTGATCCGCCCACCCACCAACACGCCACCGCAACCCCGCTGCCCCGCGGCGGGGCCCCATGGGCCGGGGACCCCACGTATTTGCCGATAGCGCACCCCGCCCGCCTCCCGGTACAAACCACGTCACTACCGCGAGGCCTTCAGGAGAACACCATGGACATGGCCGTCGACGCCGCCGTCATCAAGCAGCACCTGATCGACCCCGAGATCTGCATCCGCTGCAACACCTGCGAGGCGACCTGCCCGGTGGGCGCCATCACGCACGACGACAACAACTACGTCGTGCGGGCGGATGTGTGCAACGGCTGCATGGCCTGCATCTCGCCCTGCCCCACGGGCTCCATCGACAACTGGCGCACCATGCCGCTGGCACGTGCCTACAGCATCGAAGAACAGCTCACCTGGGAAGAGCTGCCGCCCGAACTCACGCCCGATGAACTGGCCGCCGAGGGCGTAGTGCCCTCCACCGGGGATGCTGCGCAACCGTCCGCACCTGCGGCGGCCGTGGAGCCTGGCACGCAGGTGTTTCGTTCTGCCCAGTACGGCGCCACGGTACCGCCCTGGTCAGCTGCACACCCCTACACCAACCTGTTCCCCCCCAGGAGCCCCACCACCGCCACCGTGGTGGGCAACTTCAACTGCACCGAGGCGGGCTTTGAGAGCGAGACCCACCACGTGGTGCTCGACTTCGGAAGCATGCCGTTCCCGGTGCTGGAGGGGCAGTCCATCGGCATCATCCCGCCCGGCACCGACGCGCTGGGCAAGGCGCACCATGCGCGCCAATACTCCGTGGCCAGCCCGCGCAATGGTGAGCGGCCCGGCTACAACAACCTGGCGCTGACCGTGAAGCGCGTAACCACCGACCACGACGGCAACCCCGTGCGCGGCATCGCGTCCAACTACATCTGCGACCTGAAGGTGGGGGACCAGGTGCAGGTGGTGGGGCCGTTCGGCAGCTCGTTCCTCATGCCCAACCACCCGCGCTCGCACATCGTGATGATCTGCACCGGTACCGGCAGCGCGCCCATGCGCGCGATGACCGAGTGGCGCCGGCGCCTGCGCAACAGCGGCAAGTTCGAGGGCGGCAAGCTGATGCTGTTCTTCGGCGCGCGCACCCAGCAAGAGCTGCCGTACTTTGGCCCGCTGCAAAACCTGCCCAAGGATTTCATCGACATCAATCTGGCGTTCTCGCGCACGGCCGGGCAACCCAAACGTTATGTGCAGGACCTGATGCGCGAACGCGCTGCCGACCTGGCCGCGCTGCTGCGCGACGACAGCAGCCACTTCTATGTGTGTGGCCTCAAGAGCATGGAAGAAGGCGTGGTGATCGCCCTGCGCGACATCGCCAGCGAAGCTGGCCTGGATTGGAACGCAGTGGGCGCGGCCCTCCAGCGCGAAGGACGGTTGCACCTGGAGACCTACTGACCCGCAACGCTGCCGGCCCGTGGGCTGACGGCAATGGAAGCAGGCTTGGCGTGGTGTGCCTCCAGGTTGGTGGGATTGCGCACAAAATTTTGAGGGGAATGAGGCCCTAGCGCTTGATGGATAAGCGCAATAAGCTACTATTTTTATAGCATACAAGTTTGCACCGCGCCCGCTACGGTTGGGAAAAGTCGGGGAAGAATGCCTCTTCCCCATCCCCCAAACGACGCACTTTCCTCCACGCACCACGCCCTCCCTGCCAAGACAGGGCACTGCACTGCGCCAGCGGCGTCCAGAAAGATCTCACGCTCCGAACACTTTTGCGCGCCTTGAAAGATGCTGAAACATGGCGTGCGTCTGCTTACGGCAGGTGGAAATAAGCCGACCCCCCTATAGGACAGGGACTACAGAAATTGTGCTGGTGCATTTTGAGAATGAATTCACACACGGCCCCCGTGTGCATATTTTTCCTCTTTCTTTCACCAGGAGATATCCATGTCCAGCAACAACCCCCAAGGCCAGAACCAGCACACCGACAACAGCGACTCCCAGCGCAAGAACCAGGGCAGCCGCCAGGCCGAGCAGAGCACCGACCCATCCAGCAACCGCCAGCAGGGGCAGACCGACCGTTCGGGTTCCAGCGGCAACCAGGGAAACCGTGAGCAGCACGGAGATTCTTCCCGCCGTACACCCCAGAACCAGCGCTGATCGGCTGGCCGGTGCCATGCCGCGAGACTGACACAGGCTACAGGAGGAGCGCACGCCGAGCTGCAAGCCGGTGGTTTCGCATCCTCCTTGTGACCTCGGGCCGCCCTGCCTCCAACCCGAGAGCAGCGCGGCCTCTTTTTTTGACCTCCAGCTGCCGGCATTCAGTGCACCGCACCACCGCTTGTCTTTTCTTGCATTCAGCCAGCACCCTCTCTCATGAAAACCTCCAAGACGCCCTCCACCGACACGGCGGCCCGTGCAACGGTCCAGAAACAGAGGCGAATCCAGGCCGAGCAGGACCGCCACGACGCAGGCAAGCCGCCAAAGAGCAAGCCACAACCCGCAAAAGGCAAAGGAAGTCCACGGGCACCGGGGCCAGGTCACGCGGAACCGGCACCTCCGCTGCCCAACCAGCACCTCACCAAACCAGGCCTTGAGGCCGACATGGAACTCCAGCCCAAGTTCGAGGCAGTCCACTACCGGGGCAGCGAAAAACTCAAAGGGTTCTCTACCCTGATCACCGGCGGCGACTCAGGCATTGGCCGCGCGGTTGCCATACTTTTTGCCCGCGAGGGCGCGAACGTTGCCATTGCGTACCTGGCGGAACACGAAGACGCCGAGCAGACACGCCTGCTGGTTGAGGCCGAAGGTGGTCGGTGCATTCTGATCCCCGGCGACGTCAAAGACGCCGCGTACTGCGCCGATGCCGTGCGGCAGGTGGTCAAAGCGTTTGGCAAGCTCAATGTGCTGGTCAACAACGCGGCGTTCCAGGAGCATGCGGCATCCCTTGAAGAACTGACGGCAGAGCGTTTTGACGAAACGTTCCAGACCAATATCTACGGTTACTTCCACATGGCCAAGGCAGCCCTGCCACACCTGCACCGGGGTGACTCGATCATCAACACCGGCTCCGTCACCGGGTTGCGCGGCAGCAAGGAACTGATCGACTACTCGGCCACCAAAGGGGCCATCCATGCGTTCACCAAGGCCCTGGCCCACAACCTGGCCGACCAGGGTATTCGAGTGAACGCCGTCGCGCCCGGGCCGGTGTGGACACCCCTCAACCCGGCAGACAAGGCCCCAGAGGACATCGCGAAATTTGGCGCAAAGACCCACCTGGGACGCCCGGCCCAGCCTGAGGAGATTTCACCCGCCTACGTGTTCCTTGCGGCACCATGCTGCTCCAGCTACATCACAGGCACCGTGCTGCCGATCACGGGCAATGCCGGAGATGGCGCGTGAAGGGAGCACAGCCGCGCATCACGCCAGATCCCGGGTAGCCCGCGGTTCAATCCCGGCCCATTCCTCATCCGTGAACAGGCGCGAGCGGGTATGGAAAGCCTTGCCGGTGCTGCCTTCCAGCGAAAACGTGCCGCCGTGCCCGTCGATCACATCCAGGATGAGCTGCGTGTGCTTCCAGTATTCGTACTGCGATTTACCGATGTAAAACGGCGCGCCGCCCACATGCCCCAGCAAAACATCCCCCGCCCCAATGGTCAGATCGGTAGGCAGATAGCAATTGGCCGCACTGTTGTCGCAGCAGCCGCCCGACTGGTGGAACATCACGCTGCCATGCTGCGCCTGCAGCTGCGCAATCAGCGCAAGCGCCGCGTCGGTGGCAATGACTCTTTCGACCATGGTGCTCTCCTGATGTGCCAACGCAAAAACTGCTGCAGAGCGACTCTGCCGCAGCGCCACCAGCGGTTCACAGGCCGTTCCTGGCTAGGCGTCTCTCCCGCAGACAGTAGCAACGCTACGGCGAGAGAGAGCAACGACGCCAGGGACGGTCGGTGGACCGCCACCCCGATCAGAAGAAGCCGAGTTTGTTTTCTGAGTAGCTCACGAGCAGGTTCTTGGTCTGCTGGTAGTGGTCCAGCATCATCTTGTGCGTCTCGCGCCCGATGCCCGATTCCTTGTACCCACCAAACGCTGCGTGCGCCGGGTAGGCGTGGTAGCAGTTGGTCCACACCCGCCCGGCCTTGATGGCGCGGCCCATGCGGTAGGCCACGTTGCCGTTGCGGCTCCACACCCCGGCGCCCAGGCCGTACAGCGTGTCGTTGGCGATCGCCAGGGCCTCGGCCTCGTCCTTGAACGTGGTCACGGCCAGCACGGGGCCGAAGATTTCTTCCTGGAAGATGCGCATCTTGTTGTGGCCCTTGAACAGCGTGGGCTGCACGTAGTAGCCGCCTTCCAGGTCACCGCCCAGGTGGGCTTGGCCGCCACCGGCCAGCACTTCGGCGCCTTCTTGCTTGCCCAGGTCGAGGTACGACAGGATCTTGGTGAGCTGCTCTTTGCTGGCCTGCGCGCCCATCATGCTGTCGGTGTCGAGCGGGTTCTGGTGCTTGATGGCGGCTACGCGCTTCAAGACACGTTCCATGAACTTGTCGTAGATGGATTCCTGGATCAGCGCACGCGACGGGCAGGTGCAGACCTCGCCCTGGTTGAACGCGAACAGCACCAGGCCTTCGACGGCCTTGTCCAGGAAGGCGTCGTCCTTGTCCATGATGTCGGCGAAGAACACATTGGGGCTCTTTCCACCCAGCTCCAGCGTGGCGGGGATGAGGTTGTTGGCGGCGGCCTGCGCGATCACGCGGCCGGTGCTGGTGGAGCCGGTGAAGGCGATCTTGGCAATGCGCTTGCTGGTGGCCAGCGGCATACCCGCCTCGCGGCCGAAGCCGTTGACGATGTTGAGCACGCCGGGCGGCAGCAGGTCAGCGATCAACTCGGCCAGGATCAGGATGGAGATGGGCGTGGACTCTGCAGGCTTGAGCACCACGCAGTTGCCCGCGCCAATCGCAGGGGCCAGCTTCCAGGCCGCCATCAGGATGGGGAAGTTCCACGGAATGATCTGGCCCACCACGCCCAGCGGCTCCTGGATGTGGTACGCCACGGTGTTCTCGTCGATGTTGGAGAGGGCGCCTTCCTGCGCGCGCACGCAGCCTGCAAAGTAGCGGAAGTGGTCCACGGTGAGCGGGATGTCGGCGTTCAGCGTCTCGCGGATCGCCTTGCCGTTGTCCACGGTTTCGGCATAGGCCAGCAGCTCCAGGTTCTGCTCAATGCGGTCGGCAATTTTCAGCAGGATGTTGCCGCGCGTGGCGGCGTCGGTCTTGCCCCAGGCATCGGCAGCGGCATGTGCGGCGTCCAGCGCCAGCTCGATGTCTTCGGCAGTGGAGCGGGCGGCCTGGGTGTAGACCTTGCCGTTCACGGGCGAGATCACGTCGAAATACTGGCCCTTGACCGGGGCCACAAATTTGCCGCCGATGAAGTTGTTGTACTGGGCTTGGTAGGCGATCTTGGCGCCAGCGGCGCCGGGGGCTGCGTAAACGGTCATGTTGTCTGTCTCCGGTGGATTTGTGGACATCTGCTCGGCACACCGCGCCGCCAGATAGAGGACATGACTCAAAACCCGTGCCAACCCAGCCAATCTTCCAAGTGGTTGATTTTTATGGCTTTGTTTGCGTGTTCGCAAGAAAGCACAACCCATCGGCCGTTAAGGTGTCCGCTCCAGAACGCGACACCTGTCACGAAATGGAACAGTTGAAGCAGCCCCGCGGCCATCGCTATTGCCCTGGCCTCTGGCCACCGCCATACTGGCTTTCAAACAGGGCGCGTTCATGACGCCCGGGCAGGAGACAAACACCATGCGATCCACTTCCACATCTGTGGCACTGCGGCAAGCCCGCCAGCACCTGCTGGAATCGGGCCAATGCCCCAGTGGCCTCGTGGACGAGCGCCTGGCACGGTCGTGGCAGCGCAGCCTGGACAGCGGCCTGCTACCCACCGGGCGGCTGGGCAACCCCGACAACCTGGAACACCAGGCCTTGCGGCAGTTGCGCGGCCACCACCAGGAGTTGCTGGCGCATTCGCGCCCCGTGATGGAGTACCTGTTTGAGCAGGTGCGCGACAGCCAAAGCGTGGTGGTGCTGGCGAGCCCCTGCGGAACGCTGGTGGACACCTGTGGCGACGCCTACTTTCTCGGCAAGGCCGAACGGGTGGCCCTGACCAGTGGCGCTTCGTGGCACGAAAAGCAGCGCGGCACCAACGCCATCGGCACGGCGCTGGCCGAAATGGCGCCCGTGGAAGTGCATGGCGCGGAGCATTTTCTGGAGCGCAACGGATTCCTGACCTGCGCCGCCGCACCCATCCTGTCTGCCACGGGGCAGATACTGGGCATTCTGGACATCTCCAGCGAACACAGCCGGGGCAACCCGCACACGCTGGGGCTGGTCAGCACCGCTGCGCACATGATCGAAAACCGGCTGCTGGTGTCGGGCAGCCAACGCCATGTCCGCCTGCACCTGCACACCCACCCCGAGGGCATTGGCACCGTGGCCGAAGGCATCGCGCTGGTCTCGGAAGACGGCTGGGTGGTGGGCGGCAACCGCAGTGCGCTGGCGCTGCTGCGCCTTTCGGTGGCGCAACTGGGCAGCATCTCGCTGGACCAGATCCTGAATGTGGGCCTTGAAGAGCTTCTGGCGCGCCACCACCGCCGCCCCGACGCCCCCCTTTCATTGCGAAGGCACGATGGCGCCTCGCTTTTTGGGCAGCTTGTGCCTGACAAGCGCACGGTGCGGACCCTGGCCCCGTCCATGCCCACCCGCCCCCCCGAGGATGCACTGGCCCAGCTGGACACCGGTGATGCCCGTTGGCGCGCAGCCGCCGCCAAAACACGGCGCATTCTTGGCAAGCCCATCGCACTGCTCATCCAGGGCGAATCCGGGGTGGGCAAGGAATGGTTTGCGCGCAGTGCACACCAAAGTGGCCCGCGCCGTGACGGCCCCTTCATCGCCATCAACTGCGCGGCAATGCCCGAGTCGCTGATCGAGTCCGAGCTGTTTGGCTACAGCCCCGGGGCGTTCACGGGTGGCCGGCGGGAGGGGCGTTTGGGCCTGCTGCGGGAAGCCCATGGCGGCACACTGTTTCTGGATGAGATTGGCGACATGCCACTGGCCCTCCAGACGCGGCTGCTGCGCGTGCTGCAGGAGCGGCAGGTGATTCCATTGGGCAGCGCGCAGCCGGTTGCCGTGGATTTCGCCCTCATCTGCGCCTCCAACCGCAAGCTGCGCGAAGAGGCGGAACAGGGGCGGTTTCGCACCGACCTCTATTACCGGATCAACGGGCTGGCGGTCGAACTGCCCCCCTTGCGCGAGCGCACCGACTTTGAAGCGCTGAGCCTGCGCATGCTCCAGGACATTGAACCCGCCCGCCACCTTCGCCTGGCCCCTTCGCTAATGGCCGCGTTGGAAAAACACCGTTGGCCGGGCAATCTGCGGCAGTGCACCAGCGTACTGCGCACAGCCTGCGCCATGCTGGACGCGCACGAGGAGGTGGTGGAATGGCACCACCTGCCGGATGACTTTCTGGAAGAGCTGCAGAAGGCTGACCGTTTCGCCACCCCGGCAGCCATGGCGCGTCCGCCGCAAAACCTGGATGAACTGTCCCAATCGGCCATCCAGCAGGCGCTGGAGAGCTGCCGGGGCAATGTGAGCCATGCCGCACGCACCCTGGGCATCAGCCGCCAGACGCTGTACCGCAAGCTGGCCCTGCGCAAGGATCGCCTTGCCCACCCTGATTCGCGGCACACCCACTAGGGCCGGCCGCCGGGGCGCTGACTTTCAGGCCAGCATCAACCGCTGACCGGCATGCTGACCAGACTCCAGCTGCGGAGCCGAACTGGAGAGCTTGAACGTAGCGACGGTGTCCACCAGCCTCTTGGACTGGATGCTCAAACTGGAGGCCGCTGCGGCCATCTCCTCCACCAGCGCTGCGTTTTGCTGGGTGGCCTGGTCCATCTGGTTCACCGCCACATTGACCTGGTTCACCCCTTCGCTTTGCTCGGTTCCGGCAGCACTGATTTGCGCCACCGTCTCCGTCACCCGCTCAATGGACGAAACCACCTCCTTCATGGTCTGGCCGGCGGTGCCGACCAGCATGGTGCCAGCCTCGACGCGCTCGACACTCGTGGCGATGAGCGTTTTGATCTCCTTGGCCGCTGCCGCAGAGCGCGCAGCCAGGCTGCGAACTTCCGAGGCCACCACGGCAAAACCCCGCCCCTGCTCACCCGCTCTGGCGGCCTCCACAGCCGCATTCAGCGCCAGGATATTGGTCTGGAAAGCAATGCCGTCAATGACACCGATGATTTCGGAGATCTTCTTGGAGCTCTCGTTGATGCCACTCATGGTGTCCACCACTTTCGACACCACGTCGCCCCCCTGCTTGGCGACCGTGGAAGCGTTTTGCGCCAGCACATTGGCTTGCCGGGCATTCTGCGCATTGGTTTGCACCGTGGAGTTGAGCTCCTCCATGGCGGCAGCCGTCTCCTCCAGCGCACTGGCCTGGTTCTCCGTCCGGGTGGACAGGTCGCTGTTGCCGATGGATATCTGTGCGCTGGCCGCCGCCACCGTTTCAGAACCGTTGCGCACCTGGCTGACGATCCGGGTCAACGAGTCCTGCATCACGGCCAATGCGGCGAGAAGCGGACTGAATTCGTCCCTGGACGCATCCACCACCGGCGTGGTCAGGTCGCCATCCCTGACACGGTCGGCCACGGCCTGCGACGCGGCCACCCGGCGCTGAAGGGTGGCGCCGATGTGCCACGAAAACAGCAGCAGCCCAATCCCCACCGCCACGACGGCACTGACCAGCGCACGCAAGGTCAGCCTGACGTCCCGCTCAATCTCGGCAAGGCTGGCCCCGAGCAGCTGGGACTGATGCTCTTTTTCCTTGGCAAGAACCGCCAGGACGGCATTGCGGGTGGGTATCGTGGACGCAACGAGAAAGTCAAATGCGGGCTCCTTCTTTCCTTCCTTGATCAATTGCAGGTTCTGTTCTGCAACCCGCCAGAAGGCTTCCAGCCCTTTGGACAATTCCGCGCTCAGGGCCTTTTCCGACGCTGTATCCGCTGCCTGCTGGAAGCCCGCAAGGTCTTTGTCAATCAGGCGCTTTTTCTCGCCGATATCCGCCAGCGTTGCGGCCAGGTCTTCGGGTGTGCGGACCAGCATGGCATGGCGCACCTGCAGGGAGGCCCGCGTGACGTTCAGCTCCATCGCACTGGCCTGAAGCTGGCGCGGCACCTCTTCCCGGGCCACGAGTTCGGTCTGGTGATTAACCTCACCCAGATAGACCCAGGCCAGCATGGCGATCCCGGCAAGCCCTGCAATCAGCAGGAAGGAAATGGCATGAAGACGTCTGGCAATGCTCATGGTGTCACCTCAGCAAGGATGGAATCTGCGTTCCGGGCGGCTCGGTACCGTGCTCACTGGCCTGCGTACCGATTGCGACAGTTTGCAACCGACCGGGGCCTCTTGGCGGATTGAACGCGCTTCTCGAATGCGGGTCAATGGGGCCGCCCCTGCATGGCAGGACACACATTTTCTGACGCCTTACAGCCACAGGACTATGCTTTACCCATGAGCCGCCGCAAGACCTTGTTGATCGTCTACCACTCGATGACCGATGGCACGCGCCAGATGGCAGAGGCCGCGCGTGCCGGTGCGTCTGCGGATACCGGTGTGGATGTGCGGCTGCTGCATGCCGCGCAAGCAGCCGCCACAGATGTGCTGGCTGCGGAGGGGTTCATTTTTGCCACGCCAGAGAACCTCGCAGCCATCAGCGGGCAGCTCAAGGATTTTTTTGACCGCAGCTACTATGCGGTGCTCGACCACGTCAATGGCCGCCCTTATGCATGCCTGATCTGCGCCGGCAGTGACGGGCACAACGCGGCCAGGCAGATTGAACGCATTGCCACCGGCTGGCGCCTGCGGCCCGTCGCAGAGCCCCTCATTGTCTGTACCCGTGCCCAGACGCCAGAAGCCATCCTGGCCACCAAAAGTATCCGCAGCGAAGAGCTGCAACGCTGCCGGGCCCTGGGCGAAGCGATGGCACAGGGAATGGAGCTGGGGGTTTTCTAGCCGGGTTGCCGCACCTGGCTACTGGCCGCGTGGGTTTTAAAACACTCCGCACACCATCTGAGACACGGTGCCGACCCCAGGGTAGTGCAGCAGCTGGCGCGCGATATTGCCGCAGACCAGATCACACAAGGCATCGACTGACTCATCCGTCAACTCGCCGCGCATGGCTACCAAGTCCGGCTTCTTCGCTGCACATGCCTTCGGAAGCATCGCATTGCGCGCTTACTTCACGCGATGATCGATGCCCCCAAAGCACACCTCCGCCGGTGCATCAAAACTCTCGGAGGCAATCGCCGCAGCCCATGGCAATCCACTGCCACGGGCTGGGCTCATGGCATGGCTAAAGCAACGCCCCCACTTGCTGCGCCGTGGGCAACGGTGCCACCGCGCCAAAGCCCTGCACGGCGAGCGATGCCGCCGTGTTGGCATAGCGCACGGCAGCGGCCAGGTCGTCGCCCAGCGCCAGGCGCGCGAGCAGGTTGCCGTCAAAGCAGTCGCCCGCGCCGGTGGCATCCACCAGCGCAACACTGCGGCCCGGCACCCGCTGGCGCGGCGCGGCAGGGTCGGCGCTGCTCAGCAACACCCCATCGGCCCCCAGCTTGACGACCACCATGGCCGCGCCCTGCGCGTGGCCCCAGTCGGCAATCGCATGGGCATCGTGCAGGCCCAGCAGCGCAGCCATGTCATCGAGGCCTGGCAGGAAGATGTCGCACAGCGACACCGCATGCGCGATGCAGGCCCGCGCCCGTGCCAGCGGCCAGAGCTTGAGGCGCAGATTGGGGTCGAACGCCACGCGCGCCCCGGCCGCCCGGGCCACGCGCATGGCCTCGTAAGCCGTGTCGCAGGCCGAGGCCGACACCGCCAGCGAGATGCCCGACACATGCAGGATGCGGCACTGCTGCAGCACGGTGGCGGGCCCATTCGCCGATGCATCCAACAACCACGCAGGTGCCATGCGGCTCGCGGCCGAGCCCGCGCGCAGGTAGCTGAACTCGTGCCCGGCCGCACCATGCGTCACAAAGTAGATGCCCGTGGGGTGCTGCGCATCGCGCTCCACCGCCGTGGTGTCCACGCCTTCGCGCGCCCACAGGTCCAGCAGCGCCTGGCCAAAGGCATCGCTGCCCAGGCGTGTCAGGTAAGCGGTGCGTGCACCTGCGCGGGCCGCGGCGATCACCGCGTTGCTGGTGTCGCCCCCAAAGCCCTGCAGGTACTGCGGCTCGCCAGGGCGGGTCTGGTTGAACTCCACCAGCGCCTCGCCCAGCGCCACCACATCCCACACGGGTTGTTTGGCCGCAGTCATGGCTCAGCCGCGCGGCTTGTAGGCCGTCACGTCGATCTCGACCTTGGCGTCGATCATCAGGCGCGATTCGACCGTGGAGCGTGCGGGGCGGTGGTCGCCAAAACACTCCATGTACACGCGGTTGAAGCTGCCGAAGTCCCGCGCATCGGCCAGCCAGACGCTGACCTTGGCCACATCGGCCAGGGTGCAGTCGGCCAGGGCCAGGGCGTCCTTGACGCGCTGGAACACCTGGCGCGTCTGCGCCTCGATACCGCCGACGATGACCTGGCCCTGGTCGTCGGTGGGCACCTGGCCCGAGACAAAAACGAAGTCGCCTGCACGGGTGGCGGGCGAGAGGGGGCGTGCGAGGCGATCGGACGCGAGCGGCGCTTGGCCGAGGGTTTCTACTGGCATGGAAAACGCTCCTTTGAGTAAAGATATTACAAACTTCTTTCCAGAAATGCCCATATTGTTCGCAATTCTGGCATCGAATGTGCTTATTCGTGTAATCCTATTACTTCGAGGTGTGCAATGCAAACGTCTGGAACCAACCTAGTGCAGCATCCGCTGCCAACGCTTGAACTGCGGGGCCGCCGCAATCTGCTGGGTGCAGCGGCGCTGACCGCCGCCCTCACCCTGGCCTGCAGCGCCAGCTGGGCCCAAACGGCCCCCGCCACCCCATCCAAGGGCGGCGCCGCCAACCTCGCCATGGTGGGCGAGCCCCAGGGCCTGGACCCCATGGTGAGCACCGCCGACCTGGTGGGCACCATCATGCAGCACGTGTACGAGCCGCTGTACACCTTCGACGCCAACTGGGCCATCGCCCCCATGCTGGCCGAGGGCCTGCCCACCGTCTCCAAAGACGGGCTGACCTACACCATCCCCCTGCGCAAGGGCGTGAAGTTCCACAACGGGCGCGAGATGACGGCCGATGATGTAGTGGCCTCGTTGCAGCGCTGGATGGAGCTGAACCCCCGTGGCAAGGCCGTGGGCAAAGAGGTCGCCTCGCTCACCGCCAAGGGCGCACTGGCCGTGGAGCTGAAGCTGAAAACCCCTTACGCACCGCTGCTGGCCCAGCTGGCCCTGCCCAGCGGCATGGCCGCCATCATGGCCAAGGAGAGCATTGCGCCCCAGCTCAAGGACTTCGTCGGCACCGGCCCCTACCAGTTCAAGGAACGCCGCCCCGACCAGTTCACCGTGCTGGTGCGTTTTGACGGCTACGCCAGCCGCAAGGAAGCCGCCAGCGGCTACGCCGGCAAGCGCGAGGCGCTGCTTGATGAGCTGCGCTTTGTGCCCGTGCCCAGCGCCAACACACGCGTCGAAGGCGCGCTCTCGGGCCAGTTCCAGTACGCCGACCTGCTGCCCGTGGAGGCCATTGGCCGCATCGAAAAAGGCGCCCCGGCCGTGGTGCCCATCGTGACCAAGAACTTTGGCTTTCCGTACATCGTGTTCAACACCAAGGAAGGCGTGCTGGCCTCGCAGCCGCTGCGCCGTGCGGTGCAGACCGCTGTGGGCACAGGCGAGTTGCTGGCCGCAGGCTTTGGCGACAACCGCTTCTTTGTGGTGGAACCCAACTTCTTCCCCAAGGGCACGCCGTACTACTCGGACGCGGGCAGCAAGCTCTACAACGAGCGCAACCCGCAAGCCGCCAAGGACCAGGCAGCCAAGGCCAGCTACGGCGGCCAGCCGGTGCGCATCATGGCCAGCCGCCAGTACGAGTTCCACTACAACATGGCGCTGGTGATGTCCGAGCAGCTCAAGAAGGCGGGCTTCAAGACCGAGCTGCAGGTGGTGGACTGGGCCACACTGGTGCAGCGCCGCAACGACCCCAAGCTGTGGGACGTGTACTTCACGCACTCGGGCCTGTTCCCCGAGCCCATGCTCTCGCCCCCGCAGCTGGGTGACGGTGCGCCCGGCTGGTGGGAGTCTGACGCCAAGAAATCCACCCTGGCCGCCTTCAACCAGGAGACCGACCCAGCCAAGCGCGGCCCGCTGTGGGGCAAGGTGCAGCAGGTGGTGTACGACGAAGTGCCGTTCATCGAAGTGGGCAAGTTCAACGGCCTGTCGGCCCGCTCGGCCAAGCTGCAAGGCTACACACCAGCCATCTGGCCGTTCTTCTGGAACACGGGACTGGCCAAGTAAGCAGGGGCAGACAGCACCATGATGCGATTTCTGTTGAAGCGCCTGGGCGGCGCCGTGGTGGTGCTGGCCCTGGTGGCGGTGCTGGTGTTCTGCCTCACGCGGCTGGCCTCGGGCGACCCGGTGGCGCTGCTGCTGGGCGACCAGGCCACCGCCGCTGACATTGCCCAGGCCCGCGCGCAGTACGGGCTGGACAAACCCCTGCCCGTGCAGTTTGGGCTGTGGGTGGGCGAGCTGCTGCAGGGCAACCTGGGGCAGTCGCTGTTCCTGCAGCGCCCCGTGGCCCAGGCCCTGCTGGAGCGGGCCGAGCCCACGCTGTTCCTCGCGCTGTTTGCCGTGGGCATTGCGGCGCTGGTGGGCGTGCCCTGCGGCATGGCCGCCGCCGTCTGGCGCGGCAGCGCCACCGACCAGACCGTGAGCGGCGTGGCGATGCTGGGCGCCAGCGTGCCCAGCTTCTGGCTGGGCCTCATCCTCATCCAGCTGTTTGCGGTCAAGCTGGGGTGGTTTCCGGCCTCGGGCTACGGCGACCCCACGGCCACGCTGGGCGAGCGATTGCAGCACCTGATGTTGCCCGCGCTGGTGCTGGGCCTGCTCAACTCGGCGCTCATCATCCGCTTCACGCGCGCCTCCATGCTCGACATCCTGGGCGAAGACTACGTGCGCACCGCCCGCGCCAAGGGCCTGCCCGAGGGCACCATCATGGTCAAGCATGTGCTGCGCAATGCGCTGGTGCCCATCGTCACTGTGCTGGGGCTGACCATGGCGCTGATGATTGGCGGCACCGTGGTAACCGAGACCGTCTTCAACCTGCCCGGTGTAGGCAACCTGGTGGTGCGTGCCGTGCTGCGGCGCGACTACCCCGTGATCCAGGGCACGTTGCTGGTGATTGCCGCCATCTACGTCTTCATCAACCTGGCCATCGACTTTCTGTACACGCTGGTGGACCCCCGTATCCGCCTGGAAGCCCCATGAACCCGAGCCCTTCCTTCTGGCACCGCCTGCGGGCCGTGCTGCGCCGCCTGTTCGCCCGCAAGGTGGTGCTGGCCTCAGCCATCGTGATTGCGCTGGTGGCCAGCATCGCTGTCGTCTTCCCCTGGGTGTCCGATGCGGACCCCAATGCCCTGTCGATCAGCGAGCGGCTGCGCGCGCCTTCGGGCTCGCACTGGGCGGGCACCGACGAGCTGGGCCGCGATGTGCTGCTGCGCATCGTGCACGGCGCGCGCTACTCGCTGCTGATTGGCCTGGTCACCGCCGCAGGCGCCGTGCTGCTGGGCACGCTGCTGGGCATGTTTGCGGGGTTCTTCCGCAAGCTCGACGCACCGCTGATGCGCGTGGTGGACGCGATGATGTCCTTCCCCGACATCCTGCTGGGCATTGCGCTGGTGTCCATCCTGGGCGTGTCGCTGTGGAACGTGATGCTGGCGCTGGTCATCGTCTACACCCCGCGCGTGGCCCGGGTGGTGCGCGCCACCACGCTGGTGCTGCGCGAGCTGCTGTTTGTGGACGCGGCCCGCGCCCTGGGCGTGCGCACGCACCTCATCCTGTGGCGCCACATCCTGCCCAACCTGATGTCGCCCATCCTGGTGCAGGTGACCTTCATCTTTGCCTACGCCATCCTGGCCGAGGCGGGCCTGTCCTTTCTGGGAGTGGGCGTGCCGCCTGATATCCCCACCTGGGGCACCATGATCGCGGGCAGCCTGGACTATGCCGACAAGGCCTTCTGGACCATCTTTGCCCCCGGCGTGGCCATTGTGCTCACGGCCCTGTCGCTGCAAATGCTGGGCGACGGCGTGCGCGACCTGCTCGACCCCAAACTGAAGAAGACCGTATGACCTCCTCCACGATGAGCGCCGCGCCCCGGCTCGAAGTCAGCGGCCTGTCCACCTCTTTTGCCACCGATGCGGGCCGCATCCAGAGCGTGGCCGATGTGTCCTTTGCCATCCACCCCGGCGAGACGCTGGCGCTGGTGGGCGAGTCGGGCTCGGGCAAGTCTGTCACCAGCCTCACCCTCATGGGCCTGCACGCCCTCACCTCGCAGGCGCAGGTCACGGGTCAGGCCTGGTTTGTGCAGCGCGACGGCCGCAAGGTCGATGTGCTGGCCCTGCCCGAGGCCGACAAGCGCACGCTGCGCGGCAACGAGCTGGCGATGATCTTCCAGGAGCCCATGACCAGCCTGAACCCGGTGCTGACAGTGGGCGAGCAGATTGCAGAGTCGGCCCGCCTGCACCTGAAGATGGACCGCAGCACCGCGCTGGCCCACGCCCGCCGCATGCTGGAGCTGGTCGAGATCCCGGCCGCAGCGCAGCGCGTGCACGAGTACCCGCACCAGCTCTCGGGCGGCATGCGCCAGCGCGTGATGATTGCGCTGGCCATGGCCTGCAACCCCACGCTGCTGATCGCCGACGAGCCCACCACTGCGCTGGACGTGACCATCCAGGCGCAGATATTGGCACTGATGGGGCGGCTGCAGAAAGAGACCGGCATGAGCATGCTGTTCGTCACGCACAACCTGGGTGTGGTGGCGCAATACGCCGACGCCGTGGCCGTGATGTACGCCGGGCGCATTGTCGAATCGGCCCGCGTGCACGACCTGTTTGCACGGCCCGAGCACCCTTACACGCGCGGCCTGCTGGCCTGCCTGCCCGGTGTGGCGCGGCGGCAAGCGCAGGCGACTGACCATGCAATAGCTGCCGGGCGGCGCAAGCTGGTGGCGATTCCGGGCCAGGTATCGAGCCCCCTCGCGCCCCCACCCGGCTGTGCCTTTGCGCCGCGCTGCACACGCCAGCAGGCCGACTGCACCCACGCCATGCCCGCGCTGGAAACCACCGGCCCACGCAGCATGGTGCGCTGCCTGCACCGCGAGGTGCACACCGAACCCGCCGAGGTGAGCGCATGAACGCCGTCCTGAACACCCCACAGCCCATGGCACCGACCGACACCACCGCACCGCTGCTGGAGATTGCCCACCTGCGCAAACACTTCGGCAGCGGCCCGCACCCCGTGCGCGCGGTGGACGATGTGAGCTTCACCATCCGCCGGGGCGAGACCCTGGGCCTGGTGGGCGAATCGGGCTCGGGCAAGAGCACCATTGGCCGCCTGCTCACGCGCCTGGTGGACCCGACCAGCGGGCAGATGCGCTACCACGGCGGCGCCGCACCGCAAGACCTGGCCCAGCTCTCGCAGTCGCAATACAGGCCGCTGCGCTCGCAGATCCAGATCATTTTTCAGGACCCCTACGCCAGCCTGAACCCGCGCATGCGCATCCGCGATGTGCTGGCCGAGGCGCTGGATACGCACGGCCTGGCCAAGGGCGCCGCACGACTGCCGCGCATCCACCAGCTGCTGGAGCAGGTGGGTCTCAGGCCCGAGCATGCCGAGCGTTTTCCGCACGAGTTCTCGGGCGGGCAGCGCCAGCGCATCGGCATTGCCCGCGCGCTGGCGGTGGAGCCCCAGTTCATCGTGGCCGACGAGCCGCTGTCGGCGCTGGACGTGTCCATCCAGGCGCAGGTGGTGAACCTGCTCGGCGAACTGAAGGAGCAGCTGGGCCTCACGCTGCTGTTCATCTCGCACGACCTGGACGTGGTGGAGTACCTGTGCGACCGCGTGGTAGTGCTGTACCTGGGCCGGGTAATGGAGATCGCCCCCACCGAGGCACTGTACGCCCAGCCCCAGCACCCCTACACCCAGGCCCTGCTGGCCGCAGCGCCCATCCCCGACCCCGCCCAGCGCCGCAGCATCGCGCTGCTGCAGGGCGACCTGCCCAGCCCGGCCAACCCGCCCTCGGGCTGCGTGTTCCGCACCCGCTGCCCCCAGGCCGAGGCGCGCTGCGCCAGCGCCGACATGCAGCTGCGCGAGGTGGCCCCCGGCCACCTGCACGCCTGCTGGAAAACCGCACCGACACACCCCGCACCATGACCGAAGAATTCCTGCTTGACCAGCGCTGCAAGGGCTATCCGCTGCACGCCGCGCCCAGCCGCCCCGCCGACCTGGGCCAGCGCGGCTGGAATGTGCTGGCGGGCGATCTGCCCTTGCCCATCGCCGTCATCCGCGAAAGCGCCCTGGCCCACAACCTGGCCTGGATGCAGGCCTACGCCGAGCGCAAGGGCGTGGCCCTGGCCCCGCACGGCAAGACCACGCTGTCGCCCGAGCTGTTTGCGCAGCAGTTGCAGGCGGGCGCCTGGGGGCTGACCTTTGCCACCGTGTACCAGCTCAGCGTGGGGGTGGAAGCCGGTGCGCGCTGCGCCATCATTGCCAACCAGGTGCTGTGCGACGCCGACCTGGACGGGCTGCACGCCCTGCTGCAGCGCCACGCCGATCTGCGCGTGTGGTTCCTCATCGACAGCCTGGCGCAGCTGCGCTGCATTGAAGACTGGGCCGAGCGGCGTGGCCACACCGCGCGCGGTGACCGGCGCCTGGACACCCTGCTGGAGATGGGCGTGCAAGGCCAGCGCACCGGCTGCCGCACGCTGGAAGAAGCCCTGGCGCTAGCCCAGGCCATGGCCCAATCGCCCGCCGTGCAGCTGGGCGGCGTCGAATGCTACGAAGGCGGCGTGGCCCGCTGCGACAGCGAGCACGACGCACGCGAGGTCACCGCCCTGGTGCGCCGTGTGACCGAGGTGGCCCGCGCCTGCGATGCACAGGGCCTGTTTTCCGACCCAGAGATTTTGCTGACGGCGGGCGGCTCGGCGGTGTTCGACCTGGTCATCCCGCTGCTGCGCACACAGGGCCTGTCCAAGCCCGTGCTGGGCGTGCTGCGCTCGGGCTGCTACATCACGCACGACCATGGCAACTACCAGCGCTTCTTGAAGCATGTGGAGCAGCGCGAGGGGCTGGACGCCTCGCTGCGCCCCGCGCTCGAAGTCTGGACCATGGTGCAATCAGTGCCCGAGCCTGGGCTGGCCCTGCTCACCGGTGGGCGGCGCGATGTCTCGTACGATCTGGAGATGCCCGTGCCCGTGCGCTGGGCGCCGCGCCACGAGCGCCGCGCTGCCAGCACCCCCACCGGGTGGACGGTGAGCGCGCTCAACGACCACCACGCCTACCTGCGCTACGACCCCGCTGCAGGCCCTGCCCCTGCCGTGGGCGATCTGGTGGCCCTGGGCATCTCGCACCCCTGCACCACTTTTGACAAATGGCGCTGGCTGCCCGTCGTGGACGACGCAGGCACCATCACCCGCGCCATCAGCACCCGTTTTTGACCATGTCCAAACCAAACCCTACCAGCCTGCTGCAGCAACTGCGTGAGCGCCAGCCCGACCTGCCCGAGGCGCAGCGCAGCGTGGTGCGTGTGGTGCTGGACGACCCGCGCGCCGCCGTGGTCGCCACCGTGGAACAACTGGCCCAGCAGGCGGGCGTGTCCATGCCCACCATCGTGCGCACCTGCCGCAGCTTTGGCCACGACTCGGTGCGCGAATTCATGGTCGCCCTGGCGCAGGATCTGGCTGTGTCGGGCTCGCACCTGCACCGCAGCGTGCTGGCCGACGACAGCGCGCAGGACGTGGCCAGCAAGATCGTGCACGCGGCCGTGTCGTCGCTGACCGAGCTGGGCCGCAACCTCGACGCCGAAGTGCTCGACCGCGTGGCCGAGCGGCTGGCGCAGGCGCGGCGCATCGACTGCTACTCGGTCGGTGCCGCCTCCACCTTCATGGCCAGCGAGCTGCAAAGCCGCCTGTTCCGCCTGGGCTGCACGGCCAACGCGATTTTTGATGCGCACCAGCAGCTCGTGTCGGCCAGCACGCTGGGGCCCGATGGCGTGGCCTTTGTCATCTCGCACGTGGGCCGCATGCCCTATGCGCTGGAGGCGGCGCGGTTTGCAAGATCCCAAGGCGCCACCGTGGTGGCGCTGACCCAGCCCGGCACGCCGCTGGCGGAGGTGGCCGACCTGGTGCTGGCCGTGTCGGTGCCACAGGACGCGGTGATGCGCGTGGGCACCGAGGCCTATCTGGCCCACCTGGTGGTGATTGAGATCCTGACCGTGCGCCTGGCGCAAAAGCTCGGCCCCGTGGCCACCCGCGGGCTGCAGCAGTTCAAGCAGCTGCTGCACAAGCACGGTTTTGACAGCGCCGAATACGTCGGCGCGTTTGACAGCCACGCGGGCCAGAGCCACTCCAGCGCCGCCAGCCAAGCCCCTGACCCATCGCGCGGCCAGGCCGCTGAGGAATGACATGGCGCATGCAACGCTGCTAAGCAATGGCCGCATCGTGGACGGCACGCCCCGCCCCGGCTGGGTGGGCGATCTGCTGATTGAAGGCGACCGCATCACCGCCCTGGCCGAGCCGGGCCAGATCGACCCCGCCGCCCTGGCCCGTGCCCGGGCCTGCGAACACTTCACCGAGGTGGACTGCACCGGCCGCGTGATTGCCCCCGGCTTCATCGACGTGCACACGCACGACGACGCCGCCGTGCTGGACGCACCCACCATGCTGCCCAAGCTCTCGCAGGGCATCACCACCGTCATCGTGGGCAACTGCGGCATTTCGCTGGCCCCCGTGGTCACCGACAGCCCGCTGGCCCCGCTCTCGCTGCTGGGGCGCCTGCAGTTTCGCCACGCCAGCATGGCCGACTACGCCCGTGCCGTGGACGCCGCCCAGCCCGCCGTGAACGTGGCCGCGCTGATGGGCCACACGGCCCTGCGCATGCGCCACCTGGCCGACCTGAGGCAAACCGCCACCGCCGACGAGCGCGCGGCCATGGCCGCCGACATGGAGGAAGCCATGGCCGCCGGGGCGCTGGGCCTGTCGTCGGGCATCTTCTACAGCGAGGCCTATGCCGCTGATGTGGAAGAACTGGTGGCCGTGGCCTCAGTCGCGGCGCGCCACGGCGGCGTTTATGCCACGCACATCCGCGACGAGCTGGCGGGCATCCTGCCTGCGCTGCAAGAGGCCGCACTCACCGCGCGGCAGTCAGGCCTGCCGCTGGTCATCTCGCACCACAAATGCGCCGGGCCCGCCAACTGGGGCCGCACGCGCGAGACGCTGCCACTGATCGACCAGTTGGCACAGGGCCAGGAGATTGCGATGGACGTGTACCCCTACACCGCCGGCTCCACCGTACTGCGCGAAGACTTGGTGGACGGCATCATCGACATCCTCATCACCGGCAGCCAGCCCCACCCCGAGATGGCCGGGCGCTACCTGGCCGACATTGCGCGCGAGTGGGGCGTGCCCCAGCAAGAGGCCGCCGTGCGCCTCAAGCCCGGCGGGGCCTGCTACTTTCAGATGCGCGAGGACGATGTGGAGCGCGTGATAACGCACCCGCTGTCCATGATTGGATCGGACGGGCTGCCGCACGACGAGCGCCCGCACCCGCGCCTGTGGGGCGCCTTCCCGCGCGTGCTGGCCTGCTACTGGCGTGACAAGGGCCTGCTGCAGCTCGAAGAGGCCGTGCACAAGATGACGGGCTTGTCGGCCCAGCGCTTTCGCCTCGACGGGCGCGGCCTGCTGCAGGCAGGGCACATGGCCGATGTGGTGGTGTTTGACCCCGAGCGCGTGCGCGACCTGGCCACTTTCGAGCAGCCCCAGCAGTTCAGCGAAGGCATTGAACAGGTGTGGGTGAACGGTACCTTGAGCTACACCCATACGGAGCGGGCCACTGGTGCACGGGCGGGCCGCTTTGTAACACGCAATACCAAGCCCTCAGCGGGCTGATCACAGTGCGCAGCGCTTTGGGCGCCTACGCGGTGGTGAGTGTGTTGCAACGGCCGGTTGAATCCTCCGCCGCGCGAACCCGCCACTGCTGTGGCATGTAGAGATTGCCTGCGCATGGATTCTTCAGATGCCACATGTCGGTTGTTGAACCACCTGCCCTCCGGCGACTTCACACGCCAGCGGTAGGTGATCTCAACCCTCATACCAGCCGCACTTCAAAGTACGCGCCATCCCCGTCCCCCAGATCCCGGAACCCCGCCTGCTTGGCGGCAACACTGGCCTTGCCCCAGGCCTTGAGCAAAGTGAGATCTCCTGGGGACACCACCTCCGGCGGGGACTCCTCCAGGCTTTGCATGGTGTCCAGGGCCGCAGCGACCTGCTCCGGGCCGCCCAGCTGCTTCTCCAGAGCCTTGGCGTACCGTGTTTCCGCTGCCATGTGCTCCTTGGCCGGGAGCTCCTCGGGATAGTCGCGCAGGGTGACAACGTAGGTGGATTCGATGACTTGCATGGCTGTGCTTTTCCTGTGTTTATAAAGCTGTATAAATATACAGCTTTCTTTAAGAAAGCGCATGCAGGATGAACCCAAGGAGGCCCCCACGGGGCACCCAGCCGCTTCCCGCGCTTGCCCATTTGTAGACTGCCCCGGGGACCGCCCCTTTGTCCCTGGGTTAAGTACGCACCCTGGTCCGACAAGGCGCTGCTACGCAGCGGCAAGTTGCCACCCGGCGAACACAAAGACACCTCGCCAATGCCAAAGAGTTCTGGAGGGCTCTGAACGATTGTTCTCAATACTGGAACAGTTAGTTTGCGACTGAGTGGTTTTTCTCTGAACAACAGCGGCGTACAGTTCAACCCATCGATGAGCCGAACCCGCAAGGCGACTCACCGAACCCGGTTCAAGAACGGTTTTTGTCCGTGGTTTTTCTCTGAACAACAGCGGCGTACAGTTCAACCCATCGATGAGCCGAACCCGCAAGGCGACTCACCGAACCCGGTTCAAGAACGGTTTTTGTCCCGGCTTTTATTGAGACGCTTTTTTAACTTCAAGGATTTTCATCATGAACAACACCGCACGTTTCCTCTCCATCGCCGCTGTAGCCGCTTTCGCTTCCTTCGGTGCCCAGGCTGACGAAGCCGATGCTTCGCAGTTCGCCACCAAGTTCGACACGAACCGCACCCGTGCTGAAGTGGCTGCTGAAGCCGCTACGGTTGCACAGACCCGCTCCATTGAGCCTGCTGGTTCGCGTGTGGNTTCCTTCGGTGCCCAGGCTGACGAAGCCGATGCTTCGCAGTTCGCCACCAAGTTCGACACGAACCGCACCCGTGCTGAAGTGGCTGCTGAAGCCGCTACCGTGGCACAGACCCGCTCCATCGAGCCTGCTGGCTCGCGTGTGGTGACCTACAAGTCCACCGCTGACCGCGCTGCGGTGCGTGCCCAGGCTGCTGAAGCCCTGCGCACCGGCCAGATCTCTTCTGGCGAATTCAGCGCCATGTAATTGACGCAGTTGCGGGCCTTCCCATGGTGGCGGCACTTCGCGGGTGCTGCTGCCATGGGGAGTGTTTTTATCCCGCACTGAAGCCAAGCAAACTGGGCTCCCGTTGGGAGCCTTTTTTGTTGCTGCGTCCATGCCTCTGCAAGCAGCTGAAAAKCCTCGCAACCCCTGCGCGTCCTTGGATCCGCGATCAGAGGCGAAGGATNATGGGGAGTGTTTTTATCCCGCACTGAAGCCAAGCAAACTGGGCTCCCGTTGGGAGCCTTTTTTGTTGCTGCGTCCATGCCTCTGCAAGCAGCTGAAAATCCCTGCGGGTTTTGCGCATGCGACCCAGGGCTCGAGGTCGTGCGCGGTTTTCATGGTCAGAACTCTCCGTGTGGGCGTGCAATATGCAGAGCTTGGGGGGACGGACGGTCACAGCGCATTGAGCGGTATGCGCAGGTAGGCCACGCCGTTGTCATCCTTGGGCGGCAGGTCACCAGCGCGAATGTTGACCTGCACGGAAGGCAGGATCAGCGCCGGCATCTCCAGCGTGGCGTCGCGGCGGGTGCGCATGGCGACGAAGTCGTCTTCGCCCACGCCGTCATGCACGTGAATGTTGCTTGCGCGCTGCGCGGCCACCGTGGTTTGCCAGGCGGGCTCGCGGCCGCCGGGCGGGTAGTCGTGGCACATGAACAGTCGAGTGGCAGGCGGCAGGGCCAACAGCCCGCGGATGGACTGGTACAGCGTGTGCGCGTTACCGCCCGGGAAGTCGCAGCGCGCCGTGCCCACGTCGGGCATGAACAGAGTGTCGCCCACGAACACGGCGTCGCCCACCTGGTAGGCCATGCAAGCCGGTGTATGGCCCGGCACCGCCAGGGCCTGAGCCTGCAGGCTGCCAATGCGAAACGCCTCACCATCGGCGAACAGGTGGTCGAACTGTGCGCCGTCGGCATGAAAACCGGACTCCAGATGGAAAATGCCCTTGAACACCTTTTGCACCTGGGTGATGGCCGCGCCAATGGCAATCTGCCCGCCCAGCACTTCTCGCAGGTGGTGCGCGGCCGTGAGGTGGTCGGCATGGGCATGGGTTTCCAGAATCCACTGCACGCTGAGCTGCTGCGTGCGTACAAAGTCGACCACCTTGTCGGCCGATACCGTGCGTATGCGACCGGCCTTGGGGTCGTAGTCCAGCACCGGGTCCACGATGGCGCAGTGCCCACCCGGGTGGTCGAAGACCACATAGGTCACAGTCCAGGTGGCGGGGTCGAAGAAGGCTTGAACCTCAAGTTGCGGTTTGTCTGGCTGTTGCATGGGAATGTGTGTCCTCGCAATTCAATTAAGATATTTATAGTTTATTGACATATAGTTTGTTAGTCAATAAACTATCGGCCAACACCCCACCCCGCAACCTATGGAGTCCTCATGCAGGCCCAAATCACTACCACCATGGACCTGGAAAGCCTTCGCCTCTCGGCAGATAGCGCTTGCCGGCTGATGAAGGCGCTGTCCAACCCTGACCGACTCTTGCTGCTGTGCCAGCTCACGGAGGGAGAAAAGCGCGTAGGAGAGTTGGAGGCGCTGGTGGGCATCGCCCAGCCCACGCTGTCGCAGCAACTGGGCGTACTGCGCGACGAGGGGCTCGTGACCACCCGCCGCGAAGGCAAGAACATCCATTACCAGATCGCCAGCCCCCAGGCACTGGCCGTCATGCAGACCCTTTTTGAACAATTCTGTGCCCCCAAAGAGGCTTTCCATGCAGATTGACTGGAACCACTTCACCCCCTGGACGGCCCTGGTGGGAGGCCTGATTCTGGGCTTGACCACTGCCGCCTTCGTGCTGCTGCATGGCCGTATCCTGGGCATCAGCGGCATCCTGGGCGGCCTGCTGCCCCCGCGCGGCAATGACACTGCGTGGCGGATGGCCTTCGCGCTGGGCTTGCTGGCTGCGCCTTTGCTCTACCGGCTGACGGTGGGTATGACGGAGGTGCGCATCGACGCCAGCTGGGGCATGGTGGTGCTGGCCGGGCTGCTGGTGGGCGTGGGCACGCGCTATGGCTCGGGCTGCACCAGCGGCCACGGGGTGTGCGGCCTATCGCGCCTGTCGCCGCGCTCTCTGGTGGCAACGCTGGCCTTCATGGGCGCGGGCTTTGCCACGGTGTATGCCATTCGCCACCTGCTGGCCTGATCGCAAGAGGACTGACCCATGAAGCTCCAACGCATTTCTGAATTCGGCATCGGCCTGGTCTTTGGCCTGGGTCTCATCATCTCGGGCATGACCGACCCGGGCAAGGTGCTCGGCTTTCTAGATCTGGCCGGCCAGTGGGACCCCTCGCTCGCCTTTGTGATGGGTGGCGCCATTCTGGTGGGCGTGGTCGCCTTCGCCGTGGCCCGCAAGCGCAGCACCAGCGTGTTCGGCGGCCCCATGCAACTGCCCACCGCGCGCCACATCGACCGGCGCCTGGTGCTGGGCAGCCTGCTGTTCGGTGCCGGCTGGGGCATCGCGGGCTTTTGTCCCGGGCCAGCCGTCGTGTCGTTGGGCACAGGCGAGCCCAAGGCCGTGGTGTTCGTGCTGGCCATGCTGGCGGGCATGGGCGCCTTTGAATGGCTGGAGATGCGCAAGGCGGCCCGCAACACATCCCACACGGCTTGAGCGAGCGTCAACGCCATGACCACCAACCCCTGGCTTGCCGCCATCTTCACCCTGGGCATGGTTGCGGCGTATGAAGGCTGGCTGGCCGCGGTACAGCGGCGGGCCCCCGGGCGGCTGGCGCACACCACCCACGCCTCGCTGCGCGAGGACTGGTTTGCGGCCATTTCGGCACAGCCCGGCTCCGAAATCCTGGCCGTGCAGACGCTGCGCAACTCGCTGATGTCGGCCACCATGACGGCATCCACCGCTGTGTTGGGCCTCATGGGCGCACTGTCGCTCACTGCCCCCGCGCTGCACGCCACGCTCGGCGAGGGCGCCACTGGCACTGCCGCGTGGCCGCATTTCACGCCCCGGCTGGCGATGGAGCTGATGCTGCTGTGCCTGCTGTTCGCGTCGCTCGTTGCCTCGGTGATGGCCGTGCGCTACTACCACCACGCTGGCTTCATCGGTGGCATGCCTGTGGGCGCCCCCCAGCGCCAGCGCTGGGCCGCCGCCGGCAGCGCCTATGTGCGCAAGGCCGGGCTGCTCTACAGCTGGGGCCTTCGGCAGCTGATACTGCTGGTGCCCGTGGTGACCTTTGTGCTGCACCCCCTGGCCGGCGTGGCGGGGGCACTGGCAGTGGTGATAGCGCTCACCCAGTTTGATCGATACAGGATCGAAAACGAGTAGCTCAATCCGGCGGCGGTTTCCCGCAACCGCTGGGGCTGTCCAACTTCTGGGGGTCAGTTCAAACCCGGCGGTTCAGCAATCAACCTTGAACGGGCGCCAGAATTCCAGGCGGCAACTTTGCAGCGATTACCACCGGTGGTGTGCGCTCCGTCAATTCACGGTGACGACCGCAGTGCAGTCGTTGAAAGCCCTCGACACATATCGAGCGCGATGACCGGTCGCCGGCAATGGCATACAGAGTCGACGGTGACAGTGGTCATGACGGGTTCAGAGCGTTGTTGTTGAGACATCTTGAGCGTGAGCCCATGTCTCTGCACGCTGGCAACAAGGGGAGGTTAACGCGGCACGCATGCCGGTCAGGTACTGGAAATCGGCGGCGCAATCAACTTGCATCAGCGCGGTCAATCCCGTACGCTGCCTCGACGTCCACACGCAACGCCCGAGCCCATGCGGGCCGCCGGGCCGGCCTTCCGGACGTGCAAAGGAGTCCAGCCATGCCAAGCCGATCGAACGGCCTCGCGGCCGAAATGAAAGCAGTGCGAACGCTGGCGCTGGTGGGCGCCGCGGCCGCCGGCAAGACCTCGCTGGCCGAGGCCTTGCTGTACAAGGCGGGTGCCATCGGGGCGTGCGGCAGCATCGAGCGCGGTAGCACCGTCAGCGACCACGACCCGCTCGAGCGCCGCATGCTGCATTCGCTCAATGCCTCGGTGATGCATCTCACGCATGCCGCCACGCGCATCCACCTCATCGACACGCCCGGCGGCCCCGACTTCCTCGGCCAGAGCCTGCCCGCGCTGGAGGCAGTCGAAACGGTGGCGGTGGTCATCAATGCCGCCACCGGCATCGAGCCGATGGCGGTGCGCATGATGGACTACGCAGCCTCGCGCCACCTCACCCGCATGATCATCGTCAACAAGATCGACGCGCAGGGCGTCTCGCTGACCGGCCTGCTGGCCGACATCCAGGCGACCTTCGGCCGCGAATGCCTGCCGCTGAACGTGCCGGACGGGGTCGGCAGGCAGGTGATCGACTGCTTCTTCAACCGCTTCGGGCGCTCCGACTTCGGCCCCGTCGAAGCAGCGCACCGCGCACTGGTCGAGCAGGTGGTCGAGGTCGACGCGGCCTTCGTCGATCGCTACCTCGAGGAAGGCGACGTGGACCCGTCCGAGCTGCACGCGCCGCTCGAGCAGGCGCTGCGCGAAGGCCACCTGATCCCGGTCTGCTTCACCTCGTCGCGCAGCGGCGCCGGCGTGGCCGAGCTGCTGGACGTGATCGTCAAGCTCCTGCCCGACCCGACCGAGGCCAACCCGCCGGAATTCATCGTTGGCGAAGGCGCACAGGCCATGCCCATGAAGGCCAAGCCTGACCCGACGCTGCACGTGCTGGCGCATGTGTTCAAGATCACGATAGACCCCTTTGTCGGCAAGATGGGCATCTTCCGCGTGCACCAGGGCACGGTCACGCGTGACAGCCAGCTCTACATCGGCGACGGCCGCAAGCCCTTCAAGGTGGGGCACCTGTTCATGCTCCAGGGCAAGGACCATGTTGAGGTGTCGCACGCGGCGCCGGGCGACATCGTGGCGGTGGCCAAGGTCGAGGAGATCCATTTCGATGCCGTGTTGCACGATGCAGCGCAAGACAGCCATGTGCATCTTGCACCGCTGCCGTTCCCGGTGCCGGTGTACGGCCTGGCCGTGGAGCCCAAGCGGCATGGCGACGAGCAGCGCGCCTGGGAGATTTTGGGCAAGCTCGTAGCCGAAGACCCATGCCTGCGCATCGAGCATGTGGCCGCGACCAACGAGACGGTGCTCTACGGGCTTGGCGAGCTGCACCTGCGCATCGTGCTCGAACGCCTGCGCGAGGTTTACCGCTTCGAGGTCCAGACGCGGCCACCGCGCATCGCCTACCGCGAGACTGTGACCGCGCCGGCCGAGGGCCACTACCGCCACAAGAAGCAGAGCGGCGGAGCCGGCCAGTTCGCCGAAGTCTTCCTGCGCATCGAGCCGCTCGCGCGCGGCGCGGGCTTCGAGTTCTCCGACGAAGTCAGGGGCGGCACGATCCCGGGCCAGTTCATCCCCGCCGTCGAAAAAGGCGTGCGCGAGGTGCTGGCGTGCGGCGCGATCGCCGGCTACCCAGTGGTCGATGTGCGCGTCGTGGTGTACGACGGCAAGCACCACAGCGTGGACAGCAAGGACATCGCCTTCGCGACCGCCGGCCGCAATGCCTTCATGGCGGCGATTCGCGAGGCCCGGCCGGCTGTGCTCGAGCCGATTGTCCAGATCGAGATCGCCGTGCCCGAGCATTCCGTGGGCGACGTCACGAGCGACCTATCGTTGCGGCGCGGCCTGGTCACCGGCACATCGGGCCTGGGGGCCGGCACTGTGGCCATCGGCGGTCGGGTGCCAGAGGCCGAGCTGGCCGACTACCAGTCGCGGCTCAACGCGATGACCAGCGGCCAGGGGCGCTACACCGTCGCGTTATCGCACTACGAGGCCGTGCCGCCGGCCGTCCAACAAACGCTGATGGGGCAGTACCGGGTGCGCGAAGACGACTAGGAAAGGCACAGCGCCAATGCTCAGCTTGCACGCGCGCGGCCGAGCAATCGACTTGGGCATACCGTGAGGTCAAAATGCTCCCTCGCCCGGCGATTGCGATCACCCTAATTCTTGTGGCAAATGTCCGATATGCAGCGATTTTCGTCATCCAGACTTGGCCATCGAACGCGTACTATTGGCCATGAGCAGCCAGTGGTGGCAGGTGAAAGCGGACGCTCAAAATTTTTGTTCAGCGGCTGAGGAAGGCAGTCCGCTGGAGCGAATGGTTAGGTACGACGAACGCGAGACCAGTGCCGGATAGTTAGTCATTTTCTTGTCGTGCCACAACAACCGCAAGTCCTATTCCAAGCATGAGCAGCGCGCAACCGAATGCGGCGACCCACACCCCATACTGAATGAGTTCTCCTGACGCTGACAAAGCGTTGAAGGCGCTAGACCAGGTCTTTGGGTTGCCCACAGTGTTGCGCGTTGTCATGAGTGCCGTTAGTAACGCGAGAACCCCAAGGCACAGAAGCCAGTTTCGAAAGGTGCGCAACCTTTCAAGCCGCAGAAGCCTTACTAGTTGTTCGTCAGACGAGCGCATATCGCTTGAAACCTAACGTTTGAGATGAGAGGCAAACAACGGCGGCTATGCATTGGCAAAAACACTCAAGCTTGACCTACCGTTGTTTGTCCTCTCGATTGAAGGATTAGGCGCTTTATGGAGAAGGACTTTGCCACGATGACAATAGACCCACCGAAGAGTCGGATGCGAAACAGAACGAGATTCGGTGCCTTGGTCAGCTTCTTCGGCAAGGGGTCGATGCTCTTCTCATAGGAAACATTCCAGCTTTTCTTCTGTCGCCGCATGAGCGCTTCGATTTCAGCGGCATCTGCTCGTGCCTCAAAGGAACATGTGTTGTTTGGGGCGTTGTCTTTCAGGACATCGCTGTCAACGATGGTTTCAATGTTGGCGCAATCGGTGAAGGTAACCAGGCGACAAGTGTTCTCCCAATGGCGGAACAAGGTGACCGTAACGCTCGATTTGCCGCCTCGTTTTGCCGGAGGATGAAACGAGATTCCTTCGACGGTGTCGTCGTGAGCATCAACGGCCTCAAATTTGGCGACGATTTGATTCGGTGAAAGCACTGGAGGCGCCTAACGTAATTTAGACCGCAAAACCTGCGGGTAAAGCAAGCAAACTATAGCGTGCCCGTAAGCTGGACTGGGCCCACCGACTGAAAGCTTTGGACGCCGATCAATCTGATCTGTTTTGAATCAATGGCCGCTTTTGGGACGGGATGCCCACTGTCGGCTCAGGGCCCGAAACCGCCTTTCCATCTGCTCGAAAGCGGCCATTCAATGGGGTCGCGGCCGGTCAGCGCGACGTGGGAGGTATGCTGTTCCGCTTGCAACCGCGATCCTTGAAGGATTTCGCCAATGCTGGACTGGTCAATGTGCTGATAAACACGGCCGGTCAGCGCGACGTGGGAGGTATGCTGTTCCGCTTGCAACCGCGATCCTTGAAGGATTTCGCCAATGCTGGACTGGTCAATGTGCTGATAAACAAAGATCGATCATTCCCTGCATCCGTCAAACCCTGATTGAACAAACTACCCCAGAGTTGCTTGCGATTCAGCTGCATAGATGCGACGAGCTAGAAAGCTGAGCACCGCACGATTGAACTCTCCCGGTTTTTCGAAGTACGCCGAATGCGCCGCCTCCGCTAGGACCAAAACTTCACTTCCTGGAACAGCCTGCGAGAGCTCGTGCATCACATGCGCGGGYACGATGGGGTCTTCAGCACCCACCAAAAACAGCGTAGGACAACGCAGCTTTTCGATGGCTGCCAATGGGGCGAGGTTCACAGGTTCGTTCAATGTCAGCATCGCCTCTCGCCAGGCGTCAGCATCAATGCTGTGTGCACTTGGATTGAAGTGATTGATCTGCGCATACAACCCTGCGAGTTCCGGGCTGGTTTTGATAAACCAGGCACCCAAGGAGCGTTGTTCGATGCTGACTGCCGAGACGTTTTTGAATCGTCGATCAACACTCTCCACAAGCACAGGGTGGTCGATCGCTAAGGAGGTATCACACGCAATGAAACCCACGACCAGTTCTGGATGAGTTATTGCCAATCGAAATCCAATCATCCCGCCGAGCGACTGCCCAATCAGCGCTACCCGGTCCACGCGCTCTTGTTCCAACACTGCAAGGACATCAGCAACAAAATGCGCGAGGACAAATTCGCTGACGGGTGCGCTTGACCGCCCAAAACACCGTATGTCCATCGTCAAACAGGTATGCGATTTCGAGAATTCCGGAACCTGCTGCCACCAAGTGGCCGCGTTAGATCCAGCGCCGTGCAAGAACAAGACCGTCGGTCCAGACCCGTGGCGCTCGTAATAAATGCGACGATCTTGAGAAACTGCAAAAGGCATTGGAAATCCTGAATTGCGCTCAGTTCGCTTTGAGGTTGAGGCTGCGAGTGAGCTGCCCCCAGCGTTCCGTGTCGGTTTTGACGAGCTGTGTAAATTGCTCCGGAGTCATTGGCATGGCGACGAGGCCGTCCGTGTCGAGCTTCTTGATCAGTTCAGGCTTTGCCAAAGACTCACGTACTGCGGCATTGACCTTGGCCACGACAGCAGCAGGCGTTCCTTTCGGCACCGAAAGCCCAATCCACGACACAACGGTCAACTGCTTGAAGCCCAACTCTTCGAAGGTAGGAACCTGCGGCAGTTCGGGGCTGCGCTTATCGCTTGATACCGCGAGCACCTTAAGCTTGCCGGCCTGGATGTGTTGCACGGAGCCGCTGGGTGGGATGACCATCACCTGGACTTGACCACCCAGAACGTCTTGTAGCGCTGGTGCGCCTCCCTTGTACGGGATATGCGTCAACGTTGTACCGGTAGCCTTCTGCAATTGCTCCATGACCAGATGACCGGTGCTCCCGGGCCCAGAGCTGGCGTAGTTGATCTTGCCTGGGTCTCGCTTGGCCTTCGCAATCAGGTCGGCAAGCGAATCGATTCCGGATTGGCTGCTGACGACTAACCACTGAGCGGAACCGCCAATTGCCGCAACATGCGAAAAGTCGGCAACGATGTCGAACGGCACCTTGTCGTACATACCCTGGGCGATGGTTGTCACCATGCCAGTCATCGTCAGGGTGTAGCCGTCGGGTGGCGCCACCGCGCCGGCTTGGGTCCCGATGATGTTGCCTGCGCCCGCCTTGTTTTCGACAATGACAGGCTGCTTAAGAATCGACGCCATTTCTTGCGCCAGCGGACGCATGGCTCTGTCGTAGCCGCCTCCGGGCGGGGTGGGGACGATGACCTTGATTGGCTTGGTGGGCCAGTCAGAGACCTGTGCGTGGACAGGCGAGACCAAAGCGGTCAACGCGATGACGGCAATTTTCAGCAAGTTTTTCAAAGTTGTCTCCGTAGCTCGCAGCACTGCAAGCAGTTTTTAATGTGCAGATCATGAGGTTCCGAGCCATCGTTGACTAATTAAAAAAGGCTACTTTCCATTAGACTTTGCGATACCTTGTTGAACTCAGCCTCCACCCTACTCAATCGCCTGTTAGCCCGCGGAAAATTTCGGCACGTTCAGGTCTTGCTGAAGCTTGCCGAACTGGGGAGCCTTCAGCGGACGGCCCAGGCCATCGGCATGACGCAGTCGTCCGTGACGCAGACGCTCGCCTATTTGGAGCAGCTACTGGAGACGCGGCTTTTCGAGCGGCACGCGCGTGGTGTGCGTCCCACAAGCGCTTGCGAGGACCTGCTGCCCGTCGCGAAGCAGCTTCTGTTCGGCATCGAGCAAGGCGCTGAGGTTGTAGCGGCTCGACAGCATCGCGGACGGGGTACCGTCAGGGTCGTCGCTTCGGTGGGCGCAATGAACGGTTTGCTCGTGGATTCGCTGCCGCGTTTTGGAGAGCTGCACCCGAAGATCACGATCCATTTGGTCGAGGGCGAGGGAGATGACCAACTGCTATCGATCTCGCGCGGAGAGGTCGATCTGGTGGTTTGCCGGCGTCCTCAGGTCATCCCGGAGGGCTGGCGGTTCGAGCATTTGCGCGATGACCGATTTGCCGTTCTGGGCTGGATCAATCACCCACTTGCTGCGCGTAAGGCGTTGCGATGGCAGGCCCTGGCCGATGAAACCTGGTTGATCACGCCAACTGGATCCGCTGCGAGAGCGCGGTTTGACGAACTGACGGCCGAGTTTCCGCATTCCGCGAACATCTACCCAGTCGTTACGCGCTCTCCCGCGATGCTATGGCGGGTCCTTCGCACAGAGAAGGTATTGACACTGTTGCCGATCAACTTTGCACGTCCGCTGATAGAAGCCCGCGAAGTGTGTGAGCTCGACGTCCGTCCATTGAACTTGCTTGAGCCGTTGGGCGTGCTGAGGCCGCTCACAGAATCATCGGAGGCAACGGAACTCTTGAGAGCCTATTTGGGCGATGCATCGGCTGTGCATGAACAGGCAGGTTCGCATTCAAGGAAAAACAGCCGGCGTGCACCCTAAGGAGACATGACTGCGAATCAAGCTCTCGTGATGAATGACTCGTCTTGGCCG